>JAFWGE010000010.1 GCA_017512485.1 Oscillospiraceae bacterium
GCATAAAAACAGGCCGCTTTAGCGGCGGCCTGTAAACGCCTATGCGATTGGCGAACTACTATCATGCGTCTTGAGACGCGGCTGGCATCAGGCCCTTCTAGGGCCTTCGCAAACCACGCGTTTTACGCGTGGTTTTGATTTCAGAACCCGGCTGTCTCCCTGTCGTATACTGCCGCAGGGAAAATCTACGTTTGTACAGAGGTTTTATTCGACATATTCTGTGTCTTGTTATACATTCGGTATAGGTAAGGAAAACAGTTTTGCAACGCCTTTAGGCGCTGATTGGAGGGAGCAAAATGAGAAAGGGTTTGAGTGTATTTGCACTGGCTGACATTTTCATTATTACCGTTATTTTACCCGGTTGATCCTCAACTGTAACCTATAATTCTTCTGAAGATGTTGAGAACACAGAAATGGCGGGGAATACGCCCCCAGTTGAAGTGCTGCCTGCAGGGAGGTTTCTGCGTCCGAAGGAGGAGATACGAAGACCTCGGCTTACTGATAATAAATCAATAAAACGGAGCGCCGTGTTTCAACTCCCAAACAGGGAGAAGAAACACGGCGCACTGCATTGACAGTTAGCCTGCGTCAGCCCAGGACCCGTTCGACGACCGCAGCCCATATGGGGAGCGTCACGATGCACAGCACCGTGGTGAGGAACACGCCAACGGAGCCCTCCACCGCGGAGTGGGGGTCGTCCTCATACTGCAGGGCGAAGGTAGGCAGTAGGGAAGCAGTCGGGAGCCCCGCATAAATGACCGCTACTTTTATGAGCTCGGTATCCAGCCCCAGCACCATGAGTACCAACAGTTCAACCAGGGGGGCTATCACCAGGCGTGAGGCCACAAGGTAAAGGATCCTGCGGCTCTTCAGCAGTTCCTTTATATCCAGCTGGGCCAGGATCATGCCGCAGACTATCATCCCCAGGGGGGAGGAGACGGAGGCCACCATCCTTACCACTTCGGAGACGAAGTAAGGGAGCTTTATACCGCAGAAGTATATTACCAGGCCTACCAGTACGCTCACTATGGGAGGGGAGAAAATGCCTTTCAAACGGTCTTTCACGGATCCCGAACCGCCTGCCCTCCGTCTGGCTTCCTTCGACCTCAGCAGGAACTGGGGCGAAATATAATATATCAGCCTAACCGGCAAAGTGAATATCGTGAAGATGAAAAGCCCTGAAGAGCCGTAGAGGGTCTCTATCATGGGGACGCCCACGAAGGTGTAGTTGGAGAACATCACACCGAAGCGCACTATCCGTCCGGTGCTGCTCCTCCTGCAGATATAGTATCCAAACTGCCCCAGAAGGAAGAGGAATATAATGGTCCCCACGCTCACCAGCACGGTGTTCACCAGCCTGAGCAGCTGGGAGGGGTCAAACTCGATGTTCAGGGAGCGGATTATCAGACATGGAAGGGTGACGTTCAGGATGAGCTTCGAAACAGAGCTCTCAAAGTTGTCGGGGAGGAGCTTTATCTTCCTGATAAAAAAACCTATTACCATAAGGAGCGCCAGCTCAAGGCCAATATTAAGTGCTGTCATGGCACACCCCCTGTTTGCGGTTTACGATATATCAAATGATTTGAGGCGCCCCGCGCCGCGCGAAATATTCAGAATTCCATAACAGTCAGATCGTCTGATACCTCCACGGGGATGGACAGACGGTCCAGGATATCCTTCTGCAGGTCTATCCCAGGGGCGACCTCCGTGAGGATGAGCCCGTTCTTTCCCAGACGGAATACACAGCGCTCAGTGACGTACATGACTTCCTGGCCGTTTTTCAGAGCGTTTTCGGCGCTGAAGCTGACGGCTTTTATTTGCGGGACGAACTTGTCTACCCTGCCTTCGGAGGTGATGTTCACTTTTCCGTCTTTCACCGTGCCTCTTATACCCCCGGTATTGAAGGTGAAACAGAAGACGATCTTTTTCGTGTTCTGGGTGACGTTGGCAAAGCCGCCTATCCCGGACAGTGTCCCCGGCACACTGTGGCTGTTTACGTTGCCTTTGGCGTCCACTTCCAGGGCGCCCACCAGGGTTATGTCCAGCCCGCCGCCGTTGAAGAAATCGAACTGGGAGGGCATGTCGTGTATGGAATCGGGGCAGATGGCCCCGCCGAACCCTTTACCGCTGAGGGGCATGCCCCCTATGGGGCCGGCCTCCACGCACATATGTATCTTGTCCAGCCTGCCGTGGGCCAGTACCTGCCTGCCCACCATCTCCGGCGTGCCGATGCCTATATTGACCATCTGGCCGTCCTCCAGTTCCCGGTATGCCCTTCCGGCGATGACAGTGTGGAGGTCGCTCCTGCTGGAGGTCTCAGTGATATATGAGGTTATTTCGTCCTTGAGCTGCGTGACGTCGCCGTCATACGCGGAGCTCCGGGGGCACAGGCAGTCCCAGCGCTTGGGTATATTTGTCAGCTGGGTCTGTTCCGGGCAGACGACTATGGCGTCCACAAGTGACCCGGGGATCACTATCTCGCCTGTTGGCAGCTTCTCCTCGGTGACGTACGCCACCTGGGCGATGAGTTTTCCGCGGCTGCTGCGTACGGCCTGGGCTATGGCCAGGGCGTCTACGGGGCAGCACTCATCCATAAAGCTTATGTTTCCATCTTCGTCCGCATAGCTGCCCTTGATGAGGCCTACGTTTATCTCGGGCACGTCGTAAAGAAGCCCTTCCTGGGAGCCCAGGACCGTGTGCCTCACAAGCTGCGCATTGGACTTTTCATTGAGCCCCGCGGACCCGACTTCCGGGTCTACGAATATTCCCAGGCCTACTTTTGTAAAATGGCTCCTGCTGCCGTTGGCGGCCGCCCTCACCATGTGGGACATGACCCCCAGGGGGAGGTTGTACGCCTCCAGTTCGCCGTCCATTATTTTTTTATTTGTGCCGGTCATGCTGCCGTAGTGGCCAAGGACCAGCCTGTCCACGGCGCCGTCCGTGATATAGCCTTCGATCTCACTGCCGTCAAGCCACTCGGCAAAGCCGGCGCTGGCGTAGACGCTGAGACAGCGCGGGTGCCCAACAGCCCTGTAGTTCCTGGTTATCTGCCTGTTGAGCTGATCCGGGGTGGCAATGGACAGAAATCCGTTCACCCAAATGGTATCACCGTCATTTATTAGGGATATCGCTTCCTCGATAGAACAAAACTTTACCATACCGTTCTCCATTCGCAAAACGCGCTTTATAGATGTCTTTTTATAGTTTACAGACATTCATATTATAAATCAATAGTACATTTTTACCATATCGTGGCGATTATCGCGGCGCAAAATCGATGAATCATAGAATGTATTTTCCATCTGTTGACTTTTCAGACGGCAGTGGTAATATGTACTAAATAAAACAGTACGAAATGCGACAATCCTATTTAGAGCTAATATGATCTGGCTTCGGCCAGGGTCATGGTGCCCATGCCGCGGCTGATGCCACGGACTGTGAGGATAGGCGATCACCAGTCCGCGGCGTCCCCTGCCTCGCGGCAAATGACCTTGGAGAGGGTCACAAAAACCTACTACTCTATAATACAAGGAGGGATCTGTCGGTGCCGTCTGCTCGGAAGTTGGGCAAGGAGATCTATAAGTTGTCAAATCTTATTAAAAGGCATCATCCACCCGAGCCGCCCGAGGAAGAATTCAAGCCTACCCGTATGCAAAGATGGATAATACGGTATGTGTACGAGACAGGCAGAGCGGTCAACCAGAAAGAGATAGAAGAGGAATTTCGCATTACCCGCTCTACGGCCAGCACTATACTCGGACTTATGGAGAACAGGGGGATAATCACCCGCGGGACGATGAAATCTGACGCGCGGCAGAAAACGATCATGCTTACGGACAAGACCCGTGTCATCTGTGAACAGGTGTCCTCCCACATAGAGGCTCTGGAACAGCAGATGGTGGAGGGGATAGACCCGGGGGACCTGGACGTGTTCTTCAGGGTCATGCACAGGATAGAGTGCAATCTCTCCGCCGAAGGACAGGGGGAAGACACTTCACTAGAAACGGAAAGGAAAAACTGACGGATGCTGAAACTATTGTGGGCGCACACAAAGGGTTACCGGCCGGCGACCATACTGGGGCCCGTCTGCGTCGGCCTGGAGTGTGTGATGGAACTCATAGTCCCCATGTTCATGGGTAAATTCGTGGATAACGGAGTGGACAAGGGGAATATGGCTTACGCGTGGAAGATGGCCCTGCTCATATTGGGATTCATCGTGGTGGCGCTGTTTCTTGGCGTACTGAGCTCAAGGCTGAGTGCGGTGGCTTCCAGCGGACTTTCACGCAATCTCCGCAAGGCGGAATTTGAGAAGATACAGGGCTTCTCGTTCGGAAACATAGACAAGTTTTCCACGTCCAGCCTTGTGACAAGGCTGACGACGGACGTGAACAACATGCAGCTGGCGTTCATGATGTTGTCGAGGATGGCGGTAAGAGCCCCTCTGAATATGATCATCTCACTGGTCATGGCGTTTATAATATCGCCCAAAATGTCGGTGATATTTCTGGCAGCGATTCCTGTGCTGGCCATCGTGATACTGTCACTGTCCAAAAAAGCCAGACCGGTTTTTGAGAAGCTGTTCAAGATCTACGACAGGCTCAACAGGGTAGTACAGGAAAACGTCCGCGGCATACGCGTGGTGAAGTCCTTCGTCAGGGGCGATCACGAGATAGAAAAATTTACCTCAACTACCCGGGACATTTACGAAACCAACACGAGGGCAGAGAAGATACTTTCATGGAATGCGCCGACGCTGCAGTTCTGTATGTATACCTGCAATCTGGCCATATGTTACTTCGGCGCCAGGAACATTGTCCTTGGAAATATGACCTCGGGCAACCTCATGAGCCTCATCTCATACGTCATGTCATGCCTCATGGCCCTCAATATGCTCTCCATGCTCTGGGTCATGATAACCATGTCAAGGGCTTCGGTACAGCGTATCACAGAGGTCCTCAGGGAAGAGAGTACCCTCCACAATCCCGATGAGCCCGTTATGGAAGTCAGGGACGGTTCCGTCAGCTTCAGGGACGCCTCTTTTGGATACAGGGAAGGGGCGGACGTCCTGCACGGGTTGACTGTTGATATACCCTCCGGGGCTACAGTGGGGATCATAGGGGGCACAGGCTGCGGCAAGACTTCCATGGCCCAGCTGATACCGCGCCTCTACGACGTGAGCGGCGGCGCGGTATACGTCGGCGGTGTGGACGTGCGGGACTACGACATAAAGACTCTGCGCGACCAGGTGGCCATGGTGCTGCAGAAGAACGTACTTTTCTCCGGCACGGTGCGCTCGAACATGCTGTGGGGCAATCCCGGCGCCACCGACGAAGAGATAAGGCACGCGTGCCGGCAGGCCCAGGCGGACGAATTCATCAGCGGCATGGAGCTGGGATACGACTCACCGGTGGAGCAGGGGGGCACCAATTTCTCCGGAGGCCAGCGCCAGAGGCTGTGCATAGCCAGGGCGCTCCTTAAGAAGCCGAAGATCTTAATCCTGGACGACTCCACCTCGGCCGTTGACACCAGGACCGACGCCCTTATACGGCAGGCGTTTATGGAGGAGATACCCAATACTACAAAGATCATCATCGCCCAGCGCATAAGCTCCGTTATCGATACGGACATCATAATAGTGCTGGACGAGGGGAAGATAGTGGACTACGGCAAACACGCGGAACTCCTGGAGCGCTGCGGTATATACCGCGAGGTCTATGAATCCCAACAGAAGGGGGTGAGCAGAATTGCCGGATAACAAAAGAGAAAACGACACCATGAACCGCCGCCCCATGGGGCCTCCGGGCCGCGGCAGGGGACGCGTGGGAAAGATAGACTTCAAGACCCTCAAACAGGAGAAGGGCACGGTAAAACGTCTGCTCATGTATATCTGGAAGCCGTATAAGCTCAGGCTCATGATCGTGTTCCTGTGCATTATATTCTCGGCATATGCCAGCGCGGCGGGGAGCAGGTTCCTGAAGACCCTCATCGACGACTACGTGCTGCCGCTGCTGGGCAGCCCGAACCCGGTTTTCGGACCCATGATCAAAGCCATAGGCACTATGGCGCTCATCTACTACCTGGGTGTATGTTCCGGATTCCTCTCCCAGAGGCTGATGATCGCCGTTTCCCAGGGGACCATGAAGCGCGTCCGTGACGACATGTTCTCCAAAATGCAGACATTCAGCATAAGGTATTTCGACACCACTCCGTACGGCGACATAATGAGCCGTTACTCAAACGATACGGACACGCTTAGACAGATGATAGGCCAGAGCCTCGTACAGTTCGTGTCATCCACGGTGTCCCTGATCACAGTATTCTGCATGATGCTGAGCCTGTCCCCGCTGATGACCGCGGTGGTTATCATCATGTCGGCGGTCATGATATTCTGCACCGGCAAAGTCGGGGGGATAAGCAGCAGGTTCTTCATCAAACAGCAGAAGGACCTGGCCAACGTCAACGCCAACATAGAGGAGATCATGGAGGGGCAGAAGGTCGTCAAGGTGTTCAACCATGAGAAAGAGGCTATAGACGATTTCTCAGCCCTGAACGATGAGCTTTACGGCAGTGCCAGTATGGCCCACACGCTCGGCAGCATACTCATGCCCATCAACATGAACCTGGGGAATCTGACTTACCTGGTGGTGGGCATCGTGGGCAGCCTGCTGGCCATAGGCGGGGTGGGCAATATAGCCCTGGGTACCATAGTATCCTTCCTCACGCTTACAAGGCAGTTCTCAATGCCGGTCACCATGTTCTCCCAGCAGATGAACAGCGTTATAATGGCCCTGGCGGGCGCGAGGCGCATATTTGAGCTGATAGACGAGCCCGAAGAGAAGGACGAGGGCACTGTCCATCTGGTGAACGTAGAGGAGAAGGACGGCCGCCTGGTAAAGAGCGACCACCGCAGCCGCGTTTGGGCATGGGCTGTCCCGGATGACCAGGCGGAAGGCGGGGTGCGCTATGTGGAGCTGAAAGGTGACGTGCGCATGAACGACGTGACCTTCGCCTACGTGGAGGGCAAGACAGTCCTCAAAGATATAAATCTCTTCGCCAAGCCCGGGCAGAAGGTAGCCTTCGTGGGCCATACGGGAGCGGGCAAGACCACCATAACAAATATGCTCAATCGCTTTTATGACGTACAGGAGGGCACCATATTGTATGACGGCATCAACGTGATGGACATCTGCAAAAAGGACCTCCGACACGCCCTGGGTATAGTCCTGCAGGATACTAACCTTTTCACCGGGACGGTGATGGACAATATACGCTACGGCCGTCTGGACGCCACCGACGAGGAGTGCGTGGAGGCGGCGAAGCTGGCCAACGCCGACGGATTTATCAGACAGCTTCCACAGGGATACCAGACGGAGATCTCCGGTACGGGGGACAGCCTGTCGCAGGGGCAGCGCCAGCTGCTCAACATCTCCCGCTGCGCCGTGGCGGACCCGCCCGTAATGATACTGGACGAGGCCACGTCTTCCATAGATACCCGTACCGAGCGGCAGATCCAGGCGGGCATGGACGCCCTTATGGAGGACCGCACGGTGTTCGTAATAGCCCACAGACTCTCCACCATACAGGACGCCAAAGTCATAATGGTCATGGAGAACGGCAGAATAATCGAGCGCGGCGACCACGACGACCTTATAGCCGCCAAGGGGATGTACTACAGGCTCTATACAGGAGCTTTTGAACTGGATTAAAACACTATTAATGGGGAGGGAACCACCAAAATGTACCTGAACGGCCAGGATGCAGAGAAATGCGCCGTATTCAACGTGGCAGCGGCCATGTGCGCCGCCGCCCGCACGGCGCCTAAGTCCTGCGGGATAGACCATATCGAAACGGCGGTCCTTTCGGGGGAAGAGATGCTCAAAGTGGCGGATGAGATGGACAACATGAGCCGCGCTTACGACAACTGGCGCTTCCACCGGGACGCTGAGAACGTAAGGGCAAGTACAGCGCTTGTGCTAATCGGCGTACGCGAAGGAGTGAGGGGCCTGGGCAGTTTCTGTCAGCTGTGCCACTTCGAGAACTGCGGTGAAATGAAAAAGAACAACGCCTCCTGCGTATACGATCCCATGGACCTGGGAATTGCCATAGGCTCCGCCGTGTCCGTCGCGGCGGACGGCAGGCTGGACAACAGGGTGATGTTTACCGCCGGCAAAGCCGCGGCGTCCCTGGGGATCATGGACGGGATAAAGCTTATCATAGGCATACCCCTCTGCGCCGCGGGCAAATCGCCGTTCTTCGACAGGCAGAAGGAGCCCGACTGATCAGCAGGCCGCATAATGAATAACGCGGACGCCTCCGGCAGGACATACGGCCGGAGGCGTCATTTTTGCAGCCGGGACGGAGGTCCGCACGGCAGTATGAACGGCAGGGGAACAAAATCGGCAGGTCCCGTACGGGACCTGCCGAAAAGTTTCAGAATATCCGTTCCGCTTTATTTTGCCGCCTCGAGTTCCTTTTTGGGGAATATCAGGCTGAAGAGGAGGGTGCAGATGGCGGCGACCACCACGGCGGCGTAGGTCTCGGTGATGGCGAAAGAGCCGATGGTGATGGGGTAGCTGCCGGTAATAAGCTTGATGGCCACCCAGCCCACCGCTACGACGGCGGTGAGGATCATGGCCCATATGGCTCCCTTGCTGCTGGCTTTCTTCCAGTAGATACCGAAGAGCACCACGATAAACAGCGCGCCCCTCAGGGAGTATGCCGCGTATACCAGCTCCAGCACTGTGGAGGCCTTCCAGAGGAAGATGGCGCCGGCGCAGCAGATAACACCGGAGATGGCGGTGGTAATGCGGCCCATTTTGAGGACCTGCTCGTCGGAGGCTTCGGGATGGAGCACCCTCTGGTAAACGTCGCGGGTGATCATGGTGCCGGAAGCCAGGATGATGGGGCTGACGGTGCTGAGCACCGCGGCCAGTATGGCAGCCAGGACAAGGCCGCCGGCCACGGGGTTCATGCCCCGCATCATCAGCTCGGGCAGCGCGCTCTTGCCGGCCTCGGCCACGGCCATGCCGCTCAGCAGATCGCCGTTTTCATACATAACACGGGCGGCCATACCGAGGGTGGCTGTAAAGAAGCCGAAGGGGGCGGCCACAAAGGCGGTTATTATGCAGGCTTTGCGGGCCTGCTGCGCGCTCTTGGAACTCAGCACCGGCTGCAGACCGGCCTGGGCCGTACACGCGCCCAACAGGGAGGCGATTATCCAGCTGGAGACCTTGCTGCCGCCTATTGTGAACATGTTCCAGAAGCTGCCGCCGTTGTCGGCCTGCAGGTTGCTTATGCCGGCTTTGAAAGCGTCCATGCCGCCGGCGCGTGTGACCGCTATGACCATGGCAACGATGACGCCCACGTACATGACTATGAGGTGCATCACGTTGGTCGACGCCACAGCGTTCATGCCTCCTGCCAGAGTGTATACGATAAATATTACCGCGAAGGCAATGGCGCTTATCCAGAAGGGGATGCCCAGGAGGCTTTCGCCCAGCTTGCCGGCAGCGATCATCTGGCTCAGGCCCACCGCCAGCATGACGATGGTGAGGATGACGCAGCTCACGGTACGGGCTTTCACGCCGAAGAACTTCTCTATGATGCCGGGGGCCGTGCCGGTCTCCAGGGAACGGAAGAGCTTGGCGAAGAACAGGCCCAGGAAGAGGACGCCTATGCCGTTGGCGATGGTGTACCACCAACCGGACAGGCCGTAACGGAAGCCGTACTCAGAAACGCCGGTGGTGGCGGTGCCGCCCAGCCACTCTCCTGTGGAGGCGCACACGATGGTGAAGGTGGAGAGGGCAACGCCGGTGAAGGCTGCCGCGCTCTTGGTCTTGCGCCCGGAGAGGACGCCGATCACCACCGTCAGTATAAAGTAAATGATGATGATTATGAGCTGTACTGACATAACTTTATATTCCCTCGCATTCAGTAATTCCGCGCTGCGCACCGCCGGTGGGCGCGCCTGTGTGACACGCTCTTATGTCCTTCTGCGGAATGCCGGGGAAAGGCTTCGGAGGGGCCTTTCCCCGGACCGGGTTTGGTTTTATGTACTGCCGATCAGTCCACCATGGACTTGATCACGTCGGGTACGATGATGTCGCAGTCGGTGATGGCCTTGATGTTTTCCACGGTCTCGCCGGGTGCCAGCTCCTCAAGGACCATGCCCTCCTTGGTGAAGTGGAAGACGCACTTCTCTGTGACGACGTAGTCCACAACGCCCACGCCCGTCAGGGGCAGCTTGGTCTTGCGGACTATCTTGGACTTGCCGGTCTTGTCGCAGTGTACGGTCATGACTATAGTACACTTTGCGCCGGTCACGAGGTCCATGGCGCCGCCCATGCCCGCGGCGGCCTTGCCGGGGATCATCCAGTTGGCCAGGTTGCCCTCCTGGTCCACTTCATAGGCGCCCAGTACGGTATAGTCCACGTGTCCGCCGCGGATGTAGCCGAAGGAGGTGAAGGAGCTGAAGCAGCTGGTGCCGGGGCGCATTCCGGTGGGGGAGCCGCCGGCGTCCACTACATCGTAGTCCACGGGCTCTCCCTCTTTGGGAGCGCCGGTCATGCCGATTATGCCGTTCTCGGACTGGAACCACACGTCGATAGAGGGATCTATGTAGGCCATACACATGGTGGGCATGCCTATGCCCAGGTTAACAAGGTCGTTGTCCTTGAAGAACTTGGCGGTACGCTGAGCGATAAACTGTTTTGCATCCATGTCATTATTCCTCCACTTTCCGGGCCTGCACGACGAAATCCACCAGCGCGCCGGGGGTGTTGATCATGTCGGGGTCCAGTTCGCCGACTTCCACGATCTCCTCCGCCTCGCATATGACCAGATCGGCCGCGGTGGCAAAAGGTTCGTTGAAGTTGCGGGCGGTACGGTGATAAACCACGTTGCCCATCTTGTCGGCCTTCCAGGCGTGGATGAAGCATACGTCGCCGTGAAGGGGCAGCTCCAGAATGAAGCGCCTGCCCTTGATGGGGTCGTCGGGGGAGACGAATTTATACTTGCCTTCGGCATCGTCCCACTCGAGCAGCTGCTTGCCGTCCTGCATGGGGGTGCCCACGCCCGTGGGGGTCAGTATGCCGCCGATGCCGGCGCCGCCGGCACGGGTCTTTTCGCACAGGGAGCCCTGGGGCACGAAGGTGATGTTGATCTCGCCGGCCACAACTTTCTCCACGGTCTCAGTGTTGTTGCCGATATGGGAGCAGGTGATGTGCTTGATGCGGTTGTCGTGGACCAGGCGTCCTATGCCCTTGCCCTTGATGCTGGTGTTGTTGGAGATGATGTTCAGGTCCTTTACTCCCTTCTGCATCAGGCCGTCGATAAGCGTCTCGGAGACGCCGCAGTTCACGAACCCGGGCAGAAGGACTGTCATGCCGTCGAAGCAATGCTCCATTGCCTCTTCGACGGTCACGACCTTAGACTTAGCCATGAGCGTATCAATCCTTTCGCAAAATATTATAAAATAGGTATGTGGTCTGTACTTGTTTTAAGCCATTGTTTATAATAAACCTTGGAACAATCCCAAGGTCAATAGGTTAAATATATCCAAATCCGATTTTTTGCGGTATTTATCACAGTTTTGCCGCCGCTCTTTACTGTTGAAATACCTGACGGTGTGTAATAAAATATGATATAATAATCATATCCGCAAGATCGGTTATTATGTACGGAGGTGGAAGAATGGAGCTGGACAGACTCCGCAGCGCGGTGGAGGGCAGGACGCCGGGTATTCAGGACGCCCGGGGGGAATTTGCCGTGCTCTTGGCACTGGCGCGCTGCCCGGAGGGGTACAGCCTGCTGTATGAGGTACGCTCGGACAACATAGACAGGCAGCCCGGGGAGGTGTGTTTTCCCGGCGGAGCCATGGAACCGGGGGAGACTCCCCTTGAGTGCGCCCTCAGGGAGACACGGGAGGAGCTGGGCATAGGGGAAGATATGGTAGATGTGTTTGGCCCTCTGGACATATTCCATCCGCCCTGCGGCATAGTCATAAGACCCTTTCTTTCGGTTTTGAGACCGGGGGCCCTTGAGACTATGCAGCCCTGTCCCGCCGAGGTGAAAGAGACTTTCCTGGTGCCCCTTTCGGAGCTGGAGCACCCCTTTGAATACAGATATCCTGCCCATAGGCAGTTGGGGGAAGATTTTCCATACGATATGGTCGGCATAAAAAAGGACTACGGCTGGCAGCCCATAAGCGAGGAACTGGTGGTGTACCGGCACGACGGGCACACAATATGGGGCTTCACGGCCCTGATGACCAGGGCTTTCATGAAGCTCCGGAGGGAGTGCCTGGGGCAGGAGGGATCGCTGTGACCGACAGACTGTACGAAAAAGACGGGACCATGCTGGATTTCGAAGCGCGGGTGCTCTCCTGCGAGTCCCGGGGGGACAGGTGGGCCGTAATACTGGACAGGACCTCGTTCTTCCCGGGCGGCGGGGGACAAGAGCCGGACTCCGGCTGCCTGGGGTCATGCCGCGTGGTGACGTGCGCGGAAGAGGAAGGGGAAGTTGTCCACATCACCGACGCTCCCCTGAAAGAGGGCGCGGCAGTTTCCGGCAGTCCGGACAAGGAAATACGCTTCAGACGCATGCAGGATCACACCGGGGAGCACATCCTCAGCGGGACGGCGCACCGCCTCTTCGGCTGCGACAACGTGGGATTCCATATGGACCCGGGCTTGGTGACCGTGGATCTCAGCGCCGTACTGGATGCCGGAGATGTCGAACGGCTTGAGACCCAGGCCAACCTGGCGGTGCTGGACGACGTGCCGATCACATGCCTGTTCCCGTCCACGGAGGAACTTGATGGCATTCAGTACAGGAGCAAGGGGGAACTTAAAGGGCAGGTGAGGCTGGTCAGGATAGAGGGTGTGGACCTATGCGCATGCTGCGCCCCACATCTTGTCAGATCCGGACAGGTGGGCCTTATAAAAATAATGTATTTCCAGAAACACAGGGGCGGCACCCGCCTCACGGCTGCCGCTGGTCTTGACGCTCTGGACGATTTCAGGGAGAAGAGCCGCAGCGTACTGGAGATATCTAATCTGCTCTCCGCTAAAAAGGAGATGGTGGCCCCAGCGGTGAAAAACCTTCAGGAGGGCTGCGAGGGGCTCCGCCGGGAGAACGCTGAACTTCGCAGAAGACTCCTGGGATACCGCATATGTCAGCTTCGTCCCTGCGGCGGGAACATGGTGCTCTTCGAGGACGCGCTGGACGACGAGGGCCTCAGGGAACTGGTCAACGCCGGGGCGGAGAAGTGCGGAGGGTTCTGCGCCGTCTTCACGCCCGACGGGACGGGAGGATACCGGTACGCCGCCGGGAGCAGGAACATGGATATGAAGAAGCTGGCCTCGTCTTTCAACCTGGCCGTGGGAGGCAGGGGCGGAGGCAGCAGCCTCATGATAAGGGGGGCCTGTACGGCCTCGCGGGAAGAAATAGAGAAGGCCTTCTCAAAGCCGGACGGGTCGGAATAGGCGTTCGGGCGGCATAAACAGGTTTATTTGTTGCAATATAACTATTTACAAGAGAAGAAAAAATCTGTAGAATAATACCATCAATAAAAATTTAACAGCAACGCGCCGACAGCGCTGCAATTATTTGGAGGTGTATACTTTGCTTACAGAAAGAGAGAACTACCTGAGGCTGCTCAATGGGGAGATCCCGGAGTTTATCCCCAAGTACCGGATGATGGAATGGTCCATGTTCGCGAATCCCTTCGGGCACAAAAAACTGCCCGACGGCTCAATACAGGACGAGTACGGCCTCATCCACGTCACAAGCAAGGAGTCAATGGACGGCTTCATGCCCAAGCCCGGCATGGTCCTCATCGAGGACATCACAAAGTGGAGGGACGTCATCCACACCCCGGACGTAGACTCCATCGATTGGGAGAAATTTGCCCAGGAGAAGCTTAAGGACAGGGATACCGTAAATATGCCCACGGTCATGGGCGTGGGCGACTTCTTCATCAAACTGGTCAACTTCATGACCTTTGCCGAGGCTCTGGTGGCCCTTTTTGAGGAGCCGGAGGAGTGCTACGCGCTGATGGAGTATATCAGCGATTACTACGTCGCTCTGATAAAGAAGTATCTCGTATATTTTAACCCTGACGTGCTCAGCCTCGCGGACGACGTGGCCGCCGACCAGGCCCCGTTCATCAGCCCCGAGACCTACCACGATCTCATAATCCCCCACCACAAGAGGTTGGCGGACATAGCCTTGGACGCGGGTCTTAAGATCTCCATGCACTGCTGCGGCAAGTGCGACGTGTTCACCGACGACTGGGTGTCCATAGGCGTCAACGCGTGGGAGCCCGCACAGGCCGGCAACGACTTCCTGGGTATAAAGAAGAAATACAACAACAAGCTGGCCATTATGGGCGGCTGGGACAGCACTGGCCCCCTGGCGCTGCCCGGAGTTACAGACGACCAGCTGCGCGCTGCCCTTAAGGAGTACGTGGACACCATGGCTCCCGGCGGCGGCTTCGCCTACATGGCCCGTATGGCGGACACCGGCTTCAATGAAGAGGATACGAAGCACAAAAACGAGATCTGCGACGCGTTCTATGAGGAGTACGCCAAAGGCTGGTACCAAAACCACTGATATTGTTACGACGTGTTTCGTTCAGGCCGCGGGAAGACCCGCGGCCTGAATAATACGGGAAAATGGGAAAATTATACTGTTAACCGCTGTCGGTACGCCGTTTCCCATCTGTGAAAATAGTATTATCGCGAGTATTTACATTTTCGCCGACATTGTGTAAAATAAAACTGATTTAAACCTATTGGATGTGTATCTTTTGCTGACCGAGAAAGAAAACTTTATCAGGATACTCGACGGCGAGATGCCTGAATTTATCCCCACGTACGACCGTATGGGCTGGGGTGTGAACGGCAACCCGTTCAGACCTACCGAGAAGACCCCCGAGGGGTACGATATCGACGAGTACGGCATGGTACATAAGGGCAATCCCGAATCCATGGGCGGCGTTATGCCGGTGCCCGGAAGAATACTTCTGGACGACATAACCAGGTGGCGCGACGTCATCCACACCCCGGACGTGGACTCTGTGGACTGGGAGAAGTTCTCCAAAGAAGCCTTGGCAAAGCACGACCCCAACAACCCCATCTCCATGGGATGCGGAGACTATTTCCTGAAGCTGATGAACTTCATGGGAGTGGCCGAGGGCCTTATAGCCCTCATGGAGGAGCCCGAGGAGTGCTACGCCATGATGGAGTACCTGGCCGATTTCTACGTGGCCAAGCTTAAGAAAATGATCTACTACTTCAAGCCCGACGTGTTGGCGCTTGCCGACGATATAGCCGCAGGCGAGAGGCCCTTCATCAGGGTGGAGACCTACCGCGAGCTTGTTAAACCTCACCATAAGCGGATCGCCGACCTGGCTCTGGACGCCGGCATGAGGGTGACCATGCACTGCTGCGGCAAGTGCGACATGTTCATAGACGACTGGCTTGATATGGGCGTCAGTATGTGGGAACCCGCCCAGGTGACCAACGACCTGGTGGGAGTAAAGAAAAAATACGGCCGCAAGATGGCCATCTGCGGCGGCTGGGACAACACCGGCCCCATCTCCATGCCCGGAGTTTCCGACGAGGAACTGCGCGAAGCGCTTATGAAGTACACCGACACCTTCGCTCCCGACGGCGGCTTTGTCTACATGGCCCACGTTGCCGAGGGCTTCGGAGAGGAAGAGTACGCCCACAAGATGGAGATCTGCAACGACGTATACAAAAACTACGCCAGGAACTGGTATCAGACACACTGATCAGAATACAGACGCAAGACGGGACGTGCGGCCCAGGGCCGCGCGTCCCGTATCTTGAATGCCGGCGGAAACGCCGGGAGGGAGGATATATTGATATACAAACGTTTCAAAGACCTTGAGCTCTCTGCCTTGGGCATGGGCGCCATGCGCCTGCCGGTGCTGGAGGGGAAGGACGATAAGATCGATGAAAAAACCTCTGCGGAGATGACCGCTTACGCCATGGAACACGGCGTGAACTACTATGACACCGCCTGGGGCTACCATGGGGGCAACTCCGAGACAGTCATGGGGAAGATCCTCTCGGAGTACGACAGGGGCAGTTATTTCCTCGCGACGAAATTTCCGGGCTACGACCTGTCAAACATGGGAAAGACCGAGGAGATCTTCGCGAAGCAGCAGGAGAAGCTCAGGACCGACTATTTTGATTTTTATCTGGTACACAACGTGTGCGAGCTGAACATAGATGCTTACCTTGACGCCGGATACGGCACGGTGGAAAGCCTGCTCAGATTAAAGGAGCAGGGTAAGATCCGCCATTTGGGTTTCTCCACCCATGGGAGCCTGGAGACCATGAAGCGCTTCCTGGACAGGTACGGGCAGCATATGGAGTTCTGCCAGATACAGCTGAATTACATAGACTGGGGCTTCCAGAACGGCGCGGAAAAAGTGGACATGCTCACTAAGCTGGACATACCAGTATGGGTCATGGAGCCCCTCAGGGGCGGGAAGCTGGCGTCGCTTCCGGAGAAAGAGATGCGGAAACTGAAGGAACTTCGTCCCGGGGAGACCGCCGCCGGGTGGGCGTTCAGGTTCATCCAGTCAGTTCCCCAGGTGACGGTGACCCTTTCCGGAATGTCCACCCCGGAACAGATGAAACAGAACATTGCCACATTCGAAGAAAACAGGCCCCTGAACGAAGCGGAACGGAAGATCCTCACGGATATGGCCGAGGACATGGTGAAGCGTATCGCCCTGCCGTGCACCGCATGCCGGTACTGCACTTCCCACTGCCCGCAGCAGTTGGACATCCCCATGCTGCTGGAACTGTACAACGAGCACTGCTTCACCGGAGGGGGGTTTATTGCCCCCATGGCCCTGCAGGCGGTGCCTGAGGACAAGCGGCCCCAGGCATGCCTGGGATGCAGAAGCTGCGAGGCGGTCTGCCCACAGCAGATAAAGATCTCGGAGGCCATGGCGGATTTCTCGCAGAAGCTGGGATAACTTTTTCCCTTGAGTTTGCGGCTGTGCGGTGATATAATTATTGTATATAAGAAACAGGCAACAGTTGTTATTTCTTTTCAACCAAGAAACGGAGGTACAAAAATGAAAGAAGTATGTGATTTCCTTAAGGCAGCCGGGACGTATTATCTTGCCACAGTGGACGGCGACGCCCCCAGAGTACGCCCTTTCGGTACGGTCTGCATTTTTGAGGACAAGCTGTATATCCAGACCGGTAAGGTAAAAGACGTCTCCAAGCAGATGATGGCCAATCCCAAGATAGAGATCTGCGCCATGAAAGGCGGAGAGTGGATCAGGGTCTCCGGCATCGCCGTCAACGACGACCGCGTGGAGGCCAAAGAGGTTATGCTGGATAGCTATCCCAACCTGAAGGGCATGTATTCCGCCACTGACGACAACACCCAGGTGCTCTACATCAAAGACGCCACAGCCACCATCTCTTCGTTCACAGCTGCCCCGAAGGTCATAAAGTTCTGATCCGGAAGAATAAAATGCCGCCCTCTGCCTTGCTCAGGGCGGTATACTTTTAAGCGGCAGCGCGGCCACGGCGTCGGACGGCCCCCGCAGGACCGCGGCAGTGCGGGAGGCATAATAATATAAAAGAAGCGTTGGACGGCCCCGTTCCGGGGCAAAAAAACAGCGTCCGTGCTTTTAACAAACTTACAGGAGGGAAAGTCATGACGAAAGAAGAAATCCTCGATCTTTGCGGAAAGGCGGCGAGGGAGGCCCAGATCAGAGACGACAACTGTGCCAGGAGCACCCTTATCGGCCTGCAGAAATACTTTGATTTCATCACAGATGACGTGGTAAGGGCGTCCTTTTCCCTTTGCGGAGGCGCCGGCGCCGCCAGCGGAAGCTGCGGTACGTACACCTGCGGGCTGCTGGCCGTAGGACTCAAGTACAACTCGCTCCCCGAGGAGGAGCAGGCGGACCCCGAGAAAGCGAAACTCGCGGAGGGCAAATTCATCGCATTCAGGGACAAATTCATCAGCGAGATGGGCACCACCCTCTGCCCCGAGTTCCACAAGAAAGTCTATGGACGCAGCTATATCTTCACCAATCCCGAGGACGCCAAGGCCTACGGAGAGCTCACCGAGCACAGGTATAAATGTGCCGACGTAGTGGAGAAAGCTACCAGGGTATGTGCCGAGTTCCTGCTTGAGGACTGAGGGCGGCGGTAATGGAAGTCAGCAAGTATAACGAATACGGCAGCTGGCTGGAGCGGGTGTTCAAACTGCGCAGCCTGCCGATAGCCGTAAAGTTTTACGAGAAGGCTGCCGACGTGCCCTCTGAGGCGGTGTTCCCCATGCGCGACATGGGCAAGCATATGGCTCAGTGCCAGGCGTTCTCTTACACCAGGATGAAGGGCATTACCATAGCCATGACAAAGGAAGACCAGTGGTGCTGGAATCCTCTCATAGGCTTTGGCTGCGTTGAATGTGTGCCCGGCCAGCCTCAGTTTGACGAGGTGTGCAAATACATCAGCATACCCGATCCCGAGAAGGCCGCCGCGTTCTTCGAAAAATTCCCCCGTCTGCCCCTGAACAAGTATGAGGCCGTTGTCACGGCGCCTCTGGCGACATGTTCCTTTGAACCGGACGTGGTCATGATCTATGCCGACGCCGCGAAGATAAACCACCTCATACGCTGCGTGAAATACGCTACAGGCGATTACGTCCGCAGCATCTTCGACGGGATAGATTCATATATCTACTGCACCGTACCGTCGTTCCTGGAGAACGAGTACCGCGTCACGTTCCCCGACCCGGGCGACCGCGAGCGCGCCAGGGCGCGGGACGACGAGGTGATCCTCACTGTGCCCGGACCCAGGATGAAGGAGTTCATGGACTCCGTGGAGGCCAACGACAAAGGCCTGGGTTACAACGAGAAACGGTTCGCCATAGCGGTGGATTACAAACTTCCCGATTTCTATGCCAGGCTCTTCAGAATGTGGGGCCTCAAAGACGAATAACAGTTTTCACTTTCGGGCGCGGTGAAAACCGCGCCCGTCCGCACATTTGCCACGATAAGGAGACGAATCAATTGAACCTGAAAGAATATCCCCGTCCCCATTACGCCATTAACCAGTTCACACAGCCCCACTGCACTGAACTGTGCGGGAAGAAGTTCCATTTTGTAATGGACAACGGTTTCGACGTTGACCTGGATTTCACCGGGCCGGACACCGTGAACTGGAGCATCGGCGGCTCCGAGCCCAAGGAGGCCACCTACGAGTGCCTGAAAGGTGATGAGACGACTTACCTTGTGGATTACGACGTGAGGGAGACCCTGGACACGGATCACAGGACGAACCATCTGTTCGTCATAGACCTGGAACAGCGCCTTGTCACCAAAGTCATCTGCTCCATAGGTGACAATCCCAGGTTCCCATACCTGGTTAAAAGCGAGTACGATTTCGGGGCCATTGAGACCGAAGGGCACGAGCTCACCTTCATAAGGCACTGCTTCACCACAGATATGGTGGGCACCCGCGTGGAGTGGCACTGGAACACCTCCATGCGCACCCATCACAACTACTTCTCGGCACCGTTCTACCGCCTCACATGGCCTGAGGACAGCTCTTCGGAGGATGAGATAGGCGAGCCATTCCAATTCCTGCCCTCCCACGATGAGGTGAGCCGGTACATAAAGATCAAAGATAAAATGTACCTATACTGCCTTACCGAGGAACTCCAGGAGAGGGTGCTTAACGGCAAATGCCCGTTCAGATCAAACAACATGATATTCCTGCAGAACTATGAGCGCATGCGCCACGTAGGGCGCACCTTCGGCAGCATAGAGATCAAAGGCAAGGTCGTGCCGTGCCGCACACTGTTCGGCGCTTTCGGAAATCCTCTTGAACTGCCCGAAAAGGAACTGACGGCGTACAACGCCTTCACCGTCTGAGCGGGCTGCCGCGTAAAGAAAAGGAGGATGGATATGAGCAATATGGTGTTCGACAAGGGTGGAGTGTATATAAGCAACCTTGCGAATAACGCCGAGCAGCTGGGGATAGGCCAATACAGGTTCCCCTTCAATTTTGAGCTTGCCGGTAAAGACTTTACGATTAAAGCCGAAGACGGGGAATATGACATCTCCTTCATCTGCGGCAGGGAACTGGAGTTCCGAGGCAAAAAATACCCGTACGAGTGCCAGAAGCTGGAGAAGACAACATATTTTATCCTGTTCTCCAGCATTGCGGGCGTCGTAGACCTGGGGCAGGGATATATAACCCTAATTGACGGGGATAAATATATAAGCGGCCCGGTATGTCCATGTGCAGAGGGTAAGAATGCCCCAGCCTGTGCGGGCGACGATATGGTGGGCACGTACGTGT
Source organism: Oscillospiraceae bacterium (assembly GCA_017512485.1). Taxonomy (GTDB): domain Bacteria; phylum Bacillota; class Clostridia; order Oscillospirales; family Oscillospiraceae; genus JAAYAR01. The sequence goes on from JAFWGE010000010.1 coordinate 20,373, forward strand.
CCTGGATACTGGGCTGCGGCCGCTTCATGACGCAGGAGTTCAGCGCTCCGGGCAAATGCGTGGTCTCCTGGTCTCCCAGGGAGGGAGACAGGGACGAACTGGACTGCAGGGCCACAAAGATAAAGGGCCCAATTTACCTGGTGGACATCAGAGGACCGGTCCGTACCGGGGTGTGCGCGCCGTTTTTTACCGACCGCGTGATAATGCTTCAGGACTACGACCACATGATGACCGTGGGTTGCGTTATGGGCAAAGGATTCGACCCCATCTCCGTGGCGGGCTACGCGGAATTTCTGAACTGAGGTTCTTATGCTCTGTTTCCGGGCGGGGTCTGTCGCTGCACAGTGGGACAGGGGACTGATCGCTCCCCGCCCGGTGGTTTATTTGGTTGGAGTTGGATGTTTTGGGTATTAAAACAAGAGAGATAGACGCGCTGAGCGGCTCCGTAATGAAGAAACTGCTGCAGTTCTCGCTGCCGCTTATACTTACGAACTGGCTGCACCTGCTGTTCAACAGCGTGGACAGCATGGTGGTGGGCCACTGGGCCGGCAGCCTGGCCTTGGCGGCGGTGGGGACTACGTTTCCCATAGTGATGACCACCGTCAGCCTTTTCGGAGGGCTCTCCGTGGGGGTCACGGTGTGCGCCGCCAATGATTACGGCGCCAGGGACGAGCAGGGATACAGGGATACCGTACACACCGCGGTGCCCGTGGCGTTTATAGTGGGCCTGGTCGTAATGCTCCTGGGAGTGATATTTACCAGGGCCCCGCTTAAGCTGATCTCGGTACCGGCGGACGTTATAGACGATTCTGAACTGTATCTGCGCATTTACTTCCTGAGTATACCCGGCCACATGCTCTACGAGGCCGGGGCTTCCGCCCTGCGGGCCAGAGGGGATTCCCAGAACCCCCTTAAGTTCCTGCTGATATCCGGATTCGTCAACGTGCTGCTCAACCTGCTGTTCGTGATAGCCTTCAATATGAGCGTGGCGGGTGTGGCCATAGCCACAGTCATGTCCCGTTACCTCTCAGTGGTGCTGGTATTCACACACCTCAGGAGGCCGGATTCCCCCTGCAGGGTGAGTATAAAAGAGATGCGCATCCACGGGGACAAACTAAGAAAGATAATACGGGTCGGGCTCCCGGCGGGGCTCCAGTCAGCCATGCTGGCCTCGTCCGACCTGCCGCTGCAGTCGGCGGTGAACTCCATGGGTTCCATGGCCACGTCAGGCAACGCGGCGGTGCTCAACCTGGACGGATTCATCTTTACGACCATGGACGCCACCGGTCAGGCATGCACGGTGTTTACCGGTCAGTCCGCCGGGGCGGGCGAATACGACAGGGCGTCCAGCGTGTTCCGCTGCAGCCTGCTGATCACTGTGCTGGTGGGTATAATACTGGGGGGCATATGCTTCCTATTCCGCAGACCCCTCATCGGGCTGTTCGTGCCCGGTGAGACAGAGGCTATAGAATACGGCGCCGCCAGGTGCAATATAGTCACTACCACAACGGCCATATACGCTTTCCTGATAACTATGAACGCCTCTCTCAGAGGCTACGGTTCCTCCACAGTGCCCGCAATAATAACGGTGCTGGGGCTGAGCGGGTTCAGGTTCATGTGGGCAAAGTTCTTCGTTCCCACGCACCGGACCATGGTAGGCATATACCTGTCGTACCCGGTGGCCTGGATACTGTGTATAATAGTCACAGCCCTTCTTTACCGCACGCTGGTGCGAAGGGCACGGGAGAAAATGGAACAGAGCAAGGCGCAATAGCTGCATATTACAACCGAGCGCCCCGCGGAGGCCCAAGGTCCCGAGGAGCGTTCAGCATTCGGCCCGGCGCGGGTCTGTATTCGGGTTTTGCGTCAAAATGCCGCCGTTTCCTGCGAAACGGCGGCATTTGTTTTGTACTGCGGCATATACGGGATCTCCCCTTCGCTTCCGCTGCCGGAGAGCGGAGGCGCGCGGTCAATGGCAGCTTTTGAGGAGCGGGTTTGTGTAGCGCTTTTTGCCTTTTGTCATGCTGCCGTACTGCACCGCCCCACAGCGTATGCAGGCCATACAGTGTATGCACCTTTCGGATATCCATTTGGGGCGGCCGTCCTCCATGACCATGGCCTTCGCAGGGCAGCGGCCTACGCACACTCCGCAGCCTATACATTGGTCGTCCGTGTGGAATTTTGCGGTTTTCCTGCCTTTTGAGTAAATGGGGTACATGAGGCGGGAGGCGGCCCTGGCGGGGAGGGAGGAGGGGATCCCGGCGGTCCGGCGGTTCCGGATGGAGTTTTTGATCGCGGCAAGAGTATTCTCCGCGTCACTCAGGATACGTTCTCTTTTGCCCTCTTCCGGTATCCGGAAGAGCAGCACATAGTTGATGGGCATTTTTACGGTGAACACCGCGTCCAGACGGAGGCCCCTCCCGGCCAGAAGGGAAGAGAGCATGCTCCCGGCCCCCAGCGGCGTTACGCCGCAGGTAAAGACGGCGCAGCAATACGCCGGGGCCGGCGAGAGGCTGAGGTTTTTGATGAATTCGGAAACGACGCTGGGCAGCCCTCCGTAATAGACGGGCATGACGAATGTCACGCTCTCGCTGCCGGCTATTTCGAAACTGTATGATCCGCCGTTTACACACGCGGAGATCTCGACGAGCTCCTCGTTTTCAGAGCGTACGGCCATGGCTGCCTGATACGAATTGCCAGTGCCGGAAAAATAAAAGACCATTGCCATTCCTCGCTTTGACAGTTGATTTATGTCCAGTATATGGGCATGGGGAATAGAATGTCAACCCCTCGCACCGGCGGCCCGGGAAACACATTCGCGTACGGGGAGAGGGTATCACAGCCGCCACGGATCGGAGCGATGTGGTGAAATGGAACTAAAATTATCGAAATACGATAAATAATTGTTGACTTATGGAAACGGCGCATGTATAATGCTCTATGAGGAGGGGATAAATAATGAAACAGAGCACCCTTTCAAAGTGGCTTAAATTTATAATCCTGGGGGTCGGGGTATGCGGCATACTTGTATACGCCGTTTTCGTACCCGAATACGGCAGGAGCACTGTGGAGGCAAACCCCGAATTCACAGGTTGGTTCGTCCCGTGGCTCGTGTTCCTCAGTGTTACGGCGCTGCCGTGCTATGCGGCGCTGGTACTGGCGTGGAAGATAGCCGTTAACATCGGCTGCGACAGGTCGTTCTCCACGGAGAACGCCCGATATCTCAAGTGGATATCCTTCCTGGCAGCCGGGGACGCACTGTATTTCTTTATAGGCAACGTGGTAATGCTGGTCCTTGATATGAACCACCCCGGCATTGCCCTGGCTTCCCTGCTTATCGTTTTCGCGGGGCTGGCGGTCACGGTGGCCTCAGCGGCGCTGTCGCACCTGGTGGGCAAGGCCGCCGCCCTGCAGGAACAGAGCGACCTGACCATTTAACCCGCGCAGCCGGACAGAAAGATCGGGGGCAGAGATATGAGCGGAGAGATCATATTCAATATCGACGTTATGCTGGCAAAGAGGAAGATGAGCCTCACCCAGCTGGCAGACAGGGTCGGGATAACAATAACCAACATGTCCATATTAAAGACGGGGAAGGCAAAGGCCATAAAGGTGACTACCCTGGCAAAGCTGTGTGAAGCCCTGGAGTGCCAGCCCGGGGACATCCTTGAGTACAGGGAGACTGACGAATGAAACAGACGGGGCTCCGGTTTTGACCGGGGTCCCGATTTTTCAGGAACCGGCTTCGTCTGTATTAATAATTTTTCAACAAAAATTGCCATATCAGGGAAAGGGGCGTATAATACTCTCCGACACAGGAAAGGGGACGAGTCCATGGAGCTTAGCTTCCTGCTTATGAAAACCATAGCGTCCATGCTGCTGATGGTGGCGGTGGGATGCGTAATTATAAAGACCAAGATCATCACCCCGGTACAGGGAAAGGCGATCTCCACATTGGTGCTGTACGTGGTCACGCCCTGCGCCGTGATATCGTCTTTCCAGATGGAGTATACAAACGACAGGCTTACGGGACTGCTGTTTTCCGTGGCGGCGGTGGCGGTCATCCAGGGCCTGCTGATCGGCATAGGCACACTCATACGCAGACCCCTGAAGCTGACGGACGTGGAGGCCGCCAGTATAATGTACCCCAACTCCGTGAACCTCATCATGCCCCTGGTGATATATGTGCTGGGCAAGGAGTGGGCCTTCTACTGCTCCGGCGCCATGATAGTGCAGACGTTTCTCATTTGGACCCATGGCAAGAGCGTAGTCTGCGGCGAGAGGCAGTTCGATTTTAAAAAAGTATTCCTGAATATTAATATCATAGTCCTGTTTGTGTCCATAGCCATGTTCCTTCTCCGGATAAAGCTCCCTGTCGTCGTGACGAACGCGGTTGACGGGATAGGCGGCTGCCTGGGGCCGCTGTCCATGCTCATAATAGGCATGCTGTTGGGGGAGAGGGGCTTTAAGACCATAATAAAGGACAAAACGGCCTATCTGGTGTCTTTCCTCAGGCTGATAGCCCTGCCGGTGGTCATAGTGCTGCTGGTGGGGATCACGGGAGTGGAGAAGCTCCATCCCGACGGCTGGAACATAATGCTCATAGTGGTGATGCAGTCCAGCTCCGCGGTGGCGGCGGTTGTGACGCAGTTCGCCCAGATATACGACAAGGACGGCGCCCACGCCGGGACGATAAACGTTATGAGTGTGCTGTTCTGTATAATCACGCTGCCGCTGATGGTGGGCCTGTACCAGCTGCTCACGTGACAGATCTGTTTTAAAGCCGGCTCCCGCCTGCGGCGGAGGCTGGCTTTGCGGCAGTTTCAGGGCGTTTTAATAGTACTCAGGAAGGAAAGCCGAAAGCATGAGGACCATAGACGAACGTGTAGAGTCCATAATACCCGAGATAAGGGCGCTGAGCCACGAGATACACGAGAACCCCGAACCCGGGAACCGGGAGTACCGCGCCGTCAGTTTGCTCACCGGGGAACTGGAGAGGCACGGTTTCGAGACGGAGCGGGGAGTATGCGGCCTGGAGACCGCTTTTATGGCCTGCTGTAAAGGGAAAAAACCGGGGAGGACAGTGGCCTTTCTGGCGGAATACGACGCCCTGCCCGGCCTGGGGCACGGCTGCGGACACAATATGATCGGCGCCCTGGCCGCCGCCTGCGCCATTGCACTGAAGGATGCCGTGGACGAGTACGGCGGCGAGGTCAGGGTGATAGGGGCGCCCGCGGAGGAGACCACGGGGGGCAAGGTGGTGCTGGCACAGGCGGGAATATACGACGGCCTTGACGCCGCTATGATGGCCCACCCCTCAGGCAGCCACGCCGCCAGCGGCTCCATGAACGCCATAGACTCCAGAAGGTTCGAGTTTTTTGGAAGGAGCGCCCACGCCGCGGGAGCGCCGGAGGATGGTATAAACGCCCTCAACGCCGTGATAGAGACTTTTAACGCCATTAACGCCCTGCGCCAGCACATACTGCCCACGGCCAGGGTGCACGGGGTAATAAAGGACGGCGGCAAAGCGGCCAATATAGTTCCCGATTACGCCATGGCCGAGTTCTACATACGCGCCGCGGATTCTGTTTATCTGAAAGAATTGAGCGAAAAGGTGCAGAACTGCGCCAGGGCGGCGGCGCTGGCAACGGGGTGCGGACTCAATATAACCAACTTTGAAGGGTGCTACGACGACCTGCTTACCAATGAGACCCTGTCACGGAGGGCAGTGAGATACACTCAGGAGTACGGGGCAGCGCAAAAGCTCCTTCCGCGCGTATCCGCGGCCTCTTCCGATATTGGCAACGTAAGCCACCGGTGCCCCACGATACATCAGTGGTTCGACGTTACCGGAGATCCGTCCGTAGACGTACATACGCCGGAACTTTGCGCCTGTGCCGACTCGGACTACGGATATGAGCAGATGTTCATCGTGGTCAGGGCTTTTGTCGCTGCCGCGGAAGACCTGTTGGGGGACGGAGATTTTGCGGCGGCGGTCAGGCGGGAATTTGAAGGCAAATAACGCGGGACTAAATATCCGGGGTGATCTTCCGTGGAGGGCCGGGAGACGCTGCGCGGACGGCGGATGCTGCCGAAGCTTTTATATTGCCTTTGTCACAGATATTGCCCGTGTTGTTTGAATTGCTGTTTCCCCGGAGGATGTAAATAAGATACCGCCGGCCGGATCCGTATTGGATCCGGCCGGCGGTCTTTTCCGCGTCGCCGCGGTCGTTATAGATAGCTATTGAGGGTCTGTGGCTCGCTTATTTGGACAGAGCCTCAGCGGGCAGGCTGTCGGCACGGAAGAGCAGGGTGCGGGCATACCACTGATCCTTGTTCTTGCTGTAGGCCGCGAAGGAAAGACCCTTATCCAGAGCCTCTACAGGTACCTCAAAGGTGAAAGCGCCGTCGGCGTCCTCTTTATATGCTATGAAATCGCTGTCCGCAGCGGCGGCTATCTTGTCGGTGCCGTCAGCGAACATCCAGGTGTAGCTCTTGCCGCTCAAAGTCAGCACGGCGGTCATCTTTCCGCTTTTGACAGTGAGCTTCGCGTTGGTAATGCGGAACATGGAGGAGCTGGATTTGACCTCGACGTCGTAGGTGCCGTCTTTTACCTTGTCGCCGGTGATGGCGGTCATTCCCTCTTCCTCAACATCCTTGACAGCGGTGTAGTCGGTCTTGTCAGCCAGATCGCGGGTAGGCATGGATGAATTGGCCGCGGGGGCGTCCTTGCCGATGGCTGCTTTCAGGTGCTCGACCAGCAGCTGCTGGATCTCAGGGAACTCACCGAGACCGCGCAGCAGGCACTGCACTTCGATACCCTCGGCCTCGAACATGGTCTTCCAGCTGTCCTCATCGCCGGCCATGTCGTTGTTGGCGTGGTCGCCGGCAACGATCATCAGGGGCTCAAGTACGACCTTGGTGTACCCTGCGGCCTTGACGGCCTTCACAACGTCCTCCAGGGAGGGCTCAGCTTCAACGGTGCCGATGAAGTAATCCTTGAAGCCCTTGGCGGTAAGCTTGGACTGGATATCCGCATAGACATGGTTGGAAGCGGCTTCGGTGCCATGGCCCATGAAGCAGATGGCAGTTTTGCCGTCCAGATATTCTTTTGTGCCGTCGGTGATGGTCTTGATAACGGTGTCGTAGTCTTTATCGCTGGTGAGTATGGGCGCGCCCAGGACGATCTTGTCGAACTTGCTCTCGTATTTGGCGAGCTCATTCTTGACGTCGGTGTACTCAAAGCCGTCCATCAGATGGGTGGGCTGAACGAGCAGGTTCTTAACGCCGTTTGCCACAGCGCGGTCAAGGGCCTCGTTGAGATCGTCGATCGTGACGTCGTCACGCCTGGCGATATGATCGATAACTATATTGGCGGTGAATCCGCGGCGGACGCTGTAATCGGGGAAGGCCTTCTCCATGGCTTCCTCAATGGCGCCTATGGTCACGCGGCGGGAATTGTTGAAGCTGGTACCGAAGGAGATGACCAGGACCTCAGTGGCGCCGATGCCGTCCTCATTGCGGGCTTTGTCCAGGGAGGCGTCGCCGGTGGTCCAGTCTTCATCCTCTTCCTGCTCATCCACCAGCATGGTGCGGGTGGGTTCGTCGTAATGTACATAGAAGTGGGCTACCTGGCCAAGCTCGCGCAGACGGAAGAAGTTCACTCCGCCTATGTTGTAGACGGTCACGCCGGTGACGGTCTCGCCGTCCACCACGAGGGACTGGCGGGTGGCTACTGCGGTGGCGCTGTTGTCCACGCCCAGCTTGAGCTCGGTGCCGTTCTTGTGGGTGTAGGCGGTGCCGGTGGTGACGATCATGGCGTTGGCAGCCTGATCATAGTCCACGTCGAACTGGCTTTCGGTGCCGTTGAGCAGCTCGGCCAGGTCGCGCAGCTTGAAGTAGTTGTAGCCGTCGATGTTGTACTTTTCGCAGTCAACAGCTTCTCCATTGACCTTGAGGTTCTGGTTGCTGAGCACTATCCTCGCGGCGAACGCGGGAGCGCAGAGACTTACCAGCAACATCAGGACGATGGCGAGAGAAAGAACTGCTTTTGTGGAGGTTCGTTTCATGTCTTTCCATTCCTTTCTTTAATTAACGCAAAAACCGGCAAGGCAAAACGTGATGGGAACCGGTTTTAAGCGCCGTTTGATTTATGACGCCGCCCTGGGCGGGCGGAGGGTCATTATTTCTTTTTCCGCAGGATCAGCGCGGCAGCGGCAGCGATGACGACGACCGCGGCAACGATAATTATTACCGTCACGGTGCCGGACTTCCCTGCGGTATCTGCCTTGTACGGCGCGGGTATGGCCGAGGAGTCCGGGGCGGCCTGCGCGGCCTTGTCGGAGCCGTCTTCCGCAGGCTCCGCGGAAGGTGCTGCCGTGGGCTCCGCGGACGGTGTTGCCGCAGGTTCCGCGGACGGTGTTGCCGCAGGTTCCGCGGAGGGCGTGGGTGTGGATTCCGCGGAGGGCGTGGGTGTGGGTTCTGCCGACGGCGTGGGTGTGGGCTCCGCGGAGGGTGTGGGCGTGGGCTCGGCCGACGGCGTGGGCGTGGGCTCCGCGGAGGGTGTGGGCGTGGGCTCGGCAGAAGGTTCGTCCAGCTCTGCCGCCTGCGGTATGGAGGAATCGTCTATGAAAATGACGTAGTCCACAGTCACGGGGGAGGACATGCCGGAGGTGAGCATGGAGACCTCCACACTGCCCAGATCGGGCACCGGCACGCGGTAGAACGAGGCAGTGAAGTTTTCCTCGTCAAGTACGGGCTCTACGGTGCCCAAGGAGGTCCTTACCCAGTCGTACTGTGGGGGATGGTTCCTGGGGTCGACGCGTTCAATCGTGAAATCCACAAAGAGTTCCCCGCCCTCCACGTGAACGGTGGCCGTATCCCAGGCAACATTGTGGCGGCCCAGTCCCTCAATGGAAAACGGGACGGTGTAATCGCCGTCTGCATAGGAAGCGGCGCGGGCGGGAGCGGCAAAAGCAACGGCCAGGACCGCGCACAGCGCAGTAAGCAAGAACAGACGAATATGTTTCATCATGCTTACCTCCAAAGAAAAATGATAAGGACTCCGCGGACGGCCGGCATGTGTCCCGCGCAAAAAAATGCACTGTTCCGAAAAGAACAGCGGCGTAAAACAAATCGGCCGCAGCGGAGATGACGCCCTCTGTTCCGAAACTGCGGGGCACACAGGACGTATATCCCATGCGGTCCCTTGCAGAGCAAGTCTTCTGACTGGCGATCCGGGAAAATGCTCCCACGTCCCTGTCTTACCTTCTCATACGTCTGTACGTACAATGGCTGGCTTTGACCAAACGGATGTCTTCCGCTTCAGAAGGGACTCTCGCGTACAGCACCGGTCGTGCAGGGTATGCCCCGGAACGGGGCCCCCTATTCCTTTTAACCGCGGCCTGACCTTCCCGGCGGAAGGTCTTTACGGCTGAGCGGCTACACTGCAGCAGTATATATTTGGTTTTCTGCCCGGCGCGCCGGTTTGCGTCGGCGCCGGACGTCTGGATAACGCTTTAGATATCTTTTATATATTAAATCAAAAACGTGTCATAGTCAAGGAAAAAGCCATGGTAAAAGCGTAAGAAAAGCGGCGCGAAAGGGGACCGATAATGTGCAAAAACGTCACGTCGGCTCACAGATATTGCCGGGGGAACGCGGATCACGGATATTTGGCGACTGCCAGTGAGCGCCCGCAGCGGGCTTATCCGTTCTTGCGGGACTTTTCCGCTTCCAGAGAAGCCGGAGAGCGGTAATAGGGGTTCGCAACGTCCGGTCTTGCGCTGCCGGGGACGAGGGTGCCGTCCACCAGCATCCCGGCCACCCGCCCGGTGCACCATGCCACTACGGAGGCGTCGTGGGAAGAGCCGTCGTGGGCATTGTATGCGTCCAGGCCGTCCTTTGTTTTCCAGTCATAGGCAGCGCCCATGTTGTGGGTGAGCACCTCGCTGCACAGCACCCCGCCGTATTCCTTTTCAAAATCGTCCATGACGGTGCGGATAAGGGCGTGGCAGTCCTCGTAATAGCCGCCGAAATCGTCGGCGGGCCGTCCGTAAAACAGGCTCACGGCGAAAGCCGTCGCGGAGAGGGCCCCGCAGGTCCCTTTCAGTGAGATGCAGCATCCCCCGGCCAGGCCGAAGCAGCCTTTTATCATCTCCTGGGTTATGCCCATATCCGGGAAGACTTCGCGCAGGGCGTTAAGGACGCTCTGTACACAGTTGCCGTACTTCATTTCCGTGGCATAAGCCAGTTCCCGGGCCTTGTTCACGAGAGCCTCTTTTTCCCGGTCGGGCAGAGCGGAATAGTTTTTCATAAGTATAACCTCCGGACCGCCCGGCACCGAACCCGGCGGGCGGCGACGTACTTTGAACTCATTCTGAATTGCCGGGCTGCTCAGCCCAGGGTCATGCCGCCGTCGGCCAGCCAGTTGGAGCCGTTTACGTATGACGCCTCGTCCGAGCAAAGGAAGACCACGATGCCGGCGATCTCGTCGGGCTCGGCCGGTCGGCCCATGGGACCGAAAGTGACGTTCTCCATGGGATCATCGTAAGTGGACTCATACTGCTTTAGGATGCGGCGGAACATGGCGGTGTTCACCCATCCCGGGGAGACAGAATTTACACGCACGCCGTTGCCGCCGTTTTCATTGGCGGCGTTTTTGGTCATCTGTATAATCGCGGCCTTGGAGGCGCCGTAGGCTATCTCTCCCTGGTAGCCGAACATCCCGGATACGGACCCGAAATTTACTACGGCCCCGTACCTTTGGGCCTGCATGACCGGGAGGACGGCGCGCATCATGAGCAGTGTGCCCATGGCGTTTACGGAAAAGACTTTTTCCGCCAGCCTGACGTCATACTCCTCTGTGCGGCTGTTGTTGGGACCCTCGATACCCGCCAGGTTGACAAGGAAATCTATACGGCCGAATTCTTCCGTTATCCTGCCTATCGCCCCGGCGACGCTGTCCGGGTCGGACACGTCCGCGGCGGCGCAGAGGTAACTGCCCTCTTCCAGACCCAGGTCCCGGGCTGCCCCGGCGACCGCGTCCTCGCGTATATCCAACAGGACTACCCTGGCCCCGCCGTCGGCGAACCGCCTGACGATGGCCCTGCCCATCTCGCCCCCGGCGCCGGTGACCACGGCAACTCTGCCGCTGAAATCGTAGTTCTTCATGGCCTGTGACCCTCTTCCTTCTCGGTGTCGTCTTTCCGCTCCTGCCGGCCGGAGCCCCGCGCTGCGCCGGAGATCACGGCGTCCATGTCGGCGCTGTCGCGCAGATATGCCTGTATTTCCAGCAGTCTCCCGTCCGGCGGGGGAGAAAAAGTCTCGGGGACGCCGCCGATATTGCGCGCTTTCGAATTGCCCAGGTCGTGATACGGCAGCAGCGTCACACGTCCCAGCCCCTGTTCCCGGAAGAACTTTCCGGCGGCCTCAATAATGGCGGGGGAGTCGTTGACCCCGCTTATAAGGGGCATGCGCATGGTGATCTTGTCCCTTACGGAAGGGTCTGAGGCCAGGAGCCGCAGATTGGCAAGGATGGAGGTATTCGACCGGCCGGTATACGCTGTGTGGACTGCGTCGTCCATGCACTTCATGTCGTAGAGAATGTCGGTGACCTCCGCCCTGCGCGCCATGGCGAAGAGCGCGTCCCCGTCGCCGAAGCCGGAGGTGTCGAGACACACTCCCACGCCTTCGCGCCCGGCGATGTCGATGAGAGCGTTCACAAAATCGGCGTGGGAGAGCAGTTCGCCGCCGCTGACAGTCATGCCGCCGCCGGTGAGGTCGTAGAAATCCCTGTCCTTGAGGACCTCGCTCATCACCTCTTCGGCGCTCATTTGAGCGGCCACCGAACGTATGGCCTCCGCCCAGCAGAAATCCGTGCATTCAAGGCACAGGTCGCATTTTTCGCGGTCTATACGTACGATGTTCTCTTCGTCAGTATATACGGCGCCCGTGTGGCAGTGGGTCAGGCAATACCCGCAGTGAATACAGCCGGAGGGCATAAGTATGAGCTGCCGTCCGAAACTTATCAGCTCCGGGTTGTGGCACCACCGGCACCGCAGTGGGCAGCCCTTGAGGAATACCGTGGTGCGTATACCGGGGCCGTCCTCTGTGGAAAACTTCTGTATGCTTCCGATGAGCGCTTTCATGCCCCGCTCCCCGTTACGGCCTCTCAAGGTGCGCAGTGCGCCGTATGATGGTATCCTGGGCGCTCCTGTCCAGTTCCGTAAAATAAGCCATGTAGCCGGCCACCCTGACCATGAGGCCTTTGTGGTCCTCCGGGTGGACCTGGGCGTCCATAAGCGTGTCTGTGTCCACAACGTTTATCTGTATGTGTTCTCCGCCGTGCCTGAAATAGGTCTTTATAACGCCTTCGATTATATCCACCCCACGCTCGCCTTCCAGTCCGCCGGGGTCGAAGCGCAGGTTGAAGAGGGCGCCGTCGTGGAAAGACGACTGCCCCATGGAGGCCACGGACTTCACTGTGGAGGTGGGGCCGGAAGTGTCCCTGCCCATCATGGGGGAAGCGTTGTCGCAGAACGGCTCCCCGGCCCGCCTGCCGTCCGGGGTGGCGCCCGTCACCATGCCGTGGGACACGTTTACGGTCTGTGAGTGCACGTTGAAGGAATAGCGCCCGCCTCTGGCGTCGGGCCACTGCTGGACGCTGCCGGCGATGAACTGCATCATCTCCCGGTAGATATCGTCCACGTATTTGTTGTCGTTGCCGAATTTGGGGGCCCTGTTCAGCAGCAGCTGGCGTATGCGCTCACGCCCGGGCCCGCTGAAGTTGTTGTCACAGGCGTCTATGAGCTGGTCCATGGTAATGAGTTTTTCCCGGAAAACGCAGGTGTCCACAGAGGCTATGGAGTCTGCCAGGTTCGCCGCGCCGGTGATGTACAGACCGGCGGTTGAGTATTTAGCGCCTCCGTGCTGGACGGACCTGCCGCTCTCCACGCAGCCACCGGTGAGCATGCTGGCGAATATCACGGGGTACCTGGTCATGTGCATGCTCTGCATTATGTTGTAACCCTGACAAATCAGCCTGTAGTGGTGGATTATCTGTTTTTTGAGGGCATCCTTGAAGTCTTCTATGTCCCTGAAATCCCGGGGGTCGCCGGTCCGCAGGCCCATTATCCTGCCCGTGTCGGGGTCCAGCCCGTCGTGAAGGACGAACTCGATCATCTTGCCCATGTTCACGTATCCGGCGTCGGGGGAGCCGTCAGTGCAGCCGCCTCCGGGTCCGGGCTGTATGCAGCCCACTATGGTCCAGTCCCGGGCCTCCTCCTGGGTGCAGCCCTTGCCCAGGGCCATGCGTATGGCCGCGTCGTCGTTGAAGAAGCCCGGGTTGGCCTGGCCGTCCCGGATCATGCGGCAGCCCTGGCGGATAAGGGTCTCGGGGGTGCCGTCCCATACGCGCACAGCCATGACGGGCTGTGTGGTCTTCAGAAGGTCGGCAGCCTCCAGGCAGACGTAGGACAGCTCGTTGGACGCGTCCCGACCGTCGGGGGTCTGGCCGCCGACAATGAGGATCTCCCACATGGGGTAACCGGCAAAGGATGTGGCATACCAGCGGTCGCGAACTTCAAAAACCTCGCAGGACTTGAGATAGAGGCAGGCCAGCATCTCAAAGGCCTCTTCCCGGGTGATGTTCTTTTCGTCGATCACGTCTTTTTTATAGAAGGGCCACATGTACTGGTCGAACCTGCCAAAGCCATTGGCCGTGGTGCAGACCTCGATATGGAAATACATGTGGGCGAACCATACGGCCTGCAGGGCCTGCATGAAAGTCTCGGGAGGGTATTCGGGGACCTGTCTGCAGTTTGCCGCTATGGTGAGCAGCTCTCTGCGGCGCCGGGCGTCCGTACACCCGGCGGCCTGGCGCTCCGCTTCGTCCGCCATCCTGTGGGCGTACTCTATGAGACCCTCGCACTGGATTATGCAAGCCTGCCAGAAGTTTATCTTCTCCTCGTCAAGCTGGCACCGGGGGAGCAGGGCGTCGATATTTGCCCGGCACTCGTCCATGTACCCCCTGAGGCCTACGGTGAGCAGTTTCTCATGGTCGCAGGTGGTTTCCCCGGATACGCCGTTGGTAAGGCCCACGGTGATTATATCGTCCTTCATACACTGCAGCGTGTGAGGGGGCAGCGCGGAGGGGGCCAGGTCCTGCATCGCCTTGCCTTCCCAGTAGGGCAGGGTCTTCAGGATGAGGTCCCTGTCTTCGGGGGACACGTCGTAGGGGTCGGTAGTGCGCACGGGAAACTCGTCCAGCTCCTTAAGATAGAATTCCGTACTGGACTGAAATTCGGGGTGCAGGTTGGCGCCGCGGTATTTGTTTGTGGGGGTGCCCACTATGAGCTCGTCCTCCATGAGCAGGGTCGTCATATGTTCCATGATGTATTTGACGACCTTCGCCCGGAATATTGGGATGGCGTCCCCGGCAAACTTCTTGTAAGCTTCGGTGGCCAGGACCAGGCGCTCCGCGGTAATGCAGGGGCGGGAGTCCATAAGTTTGCCGCGCATTCTCTTAAGTCGCTCATTCAGTTCCATTGCACTTACTCCTGACGTGTCTATACCAGCGTGTTCTCCAGAGTGCCTATGCCCTCTATGGTCACGCACAGGGTCTCCCCGCGTTTGAGCCAGTTCCGGCTGCCCTTTGGCTGGCCCAGGACCACCCCGCTGGGGGTGCCGGTGAAGATGAGGTCGCCCGGCTCCAGCCGGCAGTAACGGGATATGTAACTGACTGTTTCCGCCACGGGGAAGATCATATCCGATACGTCGTCGCTCTGAACGGTGACGCCGTTCCTCGTACAGACGATGGAGTGAGGTTCGTCGGGGTCAAACTCATCGGCGGTGACAACGTATGGCCCGCAGGGGCCGAAGCCGGGGAACGTTTTCCCGATGAGCCACTGGTTGGAAATGAACTGGCTGTCCCTGGCGGACAGATCGTTGCCGCAGGTGTAGCCAAAAACGCAGGCCTTGGCCTCCTGAGGGGTCACGTTCCATGCGGTGCGCCCAATAACGGCCACCAGTTCCGCCTCGTAGTCGAAGCATCGCAGCCACGGGGGGAGTTCTATGCTCCCGCCGGCGGGGGAGAGGCAGTCGTTGAATTTGGAGAAGATGACCGGCTGGGCGGGCGGGGTGCCGCCGGTCTCCTGAGCGTGTTTTTTATAGTTGAGCCCCACGCAGGGGATCTTCCCCGGGGAGCAGATGTTGCCAAACACGGCGTCCGACGGGGAGATGAGTTTCTCCTCCCCGGTGAGTCCGGGGACAGCGGCACCTTTTATAACGTCGTCCAGGGTGAGGGTGCACCCCGCGGCCGCCATGTCCGCGATCCCGCCGGGGGTCACGATCCCGAGACCGGTACCGCTGCCGGATATTAAACTGCAAAGTTTCATATTGTTCTCCTGGATAATATTCCCGCGTCAGCGGGCCCGCGCCGCGCTTATTCGGAAGACCCGGCAGCGCGGTGTATTTTAAAACCGGCTCCCGCTCCGGGCGGAAGCCGGTCTGGGATCATTGAAGTTTCTCCCTGTTGTTATTTGCCTTTTTTGCCGGACGTTTTCACAGGTGCTTCATCTGCTTTTTTCCTGCCCAGTATGAAGTTCGTGAATATGCCCAGGAACAGGGCTACCGCCACCGCGGTTATCTGGATGACCGGACTGCCGTCCCCACGGGCGCCGAAGTCCAGCGTGAGGCCGCCTATGCCGGGTACGAATACCGCGCTGACCACAAACAGGTTGCGGTTGTTGCTGAGGTCCACTGGCTGGAGCATCTTGAGACCGCTGACGGCAATGAAGCCGTACAGGCACACGCAGATACCGCCGATGACGCAGCTGGGTATGGTGCGCACGAACACCACGAAGGGGGTGAAGAAGGACAGCAGTATTGAGAATCCCGCGGCGCCGATAATGCTGTATATGGAGGCGTTTTTGGTAATGGCCACGCAGCCCACGGACTCACCGTAGGTGGTGTTGGGGCAGCAGCCGAAGAAGGCGCCTACCATGGAACCCACGCCGTCGCCCAGAAGGGTGCGCGTGAGGCCGGGGGCCTTGCTGTCCACCAGTTCGCGGCCTATGACCGTACCCAGATTCTTATGGTCGGCAATGTGCTCAGCCAGCACCACGAAGGCCACCGGCATGAACAACAGCGCCAGCGTGCCCAGGTTGCCCCATTCAAAGGAACCTATCTCCCTGCCGGCCTCCACAAAGGCAAATTTGGGAACGTGGATTATGCTGGATACGGTGAAGGGGGAGAAGGCGTCCTTAAAGATGGAGAAGTCTATAAGCTGCAGGTAAGGGGCATTGCAGGCGATGCCTATAAGGGAGAATATCAGGCATGCGATATAGCCCGCTATTATGCCTATTATAAAGGGGATGAGGCGCATGGTCTTGCGGCCGAAAGTGGCAGCCAGCACAGTGGCGATAAAGGTAATTACGCCGCAGAGGATGGCTATGAGGTTGTAGCCGCCGTCCAGACCGCTGGTGAAATTGGATATGGCGGAGCCCGACAGGCCCAGGCCGATTATCGCGACCGTAGGGCCGATTATTACCGGGGGCAGGAGCCGGGAGACCCATTTGGTCCCGGTGAAGTGGACTATTATGGCGATGACCACGTAGACCGCGCCGGCCAGTATGCCGCCAACGATAATCCCGCAGTATCCGAACACCGTGGCGGAATAGAGGGCTGACAGGAACGCGAAGGAACTGCCCAGGAAAACGGGGCACTGGGCTTTGGTGAACAGTATGTATACGAACGTGCCGACGCCGGCGCCCAGCAGGGCGGCGGCGGTGTCCATCTGGAGGTCGACGGCGCCGTAGCTGTTCACGAGCATGGGTACAAGTATGGTGGCGGCGATTATTGCCAGAAGCTGCTGCAGCGAGAAGACGATGATCTTCCCAAAAGGCGGCTTGTCATGGATGTCGTAGATCAGACCGGTACCGTTTTTCTGCATTCGTAAAACCTCACTTCGTATTCAGCTTGGGGAGCGGCGGGCGCGCCCGGCCGGGAACAGCCGGGAAACAGCCTGCGCGGCTCCATAAAAAAACCTCTGTCTGCCGGCAGAGGAGCGGGGCGCGGCATTCAGCGGGACCGCTTTGCTCCTTTGTCGGGAAGTCGGCAAGACATGAGCTTATTGAACAGAGTATACTATCGCCATGGAAAATGTCAATATTTTTAAGTGCCGCCGGAGCGGGTGCGAGGGCTGCGGAAGCACCGCACGGGCTTCAAAAACGGTCCGCCGGAAAAGCTCCGGCGGACCGTGGAGACGCTGTCAATACGTGTCGTAGACCCTGGCCAGAAGTTCCTTTG
The DNA here is from genome assembly GCA_017512485.1 of Oscillospiraceae bacterium. GTDB lineage: Bacteria > Bacillota > Clostridia > Oscillospirales > Oscillospiraceae > JAAYAR01. The sequence goes on from JAFWGE010000010.1 coordinate 37,680, forward strand.
CCACGTCGTCTGTGATCTTTACGGGGCAATAGGAGGCCAGGTGGTTGCTGACCACGTCGGGGTAGAGGGAGATGACCTGTTCGCGGCTATAGCCCAGGGAACTCAGAGGGCTTATGTTCATGCTGTGCATGAGCCTGCGTATCTCGTCCGCCACAAGGCTGCCGAGCTTTGCGGGTTCCTCCCTGCCAGTGAGGGGGATGCCAAGGGCGGAGCCTATGACGGCTACCCTTTCTGGCACCGCGGGGGCTACCAGGGCCATGGTCTCGGGGAGGGCTATGGCGCAGTTGTAGCCGTGGGGGGTGTGGAAACTGCAGGAGAAGGCGTCCGCCACGCTGTGACCCACGTGGGTGATGGGATCATTGAAGGCAAGACCCGCCCAGTTGGCCGCCAGGGACATTTCCGCACGGGCGTCCAGATCGTCAGGGACGTCGTAGCAGCGCTTGAGGTTTTTGGCTATCTTCTTTATGGCGGCTTCTCCCACAAGGTCGGAGTGGGGGTTCCAGCAGATGCCGGTTATGGCCTCGGCAGCGTGCGAAAGGGCGTCCAGCCCGGTGTTGGCCGTTACCTCCGGGGGCAGCGTGAGGGTGAGTTCCGGGTCGACTATGGACAGTGTGGTGTTGATGAACACGCTCCACTTGCCGTTGGTGTCGGGCCTGGAGATGACGGCCACCTTTGTGACCTCACTGCCGGTGCCCGCCGTGGTGGGGACCAGTATCACAGGGACCTTGGTGTCCACATAGATGGGGGTGGCCAGGATATAATTCTTGGCCGGGCCGGGATTGGTGACCAGGATGGATATGGCCTTGGCGGTATCCATGCTGCTGCCGCCGCCTATACCCACGATGCAGTCCACTTTCTCATTCAGCGCCGTCTCGGCGCCCGCGTCCACCACGGTGTCGGTGGGGTCGCTGTGGACACCGCCGAAGAAAGCCATCTCCAGACCTCCGACGCGCCTGACGCTGTCCATGGCCTTGCGGATGATGCCGGCTTTCTCCACGCCGTCGTCAAAAACGAAGAGGACCTTCTTGCAGCCTAATTCCTTGATCTTTTCGCCGAGGATGGTTATTGCGCCGCAGCCGTAAATTACGGGAGCGGGCTGCGAGTACTGACGGAACATATGATCTCCCTTTCAATGAATAGTATGTTTTCACTCTGCGCCGTGCCGATACGGCGGACCCGACGGCAATTAGATTAGATGGATATACTATATTATAAACTTATAAAAAGAGCAACATTTTTGTTGCCGGTCAGGGTAATATTTTATGAGTGCCATCCCGTCCCGAGAGGGACAAGGCCGCAGAACAAAAATGTCCCGGCGCCGCGGTTCCCGGCGCCGGGACAGGAGGGTGTTCGGGAGTTTTTACCGGGCTGCATCCGGTTTCCAGCAGGAGCAGAAGTGCCCGGGGCTGTGCTCGGCGAAGGGAGGCTCTTCGAGCCTGCAGCGCTCCTCCGCGTATGGGCAGCGGGGATGGAACCTGCAGCCCGTGGGGACACTTGAACCGCTGCCTATATCGCCGTGTATCTTCTGCGTCATGGCCTTGTGTGTGGAGCGGGGGTCCGGGATGGGTACGGAGGCCATGAGGGCCGAAGTGTACGGGTGGAGGGGGGCGGAGTAGACCTCACTGCTGGAACCCAGCTCTATGATCTTGCCCAGGTACATAACGCCTATCCTGTCGGAAATGTGCCTGACTATGGGAAGGTTGTGGGATATGAACAGGTACGTAAGACCCAGCTGTTTCTGGAGGTCCTCCAGAAGGTTTATTATCTGCGCCTGGATGGAAACGTCCAGCGCGGAGGTGGGCTCGTCGCACACCAGGAACTCAGGTTTGAGTATCAGGGTGCGGGCTATGCTGATGCGCTGCTGTTCCCCGCCGGAGAACTCCGAGGGGTAACGCTCCACGGCTTCCGGCTTGAGCCCCACCATCTGAAGGTGTTCTTTGGAGATGTCCAGCCTGTCGGAGGTGTTCTCACCTATGCCGTTGGCTTTGAGGACCTCGTCGAAGAGCCCGCCTATCTTCATCTGCGGGTCCATGGAGCCCGCGGGGTCCTGGAATATTATCTGCATGCGGCTGCGGTAGGGACGCATGTTCACTTTGGTGATGTCTTTGCCACGGTAGACGATACTGCCGGAAGTGGGCTCGTGAAGCCTCAGCAGGGTGCGCCCCAGGGTGCTCTTTCCGCAGGAGGTCTCACCCACAAGGCCGAAGGTCTCTCCCTCGTCTATGTACAGGCTCACGTCGTCCACGGCCCGTACGGTCCTGGAAGGGGAGAACCAGCTCTTTACCGTAAAGTGTTTATTGAGATGCTCAGCGGAGATGAGTGCGTTTCCCATATTACAGCCCCCCCTTAAGCGGGTACCAGCATCCGCAGGTGTGTCCCTCCCCGACGGTCACCGTATCCGGGGGGACGCGGGTGCACTTCTCTTCGCAGAAGGTGCACCTCGGGTGGAACGGGCACCCGCCCGGAAGCCCGGAGAGATTTACGGGCACTCCCTCTATGGACACGAGCCTGCTTCTGGTCCCGGCCTCGACGGAGGGGATGGCCTTCATGAGCCCGGCGGTGTAGGGGTGGGCGGGAGAGTCGAACACGTCGTATACGGAACCCCTCTCCACGGCCCTGCCGGCGTACATGACGCAGACGCTGTCGCATATTTCGGCCACCAGCCCCATGTCGTGGGTTATGAACAGAATGGCCATATTGTTTTCTTTGCGGAGGCTGTCCAGCAGCTGGATGATTTGAGCCTGAACGGTGACGTCCAGGCTGGTGGTGGGCTCGTCCGCTATCAGCAGCTCCGGTTTCTGGATGAGGGCCATAGCTATCATGACCCTCTGGCACATGCCGCCGGAGAGTGCGGAGGAGTACTGGCGCACGATCCTGTCGGCGTCAGCCACGCCCACTTTGGCCAGCAGGCTCAAGGCGGCGGCGTCGGCCTCCGCTTTGGACATCCCTGAGTGGCACTGAGCGGCCTCGCGAAGCTGCTTTCCTACGGTGATCATGGGGTCCAGACAGGCCATGGGGTTTTGAAAGATCATGCCTATCCTTCTGCCCCTGAGTTCGTCCCACCGGGACCTGGGGCTGCCCAGGATGTTCTCGCCCCTGTATTCCACTGCGCCTCCGACTACCCTTCCGGAGCTGTTGAGAAGGCCCATTATGCTGTAGGCGGTGGCGCTTTTCCCGCTTCCGGACTCGCCAACGACTCCCAGGATCTCTCCGTCATGTATGTCAAAAGAGACGCCGCGCACAGCGTTCACGATGCCCGAATCACCGCGGAAAGTGACCTGCAGGTCCTTTACGCTTAGCAGTGGAGCGTTCATTTCCCGCCTCCTTCCCGCCTGGTGTGACCGGTGATTATCCGGCTGAGGTCGTTGCCCAGGAGGTTAACGCTGATGATGGTTATTATTATCATGAAGCCCGGGAAGAGCATAAGCCACCACCGGCCGTTCATTATGCTGTTGTAGCCTATGGCCAGCATATCCCCCCATTCCGGGTGCGGGGGCTGTACGGCGTAGCCGAGATAGCCCAGGGCAGTGGCCGCCAGTACGGCCTCCGAAAAGGCGTTTGTAAATTTAACCATGTACTGCACGATTATATTGGGTATGACGTGCCGGAAGATTATCACAGCGTTTTTTATCCCAAAGGCCCTCTCTGTCAGGAGGAAGCCGCTGCCGTGGATGTTGAGGACCAGGCTCCGGCTCCAGATGGCGAACTCGGGCAGCAGGGATATGCCTATAGCCACGGCCGTACCCTTGGCCTTAAAGCCGTTGGCGGCCGCCGCCAGTACGGCGATGAGTATGTACGGGATGACGCTGACAGATTCCATCACACGCATGACCACAATGTCCAGGGCCCCGCCGAAGTACCCGGCAGGTACCCCGATCAGCAGTCCCAGGACCCCGGCTATGCCCACTGCGGAGAAGCTTATGAGCAGGGATACCCTGCCGCCGTACAGGATCCGGGAGAGCACGTCGCGGCCGAACTTGTCCGTCCCGAACAGGTGGGCGGAGGACGGGGCCGCGAACACACTGGTCGAATCCTGCTGCATGGGGTCGTATGGGGAGAGCACCGGCGCCAGGATGGAGCATATCACCACCAATGACAGTATAACGATGCTGACTATCCCCACTGGTCCGAGGCCGCGGGAGCGTCTGTCTTTAAGCTTGGGTGTTTTGTCCATTTATTCGTACCTCTGTCTCAGCGAAGGGTTCACAACTGTGTATATCACGTCCGCCAGGAGGCTCACCACGCCGCTTATGCAAGCGGAGATGAGCAGGCACACCATTACGGTGAATATGTCGCGCGAGCTGATGGAATCGAACATAAGCGAGCCGAGCCCGGGAACGGAGAATACCCGCTCTATGACCAGGGCGCCGCCGAAAGCCTTTGTGAGCTGGCTGCTCAGTACGGACAGCAGCGGCAGGAAAGCGTTCCTGACAGCGTGCCTGTTTATTACCAGCCGCTCCCTGAGGCCCTTTGATCTGGCCGCGACGATAAAATCCTTCCCCATGGCGTCCACTATCCCGGCCCTGACCGCCCCGGACACCGTGGGGAGGTTGCAGATGCTCAGGGTGACAATGGGCAGGATCATGGACTTGGTGCCGAAGAACAGTACCGGTATGACATTCAGTATCCCGGAGAAGACCAGAAGCAGCATGAGCCCCACCCAGAACGACGGCATGGAGCCGAAAGCCACAGACAGGCCGGTCAGGATGTTGTCCAGCGCCTTTCCCCTGTGGGTCGCGGCGGCGATGCCCAGAGGCAGGCCCACTATCCAGGAAATGACGACGGCGCACAGGCACAGCATGAGGGTATATTTAACCCTGACGGAGAAGGTGCTGAGGGCCACCGGTTTTGTCATAGCGAAAGCGGAGGAGTCCAGCTTCATGAGTATATCGACGACGAACAGGATAAAATTGCCAAAAAACGTACCGCTGAGCCCCAATGAGCCAAGGGCCCTTGTCAGTCCCGAGGCTTCCGCCCTCATGGACAGAAAAGGCAGGGGGGAGCCGGGCAGGAAATATATTATGGTGAACGCTATAAAAGTGACGATCAGCAGCATTACGAAGAGCATCAGGACCCTTCTGATTATATAGCGAACCACTCACTCACCTCCGAAGAATTCACGGTTTGACGGCGCGGACGGGGCAGTGCCCCGTGTGCCCGGCCGGAAGGCTGCCGGCCGGAGTAAAATGTACGCTTCCGCCGCGGCGGCACGGGATGTAAGGCCCGGCCCGCGGGACGGCCTTATCCATATAATAGAATATCTATAATATGATCTTTTGATATGATTATGTTTAATAATGACGCAGACGACCCTTGGGGTGATTTTTAGTATTATAGCTTTTTTGAACGGTCCAGTCAATAGATATAAAAACACGTAAAAGCGACCCCGGGCGCCATTCGGTCCGCGCACGGATACCCGCCGCGGAGGAGGCGCCGGGCCGCTGTTCCGCACGGCAAGGGAATGACCGTACAGCGCCGCACCCGCAGCAGGACGCGCGCCGTACATGGACCGGGCGGAAACGAATTATTTGCTGCAAAAAATACTGTATAGCCGATGTATGCACTTTATGTAAACGTATCTCCGGTGGATATCTCAAGGCTGTTTTGCGTTTGCGTACAATGACAAATACTGGGAAAAATACCCGAAAACCGCGCCATTAAAGGATTATTTCAATGTGGACAACCCGGTGGATAAAGTGCATAACTATTTGTAGATTGAAAAACACTTGGATTTACGTTAACTCAGGACTGAGTTATATACCGTTATAAATTAACGAAAATATTGTTTCTTTGACAAAAAGTAAGTTTATTTTTTAGGATACTCACAATTGACAATTTTGAGGTGTGAATAAAAAAGCATTTCATGGGAAATTATGTAAAACAAAGATGGGCAGGGAGCAGAGGAGAGACTGCAAAAATACTGAACGTATTATGGCAGAGGAGAAGCTCCGGAGGGGAACGACGGCATGCGCAGCGATTTTTCCACGTTTGGACTTGACTCGCGGGGGGAAATGTTGTAATATCAAAGGGCGCTTCAGGGGCGCGGGCAGAAAGCCCTGCTGGTGTAGCTCAGTCGGTAGAGCACCTGATTCGTAATCATGAGGTCATCGGTTCAAGTCCGATCACCAGCTCCACCCGGAACCCTTGGGAGACAAGGGTTCCGGGATTTTTCGTTTTCAGATAAATTACAGTGGATATTAAAAAGGATTGAGCAAAGGATTGAGCTACCACTAAAAACAAGCACAGCTGCCCACAAATATGGCAGCTGTGCTTGTTTTTAAGCATGTTTAATTGCATTGGCAACGATGTTCGCGGCTCGTCTTTTACTTTCCTCATCTGCGTGAGAATAAACCCTCAACGTCGTCGCTTTATCTGCGTGTCCGAGGACTTCGGATACCGAAGCGATATCGGAGCCGTTCAGAATTGCCAGAGAGGCAAATGAATGTCGGAGTTTATGAGCATGGATTTCTATCCCGTGTCGTTTGCTAAACCGTTGGAAAAATCGGTTTACTGCGTCTGGGGTCATTGGAGCGTTGCTGCCGCGCTCTGTGAAGATATATTCCGGAATAGTAATTTTCTCCAATGGGAGGAGATTGGTCTCTTTTGAAAGGCGGGTGGCACGTCTGCTTGTTGCGGCAGCTTGTTCGGTTTTGTATTGCTTCAGCAGAGAAGCTGCATCACTGGAGAAATATACAATACGTTCCCTTCCGGTTTTAGTTGCATCAAGATAAACGCCTTTGTCGGGAGTATAACCCAGATTTGCATGAATCAATGCCGAGTTTTCTTTAAAGTCAATATCTTCCCAACGTAATGCACACGCCTCCCCGCGACGAATCCCGGTATCTATAAGCAGCCGAGTGAAGCATTGCCATTTCAAGGATTCCGCAGCTAATAAAGATATGATGAACTTAAGTTCATCAGCTGTAAAGGCTTCGACATCCTTCTTAAGTTCATCTTTGCGGCGCCGGGGGCGCTGTACCTTATCCATGGGATTGTGGAATATGGTTTCATCGAAATATGCGTGTTTGAATAGCTGACTACAGGTAACATATATGCCGATGATTGTGGAATAAGAGAGGTTTGACTCTCTGAGTTTTAAAAAATAGGCAGAAATCTGAGATGAAGTAATATCTGGGAGCCGAAGATTACCAAAGACGGGATATAAATGATTGTTAAGAGCGCTTTGGTAGTACACTCTTGTATTTTCTGAACAGTTTGTCCGCTTCATTGGCATGAACACAGCTTCACCATATTCCTTAAATGTCCGGATCATTGCAGCCTCTGCCGCCTCATTGGCGGCTTTTTCTTTTGCCTGAGCACGGTTCAGCACTTCGCCAGCAGAACAAGCCCGTTCGAACTCTGCGGCGACTTTTGGCAATTCCCGCTCTACAGCCCTCTTGCTCCAACCGTCAGGCCAGTACCAGCGTTTTTTATAAGGTGCCTTACCGTAGCCCCGAGAAACGCAGATTTGAAAGAACCGCTTTCCGCCCTTTGTCTCCATCAATTTAGTGCTTGCCATTTCGTTTCCCTCCCGTCCTTTTTTCCATAACAATGTCCAGGCGTTGCTCTGTTGTTAGGTATCGTTTGAGAAATTCGGGTGCAATGCGTTCAAGCATTTGCCGAATTGTGTCGCTTGCCGTAAAAATAGCAAGGTCTTTCGGATTGATGTACGCCCTTGACATTGCCAACTCTGCGGATATTCCCTTGTCCTCTACAAGATATCCCTCTAGCAAGCCGAGCAAGTATTCCAAATCTGCGTCCGATAGAATCAGACTAAGAAGATCGCTATAGGCTCTTGTGTCCCGCTGATCATAAAGCAATTTCAGCTTTTCTACAGCCGTTTCCGAAAGTCCCGTGTATCGGCAAACGGCTTGTATGCTGACATCCGGCGATCTTTCGCTGGACTTTCCTAAAAGGTAGTCGGCAGATACCCCGTAAAAATCGGAAAGACACCATAGATATTCAATTTTCATTCCCGCATTTGAGCCGGATTTTGAACTGTAGTCCGTTGCCTCATAGTTTATTAAGCTGGATTTTGAAATGGTAATGCCGTACCTCTTTGATAGCTCTTCACTTAGCTTTTCATGAGAAAGCCCTTTGCTTGTTCGCAAGCGCTTGAGCCGCTTTGCGGTTTCTTCACAGAACACATTAACATTAGTCATATAGTCGCCCCCAAAGGTCAATATTTTGCACTGATTAAGTATTACTGGTCGAAAATAGTATTATATTGTGCTTGGCAACTTCGATTTGCGAATGGTATAATATAATCATCATCAAGATGATGATAGTACAAAATATTCTAATAGTCAAGGGGGTGCGCGAAAATGCAGAAAGAGAATCAAGCTATTCGGGAGAGAGCAAAAGCTGAACACGTCACACTATGGCAAATTGCTATGAAAATCGGCGTTTCCGAGCCAACGCTTATCCGCTGGATGCGCTTACCACTGCCAGAGGAAAAAGAACGGCGCATTTGTGACGCAATTTCGGCTATTGCGGAGGGAGGCGAAAAGCCTTGAACAGGCGACAGACTGACAGCAACGCGCCGTATCAGACAATCGACGCAACAAGCCGCCTCACAGGGCTTTCCCGTGACTATATCCGGCGCGGCGTCAAAGAGGGACGAATACCATATATTCGCGGCGAGAGCGGGAACAGCGCATACATGATAAATGTTCCGCTGTTCCTTCGACAGCTCGAGCTTGAAAGCTGTGCATCCGTTAGATTGGAGGATAGGCAATGAAAAGCAAAAAGCTCCCCGCTCACGGCTGCAACCATGAGCGGGGAGCGGAAAAAACTGTGATTTCAGAGGACAATTCCTTCCGTGTGCATTCTATCACGGGTGATGGAGACTTGGCAAGAGTTCTGTTGACGGGACGACAGAGGGCACTATCAGCGCGCGAATTAACACAAATCCTTGGTATGCAGAATCTACGTGACGTCTCTTCACGGGTTGAAGCAGAGCGCCTGAAGGGAATTCCCATCTGTGCAAGCTGCGATTCCACAAATCCCGGGTATTATCTGGCAGCTGATCAACAGGAGCTCGCGGAATATCTTCGCAGTTTGCGTCGCAGACTTGAGCACGTACAGGCAACTTTGGACGCACTGGAACGGACCTTCGACAGATGGACGGGACAAGTGAATCTATTTGAAGGGGGCATCCTTCATGAGTGACCGGCCGGGTATTCTTCTGTATTTTGACGACTGGAACGTAATAGAGAAGCACCTTCCAATGGATCAGCGCGGAGAGCTTGTTACCGCTCTCATGCTTTTTGCTCGCGAGGGCGAGGCTCCGGAACTTCAAAACCCATTAACTGCTTTTGCTTTCGCGCAGTTGTCTCAGAAAGTGGCAAGGGATGGAGAAAGCTATCGCCAGCGATGCATCAAGGCGTCTTACTCTGCTTATTGTCGCGAGTGCAAACGGCGGCATGAGGAGCCTGTTTCCTTTGAACAATGGTTAACCCATCGAACGACATCGAACGACATCGTTCGATGGGAAACAGAAAAAGAAGAGGATACGGAAAATGAAACTGAATTCTATATGGAAATGCATAAAGAAATAGAACCTGAAACAATAAACACAAATACACAAAAAAACAGAGAGGGATTACGGGGGAGCGAAAGGAGTAGGCTCCGTGACGAGATGGCTTTTAACGAATTACGCAGGGTAGAAATGGAAAAAGTGATGTCATATAAAGACTCTGAAACGGAATTGAGCGCCTATTCTTTTGAGGAAGATTAAGTAATGGGTAGTTCTCAACAGAAAAAAGGCCGTCGCGCTGAGATCGAGCTTGCCGGTATCCTGTCAGGTTATGGTTACGAAGTTCGCCCAGGGAAACCGGTATCCTTCGGAGAGGAAGCAGATATCGTCGGGATGCCGTATCTTCACATAGAAGTAAAACGACGGGAGACAGTAGACATCTCAACTGCACTCAGACAGGCAAAGCAGGATTCTGAACGCTTTGGAGATGGATATCCGGTGGTTTTCTTCCGTGGGAACCGTCAGGCGTGGCGTGTGGTGATGGAACTGGACGAATGGATGAATTTATATAGGGCAGCCATAAAGGGCGGGTTTGGGCGCTCTGAGGGGCAGAGAAAGGAAGCGAAGAATGAGAAAATATAAGACCACAGCGGTGGTGATTGCATTGGCTTTGTTCCTTACCGGCTGTGCGACCGGCGAGGCGATCACGTTGCACGACACCGATTCGCTTTATATCGAGCGCGAGGGCAATATTACGCGCATAGTAGACCGGGCGGGCGACGACACTTACACGCTTAAGACCGTGCGCACGCACTGGCAGCCCGCGCAGATCAGCGAGGCCACGACCACGGCCGACACCGATACGCTGCGCTTGCAGACCGTGGGAGGGCTTATCATCGTGACCGACAAGACCAGCGGGAAGGTGCTATATATAGAAGCTCGCTCTTCCTAAAACCTGACATTTTTTCCGCTATGAGGAGGATTACGAATGACATCGAGAAAGCAAAAGGCTCTTGCCGCACTTCTGACTTATCCGACACGGAAAGAGGCAGCAAGAGTGGCCGGGATTACAGACAGAACCATGAGAGGATACTTCCAAGATGCAGAATTCAGAGCTGCGTATTCGGCAGCATACTCTGCAATTGCTGAGGACGCCACTAGACAGGCACAGAGGCTTGTACATAAAGCCCTGAATGTATTTTCGGCTGTAATGGACGATCCACGCACCGGGAGAGGAACCAGAGTGCAGGCGGCTGCAAAGGCCATAGAGTATGCTTTAAAACTTCAGGAACAGAATGTACTTCTGTACCGGATAGAAGCTTTAGAAAAGAAGCTGGAGGATGAGGAATAAGCAGAGCAGATAGGAGGCGGGTAAAGTGAAACCATCAAGAATAGACCGTCTTGAAAGAATTGTGAAAACAGTTTCCGGAAGATCGACCAGAGCGAAAATCACTTACAAAGACGGTTCCGAGCGAGTATTCAAAAGTGCGTCAGATATTATCCTGATACTCCGCACACCGGAAGCCGAAGAGATTACCTGCGTTTCCGGAAATGGGGAAGGAAACGGCAAACTCATAGATTTATTAAACGGTTTAATAACAGAAAGGAACAACACCGATGAGCAATCAATTTGACTCCGGAGAATGGCAAGAGGAGCGTAACGAATGGGGCGGCGTGAGGCGTTACCGCATGATAGGGCCGATAAAAGAGTATGAAATGATGGTAACTTGCGACGGTATGCAGATACCGCAGAGCGAGCTTGAGGACTACCACCGGCGCAAGAGAGAGGCGGCAGAGGCCGCAGCAGAGGCACGCAAGGCAGCACCCCCGCCCCCGCAGCTCGCTTGCCCCTTTAACGGCGGCGGCCATAGTTGCACCCGCGAGAAGTGCGCCCTATACACCGGCAACGGCTGCACGCTCGCGCAGATCACGACGGGCGGCACCGGCAGCACAGTAGGGAAGTCTTGCCCCTTTTCCCCGTACTCTTGCCGTACAGATTGCGGCTTATATAAAAACGGCTGCGTACTGACAGCCATTAAAGAAAGGACGCAAGAGCATGAGCCAGTTTAACAAGTATGCAAAACGATTTGACGAAATCGCCCGCGCAGCTTTCAAGGAAAGCGAGGACGCAGCCGCACGGCTGGACAGAGCGACCACAGCCCGCAACCAGCGGCTTAATGAGATCGATGCAGCCAAAGCAAAGGCCGAATATCTGGAAGCGCAAGAGGCCGTAAGATCTGTGCGGCGCAAGCTGGACGAGGGAGAATACCGCCAGCAGATCACCGCGCTGCGCAAAGAGCTTGCGGCCGACGTGGACGCAGCTTTCCGGGCAGACCCGGCGCAGATCGACAGCGCGACCCTTGAGCTGCTTAAAAGCGGAATCTGCACCCCGGACGAGTACGGCGCATTGCTTCACAAGGCCGCAGAGGACGGCAACCCGACTATGTGTAGGATTATCGGTCGGTACGCAGAGGATGCAGCAGCGGCAGCCACCGAAAAGGCGGGCGGCTATATGAACGACCCAACCGCAACCGCGCTGCGAGCCGTGGGCTACCAGAGCAAGCAGTACAACGGGCAGCAATGGCTTGAGGCGTTCGACTTTATGGCCGACGTGTACAACCGCGCAGCCCGCGAGCCGGTACTTGCCACTAACGCACGATGGGAGCAACTCACGGCCGATTGTGTCGAGAAATTCTAAAAGGCAACCTTGCGTAGCAGACAGCGCAAGAGCCGATATAATGAAGGGGCTTTCCACCGCAGCCATGGTGGAAAGCCCTTTTCAATATCATTGATACTATTTATCGTCTCTCTCAATCGTTTCTTTAATAGCTCTGTTGAGGAAAGCGTTGACGCTGCCCCCGTCTGTTTTTTCGGCGTGGGCTTTTATAATTGCTTTTGTGCCCTTTTCCACACGGATTTCCAGACGGTCATAATTTGCTGCATTGTACTTAGCTACGGCGCGCTTTTGGGCATCGCTTTTTATGGCCATGAAATCACCTCTATGCTTTAAATCTTTCTTTGGAATAATAGCACAAAAGGTATACTGCCGTATATGTGCAAACATCACAATGCCTTTGAGCTTTTTTTGTATGACTTAAAGATTGATTATATATACTGTCGGCAGTATACTAATATACAGTTAATAGCTCCGGGCAATCGTATCGGAGCCACAGAATTAAAACAACATGGAGGGAATTATAAATGAAAGTTTATGCAGAAGAGATTTATATGATTGCGGATCAGATTGTATTGCTTTCTAATACGGTCACACCGGACTATGAGGAGGCAATCGGAAAACCATCTCCGGACGTACTGCAAAACGCACTCTATTCAATTGCGCAGCATCTGTACAGGATAAGCGATGAGCTGTAAGAACATGATTAAACGGGGGGCAGGCGCTCCCCGTTTTGATATAAAAGGATTGAGCAAAGGATTGAGCAACAAGCAAAAAGGATTGAGGGATAGCGTCAATAAAACACGGGAAGCATTAGAAGGCATAATGCTTAAAACCCTTGAGTGCCATGATTTAAAAACATAAGCTATGACAGGAAATTCTAAGTAATAATAATTTGAAAAACAATTCGTAATCATGAGGTCATCGGTTCAAGTCCGATCACCAGCTCCAATGATCACCGCTTTTCGAAGAAAAAAGCGGTGATCATTTCTGTCCGGAGCAAAACGGACCGGGGTGCCGGCGGCTATAGCCGCC
>JAFWGE010000011.1 GCA_017512485.1 Oscillospiraceae bacterium
CACTGCCGCGAATACCGTACCGTTGACGACGTCGTCCCCGCTATTGGTCCCAAGGAGCCCGGTCACCACGGCCTGCGATCCGCTGAGGGCAGCCTTCGGCGACAGCATATATACGCCCTCTCCCAGCTGGGCGGCGTCCGTTATGCCGCCGTTCACCACCTGAAGCGTGAATTCCGCGGTGATGGGGCTGGCCTGCGGGCTGTCGTCCGCCGTGGCGGTAATGGTGACGGTGCCCGGCAGGAGCGCCGTAATATTGCCTTCCACGTCCACTGAGGCCACAGACTCGTTGCTGCTGGACCAATACACCTTGGGATTGGTGGGTTCCGCGTCCACATCCTCGCCGACAGCGGTAACCGAGAAGCGCACCGTACTTCCGGTCTGTGCCACCGCGTCGGGGGAGTTCGCGGCCAGCAGAGTACCCTTGTCCAGATGGTCCACGGGGTTATAATACGCTCCGTTGTTTACCTGACGTATCTGTTCGGCTACGGGGTTTATAACGTTATGGAGATAGTTATACAGGTCCCAGTACCTGAGACTGCCGTGATAGGCCCAGTAAAACACATTGGTGCTGTCGCTCCAGCTGGGGCTGCTGGGATAGTTCCTGCTGAAATAATTTGCCGGATATCCCTTTTCGCTGTAAAAGCTGTTCATCTCATACAGCTTGCCTTCCCTGGCGGCGCGCAGCAGGTCCGCCCGCTCGTCAAGCAGAGTGGCGTACCGCTCCCTGAGCATGCGCATGGGCGAGCCGTTGCCCGTCATATCGTCGTACAGCGCATCCAGCTGCGCGGTATATCCGTCCCATGGCATTACCCTGGCGTTTTCCTCGTCAAAGTAATTCACGACGTTGTAATACCTGTAGTATGGGTCTGACGGTGAGATCATCTCCACCAGCGGCTCTATGACCACGCCGCGGTGGTCTACGTCGGGCAGTTCGTTAAGGTTTTGCAGTTCCGCGTCGTCCCAGCCTGCAAGGTCCTGGATGCGGCGGTTGTTTTCCTTTATAAGGCGCTCGGCCCGCTTGAGCTGGTCAAGCAGTTCCTTCTCGCGCTTCAGCCAGTTTCCCAGCATCGGGGCCAACTGGTTTTCCAGTTTTCCGACGATATGTTCATAGTCCTCATCGCCGCTGAAATACCTGGAATCGCTCAGTATCGTCTCTTGTATATCGTCGGGTATTATGGCCCCTCCGGCAACGGGGTTGACACTGTACAGGACTTTATACCCGGTAACCCATTCCGGGTACGCGGCCTTCATGGACTCCAGTTCCTCAAGACAGTTGTTTGCTATGGCCAGGCCTTCCGCCAGATTTGTCTGGACCTGCGCGTAATGGTTGAAATACGGCGTCAGGGAGTTGTAGAAAGCCTCCCTCTGCTTAAGGAAATTCTCCCGGTCCTGTGTAACGGAGTTGATCTCGGAGTTGATAAGGTCCATTGTCCTGTCGATATCCTCGGTCCCGCGCAGGAAGTATTCGCCGTGTTCAATATTCTTATTCTCGTATTCTTCCCACATGCGCGCGGCGTCTTCTTCGCTGAATCGCCAGTCACCGTAAAATTCGCCTTCGGTCTGGTGGGTCAGGTTGTAGGCCAGCGTTCGGTACGGTCCCGCCGTTTCAACGTAGCGGTTCCGCTCTTCCTCCCATGCGGAAAAATATGAATATCTCTTGTTTTCCAGTTCCGACTTGAGCGTTTCAAGTTTCTCCAGAGCCTTGTCATAGCCGTGTTCATAAGCGGTGAGCACCTGCCGGTAATCCGTCCGGTGACGGAAGAGGGAGTTCCACAGGTTGGACGGCAGTTCGGGTTTGCCGGTGAGTTTCGGCGCGTCGTTCCCCAGTATGGAGAGGACCTCCGAGAAAGCGTCCATGTAAAACTCGTTGGGAAGCGCTTCGGTATCGCCGTGTTTCGTCGTCCACTGCAGCCAGTGAGTGGAGTTGAACCAGCGTTCGCCCAGGTCGTCCACGGTCTCGTCAAGGTAATTGTTGTTCCAAAGCTCAGTCAGTCCGTCAACGGCCCATTTCCACCGGTCCTGCGCCCAGCCGCGCGCTTCGGACAGGCAGGCGTCGTAATACCTGGTAAGCTCCTCACCTTCGAGGATACCGTCTTTATTGGCGTCATACGAGTCCCTGTTCACGCTTATCCCGGGCGTGAGGTCGTTGAGGTTGATCTTCAGCGTCACCGCTTTGCGGTATTCTTCCTGCCTGTCCGTTTCGGCCTGTGCCTTCCGTTCCCTGCGTTCCTCTGCGGTCTCGGAATAGGAGGCGCCCATCTCCTTGAGCCTCTCCTCCCTTGCGCCGCACTGCTCCATGCACACCGTGGCGTGTTTCTCTTGGGCTGCCATGAGGCGGTCGATCAGGTTTATGAGTTCAACTGCTTTGTCAAGTTCGATACGGTCGTCTTCCCCGGTGAATTTATCCACGAATTCCTGGGCAACGTCATCGGGGGTCTTAAGTCCCGTATACTCTTTGAGCGACTCCCTGATCTTGAGATTCTCGTCAAAGAAATCGATGGCGGAGTCCACCAGATCGTCGATCTCGCCGCTGGGCTTGCCGGCGGTGCAGTTGTCCATGATGATCTGGATAAGCTCGCTGGAGATGGCGTTGACCGCATTTGTGATCTGCGTGTTCTTCAGGTTGATCAGCTTGTCGTACGACTCTTTGCCGCTCTGCCTGATCACTTTGTATTCAGCGTACAGCTTCTCATAATCCTTGACTTCATCGGCAGTCAGCTGTTTCCTGATATTTTCGTCGAGCCAGAAGCTGGTCGTGCTGTTGTAGAACTCTTCCAGATCGGGAAAATACTTCCGGGCCATCTTCCGGTTGTATGCGTCCTTGAGCTTCCTCCACCCCGACTTTTCCAGTGCCCACTCAAGCATTTCGCCGCTGTTGGAGAACTGGCCTTTAAGCTGGGTGGAAAACCCGGAGAAATGGCGCATAACAGACATCTTGTCAGCGTCGTTCATCTGCGTCCAGGCATTATAGTTCACCTGCGGGCCCGCCTCAAGGCTGTTGAACAGCTGCCCGCGGTATCTGTACGTAATATAATAAGTCCAAGTAGCGGTGATCTTCTTGTCCACCAGCTGGCAGGATACCGCCGCCATAGCATGCACGGGCAGGAGGAGCAGCACCATTACCAGCGCGAGCAGCAAACATATAAACCTCTTTTTCATGATAACACCTCCGCGGAAGACATACAGACGGTCCAGACAGCCATAAAAGCTTATTTGCAGTATATCATACGGTCATCCGGCTTTCAATCCCTCCCCCGTGAAGACGGCGCCCGGGTTTGGGTCATGCGCGCAAATTGACAAACCTCCCCGCCGGTGCTATTATAATAGCCGCTGCATAAGCGCCTGTGATGGAATTGGCAGACATGCGAGATTTAGGTTCTCGTGTCGAGAGACGTGTGGGTTCGAGTCCCTTCAGGCGCACCAGAATATCGGCTTCAGGCAGCCGGATCGGAAAAAGCAATCGCGTTTGCGGTTGCTTTTTCCGGATAATCGTACCGTTTCTTCCTGCCCGGCAGTCTATGAGTTTCTTTCCTTGACGATCATCCTCAGCCACGCCCTTCTGTACGTAAACACGATATCCGGTCCTTAAAGCCGGTTTCTTTATGGAGGCCATATGGATGAAAGGAGACGGACCGAGGCGCAGGCGGCGTGGATCAGAGCAGGCCCCGCACCGGTTATCGTTCCGGCGCGGAGCCCGGTCCTGCCGCGGGTCATTATCCCCGGGATACCCCCGGGTACTCACAGCGACGTTTTTATTATCGACAATATTACCGCCATTATTACGGCGGCGACAGCGTCTGCCGCAAGAACGGCAGCGGCTTTCAGCACACTGCCCCGCAGCCTGTCGATCTTAAGCTTTTTCCAGACGTCCATATAGTTATTTGTTATAAGAACGCCTGCCAGGCACACAATGATAAAACCGCACCTTTCGAACCATACGTAAATATCGGACGGTGCGTTGTTTATACGCAGGGTCACCCCCAGGGCGACGATCAGGATATATCCCATCACAGCCATGGCCATATGGGAAGGGTCCATGGAACGAAAGCCGGGAGGCAGCCAGTTCCTCGCAGCAGGTACTTCATCACCGGGGGAGGCTGAGATCCTGCCCAGGGCTGCCGCAAGTTCTTTGACAGACGAGTACCGGTCCTCCGGGTCTATCATCGTACATTTCCTGATGACCTTCCCGATCCTGCCCCCCGGTATAACGTCCCTGGAGTTTTTGCCTGTGAGCATCTCGTTTAAAAGCACCCCCGCAGCGTATATGTCCGCCCTGATCCCGGAGGAGCCGAACCCGTACTGTTCCGGGGCAGCATAGCCTGCCGTGCCGATAAGCGAAGTATCCTCCGCTTTGTCAGCGTTATAAAATTTCGCCGCGTTCATATCCAGAAGATACACGTCGCCGTCGTAAGTAATTATGATATTAGACGGTTTGATATCCCTGTGGACGATGGCCGGTTCCCGCTCGTGAAGCACGGAGAGAATCCCGCACAATTGTTTTATGATACCGGCCGCTTCTTTCTCTGAAAACAGATTCCCGTCGTCCAGGATCGAACGAACCGTCCTGCCGCTGACGTATTCCTCAATAATGATCAGGTCGTCCCCGTCCACGATCTCCTCAATGATCTGCGGTATCCCCCTGACGTGGTTGTCTTTCAGATAACTGTATACTTCATAATTGAAGACAGACAGCCTTTTCTTTACATATACTTTCTTTGAATTCTTATGCTGGACAAACGTTACGCCGCGGTCTTCATCAAGAACGGCGATCTGTTCATAGCCTGCCAGCAGCAATCGATCGGCCAGCGTCATAAGATCCCCCCAATCAACAGTATTATAGCATCACAGCGAAGAAGGAGCGAGGAATTTTTATGCCCGGGACCACCGACAAACTGAACACCATACTTAAAAACACGAAACCAGAACGTATAGCTGATTACCTAAACGATAACACAGACGATTTCCTGCCTGAAAGGAAACCGTTCGCGGAGTATTTCCGATCGCGCGTCAGGGAAAAAGGGCTGAAGCAACAGGAAGTTTTCTTAAACGCGGACATATCCGAAGGGTATGGTTATAAACTCATATCGGAAGAAAAACACACCAGGCAGCGAGATACGCTGCTGCGACTATGCCTTGGCGCCCATCTGGACCTGGACGAAGCCCAGCGCGCGTTAAAGATATACGGCATGGCGCCGTTTTACTCCAGGCTGCCAAGAGATTCGGTACTCATGGTGGCGTTCAGCAGCGGTACGTTCGAGATATCTGAAGTGAATACCCTTCTGATAAAGAACAAAATGCCCCCTCTGAAGGGAACAGAAGAATAAAATTTGTCAGGCGTTGCCACCGCTGCGGTGGCAACGCCTGAACTTTTATGATGCTATAATTTGATATACTTTCCCACTTTACTCGGAACGTTCAGCGTTAAGATGGAAAATGTAAGCTTTTCTCCCCGTACAGGTCGGTCCACCTTTCCGGACGGGGGGCGGCAGAATGGATACCGGATACTTTCATATGGATATCAGGAACCGTCGCAGGCTGTTCTACGCGTTTAATATCATCGTCCCTTTGGCGATGGGATTTTTCTTCTATATTCGTTTCCGGCATGATTCTTATATCTCTGAAGCTGTTGGCCGGTTTATCGCCCTGCCGGAGGGTCCGGGACTGCTTCCGCAGCGGATGATCTCTTTTATAGTGGATTTTGGATCTGACATTTTATGGGCGTATTCACTGGCATTCTCGGTAATGGCGGTATTGAGCTACAGTCGGTCAGCTTTGCGCACAGCGTTCGTCACGTGCGTATCATTAGGGATACTTACGGAAGTTTTGCAGAAAGCGGACGTATTCCACGGGACTTTTGATCTTTGGGACATTGTCTTTGAAGTGCTGTCAGTCATTATGGCTTTAATAATTATAAAACTATTTGAGGAGGCGCGATATGAAAAAAACAGCAGTCGTACTTAGCGTCCTGCTTGTCCTGGTGCTGTTTGCCGCTATGGCGCTGGGGAGCGGCAGTTCTTCCGGGAGCAAAAACAAGGGATCGGATTCCGCCGTATCGGTCACCACCGACAATACGGAAAGCAAAGACAACGCGGGATCGGCGGAAAAATCTGAAGGCAAAACCGAAGACTCAGCCCAGCCGCCCGGTAAGACGGCTGAAAAAGAGTCTTATGAAACCGGCGAAGGCACAGTTAAAGTATATACGGACAGTATAGGCAGCGTCTGGGCACAGATAAGTGTTCCCGTTACAAATACCGGGGACGTAAATCTCTATCTGAGCTCCGGCACGATGGATCTGGAAGACCCGGACGGTCACCTGGTGGACAGCATAACCTATGTTTCCGCCTACCCTACCGTGCTCAAACCGGGAGAGACAGCCTGGTATTATGACGAGACCACCCTGGATGAAGGAGCCTCTTCAGAGCTCAGGGTAGTCCCACATGTGGACGTCAAAGCCGCCAAGGTGGACTGCATCCGGTTCGAAGTATCGGACCTTGCCATATCAGATGATACGTATGGAGGGATAAAAGTCACCGGCAGGGTGGAAAACACTACCGAAGAAGACGAATCGCTGGTATACGTAGTGGTGTTTTTCTATGGCCCGGACGATGTCCTGCTGGGGCAGGCTTATACCATCCTGACGGACGACCTTAAAGCCGGAGATAAGATAGGCTTTTCCTGCTCAACGTTTTCTTCGTACGATCAGTACGTTACCGCCAACGTAAGCCGTTACGAGGTATATTCCTATCCCACACAGATCCAGTTCTGACGCCATGTCATAAAACCCGATGGACCTTAAACCCCATCACCGGCGCAACAGCATATATTAATTGAAACCGGAACGGCTCTGTTGGGCCGTTCCGGTTTCTCTTGTTCGATCGTTATCGATAGTTCAAATCCACCTCCCGCCGCGGACGCGGGTATTGTCCGCCATGCCTGCGGCCGCGCCCCGGCGTTCAAGCGCGGCGCTCACCTGCCGCGGCGGAGGAGATCTTCGGTGATCTCTTCGCTCCAGTCGGCGCTGATGGCCTTACCGCATCTGGCGGCAGTGATGGTCCTGCTGACCACCTTATAGTTCAGTCTCGTGCCTTCGCTGTCGGAGGAGTAACGCACAGCCCTGTCCTCCCTGAAGCCAAAACGCCTGGCCTCGGAGACCGCGTCCATATTTGCCCCCAGGAACAGGAACTCCCAACCGTACTTCTCCTGCCGGAGCT
Organism: Oscillospiraceae bacterium; assembly: GCA_017512485.1. GTDB lineage: Bacteria > Bacillota > Clostridia > Oscillospirales > Oscillospiraceae > JAAYAR01. The sequence continues at coordinate 7,212 of JAFWGE010000011.1, forward strand.
TTACCATCTGCTGTACTTCCCGGTACGAGTACCTGCGGCTGGAGTTCTCCATGCCGTCGGTGGTTATAACAAATATCGTTTTTGCGGGTCGGTCTTCCTCCCTGGCGTACTTGTGTACGCTGCCAATGTGATGGATGGCGCCGCCTATGGCGTCCAGCAGGGCTGTGGAGCCGCCCACCGTGTACTGGCTGTCTGTCATGGGCTCCACTTTACTGATATCCGCCCGGTCGTAAATGACTTCGCTTTCGCCGCTGAAGAGCACCGCTGAAAGGACAGCCTCACCCTTTTGGCCGCGCTGCTTTTCCAGCATGGCGTTGAAGCCTCCGATGGTGTCGGCCTCCAGGCCTGCCATGGAACCGCTGCGGTCTATTATAAATACCAGCTCCGTAAGGTTTTCGTTCATGTTATCCGTCCCCTTTCAAGTTTGTGACACAATGGTACCAAACCCGGAAGGGAATAAGGTAAACCCGTGGTTGACGTTTTAGGAGCGGTTCAGGCTTTGAGCCCTGTCTTAAGCAGCGGCAGGCCGCAGTCGTACAGGGCTTCGTTTATAAATGTGACGCTGTATATCCCCCGCTCTATATAGTACTGTACCACCAGGTCCGCTTTGCTGCTGCGGGTAAGCGCGTAACCGGCTTTGCCCAGCAGTTTCTGCGTACCGTTAACGTCCAGCATGAGGCCTATGGCCAGCTGGACGGCAGTGTTCTTGGTGGGCTGGTAGTTCCTGTTGGAGAGTATCTTGCTGAAAAGCTGCCTGCTTATCTCCGCGCGCTTATATACTTCGGAGTCTTTTCCGTCCCTCTCTTTAAGGAGGTCCAGGAGGTATTCCGAAAAAGTGCTCTCGCTGTATTTTAGAAAGTCGCTCAGGCTGCCGGCTGTGGCCGCGGGCGAGGGAGCGCCGACAGGCGCGCCGTATTTGAGGCTCTCTTCCCCCTCCGCTTCCTCGTAAAGGGCGTCCTGATGAACGACGGCCGCTTTATTATTGAGCCGGGCGCGGCCCCTGTCTGGCCTTACGCGCCTGTTAGCGCCGAAGGCGTACTCCTTACGCTTCATTTCCAGGACGTAGTTGTCGTCTATATAGCTCCTGAGGTCGTCAAAAAGCGCGGACGCCAGGCCGAAAGACTCCTTGTCGAACAGGACGAGGTATATAGTTATCCTATGGGACAAAAGGAAGTCAGTAAACGCGCTTATGGCCGTGGACAGCGCCAGATCCCGGGGAAAACCGTAGGTACCCGCTGCCATAAGCGGGAACGCCACTGACCGACAGTGCAGTTTTACGGCCTGTTCAAGGGCGGCGTCATACGCTTTGCGCAGCGTCGCCTCCTCCCCGCTGCTGCCGCCGTTCCATTCCGGGCTCACGGTGTGCAGCACGTACCTGGCGGGAAGGGCGTAAGCGGGAGTCGCGGCACACTGCCCGGGCTCCAGATCTCCGATGCGGCGGCGGTCTTCCAGCAACTGCGGCCCCGCGGCCCGATGGATGGCGCTGTCTGTCCCCGCCCCTGCCACCGGCCTGGGGTTCGCGGTATTTACTATAGCGTCCGCTTTTACCATGGTAATGTCATTGCGGATGATTTTAAACGGCATTATGCCCTCCCCCTTCCCGGTATGGAAACGCCGATAAGGACGCGCGTATAACAACACTTTACATTCAGCGGTGGGCGTTGTCAATTATTTTGACGCCGGGTACCCGGCAGTAAGCCGTACCGGAAGCTCCCGTCCAAAGTGTTTAACACCGGCAGAAACCCGCGCTCGGATCCGCGTTTTTACAAAAAAACAACGGGTACCCGGCATGACGCCAGGTACCCGTTATTCTTTTTACCTGTATGTGACCGGCAGGCGCCACGCGCCTGTTCTCAGATCACCGTATCATACCCGCCGGTCCAAACGGGAGTTTGTATCAGGGCTGTAAGGCCCTGACATCTTACCGGATATTAGTCGGCAAGATAGAGGTAGTACCACAGCACGGAGTGGTTCTCGGTGATGATAACGACGTCCTTGACGTAAGGAGCAAACGCCGCGAAGTAGGGGGCCTGGATGCCGTTCAGGGCGCCGTAGTCCTCCTGCTCATATACGG
>JAFWGE010000012.1 GCA_017512485.1 Oscillospiraceae bacterium
GCTCAGCAGGGCGTCGGCATCGGCACGGGAGAGCTTCTCTTTGGCAACCAGCTTATCCATGCCATTCTTCAGGGCGGCAGAGGCGGAATCCACTATTTCCTGGGAGATATCGTACACTTTAACTGCCTTGCCGGCGGCGGCGAAAACCTGAGCTATTCTGCGGCCCATCTGGCCCGCGCCTATAACAGCGATTTTGTTGATCGACATTTTTACTCCTCCTGTATTCGAATTGAATATCCGTGTGTTTTGGGATTTTTGCGCTCTCACCTGTTAAGATAGGGAGGATGCTTCTCTTTCTTAAGGAAGGATCCCATACCGAGTCTTTGATCCTCAGTTTCAAAGCAGTCTCCGAAAAGCCGGACCTCCAAGTCTGCGGCGTCATCCATACCGAGTTCAATGCCCTCGTTAACAGCCTTTTTGCAGGCCCGTACCGCGATGGGGGCGTTGGAGGCTATCTGCTCCGCCAGTCTCAGGGCTGCGTCCATCAGTTCATCCGGGGGATAGACAGCGTTCACAAGGCCGATCCGAAGCGCCTCAGAGGCCTTTATATTCCGGGCGGTGTACAGAAGCTGTTTTGCCATGCCGAGCCCCACCAGGCGGGCAAGGCGCTGGGTGCCTCCGAAGCCGGGGGTGATGCCCAGACCGGTCTCAGGTTGTCCGAATACGGCATTTTCAGAACAAATTCGTATATCACAACACATGGCAAGTTCGTTTCCTCCACCCAGGGCGAAACCGTTAACCGCTGCTATTACGGGGAAGGGCAGTGTCTCTATGCGGCGAAACAGTGCATTGCCCTTTCTGCCGAAGGCTGATCCCTGTTCTTTCGTGAGGGTGCACATCTCACTGATATCGGCCCCTGCCACGAAGCTTTTCTCTCCAGCCCCGGTGATTATCATGACCCGTACGATACTCGGGTCAAGGGAATCGAGAGCCTCGTTCATCTCCTCCAGTACATGAGAGTTAAGAGCGTTGAGGGCTTTGGGACGGTCCACCGTGAGAACAGCCACGGCACCTGTATTCTCCATCCTGATATATTCCATCGTATGTCCTCCCAGTTTTTTATAATTCCCGACCGGCGGATTTATGAACGTGTTATATATTTAACGATAAAAGCACAAAAAATAAACCGCATGGCGGGGAGAACCAGAACTTTGTGAAAAAGTGAACATAATACAATTTGTACAAAATTCCAGCATGAATTTATAATAAATGCGTAATACAAATCTGTCAAGTGGGTTTATGTGCAACAAAAAAGAGAGACCAGCAGCGCAGCAGGACGAGGATTCGTCATATGAACGGGACACAAAGCGGAAATAATAGGAAACATGTGTATTTTTATAAATGACCGTTCGAAATGTGGTCATTTTGAATAAAACCGATAACTGTGCAGCGGGGATTTTTCTGCGAGCCTTAAACCTCATTCCTCCGCTGCACTGAATTAGAGGAAGAATCCGTCGTCTCCGATTGCTCCGTTTCCCTCAACCTCGGATCAAATGAATATGTCCTGTTTTTCGGGAAAAGTATAGACCGCCATTAGCGGAGTCGCGGAAAGAAAGCTCATATCGCGGTGTTGGCTGTTGATTTTGGCTCACAGTTGGGTTAAAGTGGAGTCATACAATGAAGTTGTCCCGTGGCCGGGAGAAGGAGGCACATTATGAAGGCAAAAAGGATCGCGGCGCTGCTTGCGGCGTTGCTTCTGGTACTCTGCTGCGCGTCCTGCAGCAAGGAGGACAGCAGCCCGGAGGAGTCGCCATCCGTCGCAGATAATTATAACGTGAAAACGGGAGGTTCATCGCTTAAACTCGACGGCGCTACTCCCGAACCGTCACAGTCACCGACATCACCCCTGGGAGGCATCGAGATGCCGGCCCCGTTGTCACTGTCGCTGGACGGGGAGACAGGGGACCTAATGATCTCTCGCCCTGAAGGGCAAGAGGTGGAATTTATCGGCGACCCGGGTTGGACGATTTTTGTCTACATGTGCGGTTCGGACCTTGAATCCGAAGGCGGGATGGCCACTGACGATCTGCTTGAGATGTCGGACTTTGCCGGGTCGGAGGATGTCAGGTTCATAATTGAAGCCGGGGGTACCGGGGAGTGGTATCTCAGCGGGCTCTCCCCTGACAGCATGTACCGTATCATGGTCCAGGAGGGCGAACTCTACAGCCTATGGGAGGGTGACCCTGAAGGTATGGGCAGGAGCGATACCCTCAGTGAATTCCTGACATGGGGCGTTGAGAATTACGCATCTGAGCACATGGGGCTGGTATTCTGGGATCACGGCGGAGGTAGCATTACAGGAGTCTGCTTTGACGAACTGGATGACTATGACTCCCTGTCCCTCAGGGAGATAGACGAAGCCCTGCTCACAGTGTACGGCGCCATAGGAAGGAAGTTTGACTTCATCGGCTTCGACGCGTGCCTCATGTGCACACTGGAGACGGCAAACATCGCGGCCTCGTACGCCGATTGGATGTACGCTTCGCAGGAGTTGGAGCCCGGCTCCGGGTGGGACTACACGGCTATCGGCGAGTATCTCACGGCCAACCCCAAAGCCAGCGGGAAAGAACTGGGAGTACAGGTGTGTGACAGTTTCCGTTACGCCTGCATGGAGGATGGCGACGAAGACAGCATGACCATGTGCGTGGTGGACCTTTCCTTCGTGGTCGACCTTATACTGGCCTTCAACAGCTTTGCCGAAAGCATGTATTACGCCGGGGAAAACTCCGAGAGCCTCACGGAGATGGCCAGAGGCATCGAACGGGCGGACAACTTCGGCGGTAATAACAGGTCTGAGGGCTACACCAACATGGTGGACCTGTACGGACTTGTCAGCGCTTGCTCCGGTTGTGCGGACGGCTCAAAAGAGGTTATGCAAGCCCTCATGAACGCGGCGTCCTACTGCGTCAACGGCGCTGACCACAGCGGAGCCGGCGGGCTTTCAATCTACTACCCCCTGTGCGTTCAGGGGTCCGAGGAAATGGCGGCCTTCAGCGAGATATGCGTAAGCCCGTGGTATCTGGCCTTCGTGGACAGGCAGAGTTATGGCCGCGTAAATGAAGGCGCGGTGGACGGCTATGAGTCGGAACAGTGGACCGACGCCGGATGGGACTGGTTCTGGACTGCCGGCGAGGAAACCGAGGAGTACTGGAGTTATCTGGACGATATGGGTGAGCTGGGGGAGAGCCCCCTGATAACTTTTGAACAGGAACCCGGGCTGGATGAGGACGGGTACTACTGTTTTGTCCTGGATGAGGACGGACTCTACTTTACGCTGGACGTCTATGGCTGCGTCTATGAGATCACCGAGGATTGGGAGGACGTGATAGAACTGGGCGAGACCCTCGATATTTACGGCGAGTGGGACACCGGTTATTTCTGCGATGAATTTGACGGGTACTGGCTTTCACTCCCGGACGGACAGAATCTGGCCCTGTACATAGTGGATTATACCGATGATTATGTGGTATACACCTCTCCCATAGAGCTTAATGGCAGGGAAACGAATCTTCGTCTGCGGCAGTATTATGATGGCGAGGTCATTGTCGAGGGCGCATGGGACGGCCTGAGCGACAGCGGCGCGGCCGCCAGGGACACCATCCCCCTGGAGCCGGGAGACGTGATCGTGCCCCTGTATTATTCATACTCCCTCACCGGAGGGGAGGACTCGTACTACGTGGGCTGGGAGTACACGATCACAGGGGAGTTGGAGATAAGTTACGACCTGTTGGAAAGCGGGGACTACATGTTCGGCTTCTGTATAGACGATATCTACGGAGACTACATGATAACAGATTTTACGTCTTTTACAGTGGACGAGTATGGAGAAGTTTATTACGACGAGTACTGATAAGGCATGCACAAATTAAACACTTGGCACATTCAGGAGATAGTACTATACTATATACGCTGGATCCAATACAGGGCCTGATACCCGCGAGGGTACCCATTCGGCGCGGCGGGCGTCGGGCAGCAGAAAGGTACGACAGATTATGAAAGGGAGGAACAATATGTTAAAAAAGCGTATTCTCATTTTTATCGTCTGTGTTGCGGCAGTATCGGGTCTCCTGACGCTGTCTGCCCTGGCGGACAACGGCGACGTCGCTCTGGATAAGATAGAGTTCAGTTTTAATGCTCCCGGAGACGGGTGGTCGGGGGCGGCGTGTCCCGATTTGATATACTCCGACGACGCGCACTACGATCTTGAATACTCAAACGGTTGGGACTATTTTATTGACGATGGGATCGACTATGACTACTTCCCCATGGGGGACGATGAAATATTTATATCCGGGGAGACATATTACGTACAGATGAGCATTGTTCCACGGGAAGGTTACGTTGTTACTTCAGATACGCAAATAGTTATGAACAGCAGTTCCGGACGCGCGGCCGGGATCAAGGATTTCCGTGTGATGCAGGGATGTGGCTATCTTGTGATGTCCTACAAGGTGGGACCGGGGATATCTTTCGGGCCCGTTGACGCGTACAAGAAAGTCGGCGAGAGGGTGCAGTTCACCGTATATGTGGACGATCCGGACGACGTAGCCTCCTACCGGTGGCAGTACAGCACAAACGGCGGCAAAAGCTGGAGCGACAGCGCCGCCAGCGGCAACAAGACCTCGAGCGCGTCGTTTACTGTTAAAGCCAAGCACGACGGATGGCTGTATAGATGCGTTGTCACCGACATTTTCGGCGGCACGGCCGTATCGCATCCCGCGAAGCTCACCCTGCGCAAGGCCATATCCAGGTTGGAACTCACCACCTCCGACATGGTTATAGGAGATCCGATCACAGACGTAGTGCTTGTGGACGAACAGGGCAATGAGCTGGACGACGACAGCATAGAGGCGCTGTATCACTGCAATATTGAATACTGGATGGTAAACTATTCACAGCGCCGGTATTTCGAGGATGGCGAGACCTATTACTTCGTGTTGAGCGCCAACGTGGACCGGTCCTATGACCAGATACAGAACCTTGTCAGCGAGTACTACTTCAAATCCCCGATAAACTCGGACGACCCCACAGACGTGCTTGAGGTGTACGTCAACGGGGTACAGTGTGAGATACAGGAATGGGATGAGACTGCGATATACGCCGAATGTGGGTTTGAGATGCATTACCCGCAGATAAACTCGGTGGATATCACCTTCGTCCCGCCAACGGCGGGGTATCCCAACAATATGGACCTTGTGCCCATCACGTGGGATGAGAACAACGGCCTGTACGAACTCATGACCGAGGAGAGCTTCTGGACCGTATTTGTCAGCGACGGCCAGGGTGAATGGTACGACGTGGAGTTCGATTCTTTTGAAAGCGGCAATACCTACTATTTTGAAGTGCTGGCTTATTCCGACAACGCGCTTTTCACGGAGGACACCGTTTTCACGGCCGCGGACAGCAGCGGGAACGCCGCCCCGGTGGAGATGATGATCGTTGAGGATCACAGTGCGTATTTCAGGGTGGCATATACCCTGTCCACCCCGCTGGAGATACTCCGGCAGCCCGTGAGTTACTACGGAGCGGAGGGGTCCAGAGCGTCGGCTACGGTGGAGGCCAGAGGAGACGGCCTGACTTACGAATGGTACGCCAAGGACCCCGGCGCGGCAAAATTCTCCAAGAGCAGCACCGCGGTGACTAAAACCTATTCGGTTACTCTCACCGCCGCCAGAAGCGGCAGACAGCTCTACTGCGTGGTGTCAGACGCATACGGGAACTCTGAAACCACCGACATAGTTACGCTGAAGATCAGCGAGGAGCTTGAGATAGTATCCCAGCCTGTGGACTACTACGGACCTGTGAGTTCAAAGGCCTCGGCCACGGTGGAGGCCAAAGGAGACGGCCTGACTTACGCGTGGTACGTCAAGGACCCCGGAGCGACTAAATATTCCAAGAGCGGCAGCGCGGTGACGAAGACCTACTCGGTTACTCTGACCGCCGCCAGGAACGGCAGACAGTTGTACTGCGTGGTAAGCGACGTGCACGGGAACAGCGTGACAACAGACGTCGTCTCGCTGAACGTCAGCACGGAGCTTGAACTGGTAACTCCCCCGGAGAGCTACTATGGGCCGGAGGGCTCAAGGGCTTCGACTACGGTGGAAGCCAGGGGAGACGGCCTGACTTACGCGTGGTACGTCAAGGATCCCGGCGCGACCAAGTTTACAAAGAGCAACACCGCTGTGACTAAGACGTACTCGGTGAATCTCACGGCCGCCAGGAACGGCAGGCAGCTCTACTGTGTGATCTCCGACGTCCATGGGAACACTTTAACTACGGACGTGGTGTCCTTTAACATAAGCACGGAGCTTGAAATAGTTTCCCAGCCGGTGGACTACTACGGTCCGGCGGGCTCGAAGGCTTCGACCACGGTGGAGGCCAGAGGCAGCGGACTTACGTACGAATGGTACGTCAAGGACCCCGGCGCGACCAAATTTACAAAGAGCAACACCGCTGTGACTAAGACGTACTCGGTGAACCTCACGGCCGCCAGGAACGGCAGGCAGCTCTACTGCGTGGTGTCAGACGCGTACGGGAACTCTGAAACCACCGACACTGTCACGCTGAATATCCACGAGGAGCTCAGGATAGTCTCCCAGCCGGTAAACTACTACGGCCCCGTGGGCTCGAAGGCTTCGGCCACGGTGGAGGCCAAAGGCGACGGCCTGACGTACGCGTGGTACGTAAAGGACCCCGGAGCGACAAAATTCAAACTGAGCGGCACCGCTGTGACTAAGACCTATTCGGTGAACCTCACCGCCGCCAGGAACGGCAGACAGCTTTACTGCGTGGTCTCTGACGTCCACGGGAACACCGTTACTACGGTAACCGTTTCATTGAACATAGGATAAAGCCATACAGAGAGCATAATGCGGCAGGGGGCCGACGGATCGCGAACCGTGATCCGCCGGCCCCCAACAACGTATGTTGTAGGTTTGTCAATGATGTGTTACACATCAGGGAAAGCGGAAAGGACCTGTTTAGGAGAGCGCCAGTTGAGGGGACGCATAGGGAAGTCGTTGTATTTGTACTGCCATACGGCGAGC
>JAFWGE010000013.1 GCA_017512485.1 Oscillospiraceae bacterium
CGCGTCGGCCGGGCGCCGACTGCATTATTCACACTTCCCGGCCGTCTTTTCCGCGGACAGTGAATCTCCCCATCTCGAATAATAGAAAATATACTGTTGGGCAATGCCCGCGTTGCCGGCAAACACCGCAGGATCGAAGCCCGGTTCAAAATACGTCTTCAGCGCTTTTTTCATCCATGTGTCCACCGGGAACGCCTCAAGCATCCCCAGACCGAAGAGCATCACGCATCCCGCCACTTTTTTCCCTATGCCCGGCATATTCAGCAGCGCCCTCTGTGCGTCGTCAGCGCTGCCAGACGCCAGAGCGTCCAGATCCAGCTCCCCGGCGTCCACCGCCCGGGCCGCAGAGATGATATACGACGCCCTGTATCCCGCTCTGAGCGGGGCAAGGGTCTCCACCTCAAGGCGGGCGATCCGCTCAGGCGTCGGGAATGCGTGCTCCCCCTCCCCTATCTCTTCTCCGAAAAGGGAACAAAGCCTCTCCACTATTCCCTTTATCCTCGGAATATTATTGCACTGGGAAATAATGAACGTACATAAAGCCTCCCACGGTTCCTGCCGGAGGATCCTGATCCCCTTGCCGAAATCGCAGGCTTTTTTCATATACGGGTCCGTGGAAAGGCTCTGTCTGACGAGGGCGTAGTCCCTGTCCAGATCGAAGTATCTACGCCATACGTTTTCAAAGTCATCCGTGCCGCAGAAGAGACGCACGCAGGTGCCGTCCTGGAGAAGGGAAAGTTTCCTTCCCATGGCGATGCCGTCCCATGCGTCTCCTTTCTTCTCCCATCTGAAACACTGCCCGCAGTCAAATATTTTATCCGCGTCAAAGTCTTCTGCGTTTTGAAGGATCACCGCGCCGCTGTTATATGTTATATCCATACCTGAGCTTCATTCTCCTTCCGGTGGTCATCTGTTCCCGGTGTTTTTACCCCTGCCGTTTTTCGCGTTCGACCCGCTTTTTCGCGGCCTGCTGTCCGTTTTCCCGTCCGACTTCCGCTCGGTCCCCTTTTTCCCGCCCTTTTTTGGCTGATAATTGCTGTTCAGGGGCCTGACGAGGCATTCCTTCCCGTAGCCTATCAGCTCGGTATGCCCGCTTTGCGTAAGAGCCTGTATGACCGTCTGTCTCCTGTCCGGCCTGCGCCACTGAAGCAGCGCCCTCTGCATGGCCTTCTCTTTCGGCGTCCGGGCGACATATATTTTTTTCATGGTGCGCGGGTCTATGCCGGTATAATACATACACGTCGACAGTGTGCCCGGGGTGGGGTAGAAATCCTGCACCTGTTCAGGGTGCCTGCCGGTCCGGTTCAGGTACACCGCCAGTTCCACAGCGTCCTCCAGCGTACAGCCCGGGTGAGAGGACATAAGATATGGCACCACGTACTGGTCCTTCTCCCATTTGTCGCTGAGTTTCCTGTACTTCTCCATAAACCTCTCGTATACTTCTATGGCGGGTTTTCCCATATACCACAGCGCGCGGTTGGAACAGTGTTCCGGAGCCACCTTGAGCTGCCCGCTGATATGATATTTTGTCAGTTCGGAAAAGAACTCACCGCTTTTGTCGCAGAGCATGTAGTCGTACCTTATCCCCGAGCGGATGAATACCTTCTTGATATTCGGCATCTGTCTGAGCCTGCGCAGAAGGCGCAGATAATCGGAATGGTCCGCGTCAAGGTTCGGGCAGGGTTTCGGAAACAAGCAGTTCCTGTCCCTGCAAAGACCGGATGTCAGCTGTTTCTTACAGGACGGATGACTGAAATTGGCTGTCGGCCCCCCGACGTCATGGATATATCCTTTGAAATCCGGATCCCGGGAGATAAGCTCCGCCTCCCGGCATACAGAGTCCTCGCTGCGGGCGGTGACCATTCTCCCCTGGTGGAAAGCCAGGGCGCAGAAATTGCAAGCCCCAAAGCAGCCTCTGTTGTGGATTATTGAAAACTTTACCTCCTCTATGGCGGGCACTCCCCCCACAGAGTCGTACATGGGGTGCCATGCCCTGGCATACGGAAGCTCCGCCACCAGGTCAAGTTCCCTCGTCTCCAGAGGCATTGCCGGAGGGTTGACGATGAGGAACCGATCCCCGTGGCGCTGGATGACCGCTTTGCCCCGCACGGGGTCGTGCATCTCGTACTGCAGCATAACCGCCCTGGCAAACTCCTCCCGGCTTTCACAGACGGATTCATAAGAAGCGCATTCCACACTGTCGAAAGCACACTCTCCCGGATCCGACGCGCTCCACGCCGCGCCTCTGACCCCTGAGAAGTCCCTGCCGCCCTTTTTCAGGATGGCGGCCGTCTGCCTCACCGCCCTCTCTCCCATGCCGTAGATCAAAAGATCTGCTTTTGAGTCGAACAGGATGCTCCGTCTTACGGAATCTTCCCAGTAATCGTAATGCGCGAACCGGCGCAAAGACGCCTCCAGCCCTCCGATCACCACCGGCAGGCCGGGGAATGCCTCGCGCAGGAGGTTCGAATACACTATGACCGCCCTGTCGGGACGCTTTCCCGCCGCTTTTCCCGGGCTGTAAAAATCCTCACTGCGCCTTTTTTTCGCGGCGGTATAATGGGCCACCATGGAGTCCAGATTCCCGGAGGACAGCATGGCGCCGTACCTCGGCCTGCCCATGGCAGCGAAGTCCCTGGCGCTGTGCCAGTCCGGCTGCGCCAGCACCGCGACCCTGTACCCCTCCGCCTCAAGCACACGGCTTATTACGGCTGAGCCGAAACTTGGGTGATCCACGTAAGCGTCCCCGGTAACGATAAGGAAATCGTAATAATACCATCCCCTGTCCCGCATATCTTCAGCGGACACCGGCAAAAATCTGTAGTCGCTCACAGTTCTCTCTCCATGACGTGCAGCAGGCCGAAATATCCCCTGCGCGAACCGTTCATCACGAATCCGCACCTCCTGTACATTTTTATGGCGCTTTCATTGAAAGGGGATACCAGCAGCTGCAGCCGGTGCAGCCCGGAACTTCGGAACAGGCTCACAGCCTGCCCGACGAGCTGTGGGCCAAGCCCCCTCCCCCTGTATTCATCCGTAAGGTAACAGAAGGATATATGTCCCATAGGCACGCCCCTTCTTTTCTCCCTGCTCAGCTGGAGCATGCCCGCGGGAGTGTCCCCGTCCATGCACAGCTGCAGCAGGCGCGGTTCACTCACCCACGTGTGGGCAGCCTCCTCCCAGAAAGCTTCAGCCTCGCAGCCCTCCACTGTGCCGTAAAGGTTTTTCCAGGCGTCCAGCCGCCAGTTCTCATACAGTTCCCTGCAGGCGTCCGGGTCCATATCGTCAAACCTCAGGACGGTATCCGCTGCGGGCTTCCGGGAAGATCGCCCGTGCCTGCCCAGCAGGCTCTCCGGCAGATGGGAATGGTCGTTTCTGAACAACACCCTTGCGGATTCACCCTCAAATTCCACGCAGCTCACGGCGGTGTTCTCACTGTGACCGGCCTCCGCCACCCGTTCGGGGCCAAAGCCCAGCAAAGAAGCCATCAGCGTTCTGAGCGCCGAACCGTGGGTCACCACCGCCACGGTCTTTCCGGGCATCTCCTCCGCTATGCGGCGCACCGCGTCCCTCAGGCGCTTCTCTACCTGATAATAGTTCTCTGCCCCTTCCACGCGGAACAGGTCCGGCCTCTCATAGAAATACCTGACCTGCACGGGATCCATAGCCAGGGCGTTCCCCATGGGCGCGTCCTCCATGACGCCGAAACAGTACTCCCTCAGACGTACGTCCGTACTGAGCCTGAGCCCCTTAGGCGCATATATGGCTTCCGCCGTTTTCACGGCGCGCTTAAGGTCGCTTGACCAGACGGCGTCTATTTTGATATTCTCAAACCGCTTGCGCAGGTAGTTGAGCTGCTCCTCCCCCCTCATGGTGAGCGGTGCGTCGTAATGGCCGTGTATACGTCTGAACAGGTTGCCTTCCGCCTCAGCGTGGCGCACAAAATATACTGTAGTCATCCCATACCCTTCTTTCAAAACAGCCGGCACAGCTCCCTCCGGCTGCGACGGGTCCTCAAAAGTGAAATCGGTTATTTTCTATTATACTAAAAACCTGGAGCAAAAACCACTGCTGACAGGACCATGCAGAGTATAATATAAATAAACTGTAAATAAAACAATTTGGCAATTGACGGCAGTGCCCTGCCGTTTTAATATAACATCATACTGTCAAAGCACAGAAGAAGGTAATAAAATGTTCAAAGATCGGCTGCAGAAGTTTCTGTCCGGAAGGAACGGGATGGACGAACTTGCCAGATTCTATTCGACGGCGGCGGTCGTGCTCCTTATTGCTTCGCTGATATTCAGCGCGCTGAGGCTGCCCGTACTTGCCTTCGTCATCGAACTGCTGGCCCTCGTCTGCATAGTCATGTCCTGCATCAGGATTTTTTCCCGCAGCCTGGAAAAATGCCGCCGCAGAAACGCGGGATACCTGGCTCTCCGGCACAGGCTGTCGGGCTGGTTCGTCTCCCGCAAAGCCATGTTCAGCCAGCGCAGGGAATACCGTTTCTTCAAATGCCCCAAGTGCCGGGCCGTCATGAGGGTACCGCGCGGCAAGGGAAATATAATGATAAAATGCCGCTGCTGCGGCGAGGAGTTCAAAGCAAAGTCGTAAGTCCCGGCCCCCGCAAGCCGTCCGCGGAGCAGGTCCCGGTACGCAGTGAAAAAGACGGCAGATCGGAAGGTTCTTATGAAACATGTGTTCGTGATCAACCCCTCTGCCGGTCCGGAAGACGCCACGGACCGGATAAAGCAGGCCCTTGCTTCATGTTCGCCATGTCCTGACTACGAGATCTACTCCAGCCGCGGTCCTGGGGACGCCACCCTGTTCGTACGGGGCTGGCTTGAACGGAATTCAGACGACGTACGTTTCTATGCCTGCGGGGGCGACGGCACTCTCAATGAGGTAGTAAACGGGGCTGTGGGCTGTCCCAGGGCTTCCGTGGGCTGTTACCCATGCGGCAGCGGCAACGACTATGTAAAATACTACGGAGGAAAAGACGCTTTTCTGGATATCCCTTCCCTTATTGCCGCCCCGTGCCGCGAAGTGGATATCATGAAAGTGAACGACAGATACTGCATCAACGTATGCAACTTCGGGTTTGATACCGCAGTGGCCCGCACTATGGCGAAGGTGCGCCGCAACCGGCTGCTGGGCGGCAAACTGGCTTACCCCACGGGAATAGCGGCGTCCCTGTTCACCGCGATGAAAACGAACTGCCGCATGAGAATAGACGGCAAAAGCACCGGTTTTTCCAAACTGCTCCTGTGCACGGTGGCTAACGGCTCCTACGTCGGCTCCGCCTTCAAATGTGCCCCCAGATCGGTGAATGACGACGGTCTCATGGAGGTCTGCGTGGTCAAACCCATTTCCATATTCAAATTCTTCACCATGATAAACTCGTACAAACAGGGCAAACATCTCGAGGACCCGCGCTTTAAAGACGTTATCGTTTATTCCCGGGCTGAAAGCATTGAGCTGCGGGCACCGTCCGGCTTCGCCGTGACCCTGGACGGTGAAATAGTTGAGGGGACTTATTTCGTCATAGAAAACAAGCAGCGCGCCCTGAGGTTCGCCGTACCCGTACCGGCGCCGTCCTCCGGGGAGCATTCCGGCGGGGAAAGTTCCTGTCAGTAATATCGCATACGTGCCAAAGAGCCCGGAAGATGTCTTCTTCCGGACTCTTTTTTCGCATTAAGGGCGGTCCGCCTCCGTACAGGAAGCGGACCGCCCTTATTTCTGCTTTTACCTGCTGTTATTCGGGGGATACCCCGTTACGTTATGAATAGTTATTTATCCTCCAGATGATCGCACTGACTTCCGCGCGGGTTATACTGTTGGACGGATAGAAGTAGCGAAGTCCAGTAGAGGTAAAGCTTCCCTCTATTATACCCGCCTGATACAGGGCCAGGATAGCCCCGTCCGAAGTGTCGGAGAAGGGGGAGGAGATGGTGCTGTTCTGGAGTTTCATGGCCCTGGCGGCAAGTCTGGCCACTTCCTGCCTGGTGATGGCACTGTCGAGGTTCAGATCCTTTGCCTCCGCCGAGGTATACAGTCCCAGAGAGACTGCTTTCTCCACATATCCGCTGGCCCAGTGAGCGGATGCGGATATCCTGGCCTGCTCGCCGTAACCGGTAGCGGTCAGTATAAGCTTGAGGGCTTCGGCGTATGTGACGTTTCCGCTGGGTTTGAAGGAGCCGTCGGGATAGCCGTTGATGACGCTCCTGTCGCTGAGCTCCGTGATGTACTTATAGTACCACGTGGACGACGTTACGTCTTTATAGGACGCGATCTTGTTCACCACTCCAACGCTCAGTGTACCCACGCACAGCAGTTTGTCCGAAGCGTCATACGCCGCGAACGGAATCTCCACATTTCCGGTAAAACCGGAGGCGGGAACGAACGACACGTTCGCCAGCTGATACGTGCCGGACGTGTAGTAGTAGCTGTTGGAGGAAATGACCTTGTGCGAGAAGTTGGAAGCGCTGACATAGCTGTAATACAGCGTTCCCTGCCTGTCTGAAGGCAGCTTCAGGAACTGGATATATCTCAGAGTTCCCGAGGTTGCCGTGCTCACGGCGCTGTAGAAGGAAGCCGGGCTCAGGGAGACCGCGGTGTTCTTGACCGTGGCCAGATATACGTCGTTATACGTGCCGGAAGTTACACAGACCACGATCGTCCCGCTCACGTAACTGCCGAGAGTGCCATACGCGGTGAACGGGATCTGCACGCTGTAGTTGCTGCCCGACGGTACGTAGCTCAGGTCATATATGGAGTAATTGTTCGTATTCGCGGGGTTGACATAGAACGCGTAGGCCGAGCAGTTAGCCGCGGTGAGCCTGATGGCTGTGGTGCTGCCGTAACGGCTGGTGCCGCCGTAGTTGTAATACAGGGTCCCGGTCTCAGGTACTCCGCCCAGGGTTATATAGCTGAGCTGCTGGGAAGGATAGCTCTCCTTGAAGAATTTTTCCACGTCAGCGGCTGTTATGGATATCGGCGTGGTCCCGCGGGTGTTGTAAACTATGTCGCAGCGGGACAGTCCGTTTTCAGACACCTTGATGGTCAGGGTGCCCTCCACGTAGTAAGCGGAACTGTAGCATGCAGTAAACGGTATGGAGACCGTATAGTCCGTATTGCAGGTACCCGTTACGAAAGTGAGCTCGTTAAGGGCGTACTGCCCATACGCGTTGGAGGAAGCGTAGAAATTGCTCAGGGTGAGGGAACTGTTGGTAAAGGCGCTCTGGGACGAGGTGCCGTACCTATTGTACAGGTTCCCGTAGAACGACCCGAGAGTCAGGCTCGGTCCGCCGAACCGCACCCAGTTGAGGCTCAGAGACGGATAGTTCTTTTTTAGGAAAGCCTCAAAATCGGCCGCCTTCATCGTTACGTAAGAGCCGTGTTTCACCGTGTAGGTGACGTCCGAACCGTCCTTGACCTCTATTACCAGGGTGCCGGTGACGTAGTGGGAGCTGTCGGCATACGCGGTGTAGGGTATCGCCACGGTATAATCTGTGCCGTAGTTCCCGGGAACGAACGTCAGCTTATCGATGGTGTACATGCCCGTGGAGTAGTAGAAGCTGAACAGCTGCAGCGTTGTGGCCGTAAAGCCCGCATTGCTGCCCGCGGCGTTGTAATCATAGTAAATGTTTCCGAAAACCTGACCCAGACTCTGACTGGGGGCTCCGAACATGACGTAACTGAGGGTGAGGGTCGGATATTTGTTCCTGAGGGCTTTGTTGAAATCCGCTCCCTTGAAGTTAACGGTGCCCTTGTGGTCCACGGAGTAGGTGATATTGTACCCGTCAGTCACGTTGATGACCAGAGTCCCGGTCACAAATACGTTATTGTCCGCGTACGCGGTGAAGTCCACAGTGAAAGTGTAGTCCGCGGCGTTGGTCCCCGGCACGAACGTAAGTCCGGACAGCGGATACGCCCCGTAAGTGTTGTTGCTCACATAGAAGTTGGTGTTGCTGAGGGACGTGTTCGTAAACTGCGTCTGACCGCTCTTGCCGTAATTGTAATAGAGGCTGCCGTATGTGCTGCCCATGGTGACGCGGGGGGAACTGAAGCGGACCCACTTCATAGTGTAGCTGGGCCGCGAGCCGATGAAGAAGGAGGTAAAATCGGACGCGGATATGGCTACGGTGCCCTTGTGGGATACGGTATAATTCACGTCGCCCATCCCGTTAACCTTGGAGGCAATGCTGATCAGGCCGCGTACGGAGTTGCCGTATATGTCCTTTGCTTCATAGGGTATCTGGTAAGTGCCGGCCTGGGTCGTCGGTCCGAAGAACACGCTGGAAAGCGAGCGGTCCCCGTAAGCCGAGGAACTGAAGTAATATGAAGAAGTTGTTCCCACCACAGAAGCCTTGGTGCTGCTGGCATAGAGTTGTCCGTAAGTGGTGGAGTACGGGGCGCCGAACTTCACGCTGGCAGGGGTATTGGCCGAACCGAGGAAATCGGCGACGGCCTTCTCGAGCTGTTTATAAATGCTGGCGCCCGACGTGTTGTACATTTCAGACAGGAGCTGTCCCGCGGAAGCGGTGCAGCTGCCCGCTATATCGACGTTCGCGGAGTAATGCTTTGTAAATACGGCATACAGGGCTGTATCCTTGGTAAACGTTTTTGCGGTCAGGTCCACAAGCGACGCCGTGGTCAGGCCGTTGGACCCCAACACGTTGGTCATTCTGTTGGACGCCGTCGCATTTTCCGTCCATCCGGCCCACTCGTAATAATATGACCCTGACATGGTCTTCGCAGGGAGCAGGCCGTCGAACGAGGCTTTCCCGCCGCTGGCCACGTTCACTTCCGTTATGGGCTGATCCTGCTCGGCACTCATGAAAGTGACCTTTATGCCGCTTTTGACCGTATCCTTGAGGGGGATAGTGATATCCTGTTCAAGTTCCGCCGCGTGTATGACCAGGGTGCCTGTATATACCTGCGCCTTAAGTCCGGCTTTCAGCAAGACCGAGAACGAGGCGCTGCTTCCCCCCGAGATGGAGCCGGGCACGCTTCCCGAAATATAATAGCATCCAGCGTCCGACAGCCCGCTGAGGCTCACGGTAACTCCGGTAATGGGCTTGGTGCCGTTGTTCCATATGACAAACTGTGCCGAGGGGGCCGTGTAATTGCCCACCAGTGTGTGCTCCGTCCATACGGAAGGAGAGACAGTGACGTCGGTCTTCTTCCCCACCTTGACGCTGACTTCTTTTGACGCCTGGGCGCCGTTGTCGCCCGTTACCGAGAGAGTGTCGCCGTACGTGCCGGCGCCTTTGCCGGCCGGGAAAGTCACTGTAATGGTCGTGGTTTCACCCGGCGCGAGTTCTGTTTTGGTGAGCCCGCCGCAGGAAAAATCCGCTCCTGTAGCCATGACCGCCCGGAGCCCCGTGACCTTGCTGTTGCCCTCGTTCTTCAGCGTGAAGGTCCTGGATACAGCCGTGTACTCTCCCGCCGTCTGTGTCTCCGCGGGGAACTCTTCCCCCTTCAGACTAAGAACGTACGTGTTCTGTTTGACTGTTATCTCTATGTTCTTTACCGCGGTGACCTGGTCCCCTCCAATCAGCGAGAAGACCCTCAGTTCGCCCGAATACCTGCCCGCGGGGTTCCCGGCCGGGAAGGTAACGGTTATAGGGGCATTCCCTCCCGCACGTATCGTCCCCGAGGCCGGAGAAACCGTGAAACCGCCTTCTCCGGATGCGGACGCGGTGAAGCTAAGATTTGCACTGCCCGAGTTTTGCAGAGTGTACGTTTTTGTTACGGCCGCGTAACCTGTATATACGTCTTCCCACGCGGGATTCGTAAGGCTCAGCGGCTCCCTGTCGTCGGCAAAGGAAGCCGGCAGAAGCCCTGCTACAAGGACGACTGCGAACAGCAACGCCGCCAACGACCGCAAAGTGGATCTTTTCATTCAAGAACTCTCCTTTCGTTGCTTAAAACAAAATCCCCTTTTGATATTAGAAGAACAAAGTAAAAAAAAGTTCCCCTGTTTTTGACTTTTGAGAACTAATCCCGCTCTTTCGCCGAAAGATACTCCAGCACCTCCGCGGCGTTGGTGTCGGGTTTCGCGGAAGGCCACACTTTTTCTATTATACCGTTTTCGTCGATCACGTACGTGGCCCTTACGGTAGACATCACCTTTTTCCCGTAACGGACTTTCTCCTTCCAGACGTCATACGCCTGCAGGGCCGTGTGTTCCGGGTCTGCCAGAAGGGTGAACGGGAGACCGTATTTCTCCGCGAATCTTGCGTGGCTCTCTGCGGAGTCCTTGCTGATCCCCACGACCTCCGCTCCCAGTTCCCTAAGGCGCCCGTACTCCCCGGCAAAGGCCTGGGCCTGCCTGGTGCATCCGGAGGTGTTGTCTTTGGAATAGAAGTATATCACAATTTTTTTGCCCGCATACGCCGAAAGGCCCACTTCCGCCCCTGTCTGGTCGACCAGGGTGAAATCCGGGGCTTTCGTGCCCGCCTGCAGCATGCCGATACCCCCTCTCGTCTGCCTGATATCCCCGTGAACAACAAAACGCGCCTTGATCATAAATCCCGCTTCCGCTTGACTGACGGCGCTCACAGAGGTAATTGGCTTTTACAACAATTTGTATCGTTCGGATGATTATACACCTAAACATTGTATTAAGCAATATGATTTTCCGGCCCGCGCATGATTTGGCAAAACCGACAATCCCGCCGCGCGCCCTCTGTCCACAGCTCGGCGGACGCGCCCATATCTTCGGACCACGGCCCCGGACTGCACGTCACCCCATCCTCATCATCAGAGCGGGACCGTTCTCCCTGAGCCACCGCCTCCACCTGTCATATTCAGGGAACACGCGGTATACCTCTCTGTAGAACCTGTCCGAGTGGTTCATCTCCTTACGGTGGCACAACTCGTGTACGACCACGCTGTCCAGGACCTGCGGCGGGGCGAGCATCAGCAGGCAGTTGAAATTGAGATTCCCTTTTGCGGAACAGCTGCCCCATTTAGTCCGCTGGTTCCTCACGGTTATTCGCCCATAGGTCACCCCCACCAGCGAGGCATAGAATCTTACCCTTTCCGGAATGACCTTCGCGGCCTCGCTGGCCAGGGCTCTGATCTCTTCCGCGCTGAGGAGCCCCTCTTCGCGGACCTGCTGCTCCTGGGCCTCATATTTTTCAAGATGTTTTTCTATCCATCCCCTGTGTTCGGAAATAAAGGAGTCGATCTGGGCCCGGGACGCCCGCAGCGGGGCGCGCACCGTCACCTGTCCGTCCTTTATTTCCAGACCCAGGGTCTTCCTGTTCGAGCGGATTATATTTATCTCCAATTTTTATTCACCCGGATAAACGAGGCCCCACGGGGCCCTTATCGAATCCATCAGTTCCATCACCCGTACGGTCTCCGCCAGGGGCATGGAAGCACACTGGGTCTTCCCCTCCTCTACGGCTTTTACGCACTCGTCAAACTCATACTCATAGCCGCTTATCTGCACCGGGACCTCCGCCCTGCGGATAAGCCTGTCGTCCGTGTCCCAGGCGCTTACAGCGGACGGGTTGTTGATATTGTCCACGGTGATATACCCCTCTTCTCCCCAGATGACCCCGCGCCTGTCCGAACGGCAGGTTATCCCTCCGGTGATCTGAGCGAGCCTGCCGTCGGAATAATAAACGGTGATGTTTTCCATACCGTCCACCCCGGTGGGGAGCATCTGTACGGAGGACTCTATCCTGTCTATGTCCCAGCCAAAACACATAAGCATGAAGTTGAGGCCGTATATACCCACGTCCAGCAGCGCGCCGCCGGCCAGGGCGGGCTCCCTCACCCTCTCCCTGTGGCTGACAGGGTAGCAGAGGTTGGCGCTGAGGGCTCTTGGCTGCCCTATAACGCCGCTTCCCAGCATACTGTCCACCAGGCTTCTGGACGGCATATACCTGGTCCAGATCGCCTCGGCGACGAACACCCCCCGATCCCGGGCGGCCTTTACGGCTTTTTTCGCCTGAGGGGAGTTTATCGTAAAAGCTTTTTCGCACAGTACGGGTACGCCCCGTTCTATGCACATGAGCATGTGCTCCAGATGGTGTGAGTGGGGAGAGGCTATATAGGCCAGCTCCACCTCGCCGCTGTCCAGCATCTCCTCATACGAGCCGTAAGCTTGTCTGAAACCGAACTCCCGGCAAAAATCCTCCGCTTTTTCCTTTGTGCGGGACGCCACGGCAAACGTGTCCGCCCGCTCCATCGCCGCCAGCGTCGGCGCCACCGTCCGGGCTATGCTGCCTGTACCTATTATCCCTATTTTCATTATTCCTCCGTTCCCGCGTCCCGCCATGCCACTGTACAGTCTTCCGGAGCCTGACCGTTGTAAATGCTCAGCCCGCCTTCCCGGGGAGCGTCCCGGCCGAGCGTGCTCTCGAACACCCCGGCGTACCGGAGGCCCGACGCGTCATATATCGTCAGGACAAAATCCGTCGAACCCACACTGCCCCATACAGGTTCCACACAGGCCAGTCTGCTGCCGTCCCACGCCCATGAACGGGAGATGCCCCTGCCTGTCACACCGTAATCCGTATCATACAGTACGGAGGTGTCCGCGGTCAATACGACCGACCACACCCCGTCCCCTCCCCTCCTGGTCAGGGCGAGGCGCCCGTTCGAAAATTCCACGACCAGGCAGTCGTCAAAGAATACTCTATTACTGATATACGTCACTTGCGGCTCACGCAGTAGCTCCAGAGTCTGAAGAAGCGAAAAACTCTCCGGATCGATCACAGACATCCGCACCGCCTCCCCTGACTGGGTAAAGAGGATGAGCTTTCCCTCGTTCGCGGCAAGACCAAGTACGGCGTCCCCCTCATTCAGGGAATAGACCATCCGGGTGCCCTCCCCTTCGACGAATGCCGTACCGTTCTGATCCAGGGTATACGGGATGCGGTATATCCCGAAGCCCCCCGGTACCATGCCCATGTCGAGCGGGACCGTGCCGTCCGCCCCGCTGTTGTCAAACACGTACCAACAGGCGTCCGGGGTGACAGCGCTGAATCCGCTCAGCTGGGCCCCGCAAGCCCTTCCCTTGTAGCTTCCCTCCACCTCCAGGCTCATTATACTGCCGTCGTTATTCTTTTCCGCTGTAACGTACACCATGTGTTCCTCATTGACCGGGAAACGGAAAAACTTCTGCAGCGCCGGCATATTTTTTTCCTCGTCTGAACCGTCTATCTTCCCCAGGTCGAACCATATCTGAATGGGGTAATACTCATAATAATCCCTGAGGCGGTACAGGAACGTCTTCTTCTGCCCGGCGGGAGTGTCCGCCGCGGCCGCCTTCCAGAGCGGGAGCAGTGTTCTTTCCTCGCTCCAGCCGTACTTATTTTGCTCGATCAGTTCCTCCATGGTCACTCCGTTGGAGAAGCCCATATGGTAACTGTTCAAAAAAGGGTAGATATACATACCTCTATGGTCTCTTTTGTTTACATTGTTTATACGGGACACCGAAAAAGAGAATTCCGTTTTTTCGGACGGTTCCTCACCTAAGTACACCCGCGTATCCCAAAACAGATGATGGTCGCAGTTCACTTTGTCCGTGACCGTCAGCCCTTCCGCCGCGGATACGTCCCCCCACAGCGTCCTCTCAGAGAAACCCACGCTGAAGGCGTCCGCCGAAAGAACCCTGTGGGCGCACACCACAAGTGCCGCGGCGGCCGCAGCCAGGACAATGGCAAAAACAAAGTTCTTCTTCATTGCTCCTCCCCCGTCAGCTCTTTCAGGGCCCTGCTCACCCGGTCCGACCTGTAGTTGTAGGTCTGCTTGATATGGTCCACAAGGGACACCCCCTCTTCCTCCAGCCGGGAGACCGATACGTCTCCCACCACCTTGCCTTTGCTCAGGAGCACTGCCCTGCCCACGAAGCCGGAAACCTCCTCGATCAGGTGGGTGGAGAGTATGACCGTCTCACGGGGCTCCAGTATTCCCAGCAGCAGCCTGTAGAAATCCTCCCGGTTGAACAGGTCGTTTCCCGAAAACGGCTCGTCCATCAGGATGTAATCCGCCCCCTGGCACAGAGCGAGTATCACCTCTATCTGGTTCTTCTGCCCCGTTGAGAAAGTCCTCAGCGGTCTGTGCAGCGGCAGGGAGAAAAACTCCATCAGCCCTTTGAACCGCTTTTCAGAGAAGGCCGGGAAATGCTCCCGGTAAAAATCCCTGTGCGCCGCGGCGCTGAGATCCGGGAAAAACGAGTGTTCGCTTGTGGCGAAGGAAAGGGACGATATATTTTTCCGGCATATGGGCTGCCCGTCCAGGGTAATTTCCCCGGAGCACCGCACCAGACCCAGCACGCATTTCATAAACGTGGTCTTGCCGGCCCCGTTCTCCCCGAACAGCCCCACTATCTCTCCCCTGGGCAGGGACAGGCTGACGTCGTACAGGGCCGTCTGTGAAGCGTATCTCTTTCTGACGTTTTTAAGTTCAAGCATATCAAAACCTCCAGACAGCCGCCCACTGCCCCGGGGCGACGCACTGCTCCGGAGTGAAGCAGATGTATATAAGATAATAAATATGGACGATCACCAGTCCCCATACGATGGCGCACAGCGCAAGCGCCGCCGGCATGACAAGGCATTTGCGGTGCCAGTAAAAACGGTCCGGCATACGGCGCATAAGATATACGGGCTTTGCCCCCCTCCAGTGGTATGCGTATCCCAGCGCTGAATACACCGCGAAAAACACGGCGGCAAACAACAGGTACGAGATCACTACCGGGTGGATAAGAGGGGCAAAATCTTTCATTACAGCCCCTTCCAGCAGCTCTCCGTTACGGAAAAGGAGCTGCCTCTCGTAGGACCAGCTTATAAGGAACCTCATACTGTACAGCGTGACCATCGCTGCCATCGCCCCAAATATCCCCAGTTCCCTTCTCCATGGGAAACCGGGAGGGACCAGTCCCGGGAGGCGGTCATTGAAGCGCTTCATCGGCTTCCTCCTCTCCGTGGGGCGAACGCAGGCGGAATATGCTGAACGCCGCCACTGCCGCGGCAAACAGGCATATCCACACGTCCAGCCCGAGTGACCCCAGGGGATGGCGGAACCAGATCAGGACAGCAAAGGGCATAATGCCGAACAATCGCTTCTTCCCGCCGCATCCGGCCGATTCCGCTCCCAGAGCGGCGCAGATAAACGCGTTGCGCACATATCCGCCGCGCTCTGCCAGGGGGAGCAGGGCGTGGAGGAACCTGTTCCTGTAAAAAGCCAGTACGGCTGCCTGGGGCCCCGGGCTGCCTCCGAGAAGTGAATATAACCTGCAAAGCCAGAGGGCTGCGGCCGCCTGAGCTCCCCAGAACACGAATACGCACAGGGCAGACGCTGCCCATCTGCACGCGAACCCCGCTCCGCGGCCCACCGCCAGCCGGTCCAGGGTATAGTCCTGCCGGCTGCCGAAATTGCCTCCCACCAGATAAAGCTGGGCACACAGCAGCAGAAAACCCACGGCGGCGGCGATCCCCGGACGGCCTTTATACAGTACGTCCTCAAGGGAGCCCCCTCCCCTCATGGCCAGGGCGAACAGCACCGTCTGCGCCGCTGCCGTCAGCAAGGCCAGGACAGCGGTCCTGAGTATGCTGCGGCGCGTCCACAGCATTATCAAAGAGAATATCTGCCTCATTCCTCTTCCCCCCAAACCCGGTCGATAAGTTCCAGTGTCTGCTCTCTGGTCACGCTCATCTGTTTCATGGAAGAAGCCAGTGCCCGCGCCTGCTCCAGGGTGAGTTCCATCCGTATCCTCCCCGCCACGTCGGAGTCTGCCTTCACGAAGCTTCTGGCTCCGGAGTGAGATCGGATCATCCCCTCTTCTTCCAGTATCCCGAAGGCCTTCTGCACGGTGTTTGGGTTCACCCCAAGCAGCGCTGACAGCACCCGCCTGGAAGGGAGCTCTTCCCCGTCCGCGATATGTCCCGACGCTATCCCTTTTTTGAGATAGAGCACGATCTGTCGGTATATGGGACTCCCGCTGTTCAGACGGAGACCCTCAAAGGAGACCATGTCCTCTCATCCTCCCCCATTATTCAAAACCGTATTAGTTGTATAATACGGTTTAACTGTATTATACTGCTAATACGGTTTTTGTCAATCCCTTGATCGGCGACCATCAAACGCAGAGCGGCCCCGTCTCGTGTATGCGGCACGATACGGGGCTGCCTGGTGAAGCGAAGGATCATCGAATGCCGTGTTCCGGGCATTGAAACGTCATATATTTTTGATCAGTGTCAGAGGCCAGCGAAAAAACCCGTTCCGACTCAGCGGTGATCAAAACAGGCCTCCTTCTCTGTGAAGCCGTGAGCACGGTGCTTATTCGTCACAGCTCGACGCGCGTTTTCCTCTTCGGGCAAGGAGAGCCGCACCGTTTCCGGCGCCGGCTCCCGGAGCCGGGCGGCCGCCCCCGGGACATTCCCTTAGTTCCGGCGGCTCGGGAAAACATCTTTGCTGTGATCTATTATATTTATTTAAGAATAATTTGTCAAGGGACGTCCGGGCTCTCACCAGTCGCTGTCCCAGTCAGAGGAGTCGCTGTCCCAGCTGTCGCTGCCCCAATCCCAGTCACTGTCCGAATCCCAGTCGCTGTCCGAATCCCAGTCGCTGCCGGAATCATAATCGTAATAATAATCGCTGTCGGAAAAGTCGTCTACGTCGTAGTCATCGTCATAGTAGTGCGACTCAAAATAATCGTCGTAATTGTCGCTGAGTTCCTCGTCGACGGTGGTGGGGTACCAGCTGTCGTAGTAATCATCATACGTATACCATTCGTCGGCCTGGTTGTAATAGTACCCGCCGTTATACTGATAGTAGCCGGACGCGGGGGACCGGTCCGACAAGAATCTCGAGATCGCCAGTGCGAGAACAATAGCGGCGATTACCAGAATGGCCTTTAGGCATCCGGGTGGCTTCCTGCCGCCGCCGGGAGCGCCGCGCGTCCTCTGCCCGGCGCTCCTGTGGTTTCGCTGCGCGGCGACCTCGCTTTTGAGCTTCTGATATATCTCGTTGACAGCGTACGCCTCGTCGCTCCCCCTGTATCTTACCGCGCGGGTCCCGTCGGTTTTATTTTTGTATACAACGAACTGCCCTTCCGAGTCCCTGAATATGCCGAATGCCCTGGGGCCGGTGTAGTCCTCGCCAATAAAGAACCTCATTTCCTCAAGGGGAAGTTTTTTGCTCTCGCAGAAGCTTTTAAGCTCTTCTATCGTCTTCGGCACTCCGGTGCCGCTCCGCTGAACAGCGTTATTCGGCGCTCCGCACTGGGGGCATACTTCGTCCGTGTCGCTTATGTAGTTCCCACAGTATTCACACTTGATCTTCATCTGTTTCCTCCGTATAAGCCGTTATACCCACTCCGACACTCCGTGCATGCGGACAGTCGGCTCCACTGCCCGCGTAAGACAGCCGCTGCCGCCGGAAAAGGTATTCACCGTCCGGGTCTGTTCATGGCAAGTATACCCTTCCGCATCATTTTTGGCAACAGAAAAGGAAACGAGCTGTCCGGGAAAAACGTCCCGTGAACCAAACACGGTTTGACTATTTACAGGATAGTGGTATCATTATATGCGACAGCGCGTACCCGCGTACTCTTCTGATAAAACCGTCTCTCAAACTAGTCTCAGCAGTTATATTATTTGATTGGTGGTGAGTTTTGATGGAAAGGGAAATAAACACCGCCTCCGCTGTGCGCAGGCAGGGTTTGAAATACACTCTGATCTTATGCGCTGCCGGTACGATCCTGAACATCGTCGGTGCCAGGGCGGCCCTGTTCTTTGGTGTACCCCTGTTTCTGGACTGTATCGGCACCATGATAACCGCCATGCTGGGCGGTTATATCCCCGGAATAGCCGTCGGGTATCTTACCAACATTATCAACGGTATTTCCGATCCCACTACGGCATACTACGGCACTCTGGGAGTGCTGATCGCTGTGAGCGCCTCGTATCTTTACCGTAAGGGTGTTTTTAAAAAGGTCCCGGGCATAATCTGCGGCATACTGATCTTCACCCTCATCGGCGGAGGCCTGGGCTCCGTACTGACGTGGCTCCTTTACGGTTTCAGTTTTGGAAGCGGGATATCCGCCCCCCTGGCGCACTATATCCATGACAGTGGGTCGGTGGGCGAATTCATGAGCCAGTTCACCGCAGACATGCTAATTGACGCGGCGGATAAAACTGTCAGCGTACTGGCGGCGCTGCTTATAATACGCCTTATTCCGGAACGCGTAAGGCCGCGGTTCTTTCTCGCCGGCTGGAAACAGTCCCCGAACTCCGCAGCCGTTGAGGGCGCTTTAAAGCAGAAATTCTCCCGGTCCGTGTCCCTGCGGTCAAAAGTGCTGCTCATGGTGGGCATATCCGCGCTTATCGTGGCTGTATCCGCCACCGCACTTGGATGTATACTCTATAACCGCTCTTCCGAAGAAGATCTCATCAAAGAGGGCAGGCGCACCGCGGTCCTGGCCGCGGGGGCGCTGGACCCTCGCGGTTTTGAGGATATCGCGTCCCTGGATGACCGTTCGGAGGGATATTCACAGGCGGAGACCTTTCTTTCCCGCCTCATGGCGGGTGACGACGCTATAGAACGCGTATGCATCTGTTCCGTCGACGACGGAGCGTATCGCGTGATATTAAGTACGGACGCCCCCGGGGGAGAAGGCCGGCTTCCGGGGGACACGGTCCCGTTTTCCCAGGCACAGCCCCCCGAACTCTTCGGCTTATATGACAGCGGACATACGGAACCTGTGGAATCAAAAGACCGGGATGGCAGGCACATTTCCATATTTGAGCCCGTCTATGATTCTTACGGACGCACCGCGGGATGCGCCTTTGTGGACATTTCAATGCGCCAGCTCGCGGTAAGACAGACTGTTTTTCTCACCAAGGTCGTATCCCTGTTCCTCGGTTTCTTTATCCTCACGGTAACGGTATGCATCTGGCTGGCGGAATACAACGTGATCCTTCCCATAAACGCCATGTCGCTGGCTGCCGGGAATTTTGCATACAACGATGAGCGCGCCCGGGAAAGCAGCCTGAACGGCATAAAGGAACTGGAAATAGTCACCGGGGATGAGATAGAACATTTGTACCTTGCCCTCAGCAGGACCACGGAAGACACGGTCCGTTACATTGCCGACTCGCAGGAGAAGCGCGAGGCCATTTCCCATATGCAGAATGGCCTTATTACGGTCCTCGCGGACATGGTGGAGAGCCGGGATAAATCTACCGGCGACCATGTGCGCAAGACCGCCGCCTATGCCAATATTATTATGAAACAGCTCAAAAAGGATGATCTTTTCAAAGACGTGCTTACAGATGAATTTATGGAAAACGTCTCAAACTTTGCCCCCCTGCACGACGTCGGAAAGATCAACATTCCCGACGCCCTGCTGAACAAGCCCGGCAGGTTAACGGACGAAGAATTCGCCCGGATGAAGGAACACACCAGCGCCGGCGGGGAGATCATCGCCAGGGCAATAGGCGCGATGTCCTCCTCCGACTATCTGGACGAGGCGAAAAATCTCGCTTCCTATCATCACGAACGGTGGGACGGAAAAGGTTATCCCAACGGTCTCTCCGGGGAGGATATCCCTCTCTCCGCCAGGATAATGGCTGTCGCCGACGTGTTTGACGCCCTGGTCTCACGCCGCAGCTACAAGGAACCGTTCTCGTTTGACAACGCGATGCAGATAATCATGGACGGCTCCGGCTCGCATTTTGACCCCAGGGTGACGCAGGCTTTTATGGAAGCCTCAGAAGAGGTACGCCGGGTGGCTGAGGAATTCTCCCGAGCTGCCGCGGAATAGAATAACAGGCCCAAAAAAGCGGCCGGATCATACACGATCCTGCACCTGGTAAGATGAAAGTAGACACTGAAAAGTGCCTACTTTCATTTTTATGTTGTAGAATAGGAGAAAGGAAGGGGAGAAACGATGAGCAAGAAAGGCGTACCGCATCGGAAATGGAGTAAGGAAGAAAAGCTAAGGA
>JAFWGE010000014.1 GCA_017512485.1 Oscillospiraceae bacterium
ACCCTTTACGACGGCTCTTTCCACGAAGTCGACTCGTCCGAAATGGCCTTCAAAATCGCCGGCTCCATGGCCTTCAAGGACGCCTGCCGCAAGGCCGACCCCACACTGCTGGAACCCATTATGAAAGTCAGCGTCATCGTACCCGACGAGTATATGGGCGACGTTATCGGCGACCTCAACGCCCGCCGCGGCATGATCCAGGGTATGGACGCTCTGCCGGGCGCGCAGCAGATCAACGCCAATGTACCGCTTTCCGAAATGTTCGGTTACGCTACGGACCTGCGTTCCAAGACACAGGGCCGCGGCCAGTACACCATGGAACCCAGCCATTATATGGAGGTTCCGAAGTCTATCGCGGAAGGAATCATGAGCATCCGCGGCAAAAACGAGGCTTAATCAGAATTTAAGCAACATTGTTCTTGATTTTTTCAAAGAATCTTGTTAGAATCAGGATATGTACACTGAAAGATTATAGAATTGAAAATTTTTAGTTAAGGGAGGAAATTCCATTGGCAAAGGCAAAATTTGAAAGAACAAAACCACATGTAAACATTGGTACAATCGGTCACGTTGACCATGGTAAGACCACACTGACAGCTGCCATCACAAAGGTTCTGAACCTGAACGGCGAGGCTGAATTCGTTGATTACGCAAACATCGATAAGGCTCCTGAAGAAAGAGCTCGTGGTATCACAATCAACACCGCTCACGTTGAGTATGAGACAGACAACCGCCACTATGCACACGTTGACTGCCCAGGCCATGCTGACTATGTTAAGAACATGATCACAGGTGCTGCTCAGATGGACGGCGCTATCCTGGTTGTTTCCGCTGCTGACGGCCCGATGCCGCAGACAAGAGAGCACATCCTCCTGTCCCGTCAGGTCGGTGTTCCTTACATTGTTGTTTTCATGAACAAGGCTGACCAGGTCGACGACGAAGAGCTCCTCGATCTCGTCGAGATGGAAATCCGTGAGCTGCTCTCCAAGTACGATTATCCGGGAGACGATCTGCCCATCATCCGCGGCAGCGCCCTCAACGCCCTGGCCAGCGAGTCCACCGATCCCCATGCTCCTGAGTATGAGTGCATCTGGGAGCTCCTGGATGCCGTTGACAACTACATCGCCACCCCCGAGCGCAAGTCCGACATGCCCTTCCTTATGCCCATCGAGGACGTGTTCACCATCACCGGCCGCGGCACCGTTACCACCGGCCGTGTCGAGCGCGGACGCGTTAAGGTCGGCGACGAGGTCGAGATAGTCGGTCTCGTTGACGAACCCAAGAAGACCGTCGTGACCGGTACCGAGATGTTCCACAAGACCCTCGATTACGCCGAGGCCGGCGACAACGTGGGTACCCTGCTGCGTGGTATTGCCAAGACCGACGTCCGCCGCGGACAGGTCCTTGCGAAACCCGGCTCCATCAAGCCCCTCACCAAGTTCCGCGGCCAGGTCTACGTCCTGACCAAGGAAGAGGGCGGCCGTCACACCCCGTTCTTCAACAACTACCGTCCCCAGTTCTATTTCCGTACCACCGACGTTACCGGCATCATCTCCCTGCCTGAAGGCGTTGAGATGTGCATGCCCGGCGACAACGTCGAGATGGACGTGGAGCTGATCACTCCCATCGCCATTGAGGAAGGCCTCCGCTTCGCTATCCGTGAGGGCGGCCGTACCGTCGGCTCCGGAGTCGTCATCGCCTGCGAATAATCCCGCATCTTTTCAAGAGAGCGTGCTTTGTGGCACGCTCTCTTTGTATTTGTTTGTATTTGATTCAAGGAGGCAACACATGAAACCAGTCCAAACAGACGAATTCTGCCGTCTCAGGTTCATATCCGGCGTCACCATATCCCCGCGAGGGGGCAGCGCCTGCGCTGTGGTGAGCGAGGCGGACCGTGAAAAGAACGAATACCGTTCCGACCTGTGGTCGTTCCGCGGCGGTAAATGGACCAGGCTCACTTCCTCAGGAAACGCGCGCAGCTTTTTCTATCTTGACGAGGAAACGATCATATTCCCCTCCCTTTCCGGTAAGGACGTGAAAGGCGCCGGAAGCCTTTTCCGCCGCATATCCCTGAACGGCGGTGAGGCCACCGACGCGTATTCTTTTCCCATTCCCGTCAGCAGGCTCCTCCCCCTGCCGAACGGCGACTTCATCGCCGCCGGGACCGTCACCCCAGGCTTTGAAAAGCTGTATATGGGCGGCGGCAAACTTACCGAAGAGTACAAAAAGCACCTGGAGGAGGAAGCGGATTACGAGGTGCTTCTGGAAAACCCATGGTGGCACAACGGCAGCGGCCACTCCAAAGGGACGTATACCTCCCTCTTTATGTACAGAGCGAGATCCAAAAAACTCTCCCCCCTCACGGCCGGGGGCATCCACGTCTCCAAGTGCGCCCTGAGCCGGGACAATGGCTCGGTGTGGTTCCTCTCCTCCCCGGTAAAACCCCGCCGCACTCTCACCGGGGAGACCTGTCTGTGCAGGCTTGATCTCCGGGATCTCACTATACGTACCGTACTCAGCGACTCAGACGGCTTCCGTCTGCAGGATTTTGAGCCCGGGGACGGATGCGTCTTCGTCCTGGCGTCGGACGGCAGATACGGTCTCAACACCGACCCGGACTTCTACAGGCTGGACGAAAAAACGGAAAAGACCGAACTCCTTGCCCGCTATGGGGAGTCCATAGGCTCGTCGGTGGGCTCCGACGTCCGGTACGGTGGAGGCCGATCCATGAAGGCGGACGGAGATACCCTCTATTTTATCTCCACACGCTTTGACGGTGCGTATCTCTATAAACTTGAGAACGGGGCAGTCTCCCGCGTTTTGGACCGGCCGGGGTCCGTGGACAGCTTTGACGTCCTGAACGGCAGGATAATGGCCGTAGCCCTGTGGGACATGCGTCCCCAAGAGGTATATGACGGAACAGGAAAACGGCTCAGCGGCTTCAACTCCGCGGCCTTACGCGGAAAATACGTCGCCGTCCCCGAACCCCTTGAGGTGGACCGCGGTTCTTACAGCGTACATGGCTTTGTACTCAAGCCCATGGGCTACGACCCGGCAAAGAAGTACCCCGTGATCCTGGATATCCACGGCGGTCCTAAAACGGTGTACGGCCCCGTGTTCTGCCACGAGATGCAGTACTGGGCCGGGAAGGGTTATTTCGTCATATTCTGCAACCCCACCGGCTCCGACGGGCGCGGCCCCTTTATGGACATACGCGGGAAATACGGCGACGTGGACTATGAGGACATAATGGCGTTCACCGACTCCGCCCTTGAGGCATGGCCCGCCATGGACAGGAACAATCTGTTCGAGACCGGGGGCAGTTACGGCGGCTTCATGACCAACTGGATAATAGGCCACACCGATCGTTTCCGCGCCTGCGCCAGCCAGCGGTCCATATCCAACTGGTTCTCATTCTGGGGTGTCTCGGACATAGGTGTGGAGTTCGGCTCGGACCAGTGCGCCGCCGACCCGTGGTCCGCCCCGGAGAAGCTCTGGTCCCAAAGTCCCCTGAAATACGCCGACAGGGTCAGGACCCCCACCTTGTTCATACACTCCTTCGAAGACTACCGCTGCCCCATAGACCAGGGCTACCAGATGTTCACCGCCCTGCTGGAACACGGCGTGGAAAGCCGCATGGTCTGCTTCAGGGGTGAGAACCACGAGCTCTCCCGCAGCGGCAAGCCCTCCCACAGGATAAGGCGCCTCAGTGAGATAACGAACTGGTTCGAGACCCATCGCGTATAATAATGCGGCCGCCGACCTTTATGCGGGCAGAAGAGTTTTTGCTCTGCCTTATAAAACGCTGCCGTAAAAGGAAGTGCGTAAGCTTTTAGAGATCTCACCGGACGTCGTTGTCATGACCTGCTTTTCCCCGTAATTTTTGCTGAAGGGCGCGGACGAATGACATAATTAGTGCTTGGATATTATAAAACGCCGCTATAACCGCATGTCTTACTTTATCATGAAGCACATTGAACGCTTTCCGGATGGAATGTAACACATTCGCCATCATCGGCAACCGAATGAAGGGGCATCGCTGATATCGGAGCATTCGTGGCGCGGGCGATCCGGATAACCTTTTATGCCGGAGACATATGATGAGGCTTTCCCCTTCGTTCGCCGGTCCTGAACCCATACAGGACGCGGCAGCTGCCCCATCTGGCTGAACCCCGGCAACTCTGAGTACCTGCAGCTTTTCGAGGCCCGCCGGGCCACTTGCAGGTTCATTGATCTGCAGTCCATGAATTACGAGCTGTATATGGGACTGTACAAAACGGCATCTGGGCGCCGGGATAAGACCACCTGGCTGCAATATAACAACCTTCGGCCTGTCTGAAAACCCGCTTCGCCGGGGCAACGCGTCAAGCGGAGTTCCCTGACATACAGTTTCGGTCAATACTGTTTCCGGCGGCCCGCGTTGGAAGCAAACTCTTTACCATGAAAAAACAGGCGGTACGCGAATCGTTCTGACTGATCCGGTACCGCCTGTTTTCCGTATATTATTTAAATGCCCTATACTGTCTCCGTATCGGTCACGCGGCGTATGGACTTCCCGCTGAGGAACCTTGCCGTGCACCAGATCCCCTTTGCGGGGAACTCAATAGTCAGGAAAAAGTACGTCCAGAACGCCGGCAAATGGAGCACGAGTCCGGCTATGGCGCCAAGGGGCAGCGACACCACCCAGAGGAGTGTGATATCAGCGAATGAGATGAACTTCGTATCCCCCGCGCCCCTCAGTATTCCCTTGGACGTAACATATGCCAGCGTCTGCAGCGGCATCGTCAGGCTTATGCACAGGAATATCTCCCTCGCCGTGGCTTTAGTGCTCTCCGCCACGTTGTACAGGGTAAGGAACCAGGGGTATATCAGAAGAACGATAACAAGGCCCACAAAGCCGATGGCAATGGAGAGCAGTATGTACGCCTTGCCCTCCCTGAAGGCCCTGTCCACGTCCCCTTCTCCTATGGTGTTCCCTATCACCACCCCAGAGGCGGTGGACAGTCCTATATTGAACACCGTAACGAACTGAGACAGCACCATAACTATTGATCTGGCGGCTACGATGTCCGCGCTCATGTGGCCCAGGATGACGCCCTGGATATTGAGGCCAAGGGCCAGCATCGTATCGCTGAAAAGCAGAGGCAGGCTGTAGCTTATGAATTTCTTGAGTATCATCTTATCCCTGAGAAGGACGTCCTTTATCCGGAGCCCTATGTTCTTGTCTTTCAGGAACAGATAGCCGCAGATCACCGCAAATTCGAATATCCTGGCTATGAGGGTACCCACCGCGGCGCCGGCGATCTCCATCTGAGGAGCGCCTAATTTACCGAAGATAAACACCCAGTTGAAAAACACGTTTATGAAGAAGGCGCAGATGGAGCTTATAAGGGGGGTCTTCGTGTGCCCGGTGCTGCGCAGCAGGTACGTGGACGATGTGGCAAGGGCGTTGAAGGGGAAGGTAAAGCCCAATATGCTGAGGTAGGAGATGCCCTTGTCGATTATCCTCTGGTCGTTTGTAAATATATGCATTATCGGACCGGGTATGAGCACCGCCGCCAGGCAGTAGACCACGCCCAGTACCAGGGCTATGCGAATGGTCATGGCGGCCAGCTTTTTCAGGGAATCCTTGTCCTTATTGCCCCAGAACTGGGCTGCCAACGTGGTGGACCCTGTACCCAGGCCCATGAACATGAAGAAAAACAGCGTGGTCAGGGAGTTTGCCAGGGACGTGGCCGCTATGGGGATCTCCCCGAAGGACCCCAGCATTATGGAGTCCATGGTGGATACTCCTATGGATATCAGCTGCTGGGCGGCCACCGGCAACATGATATTGAGCGTTCGCTTGGCAAAGCTCCTGTCTTTCAGCAATTCTAACACATAATTCCTTCTTTCTTAGTGATTCTGACGAATCTTTCTCGTTCTTGTTTTAAGATTGTATTTATTTTACATCTGCCGCCCGAATTTGTAAAGTACACACGTCATATATACGGGTTTTTGTGTTTATCATCTCATGTAAGCCATATAAGTACTTATTGTATTTTTATACGTTTCATGATATAGTATGATATATACTGGCAGTCTGAAGCGTCGATCCCTCACAGGGCACACGGCGCGGCGGGGCCGTTTTTATTTGGTAAAAATAAGATCTATACAGGTGATGACATATGCGTTTCCTCGTGCGGGATAAAAGCTTCTACAAATCTTTCGCCACTCTCACGATAATAATCTCCCTGCAGTCCCTCATAACCTTCTCGGTAAACCTGGCCGACAACATAATGATCGGCAATTACAGTGAGACGGGCCTCTCCGGCGTGACCATAGTCAACCAGATACAGTTCCTCCTGCAGATGATAGCCGGAGGCGTTGGCGGAGGCGTTGTGGTCTTCGGCGCGCAGTACTGGGGCAAGAAAGAGATAGACCCCATCCGCAAGATCATCGCCCTGGGGCTCAAGTTCTCCCTGGCCGCCGGCATTATCTTCTTCCTTGCCGGCAAACTGATGCCGTACCGCCTGCTGAGGCTCCTCACCAATGACGAGAACGTCATAGAGGCGGGGCTTGAGTATCTCAGCATTATATCCTTCACCTACATCGTATTCTGCATATCCAACACCCTTGTGTTTTCCCTCCGGAGCGTGGAGTCCACGATCATCGGTACGGTGGTCTCCCTGTTTGCCCTGGTCAGCAACATAACGCTGAACTACGGCCTCATTTACGGCCGCCTGGGCATGCCGGAGCTGGGCATAAGGGGCGCCGCCATCGCCACGCTCATAAGCCGCTGCGTGGAACTGGCGGTGGTGGTGGTGTACCTGCTGTTCATCGATAAGAAGCTGAAACTCAGGCCGAAGCACGTCTTCACCCTGGATTTCTCCGACCTCAGGCGTTTTACCAAAGTCTCGCTGCCTGTGGTGGTCACCGGTGGATTCTGGGGCCTGGCCATGTCGGTGCAGACTGCCATCATGGGCCACATGAGCGCTGAGACCATAGCCGCCAGCAGCATATCCGGAGTGGTGTTCCAGGTGGCTGCGGTGCTGGGCATGTGTTCCAGCAGTTCCTCTTCGGTGCTCATCGGCAAAGTGGTGGGCGAGAGACGGTTCGACATGATAAAGCCGTACACCCGCACCCTGCAGTTTTTATATATCTGCATCGGCCTCTTCTGCGGCATTGTACTGTATCTCGTAAGGGAGCCGATACTGTCCCTCTACAACATATCGCAGACTACCCACGACCTGGCCATGACCTTCATGACCGTACTGTCCTTCTCAGTGGTCTGCTCCTCGTACGAGTATCCCGTGGAAGGGGGCATAATACAGGGAGGCGGCAACACCAGGTATCCCTTTATAGTGGACACCATCTGCATGTGGGGCTTCACCCTGCCCCTGTCTTATCTGTCCGCCTTCGTTTGGCACCTCGACCCTCTTTACACGTTCATGTTCCTTCGGATCGACCAGCTGCTCAAATGTTTCCCCAACGCCATCACCGTGAACCGCTATAAATGGATCAAAGAGGTCACCCTCACGAAATGAGCGACACGGGGTACGGCGTCCGGATAAAACTCGGGGAGGCCCGGCAAAAGCCGGGCCTCCCCTCTGCGTATATGCTTTGTGACCGATGACGGCAGCTCAGGCCCCGCGGGCCTTTTATTCTTTCCCGCGGTCCTTACCCCAGAAGAACAGGGCCACCGTACCCGGACCGGTGTGGCTGCCGATAGTCGTGCCTATGTAATTAATAAGTACCTTGCCGTTAAGCTTGGGGAACTTCTGTTCCACAAGGTCCGCGACTTTCCTGGCGTCCTCATAGCAGTCGGATTGGGATATATAACACTTCCCGGAGTAGTCCGTACCGTCGTCGGCGTACTCCTTCATCTTGTGGACGATCTCGTTTATGACCCTGCGCTTTGATCGGACTTTCTGCTTTGGGATCAGCCTGCCCTCCCCGTCCATATGGAGCAGCGGGCATATACCCAGGACGCCGCCAAAGAGGCCGGCCGCCTTGGATATCCTCCCTCCCCTGACGTAAAAAGACAGGTCCGTGGAGAAGAACCAGTGGTTAAGGCGCAGCCTGTTCTCCATGGCCCAGGCATACAGCTCGTCTATGCCCATACCTCCGTCGCGCAGGTCCGCCAGCTTGTCAACGAAAAGCCCGAAACCCGAGGACGCGCCCAGGGAATCCACCACGTAGATCTTCCTGTCCGGGTACCTCTCCCTGGCTATGCCGGCAGCGCTCTCCGCGGCGTTGAAGCTTCCGGAAATGCCGGAGGACAGCGAAATGTGGATCAGGTCCTTTCCCTGCTCCAGTATCCCGGTAAAGTATTCCAGGAACTCGGAGATATTCACCTGGGACGTACGAGGGGACGCGCCCTCTTTGAGCAGAGAATAGAACTTGTCAAAAGGCATACTCTGCCCCAGGTCATCCATGTAATGTACGTCGTCAAGAAAGTAATGAAAACATATATAGCTTATGCCCCGTCTCTCGAAATGCTCTTTGGACAGGTCCGCTGTGGAACAGCAGCTAAGGATATAGTCGCTCATAGGTCCTTCCTCTCCCTGTTGCATGATTTGCAGATCTCGCTTACATGATACCCTGCCTGCCCCGGGAGAGACAACCTACTCTGCCGCTGCCCTGTTCTATTGTTCGAAAAAAAGCGGTAGAGCAGATCTCAGACTGTTCTACCGCCTGTTTTTTCCGTTCTACTGTGAGTAGAATGGCTGTTTTTCCTTAATTTAACCGCTATCCGTGAGATGAAGAACACCAGGGCTTCCGCCGGGATGAGGATAATAAACAGCTGCCACGGGTTGAACTTATGGAGGAAGAGGTATATACAGGCCACCACCACCGCCAGCAGGACAGCCACGATGTATACGTTATTCTTCCCGTGGTTCCAAAGGGAATTCAGCACCAGCAATACCACAAGAGTAAGGGGCACGGCGCACGCCGGTATGAACCACAGTATAGTGCCCGCCAGCCAGAAGATGACGAACAGCGTGA
Organism: Oscillospiraceae bacterium; assembly: GCA_017512485.1. Classification (GTDB taxonomy): domain Bacteria; phylum Bacillota; class Clostridia; order Oscillospirales; family Oscillospiraceae; genus JAAYAR01. The sequence continues at coordinate 8,989 of JAFWGE010000014.1, forward strand.
TTGCCATCGCCCAGACCCCCATAACGGCGGCCATGATGGCGTCGTTCTTCCACATACGCTTCTCCGGGTCCTCCTGGGGCTCCGGTTCCCATTTGCTGTGGTCGCTTAGAAGATAATCCACCGACACTCCGAATATCCTTCCCAGTTCCTTCAGGACGTACGCGTCGGGTATCGATTCCGCCCTCTCCCATTTGGAGACGGATTTGTCCGAATAATTCAGCATCTCCCCCAGTTCGCTCTGCTTCATCCCCGCCTGGTTCCTGAGCCTGCTGAGATTTGACGCGAAGTACAGCTTCAGATCGTCCACCCTGTCACCTCTCTTCCTCAGAGGACTGCCCCCGGTGTTTTCCCCGCGTTCCGGCGGGGGCGCTCTGCCCGGGCTGCCGCCGCCCGGGCTCTTATCCGATGCCAAATATATAAAGCCTGATTGTTTTTACCGTATTAATCTACCATTAAACCCATGCCCCGCGCAATAACCATATCGGATTTTTTTCTGAATATCTTTTTCCGGCGGCGTCCGCCTGTCACGTGGATCCGCGGATCGTACCCCGGCGGGCTGCCGCGCCTGTTCACCTGATATCCCATACCGCGGTAATGCTGTTCTGTCCGGGGGCCTTCACGAATCCCGCCCATTTGTATAGTTTTATAGCGGGGACGTTGTCCGTATCCACCAGGAGCCCCATGCCCTTGGACCCGTTCCTCTTAATGGCAGCGGCCAGGAGCTTCTTCCCCCAGCCTTTTCCCCTGTAAGGCTCCCGTACCCTGATATCGAACGGCTCGTTCTCCTCGTAGCAGTTCGTCACGTCGATATACCCCACCACGGTCCGGTCCTGAACCGCGACAAAGACGCTGAATCTTTCGGGTGCTTCCATCACCCGTTCCCCGGTCCAGTAGACGTCCCTGCTGTGCATTTGGGCGTATTGCGCCCTGTAGCGCGCGGAAAGGGGCTTTACCCCGGAAGTTTCCACTGCGGGACATGGGCCCCTGAACACCATCTTCTGCTGCTCGCAGTAAAACAAGGCGTCCCGCTGCACCAGCAGCGCCCTGAGTATGTGATTGCCCGGGTTAAACACAAAATCGCCCCGGAAACCGGGATACCGCTCCGAAAGATACGCGAACAACTCCTCATATGCCCGCGCTGAGCGTGAAAGCCCGACTGTCATCTCCATATACCTGTCGTCCTCCAAAATAAGGAAGACGAACAGCCCGGTCATCACATCGTCTGTGAACACCCCCAGCACGTGGTGATCCGGCTTTTCAAACGCGCCGATCAGGGTGCACTCGATCTGTTCCGCCGTAGACAGCATCGGGGCGGAAAAATCCGGGTCGCTGTTTATGTCCCGGACAAGGTCCCTCCCGGCGTCCGGAGACGTCAGCCTGCGTATCAAAAACTCTGCCCCCCATATCCTCAGGCCTGATCCGTGCGCCCGGGTTTTGTGAAAAGCGGCTGGGACCGCCGCCGTTTGGCCGTCCCCCCGTCCCCCGCCTCCGGACGCCCGGATAATCAGATATAGCTTACCACTTCTTTGTGTACCGCGGAGACGCATACGGATACGTCCGTAAAACGCTCCTTAAGCCACTTCTCCAGCTGGGGGATCACCACGTTCTCCGTAGGGAAATGTCCCGCATCCACCAGGGTGATCCCATATTCCCTGGCGTCGAGGAAATCGTTGTATCTCAGGTCGGACGTCACGAAAGCGTCGCACCCCACCCGGACGGCGTCTGTCAGGAGGTCACCGCACTGACCGCCTCCCACAGCCACCCTGCTCACGTCCCTGCCCCCGGATACGTACCTTACCGCCGTACATCCCAGGCTGTCGCGCACGTGGGCGCAGAAGCGCTCCGGCTCCATCGGTTCCGTCAGGACGCCGATCCTGCCCAGACCTGTCAGGCCCAGCTCGCTGTCATCCGATTTTTGGGTGAACACCTCGATATCTCCAAGACCTAGTCTCAGGGCCAGCTGCTGGTTTACGCCCAGGGGCGCCAGGTCCAGGTTCGTGTGCATACACACCGCCGAGACCCCGCTGCTTATCATTTTCATTATCATGGCGCCGTATGGGTCGCAGTCCGTTACGCTCTTCCTGGCTTTGAATATTACTGGGTGGTGGGTAACTATGCACTGTGCCCCTGCAGAGACCGCCTCATCCACCACTTCCGGTGTAACGTCCAGGGCAAGGAGTATCTTACTCACCGGGGCGTCCGCGCTGCCGATGAGGTGGCCTACATTATCAAAATCCATTTTGAGACGGGCCGGCGCGAAACCGTAGATATATTCCTCTATCTGTCTTGCAGTAGTCATTTTTGAACCTCCATGCCGCCCGCGCTCGCGGGCCTTCTCAAAGGGCTTCCAGCTGCTCAAGCAGGCCGGAGAGCTTCCCGGCGCTCTCCTCCCCGTTTTTCCCGCTCCTCGCGCCCTCGAGCGCCTTCCGCGTGAATCCCTTAACCCAGCTGAGATATTCACCGAAAAGCGGGTCCTCCCCGGTCATAAGTCCGACTGCCTCCTGGGCTGCGGTCATTGGGGGCATCTGCCCGGGTGAGGCGGATATTATGCAGAATATCCTGCCGTTCTCCTTTACAAGCTGCTCGGCTGTAATGGCAAATCCACTGTTGGCCAGCGCCCTCCTCAGTACGTCCGGCCTCGACATGGGCTGGATGATCAGGTCCGGCGTCCCCGGACCGCTGCCGGCCGCCAGCATCCCGGCGACCGTCTGTCCGCCGATCCCGGCAATTACCGCCGTGCGTACCTCACCGGGCTCCAGTACCGTGAGACCGTCCCCTATGCGAAAGTCTATTCTGTCCGCGATGCCTATGGACTGCGCGTAGGCCACGGCCCTGCCCAGGGGTATTGCGGCCACGTCCGAGGCTATCACCGGGCAGTGCCGCCCGCTCCGGGCGTATGCGGCGGCCAGATACCCGTGGTCTGTCCCTATATCCGCCACGCCGCCCGGGGGCGTGAGTTCAAATACGGTTCCCAGTCTTCGCGACAGCATATTCCCTCCGCGCCGCTGCGCCTGTAAAAAACCGCCTCTCCCTGCCAGGGCGAGGCGGTTTTCTTGGTGTATCTTACTTCGTGTAGACGTTGAGCTTTGCCAGGAAGCTCTCCACGTCGACGCCGTGGACGGCGCAAGCTTCTTCTACGGTCTCTCCCCTGGAAGCGGGGCAGCCCAGGCAGTGCATGCCGATGGACATGAACAGAGGGGCGCTCTCAGGCGCGATATCCAGGATATCACCGATAATGGTCTCTTTTGTGATCTGCTCCATTTGAAGATCCTCCTCAGTATTACTTCACCATGCCGGCTACTTCAGCGGCAAAATTATCTTCCTTTTTCTCTATTCCTTCGCCTTTTTCATAGCGAGTGAACGCTTTCACTGTGATCTGGCCGCCCAGCTCCTTGGCAACGTTGGCCACGTGCTGGCTGACGGAGATCTTGTTCTCTTTTACGAACGGCTGGCTGAGCAGGCATATCTCTTCGTAGAACTTGTTAATACGTCCTTTGATTATGCTCTCGATGGCCTTCTCGGGCTTGCCCTCCTGAAGGGCCTGGGTGCGGATTATCTCCTCTTCCTTGGCCACCTCTTCGGCGGGCACGCATTTGCTGCACAGATACGTGGGGCGCATGGCGGCTATCTGCATGGCCAGATCCTTGCCCAGGGTCACCACCTGCTCGCTGTCCTTGATGTTGTCGGAAACTTCCATATTAACCAGGACGCCTATCTTGCCCCCCATATGGACGTAGGGTACGCTGACGCCCTCGCCGTAGCGGTCGAAGCGGCGGATCTTGAGGTTCTCACCGATAACAAGAATGTTCTCCTTGAGCATGCCGTCCACAGTCACTTCGCTGTTGGGATAGGGCAGCGCGAGGAGCGCGTCCAGATCGGCGGGGGCTTTGTCGGCCACCACGGCTGCCACGTTCTCGGCAAACCCGGTGAACTTTTCGTTTTTGGCGGCGAAGTCGGTCTCGCAGTTGACCTCGACTATGGCGCCCACGCCGTCTTTGACTATGGCGCTCACGGCGCCCTCGGCGGCGATCCTGCCGGCTTTCTTCGTAGCGGCGGCGAGGCCCTTCTCGCGAAGGATCTCGACAGCCTTATTCATATCGCCGTCGGCAGCGGTGAGAGCTTCTTTACACTTCATCATGCCCACGCCGGTCATCTCGCGCAGGGCCTGTACGTCTTTAGCTGTAAAATTCATCTTATTCCCTCCGTATTCTGTGAAGCTTACTTCTCGGCCTCAGCCTCTGCCTCTTGCGCGTCGGGGGCCTGCTCCTCCTGCTGGGGAGCTTCCATCTCGAACCCCTGGCGTCCCTCGGTCACGGCATTGGCCATGGTGGCGGAGATCAGGCGGATGGCGCGGATAGCGTCGTCGTTGCCGGGGATAACGTAGTCTATCTCGTCCGGGTCGCAGTTGGTGTCGACTATGGCGACTATGGGGATATTGAGCTTGCGGGCCTCGGCAATGGCTATCCTCTCCTTGCGGGGGTCGACTATAAACAGGGCGCCGGGGAGCTTGCGCATCTCTTTGACGCCGCCGAGGTATTTCTCCAGCTTGTTTATCTCACCGGTGAGCTTAATTACCTCTTTTTTGGGGAGCATCTGGAAAGTGCCGTCCTCTTCCATCTTGCGCAGCTGCGCCAGACGCTCGACCCTGCCGCGCATGGTCTTGAAGTTGGTGAGCATGCCGCCCAGCCAACGGGCGTTCACGTAGTGCATCCCCACGCGCTCGGCTTCTTCGCGGATGGCGTCCTGGGCCTGCTTCTTCGTTCCGACAAAAAGGATGGAACCGCCCTCGGAAGCCATATCGCGTACGAAACTGTATGCCTCTTCAAGCTTCTTCACCGTTTTCTGAAGGTCGATGATGTAGATGCCGTTGCGCTCGGTATAGATATACTGAGCCATTTTGGGGTTCCAGCGCCTTGTCTGGTGGCCGAAGTGCACACCGGCTTCAAGGAGCTGCTTCATTGATACTACTGCCATTGTTATTCCTCCGTTTTATATTGTTTTACCCTCCACAGCTTCGACCGCGGCCACAACCCGCAAAACGCGGGTCACAACAGCCTGCGTCCGCTGTGTGCGTAATAGCTGGAGTATATTATCACAAATATATAATCATTGCAATAGTTTTTGTATGAAATAATAAAAAAGAGGCTGCCATGCGGCAGCCCCATGCCTGGCTTTATCTCACACCTCTATACACAGGTTGTCAGTCCCGTGCTCCTCAAACTCGGTTATATAGTCGTTTATCCTGTCCATGAGCTCTTCGTAGTCGTCCTGGGGCAGGGCTTCCCTGGACATGTCCCTCCTGGCGAGTTCTTCCGCCAGTATCTCGAAGAACACTGAGTCCTCATAGTCCATGATGGCCTCGTGTATACCGCCGTCCATAAAGGCGCGGGACGGGACTATCTCCCCCTGCACCACCTCGGCAAGGGACCCCATCCCCTGTTTGGCACAGGAAGCGAATATGAGGCTCTCCACCTCGTCGTAGTCCTCGAATCGGTCGTCCCCGCGTGTGGAATTAAGTACCCAGTTCCCAATATATATCATGTCGAGCAGCCGCCTGAACTGCTTTTTCGTAAGTTCTATATTCACGGTTTTCCCCCGCTCCCGCGCCCTGACGCGCGTCCGCCGCCTCCGCGGCCAGATATTGTTGAAATTCGGGAAGTGTCCGCCTCTGTTCCTATACGGCGGGCCTGCCCGTCCTTTTATTATATATCCCCAGTCTCAAAAATTCCACTGCTTTTTATCAAAAAAGTCCCGGCCTTCCGCGTTTTTTAAACCCGGTCCGCATGTCCTGCAATAATTGAAGCTTGGGCTTGTTTTACGGACGCTTTTCGGATAATATAGTACACAGATTTTCACAGTGCGGCATTATATGCCAAGACGGTCATGGGCCGCTGCGCTCTGAGGAGGTAATACGCATTGTCAGGGAAACAAAACAAACCTGTGAAAAAGAATGTGTGCGTGCTTTTCGGCGGGGTCTCCACCGAACATGAGGTCTCACTCCGCTCCGCGAACACAGTGCTGGACAATATTGATGAAGATAAATACCGGGTCTTCCCCGTCGGAATACGCAAAGACGGCCGCTGGCTGCTCCACAGGGGTGAAAACTGGGAGCTCTCTGAGGGCATCTGGGAGCACAACCCCGGCAACACCCCGGCTTTTCTCTCCCCGGACGGCAGCTTCGGCCTCATGATCCTCACCGGCAGGAGCTACACGGTCCAGAAGCTGGACTGTGTTTTCCCCGTCCTCCACGGCGTAAACGGCGAGGACGGCTCCGTGCAGGGGCTGGCCCAACTGGCCGGGCTCCCCTGTGTGGGCTGCGGGATGTCCGCGTGCGTCGCCGCCATGGACAAATACATGACAAAACTGGTTGCCGCCGACGCCGGCGTCGACCAGGCCGCTTACGTACACGTCACGTCTGAAGACGCCGGCTCCGGCTGGAAAGAGCTGGCGGATTCGCTCCCGTTTGAATATCCGGTATTCGTAAAACCCTGTTCCACCGGCTCCTCGGTGGGAGTCACCAAGGTCACGTCGGCCGCCGGCCTGCCCGCCGCTGTGGACTACGCCCTCTCCTTTTCCAGGGGGGCCCTCATCGAAGAGAACATCGTCGGCCACGAGATAGAAGTCGCCATCCTCGGCGGGGCCGAGCCTGTGGCTTCGGAGTGCGGGGAGATAGTCGCCAATGCGGATTTTTACGACTACGACTCCAAGTATATAAACAGCAACTCGCAGCTGCTGGTCCCCTCCCCCATACCCGCGGACAAGAGCCTCGAGATCCGCGCCGCCGCCCTGAAGGTCTTCAGGGCCATCGGGGGTTCCGGTCTCTCCCGGGCTGACTTCTTCCTTACGGAGGACGGCCGTGTGGTATTCAACGAGATAAACGCCATACCGGGCTTCACTTCCATCTCCATGTACCCCAAGCTGTTTGAGCTGGCCGGCATAAGCCTGCGGGATCTCGTATCAAAGCTTATCGACACCGCCATTGAGGAGGGTCCGTGCCATGGATAACCGCCCCATAGGCGTGTTTGACTCAGGTCTGGGCGGACTCACGGCCGTGCGCCAGCTGCTCAGGATAATGCCGGACCAACCCATAGTCTTTTTCGGAGATACCGCCCGCCTGCCCTACGGCAGCCGCTCCAGGGAGGCCATCATACGCTACGCCAGGCAGGACATCAGTTTTCTGCGTACCTTCGACATAAAGCTCATCGTGGCCGCCTGCGGCACTGTCAGCACTACCGCCCTGGACGATATCGTCCCGGACGCGGACGTCCCCATAATAGGGGTGGTCCGCCCCAGCGCCAGAAAAGCCGCCTCACTCTCCCGCGGCGGCAGGATAGGGGTGATCGGTACCGCAGCCACCATCAGGAGCGGGGCCTATGAGCGCGCCCTGCTGGAAATATCTCCCTCTCTGAGCGTGACCAGTATAGCCTGTCCCCTGTTCGTGCCTCTGGTAGAAAACGGGCGCTACGATCCCGGGGACATTGTGGTAAAAACCATCGTCTCCGAATACCTCGCTCCCCTGGCCGAGAAGAATGTGGATACCCTCATCCTGGGATGTACCCACTATCCCCTGCTCTACGACGCCATCTCCGGGTTCCTTGGCCCCGACGTAGCCCTGGTGGACTCCGGCAGCGCGTGCGCCGGGGACGTCATGGAACACCTTGCCGCTGCGGATATGTTGTGCGGCAGCGGCGGCGGCCGGGGGTGCAGCTTCTACGTCAGCGACAGCGTGGACAATTTTTCCTCCCTTGCGTCCATTTTTCTCGGGTGGGACGTGAGCTCCAAAGTACAGCAGGTGGATATCACCTCGTATTGATACCCCGTTACGCCGGCATTCTTGCAAGGAGAGCATTAATATAGTATAATGATAATACAGCGAATGATCGGGCCGCGGCGGCAGTACGGCTTCCGCCCCACCGGTCCCGCCCCGGGGCACAGCCTGCCCCGATATTCATCAGCGAAAGTCAGGTGACCGCATGGATCCAAAGGACGTTTTGGTCTCCATAAAAGGCGTCCAAAGCACAGAATACTCGTTTCCCGAAGTGACCGAGCTCATAACCACCGGGCAATACTCCTACGGTGAAAAGCGCTCGTCCCTTACTTATGTGGACACCGAGACAGACAGCTCCCATATCCCCACCAACACCGTGCTCCATATAGAGGACGGAAAGGTGCTCCTGACCAGGGAGGGAGCTGTGACATACCAGATCCTGTTCGAGGAGGGGAAACGCAACTTCTCCCTCTACCAGACGGACATGGGTTCCATGATGGTAGGGGTGGGCGTGCACCGTATCCACTCCAGGCTGGACGCCACCGGAGGGGAACTGGAACTGGACTACTCAGTGGAGATAGACCACGCTGTGGCCGGCGAGAACAAATTCTGGATAAAGATCAAAGACCTCTCCGGCGGTGGGACCAGTTACGACACCGGCTCCTCCCTGAAGAGCTGACGAGGTCTTCTCACAGCGGCATATTTGTCACGAACGCCCGTACGCGGCTCTTCCGGCTGCCTTACCCCGCGTCGTTCAGCTCGCCTGCGCAAAGCCTGCGGGCCGCGGTATGATCCGCGGCCTGTTTTTCTGCCGTAACTGGTGCGCTGCCCCGGGGCGCCGTCCCTTACACGGCGCCCTCTCAGAACCGAAAAAACGCCCTGCCGCGCGGTCTCCGCTGCGGCAGGGCAGTCATTTATACATATAGAAATGTAATATGAAATCGGAAATCTCAGCGCCCGTCCGGCCTGTTCTCAGTGCCTCGCCTGCGCGGGGCGCATTACGGTAATGGCTTTATGAAGGGCTTTTATAACTATCTTTGAGGGTGAGCCCCCATACTCCCCGTCGAGGGTCCATGGGGCAAGCGTGGGGCTCTCTATCCTGAGCTCCTTGGTCTTGAAGGATACGATATACTCGTGGTATGGTTTCCCGCTGAGCAGTTTCTGTGCCACTTCCCCCAGTATGACGGGATTGGTGGTATTCTTCACGAACACCACCTCCAGAAGGCCGTCGTCCATAGCCACGGACCTCCCCGGCAAACCTCTCATCCCCGCGATAGAATAGCTGTTTGACGCCATGCCGAACAGAAACTCCTCGTCGTATACGAAATTGTCGCTGGAAAGGATGAGCCTCCGGGGCGTTATATTGGCGAGGTTCTTGATCCCCTCAATAATATACGCCGTCTTCCCGAAGAGGTTTTTCATGTCCTGGGAAGTCTCATAAGTTACGTTGGTGAACAGGCCGCACGCCGCCGTATAGGAAAAGTACTCGTCATTGAACCCGCCCACGTCGCACGGGAATGGCTCTCCGTGCAGTATGGCCTCGGCCGCCTGAACGGGATCTCTGGGTATGGAAAGGTTATACGCGAAATCGTTGGTGGTCCCGGAGGGAATATAGGCCATAAGGGGGCGTTTTTCCATGGTCATTATCCCGGCCAGCGTCTCGTGGAACGTGCCGTCCCCCCCGCAGCACAGGACCATGTCGTAGTCCGCTCCGCACTCTTCCACTATACTCCGGGCATGCCCGCGGCACTTGGTCCTCACCGCGTCTACCTGCCACCCGCCGTTTTCGAATATCCGGGTAACTTCCTCCTGAGAGGCCCCGGCCTTTCCCTTGCCGGAGACAGGATTCAGTATAAAGAGCAGCCTATTGTTGTTTTCCACTTTTCTACCTCGCAACAACAAAAGATGAAAACAGACTTCTACTGCCTATATGCCGGGTCTTTTGCGTATTCTACTTCAAAATCCGGAAAAAATCAAATAATATCAGTTTTTTCACCAATATAATATAAACCTTCTCACCGTTGATGTATTAAATAATTGTAAATAATGGCGCGCTCCTGTCCCGCAGCGCTGCCGGTCATGCGCGGGAGTCCCGCGGCAAAGCGGCTATGGCGCGTACATGGACCGGGGCGGGCGCCTGCCCCGCAGTCTCCTTATGACCGCGCAAAACAGTGCCCCAGTCTTCGCTTTTTCCTTGACAACAGGTCATTTTTGGAATAAATTAAACGCAGATAACAACAATTAAATAATCAGGTGCAGTCATGGAATGAGGTCAAATTCCTCAACGGGTCGGCCACTGTAGGGCGGAGCCCCCTTCATGCGTATGCGGTCATTGGTGAAAGCTGAGAAGGCGAAGGCGGGTGATGAAACCGAGTCAGGATACTTGCTGCGCTTTTGCTCCGAAACAGCTATAGTTTTGTCAGAAAACCGTGCAAAACCTTGTGTTTTGCACGGTTTTTATAATCAATCCATTTTTACGGCACATTTTAAGAAAGGGTGAACAATTTTGAAACGCAGAACACGAAAACGTATCCCTGCCCTGCTTCTTGCGCTGGCGATGGTGGTCTGCCTCCTGCCCTCTGCGGCGCTGGCGGACGATGGTTCCGTCGCTATCTCCTTTGACCAGTGCAAAGTAATAGGTAATTATGAAGATATGGGAGCTGACATCTATTACCATCCCGCTCCTCTGGCTCCGGGCACGGCGAGCGTTGAGTTCACAGATCTCGACGGCAAAATGGAAGAAGGGATGATCGCCAGCCTCGGCAACGCATACGTCGAGGGCACCAACGTAGCCCCGGTAAGCGACGGTTATACCATCGATGCGTTCGACGCAGACTGGGAAATCAGCGACGAATATGCTGATCTTGACCTGACGGACTGTTACTGCTACTGGATAATGGACGACTATGGTAGTTATTACTTTGTAATAGTCAACGTTCCCTCCGCCCCCGTCAGCGACACGCTGAACATCAGCGCCGACGACGAATGCGAACTCATCGGCTACTATATGGACGGCGACGTCTATCATTATAAAGGAACGGTGCCTCTGTCCATAGAGAAAGTGTGCTTTGTGGATTTTGAACCCGAAAGTGTCAGCATGATCTCAGGTCTTCAGGGCGGCTCCCTTTATGGAACAAACATCGCGGAGTTCTCCGGGGCGTACAGAGTTCCCTACACCTTCGCCGACAGCGGCAGTTGGGAAGCGGAAGACGGATATGAAGACTTCGACTTCACGGACTGCTGTTTATATTGGATATATGACGCCGATTATGCGTCCACTTCTTTTGTTCTGGATATTCCGGAGAAGGAAGAGGAACCCGCGCCCTTCACGGCCTACGACGGCGATACTGAGCTTCCCCTCTCTGTTGAGAAGAAAGCCTATGACTGCACATTCTTTGGAGTCATGGCAGACCTTTATACCGTAGCATACTCCCCCATGGGCGCGGATTCCGTAACCCTGGATTTCGGAGACAATAATTACATCGGATCCGGCTATGATGCCAGCGGCGAATACATAACCGGTTACGGCGGTACCTCCGGCGCGACGTCCATAGTTATCAATGCGTCCGATTTTGGTAATTATGTGTGGATCCAGGACCCCTGGGGCGATGATTATTCCGGCGGCGATATCCATTGTGTGGTCTGCTTCAGACCCATGTTCACTGCCGTCGACCATGCCACCGGCGCTGCCTTAAATGAGATATCCGTTGAAGAGAACGGATACACGTATATAAACTACAACGCCGTGGAAGCCACGGGCGCTCTGTATACCATCACGCTGCCGGCGGGCGTTGAGGAGATCGATTTCACCTTCTCCGACAACTGTCTGGCATACAACTACAAAGGAGCGGGAGCACATCCTGTCGTTTCCGACGATACGGAATACCCCGGTCCGTATCTTGATGGGGCGGTATCCGACGCCACCGTAGGATACAGCGAATACACGAAAAAAACAGATTTCAACTCTGACGGAATATGGGATTTCATCCAGGTCCAGAACCTCTATGACAAAATGAACTACGGCGGAGAGCTGCGATACGCCATAACGTTCGAATACATAGAAATCCCCTTTGAGATGACTGTGGACGGCGTACCCGTGACCGGTATCACATACCAGGCGGGGGGCTACACCCCCCAGGTCTGGGATAACGACCTGCAGGCCATGGTCGAAGGCGAACCCGTCGCCCTGTACATAGCGGACGTCCCCGAAGGCACCGCTGAAGCTGCCCTCAGCTTCCCCGAGGGAGTTCTGGCTTACAACTATTCCGCGGACGGCAGGACATTCATCGCCGGCAGCTACAGCGACGAAGAGTCCTCCGCCGGCATAACCGCCGTCACAGTTTCCACGGACGGCGATCAGGACGGGGATGCGGACTGCATACAGGTTCAGACGCCGTTTGACAGCGATTATAATTCAGACGTCCTCTACGCCATAACCTTTACTAACGTCGGCAATGTAACTCCCCCCGTGGAATTGACCGCCGAGGAAGCGCGTGACAACATCGCCGCCTACTATGCCGATGCCGGAGTTGTTGACGACGCCAACGCCACGTGGCTCACGGCGGATATGATCGCCTACGCCAACACTTTCCCCGACACTCCGTACGACCTCACCGCGGATCAGAAAGACGCCGCCGCCGAAGCAGCCATAGCCGCCATAGCCTCAGCCACCAAGCCGGGGGACGTGTCCAAAAACATAATCGCCCTGGCTGCTCTGGGCATCGATCCCAGGAACCTTGAGACCGCCGACGGCGGATCCCTCAACGCCATTGAAAAGCTGGATTCCCTCTGCTTCGACGAAAGCGGCAACGTCACTGCCTCGGCCGCAAATATCTATACCCTCCCGTATGTTATTATTGCATATCAGCAGTTCGCTGAGTGCCCGAATCAGATCGAAGCTTTGAAAGCCTCCGCCTTGGAGAGCAAGGATTCCTGGCTGGATACCTCCTGGGGACCAGACGCTACTTCCTTCATGGTGCTGGCCCTGAGCCCGTACAAAGCCGAAGCCGAGTTCGGAAGTGCTCTTGAAGAAGCCATGATGGCCATAGCATCCTGCCAGATGGAGAACGGTTCCATAAGCAGCAGCGCCGCATCCACAGGCATTGCAATGGCCGCTGCGGCGGCCCTTGGGCAGGATCCTTCGGTCTGCCGCTTTGTGGAAGACGGAAATTCCCTTGTGGACGGCCTGATGGCGTATATCGACGAGTCCGGCTGCGCTTTCACTCCCACCAGCAACACCATTAGCACCGAGCAGGGCTTCAGGGGCCTCATCGCCCTCGCGAATATGGCCCAGGGCATGGAATCGTACCGCATATTCGACTTCAGCCGGAACATTCCTCAGCCCGACGCCGTTCCCGGTTTTGGCGAGACCCACAAGATGCTGCTCTCCGACGAGATTGGCCTCATGTTCCGTGTTGACTTTCCCGATGGGTTCGATACCGATGGATGCTTCCTGACGTATAGTGTGTCAGACGGCCGGGAAGGCACCGTGAACATAAGCGACGCGACGCAGATCGATGATACCGGCTACTGGTTCTCCTGCTTTATCAACGCCCTGGAACTGGCAGACGACGTTGTCCCCACCCTGCATTACGGCGACGGCGAAACTCTGGATGGCGACGCGTACTCCGCAATGGATTACATGAACGACGCCAGGGATCGCTTCCCGGATGACCTTGAACTCAACGCCCTTATGGACGCCCTCCAGAACTACGGGTACTATCTGTCGCTTTCCGGGTGCACGGACGGCAATGAGCACAAGGGCGTCGAAGCCGCCGGAACGGTCGCTGATCATTATGAAGAAGCCTGCGAGTTCCTGAGTGATCACGGCATTGAGATCGACGCAGACGGTTTAACCGGCGATATAGACGTGAAGCAATCCCTGACTCTTAACGCGCAGACGGTAGTAAACGTCTTTGTCAAACCTGCCGACGGAATGGAAATAACCCAGGTGACATATTGGGGTATGGGCCCTGACGAGGAAGAGATCTCGGCTTCCGGGACCAGGAAGATCGGCGGGGACGCATATTACCGGTATCGCTCGGAAAAGCTCGGCCCGCTTTATCTTGGCGAATTGATGGAGTTTGACTTCACTGCGCAATCCGGTGAAGTCTTCCAGATATACGTCAGCGCCATGAGCTACGCTAAGGCAATACTGATAGACCATCCCGATGACGCCCCTGCCCTTACCGATGCGATGACGGCTTTCTATCTGTATTATAAAGCAGCGACAAAGTATTACATCAGCCAGCAGCCGCCGCAGCCGCTGGATCCCTGAGAAAGGAGAATGATCATGAAAGAATACGTCAGACCTGAGATCGAGATTATACGCTTCGACACTGCGGACGTTATAACCACCAGTGACGGAGACATCCAGACCCCCTACGCGTGAGCGCGGCTCGGGAGAATATCATTTAAAGCATCCCGGGGTGCCGGCGGC
>JAFWGE010000003.1 GCA_017512485.1 Oscillospiraceae bacterium
ACGTACCGTCGCAGGTGCCATGGAACTGCACCTCCGAGAACTGGCTCCATGAGAACATCTACGAGGGTCTGCTATATACACATCTCGGAAACTCCAAGGACATCAGGGGATGTCTGGCCGAGAGTTGGGAACACAGCGACGACTATCTGACATGGACGTTCAAGATCCGCGATGGAATCAAATACGCCGACGGCAATGAGTGCAACGCTGAGACCATTGCAAAGGGATGGGATTTCATAGCGGAGGCGGCCGCCGCCAACATAAAGAACCACAACGTCGATTCATGGGAAGCAGCGGACGGAAACACTTTCATAGTACATATGAAAGCTCCGTGCCCGTACTTTGAGGTGGCTCTCACCAGCAACGCTTTCTACGCCGTGAGCCCTTATGCACTGGAGTTGTACGGTATAAACGACAACAGGGCCGCGATAGGCACAGCGCCGTATTACATCGAAGACTATACTGCGGGAGTGGGATTTGTACTGAAGGCGAACCCATATTACTACCTTGAAGAAAAGATACCATGAGCTTCTGTCGTCCGTAGGACTCAAAGCTTAGGATATCTCATTCAAGACGACTATTGCGGATTCCGGCAAGAGTTCCTTCGAAGCTATCCAGAATGAGCTTCGCTCGGCGGGAGTGACGATGGAGGTCCAGGTAATAGAATCGGATGCGAACTTCACGTATCTTAAGAACGGAGACTGGACGCTTACAGTCGGCTCCGTGGGCTTCAGGGACAGCAGACCTTACCTGCCCTGGACCCAGATACTGAAACCCGACGCCCTTATAAAACAGTGCTGGCAGGATGTCTACGATCCGGAGCTGTATCAGAAAATGCTGGACGAGTTCGATCTGATGACGTCATCCAGGACCTGGGATGAGATGCTTGAGCACTGCCATCAGATAACAAAGTACGAGCAGGACGACTTTGGGGCAATAGGCGGTATACAGGGCCCGGCCTTTGTCGCCATGGACTACAAATTCAAAAACCCGATCTACTATAACGAGGCCCATTCGCTCCAACTCTATTATCTGTACGTATAAGTGTTTTAGAGTTTTTGTACCCCTGTCGGCAGGGGCTGACTATTCACAGCTTTTCGTGATCACCGCACGGGCCGGGCAGGAGATTGTCCGGCCCGCGGATTTTATTCTTGGCAGGCAGAATATGTTTACATAATATTGCTAAAGTTCCAATGTACATAAATGAACAAACCATGTTTTTAGATAAAAACAAACAGAAAGAATTCCCTCCGCCGGAATGCCATCGCAGGATCGCTTTGGTGATTATTAACAGTTTGAACGGACGGATATGGCTATTGACATCCTGAAACCTTGTAATTATATTGACAATATGGCGAAAAAGAAGTACTATTGATTAGGGGTATTTGGATAATATATTAAAGAGCCGCTGATTCGAATTGTAAATAGGTACAAAACGGCTGGGCCGTGAATAATTTTTTATATCGAGGGAGGCTAAAAAATGAAAAAAGCTAGGGCGGCAGTATGCGTTCTCCTGGCCTTGTTCATGCTGCTTGGGCTTGCGGCATGCGCAAAGGATCAGGGAGGCAGCGACAAGGACTCCGGGCAGAAGACTGATCAGGGCGGAAGTTCGGGCCAGTCCGACAAGCCTGACCAGTCCGGAACGGAGAGGACCGGGACCGATACCTCAGAATCAGACAGGTCAAAGGACATACCTAATCTCATAATAGTCAGCATGGAGGAATATGAGGCAAAGCCCAAAAAGCTGCAGGAGGGCACATCCATAGACCTCATAACATTCTCCGATGTGCCGTCGCAGGTGCCCTGGAACTGCACCCCGGAGAACTGGCTGCACGAGAACATCTATGAGGGGTTGCTTTACACGTATCTGGGCAACCCAAAGGACATCAGAGGATGTATCGCCGAAAGTTGGGATCATAGCGACGACTACCTTACGTGGACGTTTAAGATCCGGGATGGAGTCAAGTACTCCGATGGAAATGAGTGCAACGCGGAGTCCATAGCCAGGGGGTGGGACTTCATAGCCGAGGCAGCCCCAGCGAACATCGGCAACTACAACGTAAAATCATGGGAAGCGGACGGGAACAATTTTATTGTACATATGACCGCCCCGTGCCCCTATTTTGAGGTGGCAATGTGCGGCAACGCTTTCTACGCCGTGAGCCCGTATGCGCTGGAGCAGTACGGCATAAACGACAACAGGGCCGCGATAGGCACAGCGCCGTATTACATTGCCGAGTATACTGCGGGCGTGGGGTTTGTCTTCAAAGCCAACCCGTACTATTATCTCGAGGAGAAGATGCCCTGTATAGAGACCGTAAATTACCATATCATAAAGGACAACAATACCCTGGTAATGGCCCTGATGAACGGGGAGGCAAACGGAGCCAACGTGCGCGGCGTGGAGAACTACTACAATCTGATGGAGAACAATTACAACGGCCACGTGGTGCAGTCGTACGGAGACGTTGGCCCTCTGTGGTTCAACGCCAGCAAGGTAGAAGAGTTCAAGATCTGGGAAGTCCGTAAGGCAATGTGCCGTTTCATCAACTATAACGCGATAAACGACCTGATCTACGACGGCTTGGGCATAGTACAGACCAGCCTCTGGGCAACCAACTCCTCAGGCTGGGTACCCACAGATCAGTTCTATTACGACCCCGACGAGGGCCACGAGCTGCTGGCATCAGTTGGGCTTCAGGCGTCAGATATCCACTTCGACGCTACCACAGCCGACTCTGGCAAGAGTTCCTTCGAGGCAATCCAGAACGAGCTCCGCACGGCGGGAGTGACGATGGAGGTCCAGGTAATAGAATCTGAGGCAAACTTCACATATCTGATGAACGGTGACTGGACGCTCACAGTGGGCTCGGTGGGATTCAGGGACAACACGCCGTATCTGCCCTGGACTTTCATACTCAAACCTGACGCCCTTATAAAACAGTGCTGGCAGGATGTGTACGATCCGGAACTGTACCAGAAGATGCTGGATGAGTTCGAACTTATGACCACCGCCACCACCTGGGACGAGATGCTGGTACACTGCAAACAGATCACCAAATACGAGCAGGATGACTTCGGAGCAATAGGCGGCATGCAGGGACCGGCGTTTGTAGCCATAGACTATAATTATAAGAACCCGATATACTACAACGAGTCCCATTCACTGCAGCTGTATTATCTGTATGTGTAAAACGCTTTTGGAAAATAGAGGATAAGTATCGTTCATAGTAAGAGCATCGGCACCCATCCGGGCAGGAAACTGCCAGGATGGGTGCCTGTGCTAACTACTACAGTAATGTCATCCGGATCAAACCGCAATACTATTTACGTTATTCAGAAGATTGGGACGTATGGATTATACTGGGGTACACTATCAGCAGTAATGGTAATATATCCGGGGACATATTATGTGTTCCAGTGCAACTAAAAAAGTGGAAATGTTTGATGATTAATATGTTTTACAAATACGAGATGAGAGTTGTTTTCTTGGCTCTTTTGCTTTTTGCCGCCGGGGGCTGTACTATGGAGCCGAGCTCTGAGGACTTTCCAGTAGCGGAAGCGCCCGCTGAACCAAGCATGCATGCAAGGCAACCCGGGCGAAAGCGCTGCCGTTGAGACAGGTGTACCGGGAGATGACTAGCCTGATCTGCAGACACAGGAAGAGGGAAGCACGTTCAGGCTGCTGGTGGAGGAGCCGGCATTGCCGCCGGTCAGCGACCCATGCAAATGGCTTTCAGGCGAAACGGCGTATGAATACGTGCCGCTATGGTTTACCGAGAGCGTCTGCGAAAGTCTGCTGTATGTTCCCGGATCGTGTCCACGCGTATTTGATACAGAGGATGTCTTCTCCGGGAACTGTTTTCGACATATATCTGTGCGATGACGCTCCGGGGTCCTCAAGATGGAAGGATATGCTGGGAGAGGAATATTTGCGGTTTCATGAGCTGTACGTGCGGAGCAGACAGCAGGGAGTCATGACCCGCTGGGGGATAGGGCTTATAACTTACTTTGAGAGCGGAAGAGGAATACCTGATACTGTCGGGCGTGCAGATAGCTGACCTTCTTGTAATTGCCCGGGGAGCCGCGGAACCGGAGACATACCCCGGCGGATACTCTCAGGTACCTTCGGTAAAGTTATGGACCCTGGGTATGGAGTGAAGCGCTTGCCATGTAAAGCATAAAGGCGCCGCCCCGATACGACAAACAGTCGTGCCGGGGCGGCGCCGATAACTTTTTACTGATTGATCAGTCGTCTTGCTGGCTGGCTTTATACTCCTCGATGACCTTCTGCTGGGTCATGGGGGAGGCCTCCTCATAGCGGACGAAGTCGAACTCGAAGGATCCTCTGCCCTGGGTCATGGAGCGAAGATCAATGGCATATGTGGACATGCCGCCCATGGGAACTTCGGCCTCGATGATCTGCTGACCGCCCTCGCCGGGGTTCATGCCCAGCACGCGGCCTCCGCGCTTGTTGAGGTCACCCATGATATCTCCGGTATAGTTGTCAGGCACCGTGACTTTAAGAGCTCCGATGGGCTCCAGCAGTACGGGGGAAGCCTGAGGAAGGCCGGCCTTGTATGCCAGGGACGCGGCCGTTTTGAATGCCATTTCGGAGGAGTCCACGGGGTGGTAGGAACCGTCCACCAGGGTGGCTTTCAGGTTTACAACGGGGTAACCGGCAAGAACGCCCTTCTGTATGCAGTCGCGCAGGCCTTTCTCAACGGCGGGGAAGTAGTTCTTTGGTACCGCGCCGCCGAAGATCTTCTCTTCGAAAACAAGATCTTCTTCTTCGCCGGGCTCGAACTCGATCCACACGTCGCCGAACTGGCCGTGCCCGCCTGACTGCTTCTTGTGGCGGCCCTGGACTTTGACCTTCTTGCGGATCTTCTCGCGGTACGCGATGCGCGGAGAGGAAAGCTCCACATCCACGCCGAAGCGGGATTTCAGACGGGAGCAAAGGACCGCCAGATGAATATCTCCGGCGCCTGAGAGGACGAGCTGCTTGGTCTCGGAATTGTTGACAACGGTGAAGGTGAGATCTTCCTCGTTCATACGTGTAAGGCCGCTGGAGATCTTCTCGTCCTGGCCCTTCACCTTGGGGGCGATGGCCATGGAGTAGCAAGGCCTGTTATACTCTGTAGCCTTAAGAGTAACGGGGGCCTTCGGATCACATAGGGTGTCGTTTGTCTTGGTATCGGACAGCTTGGAGACACAGCCGATATCTCCGCAGATGATCTCGGGGACTTCAGTGTTCTTTTTACCGCGGGCAAAGTATATATGGCTGAGCTTCTCAGTTCCTTCGCTCCTGGTGTTGAGCAAGGTCATATCGGTAGCGACCTTGCCGCGCATCACCTTGAAGAAAGAGAAGCGGCCGTACTGGTCGGAAAGGGATTTAAACACAAAGGCAGCGGTGGGGCCGTCGGGATCCACGGGGATCTCGGGATCAGCGGCATCCAGGGGCGAGGGGGCGTAGTCTGCAAGGCCGCGCATAAGGAGTTCCGTACCCATGCCGGTGACGGCGCTGCCGCAGAACACCGGGGTCATGGACATGGACAGCACCCCGGCTTTAATGCCGGCAACCATCTCTTCAGGGGTGAAGGGTTCGCCGCCGAAATATTTGTCCATGAGTTCCTCGCTGGCTTCGGCTACGCACTCACTGAGCATATCAGTGCAGTGTGCCACAGTGTCCGCCATGGAGTCAGGCAGGGGGATCTCTTCCGTCTTGAGACCGTTCGTCGTATACGCCTTGCCGGTCACCAAATCGAAAACGCCGGTGACCTTGCCGCCGTCGACGACAGGGATGACCACGGGCACCACAGTGATGCCGAAAGTGCTGCGCATGGACTCCAGAACCGCCATATAGTCAGCGTGTTCTTCGTCGATTTTGGAGACATAGGCAAAACGCGGCAGCTTGCGTTCCGAAAGGTATTTCCACGCTTTCTCGGTGCCGACGCCTATACCGCTCTTGGCAGTTAGGACGATGACCCCTGATTCGCTTACGCGCAGGGACTGGAAGACCTCGCCGACAAAATCAAAAAAGCCGGGAGTATCAAGAATGTTCAGCTTGGCTCCGCCGTACTCCACGGGCAGCAGAGTGCTTGAGATGGAGAACTGCCTTTTGATCTCCTCGGGGTCGTAGTCGCTGGCGGTGGTGCCGTCGGCGGCCTTGCCCAGACGGTCTATTGCTTTTGTGAGGTACAGCATGCTCTCGGCAAGCGCGGATTTTCCGTCGCCGCCGTGGCCGAGAAGGCTGATGTTGCGGATGTCCTTGGTTGTGATCATGTTTATTACTCCTTCAGCTTATGTTTCCCCAAACGAGAGCTCGGTCAGAGATATGATTTTCAAGCGGATATTCGCCGGACATGCGTGAGATATCGCGCTGCTTCATGCTTTGTGGCAAAGACAGTGCACACCTGTATATTATAGCCTGAATCTGTAGGATATTCAAGGATGAATTTTGCAATATGTGCAATAACGGTGTGGATCGTCAGACTTTTGCGGCGTTGGAGCCGATGGCCCATATCGGCACAAGCCACAGCAGCGAATAGATTAGCAGGTTGGCGGCTGAGGCTACGGCCAGATTCCCTGACAGTGAAAGGAAGAACATGAATTCCATGCCGATTATTGCCTGAAGTACAGAGATGAGACAGCTGACTATGCATCTCAGATACAGCCTGCGTCCACCGGATATCAGGCTGACGTACGGAGAAAGTCCTTCTCGGCACACTACGCCGATGGGGGGATTTTCACTGCCGTCCAGCATGAGGAGCCTGCCGCTCTCACCCAGGTCAGGGAAAGCCGCTTTGGAAGCCCGGGGAGAAAAGAGGGCCTTCATTCTGGCCGGGGTGAGGCTGAAATCCCTGGAGGCCAGGATGGGTGTGCATCCGGGCAGTTTGAGCAGGCGGTCGAAAGCGGACACGGTCCCTTCGCTGGGGGTGTGGCGCACAACGTATACCGCACTCAGGGAGGAGTTGACAGCCATGAATATACCGTTGTCTACTCTGACGGAATCGTGAACAAAGATGCCATTCTCCCTCATGAACGCCAGAGTTCCCACATACACGGTGTAACCCTGTATGCTGGATACATAGCCGCCTGGCTCGCTTATAAGCTTGTTGACCCGTTTTCGGCTGCCACCCTGTTCATGCATCAAGTCAATGAACGGTTTTGCCAGTGCGCTGCCGGCGTACTCCACGGTGCTTGCCGTGGCAGAGAGTACCCAGTCTATTGACGAAGAGCCGATTATCTTCATCCCGGTGAGTTCCACCCTCCCCGGAGGGAAAAGGTCGTTGTCCGAAATGACCACACAGGAGGCCGGGTGAAGCAGTCTGACGCTGTCCCATGAAGCCATCGAGGACCCTCTGCGGGACAGGCTCCTGTTGAGCTTCCTCATGGGTATACCGATACACAGCGTGGCGGAGAAGGCGCAGCAGGCGCAGCCCAGGGATGACATGGACCTTATAAAGCCCTCAAATCGGCCACCCGCCAGCAGGATTATAAGGGATGACACGGTAACTATTATCAGCATTGCCGGGCAGACGTAGCCGTACAGTTTGGAGGAGGCGTCCTCGCCACTGTCATCACCGATGAAAGAAGAAGGATCCGAGGGGCATTTTATAATCACGTCGCCGCCGTCCCAGTCCCCATGTCGACGGTATACGCCTTTCGGCTCATCGGTCATGGAGAGCAGGCGTAGGTATGTACGGCGGGAATGGACCCTGTACAGGGAACCCAACTGCCAGAACAGAACGGCGCAGCCCGCCACCGCGCAGAAAGGCAAGCCCATATCCGCATCGGGGGAGACGGTTATCAGCGCCGCGTGGAAAGCGGTGAACAGGTTGGCAAAAAGCACCGGTAGGGCGTTGTCAAATTTTAATGCGCGCACGTGCCGCACGGTCGACAGGAAGAGTTCGGGGGAGAGACCGCAGCAGACGAGCTGCAGAAGCAGCATGGCACCGGACAGGAGCGCCGTGTGGGAGGCAATGAGACTGTCGGCGAATCTGAGCTTGGACAGGAGAGTCACTGTGCACATGACAAAGCACAGCGCGGCCATGGGTATAAGCCTTGCCTTCATGGATGCCGCACGCTGCTCCGCAGAGCGCAAAGCGGCGGCGGGGGTCGTCCCTTCTGTCACGCGCAGGGGGGCGTCCCCCGACATCCCGTCAGCGTCGTATCCCTGAAGTTTGGTGAGGTCCAGGGTGTCGGCAGTCATGGAGTCATATTCTTCGTCCTCCGGGTCGCGCTGTCTGCCAGCACCCGAAAGCAGCCTGCTTAAAAACGAAGACGGTTCATCGTGCCGGCGGCTGCTCTCCCGGCTCTCCTCGCCGAGGTCTATGTCCCCGGTGTCGGATATGTTTCCGCCTCTGTTAAACAGTTTCAGACGCCCGCCTCCTTTTTTTAAGTGATCTGATGCTGGAGGACCGTCCGCTGGCGTACGGCCTCATACAGGATGACTCCCGCCGCCACAGAGGCATTGAGGGAGGATGTTTTCCCCAGCAGGGGTATGGATATGAGAAAATCACTGTTCTCACGGACCAGACGCCCAACTCCCTCACCTTCGGAACCGATAACTATTGCGGCCGGGCCGGTCAGATCCGTGTCGTAGAGACTCACAGAACCCTCCGCGGCGGCGGCGTATATCCACAGGCCTCGATCCTTGAGTTCCGTGAGGGCAGCACTTATGTTTGGCACCCTGACGATTGGGATGTATTCGGCGGCACCGGCTCCGGCCTCGGCTGCGGCGGCTGTGATGCCGGCGCTGCGCCTTCGGGGGATTATCACACCGTGGGCTCCGGCGCACTCCGCGGAGCGGATTATAGCTCCCAGGTTACCTGTGTCGCTTATACCGTCAAGCACGACTATGAGGGGCGGCCTGCCGCTCTTCTCAGCAAGGGCAAATACATCCTCCAGTTCGGCGTAGGGGACGGCTGCGGCCACCGCTATCACTCCCTGATGGGCGTGGGAGAAACTCATGGCGTCCAGCCTGCGTTTATCCACACGTACTACGGGGATGGAACGCTCCTCCGCCATGGCGGCCAGATGCCTCAGAGAGGAGTCCGCGTCCCTGGAGATGAATAATTTGTCTATGGGACGTCCGTGTTTTAGAGCCTCCGTTACGGGGTTGCGCCCCTCCAGTCTCTCGGATGCTGCGCGGTCATCCGTATCGATAGACGGCTCCCGAACGTCAGGGCTTTCCTGACGGGGAGCGGCTGAAAATCCCCGCTTCACAGGTTTTTAAAGAAGGTGACTGCCATAATGATTATGATGAAGCAGTCCCATACGATGAATGAGACACGTTTTTCCTCATTCATGAAGCCTACATAGCCCAGGGCGAGCTCAGCTACCCCGGCGGCTATTACGAACATGAGTTTATCCACCACGAGAAGCTCCCCGCCAAGATTGATGATAGTGGTAAGCTCCTCGCCGCAGAACAGGTAGATCAGCACGTCAAGTATTATGGCAAAAGCCACGACGCATATTAGGATAAGCTTTCTGCGCTTGTTGCGTTTTGCCCTGTATGCGGCGTCGTATGACGCCCTGTCCACGTAATATTCAGGCACGATTGCGCTCCTTTCGGCGGAAGGATGTCCGCTGATATATCAGTAGCGTTCCCAATGGACGCGGCTCTCGTCGAACCTGTCCTCAAAGGGACGCTCCTGGCCTTTGTAACCGCAGGCTATTATGCAAAACGGGGTGAGCCCGCTGTCCAATCCAAAGATCTTCCTGACGTTTTCAACACGTTCCCGGTCCGGCCAAATGCCTATCCAGCAGCCGCCAAGGCCTTCCTCCTCCAACTGTAGGAGCATGTTCTGAACTGCGGCGGAGAGGTCCTCACACCACCAGGGGGACTCGCCAGGAAAGTCTCCGGTAACAGCCAGTGGGACTATGGCACAAGGGGCCCCCGCAGTGAAGCCGCCGTAGGGACTGGCCCCTGCCAGGGCGGCTTTGGTATCCGAGTCGGTGACTACAATAAATTCCCATGGCTGTCTGTTTTTTGCACTGGGGGCCTGCATTGCCGCCCTGAGCACCCGTATGAGTTTCTCACGTTCCACGGGCTGCGGGGTGAATTTCCGGATGGACCTTCTGTTCATAATAGAGTTCATGTTATTTCCTTTCATATGCCGGATATCCCGGGTGATCACTCCCTGGTCTTTTCGGCCGCCATGGCGTAAAGGTAAAGGGCATCAGCTATGCTGTATCTTCCATCAAAG
This sequence comes from Oscillospiraceae bacterium, assembly GCA_017512485.1. Classification (GTDB taxonomy): domain Bacteria; phylum Bacillota; class Clostridia; order Oscillospirales; family Oscillospiraceae; genus JAAYAR01. Next base: position 10,215 of record JAFWGE010000003.1, read on the forward strand.
TCGAACTCCCGTCCGGCCCCCATGGTCACGAGCATAAAACGCGCGCCGGAATCAGCAGCGGCTATGCTGGCCAGACACTGACCTGCGGGGGTGGTGAAACCGGTCTTGGCTCCGATGATGGACCCGGAACCAAAAGAGATTTCCAGATCTCCGGAAAGAATATAGTTCTTTACTTTGATGCCCTCCGGGCTCGATGCCGTGGGAGGCATGATATATTCACCGGTAGTGAATATATCACTGAAAAGCGCATTTTTCAGGGCATATGAGAGAAGCCTGGTCATATCCCTGACAGTAGAGTACTGCTCCGGGTCGTGGAGCCCCGTCGGATTGACAAAGTGAGATCGGCTCATACCCAGCTGTGCAGCCTTTTCATTCATCATTTCCGCGAAACCTTCTGCGCTGCCAGCTGACGTGATTGCCAGGGCGTTTGCGCAATCCGCTCCGGAGGGGAGCATGAGACCGTATAGAAGGTCTTTTACTGTAACGGCATCTCCCTCACGGAAACCGGCTACCGAGGCGTCCTCAAGGCCTTCCAGCATAGGGGCGGTGAAAACTACCGGTTCGTCTATGCCGATACCGCTGTCAAGCACCGTCACACAAGTGAGTATTTTCGTGAGGGAGGCCGGGTAATTCCTTGTGTCCGCATTGTTCACGTACAGGACCCTGCCCGTATCGAGATCTGTGAGCAGTGCGCAGGCACTGTAGATATCCCCGTTGGGAGGGGGATGGCGGGGGGAGCCGTCGTAGGGAACCTCTCCGGGCGTGTCCTCATCGTCGGATGCTGCAGGGGAAGGAGAAATATCTGTCGAAGGCGTGGGTACAGCTGTGGGCGAAAGTTCCGCGAAAGCGGAGGGAGAAGGGGAGGGGGCTGTTTCCTTGGACGGATGCGGGTCCGCTTCGCTCGAAGTTTGCGGCGCAGGTGATAGACTGTCAGAAGGCTCTGCTGAAGGGGAGGAATACGATACAGGCGATTGTGAGGTCTCAGACGAGGCTTGTGTATCCTGGGAAACGGCGGGAGGTCCTGCGTCACTGCCGGAGCCGGTGAAGCGGTTGAGTATGTCCCGAGGTCCCAGTAAAAATACGGACAGGGCTGCGGCCAGCGACAGCAGGATAAGGCAAACCATCGCCACCGGGAGAAAAGAGGTCTTCCTCGGGGCAAGGCGGGTGCCTCCTTTGCGGCCGCTCATATGGGGAGACGTACCCCGATGACTATAAGGGCACGGGAGACGATATACAGGAGCATGATTTCAAACTCACCGAGCCTGTTCCTGCGTGAGGAGGATTCCACGGCCAGCCGGAAGACCCTGTGGATGAAACAGATAAAAGCCCCCATGGCCAGCAGCCCGGTCCTGATGCCAAAGGAATATATACAGGCCACAATGGCGCACGCCGACAACGCACCTATATATATAAGTTCCGCCGAAGTACGCAGCAACTGCGGATATGTGAGCAGGGGGTACGCCTTTATTATGATTATTGCTACGGCTGTTACGTGGATGAGGAAGACTGTGTAAGTGTAATGTGGGGCGGCCAGGGCCCACGCCCCGTCCTTGTACAGCGACCACCCCAGGATCACGGCAAATGCGATGCCTGCGACAAAAGAACAGGCCGAAGGGATCTTTTTTAACGAAGCCAGGATTACGCTGAGGGCTTCAAATACCAGAGCAATGAGGATCAACGGCTCCATCATGCGCATCGTGGAGCAGCAGTAGTAGAGGATGAGGGCTGGAACTATGAACATACGCACAGCCAGGCCGGGCTTTTGCATGCGCATCAGGCAGAAAAACAGTTCCGCCAAGCTTATAACAATAAACAGTACAAAAGAAAAGGTTTCCATATACCGCACCTACAGTTTGGACGCACATACGAAGATGCGCTCCTCTCCCGGTATCGGAGGCTCACAGGAGAGGCAGCCGAAAAAGCTTATGTTGCCGAATCCGGCGGACTCCAGCGCCACGGACAGCTGGGCCGGGGCATAGGCGCGCTGGATATGTTCTTCTGAGGCAAGTTCCCACAGTTCACCGCGGCGGGTGAATATGTCCACAGAGTACCTGCATAGCATTGAGACAGGGTCGTAGTCTGCCCGCCAGACGCAGTACATATCCTCCGTCTGGTCTATAAACAGGCTGTCCTTATATCGTGAATACTTCTCCACGGACTTGACGTCAAAAATAAACAGGCCTCCCGGGGCAATGAACAGCCCAAGCCTCGCGAAAGAGGCGGCAAGCTCGTCATCCCCGGTGATATAGTTCACACAGTCCAGAGAACAGACAGCGGCGTCCACGGTGCCGTACAGGTCCAAAGTGGCGAAGCTCTGCCGCAGGAACAGGGGGTTAGACAAAGGGCGTGTACCCCTGGCCATACAGGCCTGGGAGAGCATATCCTCCGAGGGATCCGCGGCGACCACGTCGTACCCGGCGTCGGCCATTATATAGGCCAGAGTGCCGGTGCCGCAGCCAATGTCAAGTATGGATGATGGGCTGAGCCCCCGCAGGGCGAAAAGCTTTTTATAGTATTCGAAGAAAGATTTCCGGTCGACGTCCCTTGTGAGCACGTCATAGGACCCGGCCATAGAAGTGTAACTCATCCGCTCTCCTTCCCACACTGACTGGCGCTGCTTCACTGCGACGCTCTGAATACCATACCACAAATAGGGCTGAAAGTAAATCTCCGCGCTTGCCATACGCGTATTTTTCGGCGTGGGGCGACCGCCCGTCAGGGCTTCATAAGGGTACGTTTCACGGCGTCATCCCAGCCTTTCATCAGGGACTCACGACGGACGGCGTCGATCTGCGGCACGAAGACCCGGTCGGTTTTCCACAAAGAGGTTAGCTGATCTGTACCGGAATAAACACCTGCGGCAAGTCCGGCCAGATGGGCGGCACCGGCGGCGGTGGTTTCCGGTGTGGAGGAACGCACCACGTTGATATCCAGTATATCCGCCTGGAACTGCATCATGAAATCGCTGACGCTGGCCCCCCCGTCAACACGCAACTGGTGTATGCTGCGGCCGGTGTCGCTGCGCATGGCGTTTATCAGCATGGCGGTCTGGAAACTTATGCTCTCCAGCACCGCTCTGGCAAGATGGGCTTTGGTGGCGCCCCTGGTGATACCGCAGATGAGGCCGCGGGCGTCCATGTCCCAGTAGGGGGCACCCAGCCCGGTGAAGGCAGGGACTATATACATCCCGGCGCTGTCGGGGACGCTCTCGGCCAGTACATCGCAGTCCGAAGCCTTTTCAAACAGCCCCAGACCGTCGCGGAGCCATTGTATGGTGGAGCCTGCGTTGAATACGCTTCCCTCCAGACAATAGACCGTCTTACCGCCCACGGTCCAACCTACAGTGGAAACCAGATCATTACCGCTTCTGACTATGTCGGAGCCGGTGTTCATCATCGTGAAACATCCGGTGCCGTACGTGTTTTTCAGCATGCCCTCCTCGAAACAGCACTGCCCGAACAGGGCAGCCTGTTGATCTCCGGCGCAGCCACATACGGGGATGCCGGCAAGCTCCTCCAGACCAGGTATGCCGGGTTTCAGCTTCCCGTAGAGCTCGCTGTTGCTCACCGGTCGGGGCAGGATGTTCATGGGGACTTCAAGTTCATCGCAGAGCCTGGGGTCCCAGGTGAGGGAGGAGATGTCGAAAAGCATGGTGCGGCTGGCGTTGGAATGATCAGTGACGTGGCTGCCGGTGAGGTTCCAGATTATCCAGCTGTCTACGGTGCCGCCAAGGAGCGCGCCTTCCGCAGCCCTGTCCCGCAGGGACGGGTCGTTGTCGAACATCCATTTGAACTTTGTGCCGGTGAAGTATGCGTCTATTATGAGACCGGTCTTTTCCCTTATATACCCACCGAGACCGCGTTCCTCAAGTTCACGGCAGATGTCTGCCGTGCGGCGGCACTGCCAGACTATGGCGTTGTATACGCTCCTGCCCGAGGCACGGTCCCACAGTACGGCGGTCTCGCGCTGGTTGGTAATGCCGATGGCCTCTATATCCGAAGGGGAGAGACCGCTCTGCCGGAACGCCTGGCTTAAGGCGAGGGCGGTGGTCTGCCACAGCTCGTTAGGGTCATGCTCGACCCACCCCGGCCTGGGATAGTGTTGGGTGATGGGAAACTGGGCCATGGAGAGCACGTCCCCATCCCGGGAGAAGACTATGGCCCTTGAACTTGTGGTGCCCTGATCCAGGGCGATGATGCTGCCGTTCATAATTACCTCCATGGCGTCCGGGGCCGCTGGACAGCCCCTAAAATGGCAAAATATGTTGCCGCTTGTTATTTTATGGTGTATAATATACACAATTCATCGGCAGATGTACAGTGTTCCAAGGGATATTGTACAGAATCCATACAAAGGAGAGAGCAAAATGAGTTGTCTTGGTAAAGATATCGCAAAGCTTGGTTTCGGTTTTATGAGGCTCCCCACAGTGGGGACCACACAGGAAATAGATATGGACCAGGTGTGCAAAATGGTGGATCTCTTCCTGGAAAGAGGGTTCACGTACTTTGACACCGCGTATGTATATCACGGCGGACAGTCCGAAGTAGCCCTGCGCAGGGCTTTGGTGGAGAGGCACCCCAGGGAATCCTTTACTGTGGCCACGAAGATGCCGTTTTTCGATATGAAGGACCCGGCACAGGTGGAAGAGTACTTCAACACATCAAAGGACAGGATGGGGGTGGAGTACTTCGACTTCTACCTGCTGCATAACCTCTCGGAAGCCAGCATCAGTAAGGCAGAGGAGATGGGCGCCTGGGACTTTCTCAGGAAAAAGAAGGAACAGGGGGTCATCCGCCATCTGGGCTTCTCCTCCCATGCGAAGCCTGAGCAGATAGACGATATACTGACCCGCCACCCCGAGGCGGAGTTCATACAGCTGCAGATAAACTACATGGACTGGGAGAACGAGAAGATAAAGTCCCGGGAGTGCTACGAGGTAGCCAGAAAGCATGATAAGCCCATAGTCATCATGGAGCCCATAAAGGGAGGGTTCCTGGCTTCACTTACCGATGAGATAAGGGAACTGTTCGCGGCCACAGGCTCTGGCAATACACCGGCTTCTCTGGCCCTGCGCTTCTGTGCGGAGCTTGACGGCATCATCACCGTGCTCAGCGGCATGTCCACTCTGGAGCAGGTGGAGCAGAACACCGCTATGATGCAAAACTGGAAGCCCTTGAATGATACGGAAAAAAAGGCGCTGGACAAGGCAGTGAAGATAATAGAGTCCCATCCCAGGGTGCCCTGCACCAACTGCAAATACTGTATGGAGGTATGTCCCCAGGAGATAAAGATACCCTCCATAATATCCATACTCAACGATTACGAGGCCTACGGCCAGGCCGAGGTGATAAAGAAGGGCTACGGAATGAGAGTGGGTCCCAAAGGCAAGGCGTCGGAGTGCGTGCATTGCGCCACTTGCGAGCAGCAGTGCCCCCAGCATATTGGCATTTCCGAGGTCATGGAAAAGGCTGCCGGCATATTTGAAGGCTGAAAGGGGCTTTAAGTTTACATAATATTATGATTCTAATATGACTGCGGGCAGGCGCGCCGATTCGGCACGCCTGCCCATATTTGTTTTGATAAACGTACATAAGAGATGATAAAACATTAAAAATAGGCTCGATGAAGATGTACCATATTTATATTTATACAATTATCATTTAATAGGGGATTTGTAATAATGGGATAACGTATTATGTGTATAGATAGAGTCCCCATCCAGAGTTTTTTATGCAATGCCCTCTGCTGCTTTACCGCGGCAGTATGCGCTGCAGTATGTGCTGTATTTGCGCTTTCGCAGAACTGCCTTGCCGCGACGGACCGGGAACAGGCGGAGGTGTGGGACTGGCCGGAGTGGGAGTGGCCGTATGAGGGCGACCGGCTGGAGACAGATATGCCGCCGGAGCTTGTGAGGGCGGCCACTTCACAGAAGCTTGCCGATTTGTCCATGCGCTGCCCGTTTATCTTTAAGGCGGTGGGGTCGTTGTCAACGGATGACTTCTCTGGTACTCTGTGGATATGCTCAAGGAGAAAAAGGCGGTCTTCAGGGCGCTCATGGCCCGGGAAGACGCGTATTTCGCCATTGTGGACTACTACTGCCATAAAGAACCGGACAGGTCCGCCTTTGACAGCCTCACTCCGAAGGAACGCCGCCGGAGGAGCGTGGAGATAATGATAAAGAGCGGCGAATACGGCTTTCAGTTCATAGAGAATATGTTCCTTGAGTACACCCTGGTCGACGGCAGGCTCACTCCTGCCGCGACTTTCGCTCTCACGGGAGACTACGCACAACGGTTTATGGAAAAGCTGAGGGAGCACCGGTATATGCTGTTTCCGCCAGCCGGTCTGGACGATCCGAGGCTGGAAGGGCTGCGGCTTGCGGGAGACATCCGTTTTTTGAAAGCGGGCTGACGACAAATGCAGACCGCGGCAGTAAGTTTGTGTAATCGCATAATACTGTGCTGTGTGAAACGGGGCGCGCTGTGGTGCAAACATTACCGCGGCGCGCCTTTCCGCTCAGTGCAGTGGAGACGGGCTCTTGCAGCGCGGAGGCTGACACAAACAGTCAGAGTATTCATGTCGTGCACCCGGTCCATCTTCAGTGGCCAGGCAGGCGTAAGGCGCCCTTGCACGATATTATGCCTTTCAGATATAATTCTTACCCGTTGAAATTGGCGCGGGAAAGGGATATTATCAGGATGACATTAAAAATGAAAGGTGTGTGGCAATGAAGAAGCTGCTTTTGGCAGTCCTTATTGCGGCCATGTGCCTGTCGGCCGTATCAGTACCGGCTTTGGCCTGGGACGAGGCTCACATAACTCACGTGATAAGGATGGGTATGGTGGGAGACGAGGTGTATTGGTCTCTCACTACCGATTTTGTCCTTCGAATCGAAGGCCCCGGGGCCATGCCGACAGGCTATTACTGCGCGGATCAGTATCGCTGGTTCTATACGAGCGATTTTACTGAGTCCGCGGTCATAGCCGAAGGCATTACAAATATCGGCCCATATGCATTTGCGGAATGGTATACGCTGGAGAGGATCGTGATCCCCAAAAGCGTCACAAGCATAGGGAAATTGGCGTTTTATAAGTGTACAGGCCTGAAAGACGTCTATTACGCCGGCAGCGAGGAGGATTGGGCTGCCGTAGCCGTGGGAGAGAGAAATCATGGGCTGGACAGCGCCGTCATCCATTTTAACTGCTCAGGCACCGAAATAGGCACCCTGAAAAATCCCAAAAGTACGGGATTCGGTTATCCTGAGGGGCCCATATGGGAGTTCTCAAACGGTGTGCTCACCGTCTCGGGCAACGGCTCGGACTACGGAAAGCCCAACGGCATGACTTACTTTTTCCGTACCGACGGCAACCAGTATGAGGAGATCGAGGACGAGGTCGAAACTATCGTCGTGGAAGAGGGTATAACGGCTATAACGGAATACCTCTTCTCCGGCACGTCAAACGCTTCGGAAGTATACCTGCCAGCGAGCCTGGAGAGTATAGGCAAATACGCGTTTTATAATAACGGCGTCACTGACGTTTACTTTGCCGGGAGCAGGGAAGAGTGGCAGGCTGTTTCGATTTTGGACGGGAACGATGCGCTGAAAAACGCTGAGATTCATTTTGGTTATAGCTACGACCCGCGCTGCGAGGAAGGGGTACTGGGCGGTATCCGGTGGAACTGGCAGGCGGCGACCGGTCAGTTGAGTGCTTTTGGCAGTTTTGGTTCGGGCAGGGTGTACGCGGCGGTTTACGACTCAGACGGAAGGATGTGCTCCGCCTCGGCGATAAAGCACTCCGGGGAGAGCGTATATATAGGAAGGGATTTTGACCTGGTCAGGCTTTTTTGCCTCGGGGAGGACGGCTCCCCGATATGCAGGCCTTCAGATATAATACCGTGACAATACTCTGAGCGGCCCACAAAAATAGAATAAAAACAAGGGTGTGCAGCGGGATAGCGTTATCCGCCGCACGCCCTTATTCTCTGTTGAACTGCACCCCCCTGTTACGTGGGGGGCGTACTTTTTGTGCAGAGGGTCTGCAGTATCCGGTAGTCTGTTCAGTTCTGGAAAGAAATGCCGTATACGTTCACGTCCACGGCGGTGACCTTAAGACCGGTGACACCCTCCACTGTATCCTTTACTGCGTTCTGCACCGCGGTGGCAACGTCCAGTATGACACTGCCATACGTTACAAGCAGGCTGCATGTTATGGATACACAGTCCGGGTTCGACTGGTCAAAATTGAGCTTTACCACCTTGCCCAGATGCTTACGGTCAAGGGAGGGGGAGCCGTTTACCTTCGTGGCGCCGGGGACGTATGCCCCGGCCACATCCAGCAGGGCGGTGGCTGCGATAACAGCGACGACTTCTTCGCTGATGTTTATAGACCCGCCCGCTTCGCTGTGTACGATGTATTCTTTTGCCTCAGCCATTTGTGCCTCCTGTTCGTGGATTTGAAGATATGCCGCTCAGGCGCGTGAGTCGCGCAGGGAGCGGAAAAATTCTTTTAAAAGTGCTGCCGACTCCTCGGCCAGCATGCCGCCCACCGCTTTGGGATGGTGATTTAGGGGCAGGGCAAACAAATCGAATACGCTGCCGCAGGCCCCGGATTTGGGGTCGGAAGCGCCGAAATATACTACGGGAATGCGGCTGTTCACGACTGCGCCGGCGCACATGGGACAGGGCTCCAGGGTGACGTACATCTCGCACTGCCAGAGCCTCCAACCGCCCAGATGAGCACAGGCATCGGAGATGGCTTCCAGTTCCGCGTGGGCTAGAGCACTGCGGCCCGTCTCCATGCGGTTCCTTCCACTGCCGACTATCTCGCCGTCTTTTATGATAACGCACCCCACCGGGACCTCGCCGTCTTCCATGGCCTGTCGGGCCAGTTCCAGGGCGGAGCGCATGAACGTTTCGTTCAAATCAGGATTCGTCGGAGTTTATAAGGCCGTAGTCACCGCTCTTTCGGCGGTACACTATCGCAAACCTGTCTTCGTTTTCGGAGTTTTTGAAAGCAAAGAAATCGTGTTCTACAAGATTCATCTGCAGGACTGCTTCCTCGGGGGTCATGGGTTTGAAAGAGAAAGTTTTTGTGCGGACGATCTTGAGTTCATCCTGGTCCTCATCCTCATCAGCAATGTAGGAGACCGGCTCCCCGCCCTTCTCAAAGGCGCCTTGGCGGAGCTTCTTTTCCAGACGGGTCTTGTTGCGATGGATCTGGCGCTCAATGGCGGCTACGGCGGAATCTATGGAGGCGTACATGTCGCTGGTGGTCTCGCTCACGCGGTACACCATGCCGCCGCTGCGTACGGTGACTTCGGCTTTGTGGCGGCCGCGTTCGATGCTGCAGGTAACAAAGGCCTCCGCATCCTGCTTAAAGTATTTGTCAAGTTTGCTTATCTTCTTTTCAGCGTATTGGTGCAGAGTCTCGGGGAAGGTTTCTTTTTTATCTATGAATGTACACTTCATATTACGGACTCCTTTCGTTTGAACGACGGGGAGACCCGTCTGTCTGGCGGCGCGGGGCGCGGGTGGGAACCCGGACCCCGTGATCTTACAGAATCATTATAGCATGTATGGCATGCGCATACAATCAGCAAAACATCAAAAAACGGTGAACAATTTTCTGCTGTCAGAGCTCGTCTATATCTATCCTGGTCACCGTGGGCACACCTCCTGTCACCTCCGCGGTGGCCATGGTGAGGGCCCTTCCGAATCGGCTTCGGCCGCAGCTGCCGGGGTTGAGGATCACTGTGTTTCCAAGTCGGGACAATTCGAACCTGTGGGAGTGCCCGCAAACGGCCAGACCGAAGGGGGAAAGATCCGCTGGAAGGTCCATACGCCGGTGGGCCATACATATGCGCAGACCTTCCAGAGTGACGTCGATGCGTATCGGCAGCCTGCCAGAGAATTCCCAGTCGTTGTTGCCTTCAACGACGTATACCGGGGCCAGTGACTCGAGTTTTTCCAGCACTGCCGGACGGTCTATGTCACCGGCATGGAGTATGTAGTCACACTCTGACAACTTCAGGAGCACGCTCTCACGCAGCAAGCCGTGGGTGTCGGATATTATACCAAGTTTCATATGCAGTCTCCCTGCGGTCCCGCCGCCATCAGAGTTCCAGATCTTCCACCTCGGCCACTATCTCCTTCTGCCGTTCATAAAACAGCAGTTCCTTGTTGTGGGCAAAGTACTCTTTGCAGCCGTGGCGGGAGATAAAACGGGAACAGAAGTGGCTCACGGTGAGCTCCGTGACCAGGATCAGCAGTTCCTGACCCTCCGGGAAGACTTCCTCACAGAAGACGAAAAGGTTGGAGAGCTTCTTCCCGGCGTCCGCAGCCTTCTTTTTTATCTCCTTCGTGCGCCTGTCAAAGTCGCTTTTAAGGGAGGCAAAGGCCGCAGAGGCATCCGCGGGAGGCTGGGCTTTCATCATGGACCGCTGCTCACGAAGCACGCTGACTGTCCGTTGAAGGGTGTAGCGGCGCTCCAGGGAGAGGGTAGAGGAACGCCTGGCGGTCTCCAGTTCTTTGAGACGCCTGTCCTCCTGAGCCGTAAGGGCCGCTTCCCAGTCACCCCCGCGCCCGGCCAGCTCCATGCGCACAGCTTTCAGAGCGGCGGCCAATTCCTGCGAGGCCAGCTCCTCTACGCAGACTTCCCTCAGGTGGTCCGTTATACCGTCCAGCAGCAGACCCAGCAGGCTGAGCCTCTCGTCAAACTGTGCGGCCGAAGCGCGCTTCTTTATCTCCGCCCTCGCTTTGCCGTCCAGTATCCTGTCAACCTGGTAGTCGCTGCGGTACTTGCCCCAGAGGTCGAAATATATGGCGAAATCCCGTGAGATCCTGGCGTTCTGCAGATATTGGCACACGAGGCGCTCGTCCACTTTGTCGCCGTTCTTCTCATAAAGACGCACCATGTCAGACAGGTCCGACCAACCCCTGGCAGTGACGAAAGTCTTGCCGTCCACGGTGGTCTCTATTCTATAGAAGTCTGCTTTCTTTATGTCCAGATACGTGAGTATTGCGGGATGGACGCCCCTCATCAGGGCATACTCCTTCCACACGTCGTAGTCGGGCGCCACGTCTATGCGCTTGAGGCGGTCCCAGGTGACAATGTCGAACTCCCTGACGGAGTTGTTGTACTCAGGCGGGTTCCCGGCGGTAACGACTATCCAGCCTTCGGGAACGCGGTGGCGGCCGAAAACCTTATACTGCAAAAACTGCAGCATCACCGGCGCAAGAGTTTCGGAGACGCAGTTTATCTCGTCCAGAAACAGTATACCCTCCCGGAGGCCGGTGTCCTCCATCATGTCGTATACGCTGGCGATTATTTCACTCATAGTGTATTCGGAGACGGAGTACTCATGCCCGCCGTAGTCCTTCTGCACTATGAACGGCAGTCCAAGGGCGCTCTGGCGGGTGTGGTGGGTCATGGAGTAACTCACGAGGCCTACGCCCATCTCCTGCGCTATCTGTTCCATTATGGCGGTCTTGCCTATGCCCGGAGGTCCCATGAGGAAGATGGGGCGCTGCTTCTCTATGGGGATTTCATAGTTGCCGAATCCGTCTCTGGAAAAATATGCCCTCATGGCGCTTTTGATCTGTTCTTTGGCTTCCTTTATATTCATGTCAGGACGCTCCTTAATAGAGTTCTTTACCTGTTTTTCTGTAAAACGGCAGGGATATACTGTTTAGGGCAGCCGGAGAATGAGTCAGTGCCGACGTACTGGAGGTCCGGCGGGAATTGGGCGGACCTGAGTTGCCTGCAGTTCATGAAAGCCCGGTCACCCAGGCTCTCCAATCCCTGGGACGCGGTGACGCTTTCCAGCGTGCTGCAGCCTGAAAATGCACCTTTTCCCACCCGGATGAGCCCGGCGGGGAGGACTGCTTCCCTGAGACCGGTACAGCCCTGGAAAGCCCCGTCGTCTATCAGGAGAAGTCCCTCAGGAAGGCTCACGCTCTCAAGGCCGGTGCAGCCCTGGAAGGCGTTTATCCCCACGGATGTGACCCCGGGCGGCAGGGTTATACTTTTCAGGGAGGAACAGAACCAGAATGCGCACTCGCCTATGGCCAGCACCCCGGGGGGCACCGAGACGTCCCCGCCCGGTCCTGTGTAGTCGTAGAGTACACCATTCACCGTGACGAAACCGTCGCTGTCTGCCAGCCTGCGGCAGCCCTTGAACACCTGTCTGCCTACACGCTCCAACGACGGGGGCAGGGTGATCTCCGTGAGGCTGGAGCACTCACGAAAAACGCTGTCACCAATGCTGAGAAGGCCGTCCGGCAGGCGGACCCGCTTGAGGCTTATACAGCTATGGAAAGCCCCTTCACCTATGTGGACAACACCGTCGGGCAGATACACCTCGAAGGGGCTGGCACAGTCGCCGAATGCCCTGTCTCCAACAATGCGTACTCCGTCGGGTACCCGGGCCTCGCCACGGGAGCCGCAGTAGTCGTAAAGGACATCCCCAACAACGACCATGCCCTGGGTGTCGGCCATGGAACGGCAGCCCTTGAAGGCTTTGATACCTGGGCGCCCGGTTCCCTCCGGCAGTTTTACCCCGGTGAGGCGGCCGCAATAGTAAAAGGCGTGGCTCCCTATATGGCGCAGGCTGTCCGGAATGACGGCTGCGGACAGGGCGGTGCATCCGGAGAAAGCGCCGTCGCCTATGGATTCCAGCCCCTCAGGCAGATTTACACGGATGAGGCTGTGACAGCCGGAAAAAGCGTCTTCTTCAATGGATACCAGACCCTCGGGGAGCCGCACTTCCCGCAGCTCCAGACAGAACGAGAAAGCGCCGGCTTCAATGCGGGCAACCGTGTCCGGCAGGAACACGGAGGTTATCTTTTCCCTGGCGGAGGCGTTTTTTATTCGCCGCCTGGCGGGGGAAAAACACTTCGGCCCGATGGCACAGACCGGGCGGCGGCCTATGTATTCCGGTACGGAGACCTGTTCATCCGCCCCGCGGTAAGAGAGCAGCGTTATCCCGCTCTCCGAGGCTTCAAATAGCCACGTCCTGCGCGCATCCTCTACGGGAACAGGTGCCCCGGTGAGTTCCCGTTCCAGCCTGGCGGCTTCCAGACGTTCCAGCCTGGCCTCCGCCTGGGGGGTCATTATCCGGGCTTTGTAGTCCATCAGTGAAGCTTTTTCGTCCAGAGTTCCGCACATGGATATGACGGCGTCGACCTCCTCGGGGGGGATGAGTTCAAGCTTCATAAGCAGATCCAGCAACTCCCGGCTGTCAGCCGCCGCCAACTCGGCGGCACGCCTCCAGCGGCGGCGCAGATAGTTCCTGTACTCCCTCTTCCTGGGGGCGGGATAGTCCACCCCCAGAGAGCCAGCCATGGCGAATCCCCTGGCCAGGTCCGGTTTCCTGTCGCACTCCCCCAGAGGAAGATTGGGGGCCAGTATCGCTGTACCGCCGGATGAGCCGAATATCTGCCTGAGCCCACCCTCCAGGGAGGGGGAAAGCAGGATTATATATCTAAGATTCGGACAGAAAGCGAAAGCGCTCCTGCCAACAGACTTTACGCTGCCGGGGAGGGTGATGCCTGTGAGCCTCCTTATGCCGCTGAATGCCCCGGCGCCTATAAGCAGAATACCGTCAGGTACGGTGATGTCCCCGCCCGTGCCGGTATAATCTATCAGTGTACCTCCTATAGTGACAAACCCCTGGGGGTCGGCCAGCTGCATACAGCCTTTGAAGGCGTCCTCACCCACGGAAGGGGCAACCTCTGCCGCTTCCACCGTGGTGAGACGTCTGCAGCCCCAAAAAGCCCGGCGGCCTATGACCATGAGGCTGGCGGGCAGGCTTACCGATGTTATGTCGGAGCGTCCGCTGAATGCCTCAGGGGCGATCTCAGTAACCCCTTCAGGCACCTTCACGCAGCCCCCTGACCCGGAGTAACCTGTGAGCACACCGTTTTTGATCGAAAAACAACTGCTGTGTTCCATGGCGGGCGATCCTCACATTATCTCGTCCCGGCTCAGGACCAGCTTGATTGCCCAAGGCGGGACGTCGGGGTTGTTGTAGGCCTCGTCAACAAAGACGAAAGCGGTGTCATACGCGGGTTTTTTCTGGGGGAACGTGCCAAAACCGTCGGTAAAATATATGAGCCCCTTCAGATTGCGGAACTCCCCCTGTTCCGCCAAGGAGTCCACGTAGCTGAACACCGGGCGGAAATCAGTGCCTCCCAGGCCGTATATCTTCATGGAGGCCAGGTAGGAGTCGAACTCCTCCCGGGAGGTGATCTTGACATCCTCCTGGATGTCGGCGTCGCATTGTACAATGTGCAGATTTATTTTTGAGAAAAAGCTCTCCGTGGAGCACAGTACGTTGTATGTCTTCTGGATGAACGACTGCACGAGTCTGCCGGAGACAGAGCCGGAGGTATCTATGGCTATGACGAACTCCCGTATACGTTTTATTTCTCTGTACTCCAGAGGCTCCACCAGAGGCATATTCCTGTACAGGCGCAGGCCGTATGTATAGAAGATGTAGTCGAATTCATCGTCGTCGGTCTTCATGACCTCCCCGCGGGAGGCGAACTTGCGGAGAAAATCCGTATAATCATACCGTTCCCTATTGACTGACAGAAGGTTCTGCACCATGCCGCCCCGTTCTGTCTCCTGCTTGCGGGAGAAAGTCTCCATATCCACCTGTATGCGCTGACCGACCTCTTTCCAGTCAAGTTCGGAACCCAGGGCGCGGACAAGGGAACCTTCTTTGTCCCCGTCTTCGTCGTTATCGTCGCTTCTGCCGCCCCTGCCCTTGCCGTCGGAGGCTTCAAACTCTATACCGGCTTCCTCTTTCTCGGCCTGCGTCATGTACCAGAGGGCGTGGTCGTCGGCACGAAACAGCTCCTGCAGCTGCTCCAGACGTTCTTCTGAAGGCCTGTTGCTGATGAAGTGACTGTACAGTTTTTCAGCGGTGAGCATGCCTGCCGCTTCACGGAGCTCCCGGCATGCGCGAGCTTGTTTCTCTTCGCGTCCCGCAGCGGCGGCGCGAAGGCCGAGGTCGGTTACAGAACTCTCAACGGCTATGTCGCAGGACAGGTCCCAAAGAGCGTGGTCCACAAGGGTGTGGACGAACATGTGGCGGTAGACGCAGTGCAGCACGGTATGGAGATAATCCCGTACGGGGGAAGCCCTGTCAGCCATATAGCGCTTCAGAACGAACAGGGGTTCGTAAAGCAGCAGACGGCCGTCGGTAGCGAAGCATATGACGCTGCTCTCCTTCTGTATCAGACGGCTCACCGCCGAGTCGAGAAAACGCAGTTCCACCACCAGGGTGTTGCGGCTGAGCCTCAGTACGTCCCGGGCGGCGGAAGATATTTTGTCCTTTTTTTCCTCGTCTGTCATGTATCGTTCCTCTGTAAGCTGCTTTGCGCAGAGTTTAAACATCTTGATTATATCAGCCGTAAGGCGGGGTTTCAATGATAAAAACACACGGGGTCATGGTCCGGCAAGAACTGATTAACAGGGTTATCCAAAATGGACGACACGGTGGACGGCTGCCGTGAGAAGCGGCCAGCGTGCGGCGGCCGGAGCTCCGCAGCCGCGCACGAGGTTGAACGATACATATGAGAACTCAAAACCGCGTTTTTCGCGTGGCTTTGATTTTGCCGCGAGGCCTGCACGGGCAATGACAGCCAATACAGTTTAAACTGCATTTAATTGTCATGAACGGTACCGGAACGAACTAATAGAAACCGTACGTATAACACCGGGGGATCATAGAATGATCGTATGCTTTATCAGACTGTAGCCAGGTTCAATTGACGAGGGAGAGTGAAGAGAATATAATACATTTACAATTTTTCAAATCATGTCGGCGTACAAACACGGGTAATGAGCAGTGTTATATGAACGATACCCGCCCGCATTTTTGCAGGGCGAGTGATACGATTGTATTAAATGGATTATTATTCTAACTACACGAAATGCTGCAGAAGGTGCGGCAGCGAGTTGGCCCCGGGTGCACAGTACTGCCGCAAATGCGGCTTGGCTGTGGGACCCGTGCATTCATATACCCAAGGGGAATATATAGACTGCCGTATTGTCGGAAGTATTGTTTTCCTGACCCAGCAGCAAGCCGCGAGGGGAGGCCGCGTACGGTTCCGGTTCGCCGGAACCGGAGATTATGCGGATATACACATAGAGCCAGGGATCGCGTCAGGGACGGACAAGACGATCTGCCGCGAGTATACGGACCGATACGGAGTACCGAACAGGGAACTGCGTCACATAAAGGTGATTATAGAGCCTCAGAACAAGCCGCACACCGGGAGACCATACGGTGACAGAGTATATCACAACGCGTATGGCGACGGAGCGCATTCCGGCGCGGGGATGTCAGGGGTAGCTTCGGAGAGCAGAGTCTGGACGGCTCCAGCGAAACCGAAGAAGACAGGCCGGAAGGTGCGGCCTGTACTGCTTGTCATACTTGCTGTTATACTGTTAAGTTGTGCTGCACCGTGGTTCAGAGAGGTAAAAACGGCTTTTGTCACTCAAACGTTCAGAGAACGGATCAGCATCCCTGAGACGGAAGTTCCTGTACCGTCGGCTGAGGAGGTCGTTCCGACGGTAATACCCTCGGCGGCACCGGCGATAATATCGGAGAAACCGGATGTTTCGGCTATCCCGTATTATGAAGACAGGTTTTACATCAACAATCTGGAGGAACCTCTTCTGTTCGACGTCGTGGCGTTGTATAAGGGTATTTCAGCCTTTGAAACAGAGATTAAACTGAAGAACACGGCAAATGAAGCAGACCTGCGCTTGCTGATAAACGCCATAAAATACGACTGCCCGGAGTTGTTTCAGGCAGCGTTTGATAAGAAGTACACATTTTGGAACACCGGCGGCCGGATAACTTCCGTGTCAGTGCCTTATTCCATGTCAAAGACGACATATGATTCGAGACTTGCGCAGTGCAGTGCTCTTATAGCGCAGCTTAGAGAGGACACGACGGGATTCAGCGCGCAGGAGCGTGAACAATACGTGTATGATTATTTTACAAATACTGTATCCTATTCCACCACAACGGCGCAGTGTGGCAACGCATCCGGGGCAATAGTAGACAAAAGCGCGAAATGCGACGGTATAAGCCTGGCCATGAAGTGGGCGATGGAGGCCGTGGGGATCCCTGCCATCGTGCTTTCCGGGAAGGATGAGGGCGACCCCGTCGGACACGCGTGGAACTGTGTGAAGATCAACGGCAGTTACTGCGACGTGGACCTTACCAACGACCTGATCAGAGAAGAAAGGTCCATGAAGCTTTACAGCGCATATAATGTTAAAAGAGACTGGATAAGCCGCCTTTACCCTCTGAGCGACGACATCGTCAGCTACTACAGGTTGCCGGAATCCAGCGGTATGCATAATAGTTATCATGTTGTGAACGGGTCCTTCGTATATTCCGGCGACGATATCGAGAGCGCCGTTCACAGACTGCTTGACGAGTCCCTTTGGAGAGACGGGACGGGGGTAATACAGTTTGAGGACGACGCCGACTTCAGCTTTTTTCTGTATGATGGTGACGTTTTTTTTGAAACCTGGTTTTACGATAACGGATACTGGGGCAGTTACAGTTTGACTGTGCTTCATGAATACCGGACAGTGGGATTCAGGCTGAATATAAACTGACAGGGGAAAGCCGGTATGTCATGGATAAACAGCGTTGTAAGGTGAGACCGCAGCAGTGTATTTATCCAGTGATTTTGCTGTTGATTATACTTAATAACGAGTAAGCTTTTTACAGCTCTCGTAAAAAAGCGTTATGTTTTTATCGACTAAATAAGGAGGGCCTGCCCATGAAAAACGCAAACCGCTGGTACCGCAAATTCACGGTGGATATGAGCAGGGAGGAGGTGGAGCGGGTCGTCTCCGGGACTGCGGACCCGAAGGTGTACAGCCACACTCCCATTGCCGGGCCATACTCTCCACCCGACTCGGACGGATTGGTGGGGAAGACCCTGAGCTTCAGAGGAGAGGAGCGGGACTTTGGCTTCCGCTTCACCGGCCTAAACGAGGTGCTGTTCACCGAGAAAGAGACTGAGGAGAAGAGCTGCTTCTGCAATGTGAAGACCTTGGACAATGAGATATATTTTGTCAATTTCCTGGTGCCGGGCTTTGCCTCTTCCAGACAGATCACACTCATAGCCGACATGTTGACGGGGTACGCCACTGTGTGCGACGCACATATCGGCACCGAATACTCGGGTATAGATGTGGACAGGGAATTCTTCTTCGGCCGTCTGAAGGGTGAATACGCCGGGGGAGAGCCCCACTCTTTTACCGAGGAGCTGGTGGGGAAAGCCATAACATGGAGTTACGGGGGTAAAATCGACTCCATCAAGCACATATACAACAGCAATATCTTTTATACCTATGAGTACCACACCCCCAACGGCGCGTGGATGGCCGCGAATCCGGCAGACTACGTAAAGATCCGGGACGGCGTATATCTGTTCAGCTTCGTGGAGGAACGGCAGGGTGGTGTACAGGCAATATTCCTTATATATCTGGACAGGATGCATGACGTGGGATGCTTCTACGGACTGAGCGGCGGAGGCGACCATCTTGTCAGCGCATGTCTCGGGGCAAAAGGCGAGATGGCGCCGTCTATAGCGATATTCTAGCGGCGCGGGGGCCGCCAAAGCTTATATAAACACCAAAGGGAGGAATAAAAATGTACAAACTGTGGCAGGCGCTGGAGGGCGCAAAAAAGCTTAAATGGGTGGAACTTTCCCATCCCCTCAACAACGACAGCCCGTACTGGAGCGGCATACCCGAGGGATCGGTGGAACTGTGCAATGTGGTGTTTGACTGGGGCAACCCCATGCTGGAGTGCCTGATCCATACTTTTAAATTCCCGGGCCAGTTCGGCACCCACGTGGACTTCCCGGGACATTTCATTAAGGGCGCGGCCATGTCCGACAGCTATGGCGTAATGGATGCGGTATTTCCGCTATGTGTGGTGGATATAACCGGCAAGGTGGCGCAAGACCCATGCTATGCCGTTACGGTACAGGATATTAAAGACTATGAGGAGAAGTACGGCCCCATTCCCGACGGGGCTTTTGTTGCCCTGAGGACTGACTGGTCAAAGAAATGGCCCGATATGGACGCCCTTTCCGGCATAGCCGAAGACGGCAGCGAGAACTTCCCGGGCTGGTCCCTGGACGCCCTGAAATACATATACGAGGTTCGCTCCGCAGCCGCCAACGGCCACGAGGCCCTGGATACAGACGCCTCAGCGGAGGCGGCCAAAGCGGGTGACCTGGCCTGCGAAAGGTACGTTCTCTCCAAAGGCAAGCTCCAGATAGAAGTGCTGTGCAACCTGGATAAGGTACCCTCCGCGGGGGCAGTGCTCATAGCCGCCTGGCCAAGGATAGAGGGGGCTTCCGGACTGCCTGCCCGTGTGTGGGCGGTGACCGAATAAATAATAAGTGAAAGGAGCGCCGTGGGCAGCATAACCTGTGGCGCTCCTTTGCTTGTGGGATGTATAAAAGCCCCGTACGCGTCACAGTGTGCGGGGAGCATATGACGTCAGGATAAAAGGCCATCATTATCACATGTGAGGGTTACTGTTTTTGGGGTTTGAATCCCCGGATATGATACAGTTGCTTTTGCAACAGCGCTGTTACCAAACGTATATGACCGGCTTGAAACGGGTATAACGCCAGATATATAGATATGGACACTTCCACTATAGTAATTTGATAGACTTACCTTAGAATGTATAGCCGACAACAACTGGCGGTATCGTGATTCCGGATTCATCTATACTGCCATGGTGTATCGTCTCAATAAAAATATGCGTCCATATACACTTTGCGCTGCTTTTGAAGATCAATGAAACAAATGACAATAACAACAGCAATCAAGAAGAGAGAAGCAATAACCGTAATTTATATTTTCTTCTTTAATGAAAAGCCTTTTTCACCGCTCCTGTTGAAGAGAAGCTGAGCCAAAGCTTGGAAAGCTCTGCAGAAGTGTCAAATTCAGTTTCAAGAGTTTCAAAGTCCGATTCGGGATGGTCTTTGATATAGATTTCAACTTCTGATCGAAGTATTTGCAAAAGAGCCTTTTTGTTTCCAGGCAGATGTAAGAGTTCTTCTGTAACTGAATTAATACACGCTTTTGATTCTTATTTTTATAACTTACTGCAGGCTGAAAGTCTCAATGAGGGGAGTGCAGATTACGCCGCTTTTGGAAAACGGGATAAGAGCAGCGGCTGTGGCGCTGATTTTCCTGCTGGGAGGCTGCGGCGCCGGCGTGCCTGAGGAACTGCCGGATACAGCGCCCCAGGCGGCGCGGACACCGGCGCGGTTGAAGAGCAGCAGCCCTCCGGCGTCACTGCGGGGGGAGGAAGGTTTGCCGGGGACGTACACATACACCGCGCCGGAGAGCGGCTGTTTTAACACCGTACGCCCGTGCAGTGCGGGCGTATTACCGCACGCTCCATAGCAGCTGTGCGCTCTCCTCGGCGAACTGGCGGGAGTACAGGTCGCTGTAGTATCCACCGGCACGCAATAGTTCCTCATGACGCCCACGTTCTACGATTTTTCCGTCCCTGACTACGAGTATGAGATCGGCCTTGCGGATGGTGGATAGACGGTGGGCGATGAGGAAGCTTGTCCGACCTGACAGCAGCCGGTCCGTGGCCTCGCTGATTAGCATTTCAGTGCGGGTGTCTATGGAGCTGGTGGCCTCGTCAAGCACAAATATGCGCGGATCAGCCAACACCGCCCTGGCAAAAGAGATGAGCTGCTTTTCGCCGGTGGAGAGGCGGTCTCCGCCCTCGCCCACTTCACTGTCCCAGCCCTTCTCCAGCTTGGCTATCACCTTATCGGCGGATACGGCCCTGGCGGCGGCTTCAATTTCCTGATCCGTAGCGTCCAGCCGGCCGTATCGAATATTGTCCCTGACAGTACCTGAGAAGAGGTGTGGGTTCTGAAGCACATAGCCTATATTTGCGTGAAGCCAGAGCTGGCTTCGCTCTCGGTAATCAACACCGTCAATAAGGATATGCCCCTGGGTGGGCTCGAAAAAGCGGCAGGCCAGGTTGACCAGTGTGCTTTTGCCTGCGCCAGTCTCCCCAACGATGGCAACGGTGGACCCCCTGGGGATGTGCAGATCGAAGTGCTCCAGCACGTTCCCGCCGCCGTCCGGGTAGCGGAAAGTGACGTCCCTGAACTCTATTTCTCCGAGCAGCGGCTCCCAGTTTTCCCGCTTGGGGTGGAAAGCGTCACCGTACTTTTTGATGACCTCCGGGGAGTCCTTTACATCGCTCTGCCGGTCCAGTACTCCGGCCACGCGCTCAATGTTGGCCTGCAGAGAGATGAACTCTGCTATGTTGGCGGCGGTCATCTGGATGGGCTCAAAGATGCTTACTGCGTAAGTGGTAAAAGCCGACAGCGTGGCCAGTTCCAGTGCCTGGGACAGCACCATATGGCCGCCGCGCAGCAGCACAATGGCCACTGTAGCCGTGCTGGCGAAAAGTACCAGAGGAATGTAGACCGCATTGAGACGGGCAGCCCGCAGGCCTGACTGCCGCGCTTCGGCAGTCATCTTCCGGAAGTCGGCTGAGGTCTTTTCCTCCAGCACCAGCGTCTTCACGGTGCGAACCCCGGTTATGCCCTCATTGAAAGCGCTGGTGATGCGGGAGTTCATCTTGCGTACACGGCGGTTCCAGTGGAGTATTTTGTTCTGAAAGTACATTGTCAGCAGAGCCATGACCGGTACGATAGGTATCAGTATAAGCGCCAGCTGCCAGTTGAGCAGCAGCATGGAGACGAAGGCGCCTATCACATAGAACAATGCCCACAGGATATCCGTGAGATTCCACGCGAGCATCCCAGCGATACGCTGAGTGTCGCTCATGACACGGCTGAGAATGTAGCCCACGGGGGTCACGTTGTAATACGAGAACGAGAGGGTCTGCAGGTGGTGGAACAGCGCTGTGCGCATGTCCCTGCCCATGTTCATTTCCAGCTTTATGGACTGACGGCAGAAGCCTGCCACCAGCAGCGCCTGGGCAAATATCACCGCTGCGTAGGCCAGACCATAGGGAAGCAGCCCCCGGGCGGTTCCGGATTGAATGAAGTTGGCTATGGCATAGCGCTGGAACAGCGGAAGCAGCACATCGATGAGACCGGTGAGCGCATTGAGCCCCACCATAAGCGCGAATACGCCGCGGAAGGGGCGTATAAAAGGCGCCAGGCGCTTCCACGTCTTCCAACTGAAAGACTGCTTATATTCTTCCTCGTCATACGCGGGCATCGCGCCCCACCTCCTTCATAAGCAGTTCACGGTCATCGGAGCGCATTTGTATCTCGTATATGTCCCGGTAAAGGCCCGGGCGGGAGATCAGTTCAGCGTGGGTACCCAGGTCGGCGGCCCGGCCTCTGCCCAGCACCAGGATTCGGTCCGCCTGCATGAGCGTGGTGATACGGTGCGAGATCAGTATCACGGTGGAGCCGCCAAGTTCCCGGCGCAGCGCGGCGCGGATCCTGGCATCCGTTTCGGCATCCACCGCGGACAGCGAGTCGTCAAAGATCATCACGGGGGCGTGCTGCATCAGCATACGGGCTATTGCTACGCGCTGCTTCTGGCCGCCGGAAAGCGTGACTCCGCGTTCTCCTACAAGGGTCTCATAGCCGCCGGAGAAGCTGTCAATGGCGTCGTCCACACAGGCGATGGAGGCGCAGCGGCGCACCTCCGCCGGTTCGGCGTCCTCCCTGGCGGCGCGGATATTCTCCTCTACTGTCTGGGAAAAGAGGAAAGGCTCCTGCAATACCAGACCGATGCTGCGCCTGAGCTTCCGGCGGTCTATATTGCGTATATCCACCCCGCCTATGGTGATGCGGCCGCATCCGTCGGGCAGATCGTAAAGCCTGTCCAGCAGATGCACCAGCGTGCTTTTACCGGCGCCGGTGCCGCCCAGAATGGCAAAAGTCTCGCCTTGACGGACGGTGAATGAGAGGTCCTCCAATACATTCTGGCCATCGTACGCGAAGGTGACGTGCTCGAATTCGATATCCCCTCCGGGGAAACTCTGAGCGTCTGGGGGATCGCGCTCTTCATCAGCGTCCAGAATATAGCCCACACGGTCAAGGGACACACCCGCCTTGCTCATCTCCGACAGAACGCGGCCAAGAGAGCGCACGGGCCAGGAGAGGGCTTCGTTATAGCTTATGAACACCAGGAACGTGCCCAGTGTCACGCGCCCCGCGACGGCCTCTGCCACGCCGAAAAGCACCGCTGACATGATCTGCAGGCCTGTAAGCAGGTCTCCCGAAGCCCAGTATACCGAAAGCAGTTTCCCAAGACGTATCCAGAGGCGGGCGAACAGGTCGTTCTTTGCACGGAACTTCTCCTCCTCGAACTGCTCCCTGCCAAAAGCTCGTACCACGCGCACGCCCGTGAGGTTCTCCTGGGTGCAGGCGGTGAGTTCGCTCTCAGCCTCGTCTGCGTCTTTGAAGCGGCTGGAGATCCGCCTGTAAAAGATGCCGGAGAAGAGACCCACGACAGGTATGAAGACCAGCGTAACAGCGGTGAGGCGGGGGTTCATGCCCAGCATTATGGACACGTACAGAACCATGAGGAATACCGTGCGGAACACCTCGATGAGCTGGTTGCATACGAAATTGCGTATGACGTCCACGTCAGAGGTGCAGCGTTGGATGACATCACCTGTAGGGTTATTCTTATGCCAAGCGAAGCTCAGGTATTGTATATGGCGGTATAGCTCGTCCCGAATGGATTTAACAAAGCTCTCAGAGCCCAGAGACAGCTGGGTGCGCTGACCGAAGGTGCACGCACCCCGAAGCAGCGCGGTGAGCAGCACGGCAGCGGCAGCGATCCAGAGCGACCTGAGAGGCAGTTCACGCAGCGTGTCCCAGCGCAGCAAGCCCAGCACCCAGCCGGGGAGCTCCGGCTCTTTCGTTCCCAGCACGCTGTCCACCGTGAGGCCGATGATCTGTGGCGTAAGGGCGTTAAAGACCATGCCCAGACAGCTCAGCAGCAGTGCCAGGGCGAAATGGGGCCAGCAGCCCCGAAGATAATGGGCCACAAGTCTGAGCTTGCGGGCGGCGCTGAGTTTGTATGCAGATTCCGTGTTTTTCACTCTCCTTCCTGCGCGTTTTGTTGAATTCGCGGGTGGGTGCCGCACCGGGAACAAGCGAGCGACGGACCGCGTATAAGAAAAACGCCCTCCCGGACCGGGAGAGCGTTTCAAAAGCGTTTGCGTATTTCCGGCGGTTCAGGCAGAAACAGTGCGCAGGACATTCTCTCCTCCGGGGAACAATCTTAAAAACATGTTGACGATCCGGGCGGTATTTCTGTTGTTAATCATCCTGCACACCTCCTTGTTGTAAATTTGCGGAAAATATGTCTGCGGCTTTCACTTGCTGACAGCCACACAATGCGCAGTTTAACCGCAAAAGCAGGGATTGTCAAGGGGGCGATCGCATATGTTTACGTGCGGGATCTTACCGCCCATGCGGAAAAACCTTTGCAAAGCCAGCTGCCTTGGTATAGTATAAACCCATCAACAGAAACGGAGACCATGTCTATGGAACGTACGCGCGCGTTTCTGCGGGCATTCACACCACGCCGGCGGATCGTCTATCTGTTGGGCACTATGATCCTGGGCTGCGGAATAGCCATGAACACGAAAACCAAACTGGGGATAGCCCCCGTCCTCTCCGTAGCCTGGAACCTTAGCGAGCTCATCGGGATACCCTTCAGTCTTATGAGTTTTTTGTATTACTGTTTCCTTATCCTGCTGCAGTTCCTTTTACTGAAGCGGGAATTTGAGACCATTCAGATATTGCAGATTATCGCCAGCTTCTTTACCAGCTTTTTCATCGGCGTATTCGGCAGAATGCTGCCAGACGCCGCGTCACCCGTTGGCAGGGGGATCATGTTGCTGGGGGCCATTCTGCTCACGGGTATCGGCATCATCCTCACTGTGGGAGCCAGGTTCGTACCCAACCCGGCGGACGGTATGTCTCAGGCTATCGCGCGCCGGACGGGCAAGGGACTGGGCCTCAGTAAGAACATGCTGGATATCGGAAGTTTCATCGTTGCCACAGCCCTTGGTTTCATCTTCCGGGGAAAGCTCATGGGCGTGGGGATCGGCACGGTGGTCACTATGCTGCTGACGGGGCGGGTGGTAGCCTGGCTGCAGAAGCCCGTACTGCGTCTGGCAGGACTGTTCATGCCCTGAACGCGAACAGGGAGAATAAACGCCGGCCGGGCGCGAAAAGCCCGACCGGCGCTTTCTGATATAAAGCCGCATATCGGTGGGGAACGACAAACCGTGACCGGTTCGTGCCGTTCAGTAATTCACCTTGTTGATCTCAAAGGAAGCCTGGTCCGCGCCGCAGATGGGACAGACTTCCGGGGCATTAGTGCCTATATGTATATGACCGCAGTAGCGGCACTCCCACATTTTTACCTCGCTCTTGCGGAACACCTCGTCGTTTTGATGTTCTGAAGCAAGGCGCGATAGCGCTCCTCGTGTCGCTTTTCCACAAGGGCGACGCCCCTGAATTTCGCCGCCAGCTCAGGGAAACCATCCTCCTCGGCGATCTTCGCGAATTCCTCGTACATTTCGGTCCACTCGAAGTTCTCACCGTCGGCCGCGTCGGACAGATTCTCCGCAGTGCCATTTATACCGCCCAGTTCCCGAAACCAGATTTTGGCATGGACCTTCTCGTTCTCTGCGGACTTGAGGAACAGTTCCGCGATCTGCTCCATGCCCTCTTTCTCAGCTATCTGTGCGAAATAGGTGTACTTGTTTCTGGCCTGGGACTCCCCGGCAAAAGCTGCCTCCAGATTTTTCTCTGTTCGTGTACCTGCGTACTTGTTGGGTTTGCCGCTCATGGGTATACCTCCTTATAAATTATTATTATCACAATATTCTGTTTTAGTTAATTATATATTGCAATTAATAATATCACAACACCCCATATCGAAATATATGCCTGCGAAAAGTGCGCAAAAGGTACGGCAAGCTTTGGCTTCGGGGCTTTAAGCACCGCAATAAGGACGGACTGCTTTTGCCGCAGTCATGAAAAAACTCATAAAATCTTCGAAAATGCTTTGAAAATATCTGAGTAATTCTTGCAATCGCCAGTCAGATAGGCTAAAATAAACAGAAGTTAACTGTAAGTATATGTTCTGCACTTTATTTTTTGACACAGGAGGAGAAAATATGATTACTGCCGGAGATTTCAGAAACGGCGTGACATTTGAAATGGACGGTCAGGTCATGCAGGTGGTGGAGTTCCAGCACGTGAAGCCTGGTAAGGGTTCCGCTTTTGTGCGTACTAAGATGAAGAACGTCATCACCGGGGCCGTGACGGAGACGACCTTCAATCCCACGGAAAAGTTTGAGGAGGCTTTCGTGGAGCGCAGGGACATGGAGTATCTGTACAACGACGGCGACCTGTACTACTTCATGGATTCCGAGACTTACGAACAGATGCCCATCAACAAGGACGTGCTGGGAGACAACTTCCGTTTCGTCAAAGACAATATGGTATGCAAGATCCTGTCGTATAAGGGCAGTGTGTTCGGAGTGGAGCCTCCCACGTTTATCGATCTGGAGATAACCGAGACAGATCCTGGCTTCCGCGGCGACACCGCTACCAACGTACTTAAGCCCGCCACACTGGAGACCGGCGCTGTGGTAAAGGTGCCCCTCTTCCTGAGCGTAGGGGACAAGATCCGCATAGACACCCGCACGGGTGAGTATCTTGAAAGAGC
Source organism: Oscillospiraceae bacterium (assembly GCA_017512485.1). Lineage (GTDB taxonomy): Bacteria > Bacillota > Clostridia > Oscillospirales > Oscillospiraceae > JAAYAR01. The sequence continues at coordinate 36,995 of JAFWGE010000003.1, forward strand.
GAAAGGCTGAGGTGGACGGTATGACACTTTCTGAAAAGGTAGCGTATATAAAAGGTCTGGCCGACGGTATGGAACTGGACGAGAGCAAAAAAGAAGTCAGGCTCATGATGGCCATCATAGACGTTCTGGAGGAGACCGCGATTTCTGTGGAGGATCTGGAGGAAGCGGTGGAATCAGTGTGCGACGAGATCGACGACATCGAGGACGTCGTATTCGACGATGATGACGAATGCAGCTGCTGTGACGACGATGACGATGATATGCTCGAGGTCAAATGCCCCAAGTGCGGCGAAGTGCTGGAACTTGAGGATGAGGACTTCGAGAACGGCTGGATCAAATGCCCCGCATGCGGCGAGAAGCTGGAGTTCGATGTCTGTGATGACGACTGCGACTGCTGCGATTAAAAACACATGATGATTCTTCTACCGGGCGGCATATACCGCCCGGTATCTTTCGTTAAAGGCAAAAAACAGACTGCAAAAAACAGATGAATTGTCAGTGTTTTATCTTGTCAGTGTTTCAAAGCTATAGTATAATTACCAGAACGGGGTCCGCGCCTTGCTGTTGGCACTGCGCCGCGGGCAATACATCGGAAGGGGCGGTGAGACTTATGGGGTAGTAACGGGCTGGCTTGAAGTGCTATGGTATAACATAAAGAGCATTCGCATAGCCGACGTGCTGGACATTGCTATTATAACGTTCGTCTTTTACAAACTCATTCTGATGATCCGCGGCAAGACCGCTGCCAGGATAGTGCGTGCGGTGGTCGTCCTGTTGCTCATAACGTGGCTGTCCCAGGTGCTGGGGCTGAACGTTATCAACTTTATACTTACCAATACTATCAAGATGGGCGTCATAGCGCTGCTCATCATGTTCCAACCTGAAATCAGGAGGGCGCTGGAGAGGATAGGCGCGTCCAGCAGCATCGGAAGGCTCCTGGGCAGGGCTACCCCCAGGGAGGACGCCGAGGTGGAAGTTGACCAGGTGGTGGACGCATGCCAGTGGCTGGCCAGGTCAAAGTTCGGAGCACTTATCGTCTTTGAGCGTGACAACAACCTTGAAGATTACATGAAGACCGGTACGATGATAAATGCGGATCTGTCGTCGGAGCTGCTCAGAAACATCTTTTTCCCAAAAGCAGCCCTGCACGACGGAGCGGTTATCATCCGGGACGGCCGTATACTGGCTGCCGGGTGTATGTTGCCCATGACCGACAACACAAACCTGGAACGCGACTTGGGCATGCGTCACAGGGCCGGCATAGGCATAAGTGAACAGACAGACGCCATCGTTGTCATCGTCTCCGAGGAGCGGGGTACCGTGTCGGTGGCCGAGAACGGCATGATAAAGATGAACCTCAGTGCCGATGTACTGAAGAGGCTCCTGCTCATGCGCCTGGTGACGGACGATGAGAAGGGCGAGGAGGGCCGTTTCCGCATTTTCAGGAGGAAGAACGATGCTGAATAAGATCTTCAGCAACAAGCTGGTAGTATTCATACTGGCGTTCATAATGGCCTGTCTCCTGTGGGGGTACGTGTCCAACGTTGTAAACATAGAGATAGACGTTAAGATCAACAACATACAGGTGACCTTTGACGGCGAGGAAGACCTCAGGGACAAACGCACTCTCCAGATAATCGAGAGCAAGGTGGAGGACGTGGACCTCACCTTTACGGGCAAGCGCTCCGAAGTGACAAAACTCACCAGGGAAAACGTCAGCGCCGTGGTGGACCTGCACAGCATCAGGAGTTCGGGCGAATACTCCATGGCCTACTCCGTTGTGCTGCCGGACACTGTATCTGAAAACTCGGTAACGATAAGCAGAAATCCCTACTATGTACAGATCACAGTGGCAAAGATGGTTACGGCGCAGGTTCCGGTAACCGGCGAACTGGTGGGCAGCGTTGCGGAGAACTGCATCAAGGGAGAGTACGAGTTCACACCAGCGTACATCAGCGTCTCCGGGCCTGACAGTGTAGTGGGGTCCATTGTCAAGGCGGTTGTAACGGTACGCGGGGATGACCTCAGCAAGAGCGTGTCGGCCACGTCAGACTACGTACTGACAGACGCCCTGGGGGAGAACGTGGACATGAGCGACATATCCGTGGATTACGAGGAAGTAGAGACTTTCATGCCCGTGTACCAGATCAAAGACGTGCCCCTCAGCGTAAGATTCATCGAAGGGAACGGTATAACCACCGGTGATATCACGTGGACTGTGGAACCTACCACGGTGAAAGTGTACGCATATGCGGAGGAACTGGATGGCATAAACGAGTTCGTCCTTCCCACCATAGACCTTACCGGTATGCTGGCCAGCGAGGACTTCACATTCCCAATCCCCGTGAGCAATAACGTGACCAACCTCAGCGGCGAGGAGACCGCTGTCGTCAGGGTAAAGATAGTCGGCGTGGCATCCAAAACGGTGACCGCAACGAATTTCGTGGTGACCAATGTGCCAGAGGGCTATTACGCCGAGGTGGCCCGCAGCAGCCTGCCTGTAACCGTCCGGGCTCCCAAAGAACAGATAGATTACATCGATTCAAACAATGTCCGGGTAGTGCTTGATATGAGTGGCGCCGGGGCATACAGCGGCAACCAGCTGGTCACTGCAGCGGTGATGATAGACGGATTCGAGGATGCCGGGGCGGTTGGAGAATACACCGTGGCGGTGACCCTCACGGAGATGTCGGCGGTACAGTCCTCAGCGTCAGCGTCGCCCTCGCCATCGGTGGAGTAAAAGGGGCATGTTCGGTTACGTGCGCCCAATGAAGGGCGAACTTAAGGTGCGCGATTATGAGATGTTCCAGGCTGCATATTGCGGCCTGTGCCGCACCATGAAACGCAGGTACGGCTCATTTTCCACCGCGTTCCTTAATTACGACCTGACGTTCCTGACGGTGTTGCTGTTGGGGCTCAGGGGGGAGACAGGGTATGTGGACAAGAGGTGCGCCGCAAGCCCTTTTAAAAAGAAAAAGATGTGTGCGCCGTCGTCCGCCCTGGACGATTGCGCAGGATATGCGGTGATGCTCACCTGCGGTAAACTCAGGGACGACGCCGCGGATTCCGGTATCTTCCGTTCAATATTGAGCAGGTGTGCCCTGATTCTGTTAAGAAGGGCGGAAAAGCGGGCCGACAGTTCGTTGCCGGGGTTCCGCTCCCTTACGGCGGAGTGCATGGCCGCCCTTTCAGCGAGGGAAGCGGACGGGTGTCCGGTCATGGACGAGATGGCTGATCTGTTCGCCCGCATACTGGAGGACACCGCCCGATGCCAGGCCGGGGAAGAAGCAAAACCCCTTAAAGAACTGATGTACCACGTGGGCAGGTGGATATATATAGTGGACGCTGCCGATGACCTACGGGAAGACCTGGAGGCAGGTCAGTACAATTGCCTGGCCAGGAGGTTCTCACTGGAAGGGAATGACATCCCCGAAGAAGTGTCAGATTACGTAAGGACCACACTGAAGCTGTCCTCAGAGCGGGCTCTCAGCCTGGCCGGGGAACTGGAACTGGGGAATTACACCCAACTGGTGGAGAACATCCTCTCCTTGGGGCTGCCATTCGTGGCGGACCGGGTGCTGGACGGCACCTGGAGGGTCAGAAGGAAGTGACACCGGCCTCCGGGCCGTGCGTATACGCGTCGCTGCCCCCGGCAATGCCGGGCGGCGGGATAAAGGAGATTTGACTATGAACGATCCGTATAAGGTGTTGGGTATATCGCCAGGGGCTTCCGAGCAGGAGATAAAGAAAGCCTACAGGGAGTTGGCAAGGAAGTATCATCCGGACAATTTCCATGACAACCCTCTGGCGGACCTTGCCCAGGAGAAGATGAAGGAAATAAACGAGGCGTATGATACGCTTATGAAGACCCATACCTCCGGCTCCTCGTCCCAGAGTTCCTCATACGGGCCGGGGTCTTCCTATTCCCAGAGCGGGGGGAACTATTCCTATTCATACTCTTACAACGGCAACCCCCTTTACGATGACATTCGCAGGGATATAGACATGGGCAACCTGGATCAGGCGGCGACCAAGCTGAGCAAGATCACGGACAGGTCGGCTCAGTGGTACTTTCTCAAAGGATCCGTGGATTTCCGGAGGGGTTGGTACGACGAGGCCAGAAGGAATTTCCAGACTGCCTGTAATATGGAGCCCCACAACATGGAGTTCAGGCAGGCCCTCATGCGGGTGAGCAGGGGCTCTACGGAGGCCTATCGCGGACCGGGAGCCGGAGTTAACACGGAACAGGCCTGCCAGTGCTGTTCATCGCTCATGTGTGCAGATTGTTGCTGTGAATGCGCGGGAGGCGACCTCATACCGTGTCTGTAAAGGATTCGAAGGCGTCAAAACCCGCTTTTCTGGGTCTGCTTGCGGCGCTGTCCCTGGCGGTGCTGTTCCTGGCGGGGGTCTCCCCAACGGGAAGACTCTCACTGACGGCTCTGTCCGGGCTGGCAGTGGCAGCCGCGGTGCTGAAAACGGGTCTGGGAGGGGGATTCCTGTGTTGGGCTGCCGTGAGTATCCTGGGTGTAGCGCTGCTTCCCTCAAAAAGCTGTGCAGCCCTTTACGCAGTGCTTTTTGGCCTGTATCCGGCGATCAAATCCCTTATAGAGAGGCTGGGTAGGCTGTGGCTAGAGTGGGCGCTAAAGCTTCTGTTCTTCCTGGCAGCCATGACCCTCTGTGTGCTGGCACTTAAAGGCCTATTCTCCGAAGAGGTGTTTGCCGTCGCTTTCGACAAACTGGCTTTGGCTTACCCGGTGGGATGTGCCGCTTTTGTCCTTTATGACCTGGCTTTCACCGGACTTATAAGGATTTATCTAAACAGGGTCCCCGGCGCACGGGGCTGAAAAAACCTGCTCCCGGCCGGGCCGGGCAGCGGAAACGGAGATGCAGATGATAAACAGCATGACGGGTTTCGGCCGAGCGGTGCGCACACTGGACGGCTTCGACATCCAGGTGGAACTGCGCAGCGTCAACAGTCGGTATCTTGATCTGAACATAAAACTTCAGCGTTCGTACAGCTTCGCCGAAGACAGGGTGCGCGCCCTGCTCCAGAAGCGCTTTTCCCGGGGTAAACTGGACGTATATGTTTCCGTGGGCGACAAGAACGACGGGAACGTGGATATCACCCTGAATGAAGGCCTCCTGAAGGCGTATATGGACGCTTTCGCACGTATGCATCGGGATTTTGGCCTGAGGAACGACCTTACGGGCTCCAGCGCCGCCAGACTGCCCGACGTCATCACCGTGAACAGGGCCGAGACCGATCCGGAACAGCTGACGGCGGATATCTGCCGGGTTCTGGATGAGGCTGCCGATTCATTTGCCGCCATGAGAGCGGCTGAGGGGAAGGCACTGGCGGACGACGTTTCCGGGAGGCTGGACGCTATCGAGGCTCTGGTATCCAAAGTGGAGGAGCGCTCCCCGCAGACCGTGGAGGAGTACCGCGTCAGGCTGGAAAAGAAACTGGCAAAGGTACTGGAGGACAGGAACATCGACGAAGCCAGAATCATAACGGAAGCTGCTATTTTTGCCGACAGGGTGGATGTCAGCGAGGAGACAGTACGCCTTCGCAGCCATATCGCTCAGGCAAGGGGGCTGTTGGAGAAAGGCGGTCCGGTAGGCAGGAGGTTGGACTTCATAGCCCAGGAGATGAACAGGGAAGTCAACACCACAGGCTCAAAGTGCAGTGATCTGGAGCTGACGCAGGCCGTGGTGGAGATGAAGGCACTGCTGGAGAAGATCCGGGAGCAGATCGCCAATATAGAGTGAGGTACCCTGAAAATGAAGATGATAAACATTGGTTTCGGGAACGTCGTCTGCGCCGAGCGGATGATAGCTGTGGTGGCCCCGGACTCAGCCCCTGTAAAGCGCATAGTGCAGGAAGCCAGGGAGAGGGCAGTGCTTATAGACGCCACGTACGGGCGACGCACCAGGGCGGTCATCATCATGGACAGCGACCACGTCGTTTTATCCGCCCTGCAGCCGGAGACACTGGCGTCCCGTGCCGCGGAGCGTCAGGAGGGAGATGACAAGGCATGAAAGGGTCGGTGGTAGTGGTCTCGGGGCCATCCGGGGCGGGAAAGACCACAGTGATAGGACTCTGCAGCCAGCATCGCAGCGATCTCTATTTCTCCGTGTCTGTCACCACCAGGGAGAAACGTCCCGGAGAAGAGGAAGGAGTGGACTACCACTTCGTTACTCAGGAGGAGTTTGACCGCATGGTGGATGAAGGCCTGCTGCTGGAACATGCGGGCTACGTGAACCACAGTTACGGTACCCCAGCAGCGCCGGTGGCTGCGGCGGTGGAACGCGGGCTCACGGTGGTTCTGGACATAGAGGTGCAGGGGGCTGCCCAGATAAAGCAGAAACTCCCGGACTCCACGCTTATATTCCTTACGCCCACTCATCTCAGCGAACTGGAGAGGCGGCTGATCAAGCGGGGCACAGAGACCCCGGAGACCGTGAGCCGCCGACTGGAGACCGCGGCAAAAGAGATAAAACAGGCCGACAGATACGACTATATAATCCTTAACGACGACGCCGATACGGCGGCTTCGGAGCTGGATGCCATCATTACTGCGTCCAGATGCAGGACCGGGCTTCGCTATGGAATGCTCGATACAAATATCTGATTTATATTCAAAGGAGACGATACGATGCTTTACCCTCCCATGTCCTCCCTGCTTAAAAACGTTAATAACCGTTATCTGCTGGTGAATGTCATTGCCCGCAGAGCCAGGCAGATAGCTATAGAACACGAGCGCCTCGGGGACACCCCCGAAGAGAAGCCTATCGCCCAGGCCATAGAGGAGGTCTCCAAAGGGGAACTCTCGGCAAGGGTAAAGGACGAGTACAAGTAAGAATGGGCGCGTTGCGCGTACAGGTGGCCGTGGACACGGCCACTGTTTCCATAGACAGGCCTTACGACTACACCGTGGCTGCACCGCTGGCGCAGAGAGTCCGCGCAGGGGCCAGAGTGCTTGTCCCCTTTGGAAGGGGCGAGCGTCTTAGGGAGGCCATGGTGCTGTCCGTCCGTGAGGATGCAGGCACTGAGGGCCTGAAAGAGGTTTATGCTCTGCTGGACGAGACCCCTGTCCTGGAAAGCGGGGAACTGAAAATGGCCCTATGGCTTCGGGAGAGGTGCTTTTGTACCCTCTACGACGCGATAAGGGTCATTTTGCCACATGGAGTGTGGTACGCCCTGCGGCGTGTCTGGTCCCTCACCGCAACGCCGGAAGAGGCCTCGGCCGCTGCGGGCCGCTCAAGGCTGAAAAACAGCCTTGTAAAGCTTTTGGAAGACGCCGGAGGATCCATGCCCGAGCAGGATCTCAAGGCCACCTTGGGGGGCAGGGAATTTTCCTCTGCCGTACGGGAACTGGTGAGAGAAGGCGTCATTGCCCTGTCTACCAGCGCCAAAAGGGCTGTGAGGGACAAAACCGTATTGACCGCTGCCCTGGCGGTTGCCCCCGAAGAAGCTGCCGCATTTGCCGAGACCATGTCAAAGAAGGCCCCGGCTCAGGCAGAAGCGGCCAGGGTAATGGCCGCGGCGGGTTCCGCCGCAGTGAGGGATCTGATCCGCTACACCGGGTCATCCTCCGGGGCGGTCAAAGCCTTGGAGAAGCGGGGCATAGTGACCCTTGAATACCGGCAAGTCTACAGGCTGCCGCCGATCCCACAGGGGTACCCTGTCCCGGAGCCGGTGCTGAACGACATGCAGCAGGAAGCGTACCAGGGCATGCTTGACATGTTGCGTTCGGGAAAGCCCGCAGCGGCACTTCTTCAGGGAGTGACAGGCAGCGGAAAGACTGCGATATATATCAAACTGGTCAAACGCGCGCTGGAGGAAGGGAAGACGGCCATAGTGCTGGTACCGGAGATAGCCCTCACTCCGGGGCTCCTGTCGGTGTTCGCCCGCCATTTCGGCGACGCGGTGACTGTAACACACAGCGGTCTGGGGGACGGCGAACGGTACGACCAGTGGAAGAAAATAAAATACACCGATGAGATCAAAGTGGTGCTGGGTACCCGTTCCGCCGTGTTCGCCCCGCTCAGGAACCTAGGGCTGGTGGTAATAGACGAGGAGCAGGAGAGCACATATAAATCCGAGAACACGCCGTGTTACCATGCCAGGGACGCGGCGAAATATCGCTGTGCGGCATCGGGCGCCCTGCTTGTGTTGGGGTCCGCGACACCCAGCGTGGAGACCAGGTACCTTGCCCAGACGGGCAGATACTCACACTTTGTGCTGGCCGAGAGGTACAACAGCCGGCCTCTTCCCAGAGTCATAGTTGCCGATATGAAGGAGGAGTTGAAAGCCGGGGAGGGCGGCACCATGAGTCGAGCGCTCCGGCGGGAGTTGGAGAAGAATCTGGCGGACGGCAGACAGAGTATCCTGTTTATAAACCGCAGGGGGAACAGCACTCTGAAATCATGCGGGGAATGCGGGCACATACATTTTTGTCCCAATTGTTCCGTAGCCATGACCTACCACTCCTCTGCCAACCGCCTCATGTGCCATTATTGCGGCCACACTGAGCCTATGCTGGATATATGCCCTGAGTGCGGCGGAAGAATGAAACTGGTAGGAGCCGGAACGCAGAAAGTGGAACAGGAGTTCCGGCAGCTTTATCCGGGGGTCGAATGCCTGAGGATGGATACCGACACTGTATGGGCCAAGGGTTCCCACGACGCACTGCTGGGTAGGTTCGACAGGGAAAAGATACCCGTGCTCATCGGTACCCAGATGATCACGAAAGGCCTGAATTTTGCCAACGTCACCCTCGTGGGGGTGGTAGCGGCGGACCTGTCGCTGTACACCGAAGACTTCAGAAGCTATGAGCGCACTTTCTCCCTGATAACCCAGGTCGTGGGCAGAGCCGGGCGCGGCGAGGAGCCGGGAAGGGCGGTCATCCAGACGTTCACTCCGGGAAACGAGGTCATCCTACGGGCTGCGTCTCAGGATTACGAAGGCTTTTACGCGGACGAGATCAATATGCGGAGGGTGAGAAACCTTCCACCGTATTCGGATATAATATACGTGACAGCGTCGGGGAGGTCGCAGGAGGACGTTTTCAAAGCCTGCACCGCCTACAGGGCGCGTCTGGAACAGTGCCTGAGTGTGGACTACACCGATGTGGAAGCACAGATCCTGGGACCGGCCCCGCTTCCGGTGCTGATGGTGAACAACATATACAGGTTCAGACTGACCGTGCTGGTCAAAGGTACATCAAGAGTGCTTAGGCTGCTGTCGGCAATACTCAGGGAGATAAGATCCCAGCGCCCTTTTTCCCGCGTGGCGCTGTATGCCGATCTGGATTAGAGGGATATCTCTGGAGGGATCATCGTGATTCGCTGTGTTACCGCGGAAAACATGAGGCAGAGCGACGCCTGGACTATCGCGAACCGTACGGACGGCAGGACTCTCATGTACCGTGCCGCCCTTGGGACTTTCCTGGCGCGGCACTGGAGCGGGGAGACCGTTATTGCTGCGGGGAGCGGGAACAACGGGGGCGACGGCTACGCCCTGGCATGTATACTCACCGGAAACGGTATTAAATGCCGAGTGGTATCTCTTGGGGAGCCACGAACTGACGACGCGGGATATTTTGCAGGCCTGGCTGCGCGTATGGGGGTAGTCACGGAGCCGTGGCGGCCCGGATGTTTAAGGGACTGCGCCGAGATAGCCGACTGCCTGCTGGGGACCGGGTTTCACGGGAACGTACGCCGGGACTGCGCACAGGTCATCAGAGAGATAAACGTCTCGGGTGCTTTTGTGGTGAGCGTGGATATAAACAGCGGTATGGAGGCGGATACCGGGTTGGCCCGGACGGCAGTGCGTTCCAACCTCACGGTGGCTGTGGGTTCTGTCAAACTGGGCATGACGGCCCCGGGAGCAGGGGAGTTCATCGGCAGACTCGTCTGCGCCGACATTGGCATAGTCTTTCAGAGGGAGGAGTATTTCATATACTCCCTCGAGGAGTGGCAGAGGGAACATGACGACAAGCCGGAAGCTTTGCTCTGCCCGCAGTATTTGGATATGAGGACGATAGACGTTTCTGATGTCCGGATGCCGCAGGGATTTGACGAACGGCCGCAAAGCGGATATTATTGATGCGGCAGCCGAATACCGGTCGGAGCAGCATATGGGCAACACACGAGACCGGATTCCGTTCTGTCTGTCGGCAGAGTCGGAGCGCCGTAGTCTTGCGGTCATTTATCTGACTGAGCGGTCAATAAAGCCGATAACGATCGAAGTGACACAAATTATTACTGTATCAGAGGGCGATAAGATATGGCATTGAGAGAGATACGCGAGCAGGGAGATCCCGTACTATCAAAGGTTTCCAGGGAAGTGACCGAGTTTAACGGCAGGCTGCACCAGCTTCTGGACGATATGCACGACACTGTCAGGGAGGCTAATGGCGCCGGATTGGCAGCCCCTCAAGTGGGGGTGCTGCGCAGGGTGGTTATAGCCATCGGGGATGACGGGCAGTTTGTTGAGCTCATCAACCCTGTGATAAAGCTGCAGGAGGGCGAACAGGACGGTCCCGAGGGCTGTTTGAGCGTGCCCGGGGTGTATGGTATGGTCAAAAGACCCGACCATGTGACCGTGGAGGCGGTGGACAGATACGGAAAACCCTTCACTGTGGAGGGTCACGGACTGTCCGCCAGGGCGTTTTGTCATGAGACAGAACATTTGGACGGGCACCTTTTCACGGAGCGTGTAACAAAGATACTCACCGACGAGGAACTGGCTGCCTATTACGGCGGACAGGACAGCGAATAATGAGAGTGATATTCATGGGCACGCCATCCTTCGCGGCCAGAAGTCTGGAGGCCCTTCTGAACAGCGGCCACACTGTGTGCGCCGTATTCACCCGCCCTGATGTGCGGGCGGGAAGGGGCATGAAGACCAGGGCCTGCGAGACAAAGGAACTGGCAGTGGGCAGGGGGATCCCGGTGTACCAGCCCAACACCTTGAGGGATGAAGAAGCCGCGGAACTTATCCGCTCTCTGGAACCACAGGCTATAGCCGTCGCGGCCTACGGGCTGCTGCTGCCTCAGAACGTGCTGGACATCCCGCCACTGGGGTGCGTCAATGTCCACGGCTCGCTGCTTCCCAAGTACAGAGGCGCGGCCCCGGTACAGTGGGCGGTGCTGAACGGCGAGAAAACCACGGGTGTTACGACTATGCTGATGTCCCGGGGCCTGGACCGCGGCGACATGTTGGAGAGCGTCAGTACGGAGATAGGCCGCGAAGAGGATGCCGCCGCCCTCTACGACAGGTTGGCGGTACTGGGAGGCAGTCTGCTTGTCAGCACCTTGGATGCCCTGGAGAAGGGCGAGGCTGTCCCGCAGCCCCAGGACGAATCACTGGCTACCTGGGCGCCTCCCCTTACAAAAGATATGTCAGCCGTGGACTTTTCCGACACGGCGGAGAATATATGCAATAAGATACGCGGCTTGCAGCCCTGGCCGGTAGCAAGGGCAGAGCTGAACGGCAGGCCGTTCAGGGTCTATTCGGCTTGTCCGGCTGAGGGATACTCCGCAGGGCCTGGCACGGTGCTGGGGACGGACTCGAGGGGTATCCGCGTGGCATGCGGGAACGGCGCCGTGCTGATCAGAGAACTCCAGGCCGAGGGCGGCAAACGTATGAGTGCCGCCGACTATCTGAGGGGGCACTCCCTTTGAGGCGGGGACAGACCGCCAGGGGGGCAGCATTGGATATGCTGGCCAGATACAGGAGAAGCGGCGGGGAGATATCAGAGCCTGTGTTTTCCCTGGATGACCCCAGAGAAAACGCCCTTGCCAGGGCCATATACTGGGGGGTACTTCAGAATATGGCCTTGCTGGATTTCCACATCTCCTGTTATTCCACCCTGGAAGCGGGGGCTATGGACCCGGCTTTGCTGGACGTCCTCAGGACCGGGGCTTATCAGATAGAGTTTTTTGACCGTGTACCCCCCAGAGCGGCCGTCTACGAGGCGGTGGAGGAGGCCAGGAGACGGGTCAATCGCGGGGCAGCGTCCATGGCAAACGCCGTACTGAGGAGGATAGCGGAGAACAGGGATTCCCTGCCGGAACCCGGCGGGGAGGAGGAATTGAGGCTCAGTATCAAGTACTCCCATCCGGTATGGCTGTGCCGGAAACTGCTGCGGCTGCTGGGAGACAGCTGCGAAGAGATGCTGAAAGCTGACAACTCCCCGTGTTCCCTTGCGCTGCAGGCCAACACTTTAAGGTGCGGCCGCGACGAACTGGCACGGATGATCAGTCAGGCGGGGACGGAGTGTTTCCTACATCCTTGGGAGCCGGGTACTCTGGAATTGCCTTCCGGTACTGACCCCCTGGCGCTGGAACCCTTCACACAGGGCCTGGCCTTCGTGCAGGATCCTGCAGCTCGTGCGGCGGTGAGTGCCGCGGGCATAGAGCCAGGCATGGAAGTGTTGGACGTCTGCGCCGCCCCTGGAGGCAAAACTTTCGCCGCCGCCATGGACCTGTCGGGCAGAGGCAGGGTGATGGCCATGGATATAAGTGAGAAACGCCTGTCCAGAGTGAAGGCGGGGGCCGCCAGGCTCGGGCTGGGCTGTGTTACGGTCCGTGCCGCCGACGCCAGAAAGTTCGATGAGGACTTGGAGGGCACCGCCGATGCCGTTCTGGCGGACGTGCCCTGTTCGGGGCTCGGTACCATTCGAAAGAAGCCGGACATACGGTACAAGGATCCTGCCCGCCTACAGACTCTGCCCGGCATACAGCTGGATATACTCAAAAACGTCAGCAGGTACGTGAAGCCAGGGGGCGTGCTGCTCTACAGCACGTGCACGGTGCTGCCGGAGGAGAACAGCGGAGTCACCGAGGCTTTTACGGAATGGAGCGGGAGATTTGAGCCGGAAGACTTTACTTTGGGTGCGGGCGCGGTGGTTTCAAAAAACGGGGAGACAACGCTGTGGCCCCATGTCAACAGATGTGACGGCTTCTATATAAAAAAGCTGAGGAGAACAAAGTGAGGGGTACTTCAGAACGTCTGAACCTCCGCTCCATGGAGCCGGAGGAACTCATGGGGCTCATGAAAGAGCTGGGTCAGCCCGGCTTTCGGGCGGGACAGCTTTTCAGTTGGCTGGCCAAGGGAACGGAGTGGACGGGGATGAAAAATATCCCTGCGGTCCTCAAAGGCAGGCTTGAGGAGGAGTACCGTTTATACAGACCCACTGTCATTGAGAAGCAGGATTCCGCAGACGGTACGGTGAAGCTGCTGTGGAAACTCTGGGACGGTCAGAGCGTGGAGTCGATGCTTATGGAATACGGCTACGGCTGCACCGCCTGCGTTTCCACACAGGTGGGGTGCGCCATGGGGTGCGCTTTCTGCGCGTCCACAAAAGGCGGGTTCGTGCGGGACCTGGACGCCGGGGAAATATTGGAGCAGGTGATATTTACCGGGTTGGAAACCGGGAAGACAGTCTCCAGGGTGGTGCTCATGGGCATAGGAGAGCCCATGGCAAATTTTGACGAGGTCATGCGGTTCCTGCGCCTGATCAACGCTCCGGGAGGCGTAGGCCTGGGGATGAGGAAGATATCCCTGTCCACCTGCGGACTCGTGGATGGAATTGACAAACTGGCGATGCTTAATGTACAATTAACTCTGTCGGTATCGCTGCACAGCGCAGTCCAGGAGGTGCGTCGGGACCTTATGCCCGCGGCCCGCGCAGTCAGCCTTGAACGGCTGCAGCGTTCCTGTCGGGAGTATTTTGAAAAGACTGGCAGGCGCATATCTTATGAGTATGCCATGATAGACAGGGTTAACGACTCCGACTCCGACGCCCGCGCTCTGGCTTCGTGGGTCAGGGGGGCGGGGGGAGGACATGTGAACCTTATCCGCCTCAACCGTATAAGCGAGAGTTCACTGCAGCCCAGCCCTGAGAGCAGGGTGAGACGCTTTGCAGACCTGCTGCAGAGCCTGGGCGTTGCAGTTACCGTGCGCAGGAGGCTGGGTACCGACATAGACGCGGCTTGCGGCCAGCTCAGACGCAAAACAGACGGATTTTAACAGCCGCGGCCGGAGGGAGGCAGACACCGTTGAGAGCGTGGGGCCTTACGGATAAGGGAGCGGTACGCTCCCAGAACCAGGACGCATACTCTATAGACATCATCAGGCAGAACGAACAGGCGGTCTGTGTGGTGTGCGATGGTATGGGCGGAGCCAGGGCGGGGGACGTGGCCAGCGAACTGGCTGTCAGGGAGTTTACGGATTGCCTGAAGAACGGCCTCCGGCAGGATATGGATTCCGCGGCTGTGGCGTCCCTGATGAGGGAGGCTATAGACCGGGCTAACAGCGAGGTGTTCCGCTGCTCATTGGACAACAGCGAATATTTCGGGATGGGCACCACTCTGGTGGCAACCGTGATAACCGGCAGCAGTGCCGTGGTGGCCAATGTGGGCGACAGCCGGGCCTACCTGATAACACCCCAGGGGGCGAAGAGGATAACCAGGGACCATTCCGTGGTGGAAGACATGATCCAACGGGGTGAGATAACCAGAGACCAGGCAAGGTTCCATCCGGTAAAAAACTATATAACAAGGGCTATCGGCACCGAGGACAGGGTAATATGCGACGTGTTCAAGGTGGAGATGCTCCAGGGGGACTATCTGTTGCTCTGCACTGACGGCTTGAGCAACGTGGTCTCCGACCCGGAGATGCTTTTTGAGGTCATATACTGCGGAGAGCCGGACGACTGCTGTGAAAGGCTGATGTCCATCGCCTCGGCCAGAGGAGCCCCGGACAACGTCACCGTGGTACTTTTCCAGAGGTGACGACTGTTCAGCACTCCGGTAGACGGAGTACAGACCGTTTGTTGAGGTTTGGTTGAAATGGATAAATACATAGGAAAAATGCTTGATAACCGGTACGAGATACTTGAGGTAATCGGGACCGGCGGCATGGCGATGGTATATAAGGCAAGGTGCCACAGGCTTAACAGGCTGGTGGCAGTTAAGATACTGAAGGACGAATACCTGCAGGACGACGACTTCAGAATGAGATTCCACGCCGAATCCCAGGCCGTAGCTATGCTGTCACACCCCAACATAGTATCCGTATACGACGTAAGCAAGTCTTCCCAGATAGAATACATAGTGATGGAGCTTATAGACGGCATGTCCCTCAAGGAGTACATGCAGAAGAAAGGTGCCCTCTCATGGCGTGAGGCGCTGCACTTCATCACACAGATAATGCGGGCCTTGGAACACGCCCATAGCCGCGGGATAATCCACAGGGACATCAAACCGCACAACGTGATGACGCTCCGTGACGGCAGTGTCAAAGTGACAGACTTCGGCATAGCTCACTTGACCAACGCCCCCAGCACCCTCACCCAGGAGGCTCTGGGATCCGTACATTACATCTCGCCTGAACAGGCAAAAGGGGGAAAACTGGACTGTCGCACCGATATCTACTCGGCCGGTGTGGTGCTGTATGAGATGCTCACAGGGAGGCTTCCCTTTGACGGCGATTCTCCGGTAGCTGTAGCGCTGCAACATATCAATACCGTACCGCCAAGACCCAGAGAGATAGATCCGTCCATACCCGAAGGGCTGGAGGAGATCACCCTGAAGGCTATGAACTGCGACATGGAGAAGCGGTATTCCTCCGCAACGGAGATGCTGGAGAGCCTGGAGGAGTTCAGGAAGGACCCGGATATTAGCTTCAATTATGACGTGGACGCGGATTCCGAGGGGCTCTCTGGATCTGAATCGGGGGACGACCCCCTGAGAGAGCTCATCGAAAAAAGAAAGCGCAAAAAACGGCTGCGCCGTGAAGAAGAGGAAGTCAGGGACCGTTCCAAAAGAGCGGGCAGGGTGTCCGTTTTGGCAGGCATAGCCGCGGTACTGGTTTTTATACTGGCCTTGACGTATTTCCTTTGGACGTTCTTCTTCCGGGACCTGTTCACCACGTCACCGGAGATAACGGTGCCGGACCTGGTAGGAAAGACGCTCTCAGACGTCCTGACCGACAGCGAATACTCAGACTTCAAAATAATAGAGGGCAGCTCGGAGGAGAGCGACGTCTACGTGGAAGGTACCATCCTTAAACAGGAACCTGCCAACGGGACCCTGGTCAAAAAAGGCAACACGATCTCGGTGACTGTGAGTGCGGGGTCCAAAATAGTGAGTATGCCCTCAGTGGTGGGTAACAGCTGGAGACAGGCTCAACAGATAATCAAGAACACACTGGACAATAAGATACTCTACTCCATAGAGACTTTCTATATGCTGTCTGACGACGTGGCGGACGGCAGCGTAATATCCACTGAGCCTGAGGCCGGTGAGAGGCTCCGCAGTGGGGCTAATATAACCGTTATCATAAGCAAGGGACAGGATGTGACCATCACCGCTATGCCGAATGTGGTGGGCCAGCCACTGGACGCCGCGAAGAGTGAGCTTGAAGCACACGGCTTGACGGTGGACACCGTGAAGAGCGTGGAAAGCGAGGAAGCGGCCGGTACTGTAGTGTATCAGAACTACGCCCCCGGCAGCGAGGTGGAGGTGCAGTCCGCCAGTGTAACGCTGTACGTCAGCCTGGGGCCGCCGCCGGAGAAACCGTCCCCGTCGGTGGAGCCCTCCAAGGAACCTGACCAGTTCCCGGCGCCGGATGAAGCCCCCGAAGAGGAAAGCACTCCGGCTCCACCCAAGGAGAAGGAACTGATGATAACCGTCGCACTTCCCACGGGGGACGGCACGGTGTATCTGGAGATCTGGCAGGACGACGTCCGCCTTATAGCGGACACGTATGAAAGGTCCCTTGGCTCCGTGGAACTGGTTATTAAGGGCACCGGAAAAAGCAAGATAAGCGTCTACTGCGACGGAGTGCTCACATCTACCAAAACGATAGATTTCGAACTGGATGGATAGTACCGAGGGAACGGTGGTAAAAGTACTCAGCGGCTTCTACCACGTGGATACACCCCGGGGCGAGCTGATATGCCGCTGCCGGGGCAGGCTGAGAAGGGAAGGTATGTCTCCCGTAGTGGGGGATCAGGCAAAGGTCACCGTCCTGAATGACGGGACAGGCAGGCTGGATTCGGTGGCTCCGCGGAAAAACCTGTTCCGGAGACCTCCTGTGGCAAACGTGGACACTTTGGTCGTGATCGTCAGCGCTGTGAACCCGGTAGCGGACACGTTCATAGTAGATCAGGTGTCTGTCCTGGCTGCCCTGAAGGGCGTGAGGACGGTGCTCTGCATAAACAAATCCGACCTTGATCCCGGGGAAGAGCTCAGGAGCATATACTCACGGGCAATGATGCCGGTGATAAATACCAGCGCTGAGACCGGACAGGGAATAGACGAACTGCTGGAACTGCTGGGGGACGGCATATGTGCCTTTACCGGCAATTCCGGGGTGGGAAAGTCCAGTATTCTAAACCTCATAGACCCGGATCTATCCATAACTACCGGACAGGTGAGCGAAAGACTGGGCAGGGGCAGACACACCACAAGGCACACCCAACTGTACAGGCTTCCCACTGGTGCTCTGGCTGCCGATACGCCGGGCTTTTCTGCTTTCGACATAGAGAGCATGGAGTATGTGGCTAAGGAGCGGCTGCAGCATGCCTTTCCTGAGTTTGCGCCCCACATCCTGAAGTGCAGGTACACGGGCTGTTCTCACACTGTGGAGAAGGGCTGCGCCGTGTTGGAAGCTATGGAACGGGGAGAAGTAAGTGCCAGCCGCCACGCCAGTTACGTGATGATGTACCACCGGGCGGCAGAGATCAACCGGTGGGATCGTAAAGGACAGGAATGACAGCAGAAGGCCCCTGCGGGTACCGCAGGGGCCTTCTGTGATGGGTAGGCGGTCGCCGGAAGGCCGGGCACGTCGGGCAAGGCCAGGGTATTTCATAAAGAACTCTGGACGATCACACACGGAACGCAATAATTTTTTAAAAATATCATCAAAGGGGTTGTTGCTTCCGGATTTCCATATTATAATATACTTCAGCAATTGGTTTATACCTCATTTTTATACAAACCATATATACAGGAGGGTGACAACTATGAACATGGATCTTTGGGTGCGCGAGCAGATCGCGACACAGGACAAAAAAGCTATGCCGCTCTTATCCTACCCGGCAGTACAGCAACTGTTCATAACCGTGGATAGGCTCGTGAATTCTTCCAGCGAGATGGCACTGGGAGTGCGCCTGATGGCGGATAGGTACAACATGCCATTCGCCACCACATATATGGATCTGTCCATAGAAGCCGAAGCTTTCGGAGCGGCCTGTACATATCATACCAACGAGATCCCCACAATAACGGGTCAGATAGTATCCGATGAAGAAGAAGCCAATGCCCTGCAAATACCTGAAGTGGGCGCGGGGCGTACGGGCAAGGTGCTCAGGGCACTGGGCAAGACTCTCACCCTGGTGAACGACAGGCCGGTCTTCGCAAACTGCACCGGGCCGTTCTCCATGGCAGGACGTCTAATGGACGTGAACGAGGCCCTTATATTGACTTATGAGGAACCGGAATTGGTCCACACCGTACTGGAGAAATGTACACAGTTCCTTCTTAAGTATATCAAAGCAATGAAAGACCTCGGCGCCAACGGTGTAATCATGGCGGAGCCCCTGGCGGGTCTAATGTCTGTAAACGCCATGCAGGAGTTCTCCTCAAATTACGTGCGCCGCATAATTGACGAACTTCAGGACCGCGATTTCGTGTTCGTATACCATAACTGCTCCAATGCCATCGAGAAGAAAGCTGACGCAGTGATAAGCACCGGGGCAAGGATGTTCCATTTCGGGGAGAACGCCGATATGTGGCAGTTGCTCCAGATACTGCCGAAAGACGTCATAGTCATGGGCAATATCAGCCCCTCCGCGGTCTTTATGTGTGACAGTACCGACAAGATGGCACAGGATACCCAGAACCTCCTTCGCAAGTGCCTGGTCCATGAGAACTTTATGATCTCATCAGGCTGTGATATCCCGGCCCATACCCCGCTGCAGAACATAGACAAGTTTTTTGAAGTGATCAACCTGGGATACCACAAGGTGAGGCTTTGGAACCAGATCAACCGCGCGTACCCACACAACCCCGCTATGGAGAAGATACTCAACCCTGATCAGGCGTAAACAGTCTGCCGGGAAACGAAAGAGCTCTCAGTGATGAACTGGGGGCTCTTTTTTGGGCAAGGACAGGGGCAGTTCAGGGATGAAATGCATGCCTGATAAATAGTTGCATTTATTTTAAGAGTAATATATAATATCAATTTAATAACATTAACTACTTCTGTATGTTATGACTTGGGGCGGCATACCTGATCGCCCACATGATTTTCGGGAGCTGACAGCCTGATGGCAAGTGACAGTATGCTCCAGACGGTGGCGCTGGCGGCGCTGATACTGTGCGGGGCATATTTTGCGGCGGCGGAGACCGCCTATTCCAGGGCAAACAAAATAAGACTCAAGAATCTGGCCGACGGCGGCAGCAGGCGTGCGAAACGCGCCTTGTCAATAATAGGAGATTTTGACAGGGCGCTTATAACGGTGCTGATATGCACCAACGTGATACATCTCACCTGCGCGTCCCTGGCTACTATCATCGCCAACAGGCTGTGGGGGCAGAGCGCCGTGGTGTGGTCTACGGCGGTCATAACCGTCGTCGTATTTTTCGCGGCGGAGATGCTGCCCAAGAGCATAGCTGTTGCTCACAGTGAAGCGCTGGCAATGGCATTTTCCGGTTCACTGCGGTTCCTCATGCGCATATTTACGCCCCTCTCGGCGGCTTTCGCCGCACTGGGCACACTGGTAAAGAAGCTTATAGGCGTCAGAGCAGAGCCGGAGGTAACCGAGGACGAACTGTATGAGATGATAGAGACCATCAACGACGAGGGAGGTCTCAGCGAGTCCGGCAGCGAACTGATACGCTCCGCGGTGGAGTTTGACAGAGTGTCGGTGCGCAGCGTACTCACCCCCAGGGTGGACACTGTAATGATAGATGTGGACATTCCCGATGACGAACTCATCGAACTGCTGCGTACGGATAAGCATTCACGTTTGCCGGTGTACGAGGGCACTGTGGATAACGTTATCGGGGTGCTGAGGGTCACAGGCTATCTGAGGGAATGGGCGGACGCCCATTCCCGGCCATCCATAAGGGCGGCTATGGATAAACCGCTGTTCGTGCCCGGTACTGTGAAAATAGACGAACTTCTGGGACAGATGCGCAGCCACCGCCACCACATGGCAATAGTCACGGACGAGTATGGAGGAGTCATGGGTATAGTAACCGTGGAGGATATACTCGAAGAGCTGGTGGGTGAGATCTGGGACGAGGAGGACGAGGTCGAGGAGGAGAGCAAGCCCCTAGGCCCAAGAAAATATCTTGTTTCCGGAGATATGGACGTACGAGATGCCATGGAATTGCTGGGAGTAGATGATCCTGAACTGCCGGAACACACCGCTATGCGAGCATGGGCCCTGGAACACTTTGATGCCATGCCTAATGCAGGAGACAGCTTTGACAGCTGCGGTGTGAGGGTGGAAGTCAGGACGGCCAGCGGTTTCAGAATAGATTCCCTGGTTTTGGAGGATATACGCCCTCGGGAAGAGGGGGAAGACGCCGACCTGTGAGGCCGGGAAACAGGAAAACGATTAGGAGTTGATGTTCCCAAATGGATACAGACCGATGGCGGTACGCGGCAATAGTCATACTCGTACTGCTTTCCGCTTTTTTTTCGGGCTCAGAAACGGCTTTCGCGTCCGCCAACCGCGTACGTCTGAAAAAACGCGCCCAGGGAGGCGGAACGTCAGTACGGAATGCTCTGTACATCTGTGAAAACTATGAGAAGGCTCTTTCCGCAATTCTCATAGGAAATAACCTTGTCAACATATCCGCGTCTTCACTGGCAACACTCATAGCTCTTGGTATTGCTGTGCCGAGGGCTTCGCTATGGGCAACACTTATACTTACCCTGGTGGTGTTGGTATTTGGGGAGATAGTTCCGAAGATAGCCGCAAAACAGGCATGCGACAGGTTCTCCGTCGCGGCAGCCGTGCCAATGCGGGCTGTGATGACGCTGACATGGCCCGTCGTATATATAATTACCCTCGTCACCGACAGGATCTCCGGCCTCTGGAAGGCCGAAGAAGGCCCTACCGTGACCGAAGAGGAACTCATGACGATCATAGAGACGGTGGAGGACGAGGGGCTCATAGACGAGGACCGCAGTGATCTGCTCATCTCCGCACTGGAATTTGAGGAGATCACTGCGCAGGAGATCCTTATACCCAGGGTGGATATGGTGGCCGTGGACGTGGAGGACAGCCTGGAAGACATACTCAGCACTGCCCAGGCGGCGGAATTCTCCCGCCTGCCGGTATACGAGAACAGTGTGGACAATATTATCGGAATACTGTATCTAAAGCACCTGTACAGAAAGCTGGCTTTTGACGGTCGTTGCGATATACGGTCGATACTTATGGAGCCGTGTTTCGTTCATAGGACGATGAAACTCCCTGCAGTGTTGGCACAGCTTAAAAAGCACAGACTCCACATAGCTGTGGTGAACGACGAATATGGAGGTACCCTCGGCCTGCTCACCATGGAGGACGTGTTGGAGCAGTTGGTCGGGGAGATCTGGGACGAGACAGATGAGATAGTGGAGTCCTTCAGGGATCTGGGGGACGGATTGTTCGAAGCCGACGGGGACATGAGCATATATGAGCTCTTCGAGGAGATCGGCAGGGATCCCGACGATTTCGAAGGAGAATTTACCACGGCCGGTGGCTGGGCTATTGACGAACTGGGACGTTTTCCCGAGGTGGGGGAGTCATTCGAATATAAGGGCCTAACGGCAACGGTGACCGGGATAGACGGACACAGGGTGACGCGTCTGCAGGTCAGGGTACCGCCCGAAGAGGAAGAGGAGGAGTAGCAATTTGCTTCTAGCAGTGAACATCGGGAATACCGGGACGGAACTGGGCCTGTTCGGCGACGAGGGGGAGCTGCTGTTCTCTGCATATCTGGACTCCGGAAGGAACAGTTCGATCCACGGATGCGCATTGGATATAAAGGGCGTTTTTGA
Organism: Oscillospiraceae bacterium; assembly: GCA_017512485.1. Taxonomy (GTDB): domain Bacteria; phylum Bacillota; class Clostridia; order Oscillospirales; family Oscillospiraceae; genus JAAYAR01. The sequence goes on from JAFWGE010000003.1 coordinate 59,073, forward strand.
GCTGTACGGCCATTGGGGATGCAGAGTGGAAGGAGCGATCATTTCCAGTGTGGTCCCCCCCGCCACAGACAGCGTTAAAGCAGCTGTGGAACTCCTTTTTGGTGTTAAGGCCCTGGTGTTGGGTCCCGGTGTGAAGACGGGACTAAACATCAGAGCCCAGAGCCATTCCGAGATGGGAGAGGACCTGATAGCTATGGCGGTAGGTGCCCTTTCAAGGTACGCACCCCCTCTTATTATAGTGGATTTTGGCACGGCGGTAACTTTTTCCGCCGTGGACGCATCTTCGGCGTTCCTGGGCGGGGCAATATGCCCGGGAGTCGGGATATCTCTCACCGCACTTTCCGGCAGCGCGGCACAGCTGCCACATATATCCCTTGGAAGCGTCAAAAAGCCCATATCCAGCAATACCGCCGACGCCATGCGATCCGGCGTGGTATATGGTACTGCGGGTATGGTAGACGCCGTGGCGGACGCCATGAAAGAACAGTTGGGCGGAACAGTACGCGTGATAGCCACCGGTCAGCGCATAGAATGTGTTCTGGAGAAGTGCCGTACGGAAATGGTTTTTGACAAGGACCTGCTGATGGAGGGACTATACCAAATATTTTGCAAAAACTGCTAAAAGATTGTGCATTTTTTCTGTTTATCGATAAGAGTTATTATGATAATATAAACGAGCCTTGGGGAGTATAAGCCTTGACTTGCAAGGACTTTATGCCTGATGGCATGTCTCCCGGGGCTCAAGACAGTATGCAGTCGGTTCAGTACGCGACTGCATTTCACTCACAGGGGTTATCGCCGCTGTCAGGCGGTGATATATGCGGTGCATCCACGTCAGTATCGCCTCAGGGCGGGTGAACGGGAGCGCCAGCAGGAGGAAAATGAACAGATCGACAAAGGAAACGGGCCGCGGGATGTCTGTAAGGAAGATAACCGGGCTTGCGCTGTTTACGGCCATAGTGGTCGTACTGCAGCTGGTGGGAAGCTTTATCAAATTCGGGACTTTCTCCGTGTCCCTGGTGCTGGTGCCTATAGTCGTGGGAGCCGCACTCTACGGACCGCTGGCGGGGGCATGGCTTGGTTTCGTGTTTGGCCTGGTGGTGCTCCTGTCGGGCGACGCCTCGCCGTTCATGGTGGTAAACCCTCTGGGGACCATCGTGACCGTATTGTTAAAGGGAGGCCTGGCGGGCTATCTGGCAGGCCTCGTCTACCGCGCGCTGGTGAAAAAGGTCAAGCCGTGGATGGCTGTTGTCGCCGCCGCAGTGGTGTGCCCCGTAGTGAACACAGGCGTGTTCTTCCTGGGCTGCCAGCTCTTCTTCATGGATACCATCAACGGCTGGGCCCAGGCCATAGGCTTTGAGAGCGCGGGCAAGTATATCATCTTCGGCATGATAGGGGCCAACTTCCTGTTCGAGCTGCTTTTCAACGTGGTACTCAGCCCCATCATCTCGCGTATCATAAGGATAAGAAAGAAGACCGACGACGAATGACCGCCGCCGATCCTCGGGAATCATTCATACAGTAATAACCACACAGTTAGGAGCGAATTTATGAAGCCTTTGGGGAAGATAGCGTCCGAAATTAGTCCCTCCGCCACGCTGGCGGTGGATAACCTTGCAAAGAGCATGACCGCACAGGGAATAGACGTGGCGGGTTTCGGGGCTGGGGAGCCGGATTTCAACACGCCCGACAACATCAAGCTGGCGGCCATCGAGGCGGTAATTAACAACGAGACCCACTATACTCCAGCTGCCGGTACTATGAGACTCAGGACCGCCGTGTGCAGGAGGCTCAAAGAGGATATCGGAGCTGACTATGAGCCATCACAGATAATAATCTCCTCCGGAGCAAAACACTGCCTGTACTTGGCAATGTCCGCCCTGCTGGATCCCGGCGACGAAGTGCTGCTGCCCGGACCCTACTGGGTTTCTTACTACGAACAGATACGCATGTGCCACGGCGTACCTGTGGTGGTAGGCTCCACCCAGGAGGAGGGCTGGCGCGTTTCCCCGGAAAAACTGGAGGCGGCGATCACTGACAAGACCAAATGCCTTATCCTGAACAATCCCTGCAACCCTACGGGGATGATGTATACCCGCCCCGAACTGGAGAAGATAGCGGATATCTGTGTAAGGCACGACCTTTACGTCATATCCGACGAAATATATTCCTGCCTGGTGTACGGCGATGCAGAGTTCTGCAGCATGGTATCCTTGGGGGAGGAGATCAAAAAACGCACCCTGCTGGTGAACGGCGTTTCCAAGGCCTACGCCATGACAGGCTGGAGGATAGGCTATATAGCCGCCAATGCGGAAGTGGCAAAGGTGATATCCCGCTATATGAGCCACTCTATAGGCAACGCCAGCAACATCGCTCAGGCTGCCGCCGCTGAGGCCTTGGAGGGACCTCAGGATTCCGTGGCCGCTATGAAGAGTATGTTTGCTGCCAGGAGGGAGTACATCCTGAAACGCATAGCCGCTATAGAAGGTTTGAACTGCCATGAACCCGAGGGCGCGTTTTACGTGTTCATCAACGTCACCGGCGTGCTGGGGAAAAAGTGCGGCGGTAAAGTGCTGGCCACGTCTGCGGATTTCTGCGAGGAGCTGCTAAAGAAGGGCCTCGTAGCCGTGGTGAGCGGGGAGAGTTTCGGCGCTCCAGGATACGTCCGTTGGTCGTACGCCGCCTCCATGGAGAAGATCAAGAAGGGCCTCGACAGGTTGGAGGAGTTCCTGGCAACACTGGAGTGATCATAATCTGACCCATATCCGCACACCCGAACGGGGGCGTATATGGGTCTTTTTATGCCCCGGAGTCTTCGCGGACGCCCGGACAGCCCGGCAACTCCAGTGTATCTTAAGAACCGTCAGAGCCGGAGCGCGGCCGGGCGGCGCACCCGAAAGACCGTGAATATATGGCTGCGCTGTACAGGACAGTTGCAAAAAGGCCAGGACAATCGGCTGCAATGCAAGTATTTAATAATTTACAAACTAACGGGCGGCGCCATATGGATGTTCACGAGAGCGGGTTTCTCTCTTTGCCGAGGCGGGGGGATCTCAAAAGACAAGGCAGGAAGCAGGGAACATGGAGGACAATAATTATGCTAAATGACACAAAGCCGGTATCAGGTACGGATCTTAGAGACGGTAAAAAGATATTCCACTGCGAAGACCGGCAGCAGTGGAGAGAGTGGCTGTTCGGGCACTTCGAGACAGAAAAAGAGATATGGTTCGTATTCCCTGCAAAAAGCTCCGGAGAGAAAGGTTTGTCATACAACGACGCAGTGGAGGAAGCGCTATGCTTCGGATGGATCGACGGCCGGGCCGGGACCCTGGACAATACCCACCAGCTGCGGCGCTTCACCCCACGAAGAAAAGGCAGCGCCTATTCGCGCCCAAACATAGAACGTCTGATACGTATGGACGAAAAGGGGGCGATCCATCCGAAGATAAGACCATCTGTAGAAAACCTGATAACCGCACCTTTCGTGTTCCCGGAAGATATTCTGGATGAGATCCGGAAGGACGGAGACGTATGGAAGAACTTCGAGGCGTTCCCGGAACCATACAAGAGGATACGCACAGCGTATATCGACTCGGCGAGGGACCGACCTGAGGAATTCAGGAAGCGGCTCGCAAATTTTATTAAGAGAACCGGGGAGAACAAACTGATCATGGGGTATGGTGGGATCGATAAATACTATGGCAGCTATAACAAACCAACTGCCGGTACACGGGATATCGAAGACTGCCATTGAACCAGGTCCTGCTGCAGAGTGAGCGGCCGGCAAAATGAAACGTATTACCACACCGAGAGCTGGGTACCGGTGAAAGAGCGGGGGACAGGTGCCTGCAGACAATGCCACGGGGACTGAAGAGTAGGTCCCTTCCGGCGAACGGAGCAAGGGTAAATAGACGCAATAACATAGGAGGCCGACGGCGATGCCGGCGGCCTCCTTCAAGTTTTCTTTATATGTCATTCAGGCGACGCTCTGAGGAGAGAGCATTAAAGGTTATAGGGGGAGAGATATTTTGAGCAGAAGGGCATTATCTTCCCGGCATCGTACACGTGAAGACTGCATCTTCGCAGACGCTCGACGTTCAGGTTCATGGCGTCCTGAAAGGCCATGGCTGAAAGGGTGAGACTGCCATGCCGCAGCATATACAGGAAAGTATCGAAATCCATATCATCCGACAGATCTTTTGTAAGATGAGGCCCCGGGGACGGACTGCTCCAGTGCCTGGCCACGTACTCCCTGTTGTCCCGGACGCTTCCCCTCGTACGGGCGGTGTGTGTAACGGAGGTGAGAGGGCGCAGGGAACCGTCCGGCATTACGAGAAACCTGGAATGGAATCCGCACAGGGGATGATCGCAGCGGGACGGCAGAAAGCTCTCGGGTGGGATACCCGTCTGGTCGCTTATGTCCGTCATGAGCCTGTCCAGTGTATATCTGTCCTCCGACGCAGGCGACGTGGGATAACGCCCAAAATATGATACCGGTTGGAAATGGACGCCTCTGACGCCGGGGGCCAGTGATGCGGCCAGTTTCACCAAAGTGCCAAGGTCACCGTCATTGACGCCTTTTACAACCGTGGGTACCAGCGTTACACCGATGTGAGCCTCAGAGCAGAGGCGGACAGCCCTCAGTTTGGTTTCGAGCAGCGGGGCGCCGCGTAGGACCTCGTATATTCCGTCGACGGTGCCGTCGAACTGCAGGAAGACTATGTCCAGCCCGGCGTCAGCCAGTTTTTTGACGTATTCCGGGTCTTCTGCCAGGCGTATCCCGTTGGTGTTGATCTGTGTATAGCTGCACCCGGCCTCCCGGGCATAGCGTACCAGATCCGGGAGATCGTCCCGCAGCGTGGGCTCACCACCGGAGAACTGCAGCAGTGGTCCCTCGCATCGGGCGGCGATGTCCCGAATGGCGGCTCTCAGCTCCTCGGCGGGAGGATCCTTAGTGTTTTGTCCACCGTCCGCGAAGCAGTACCGGCAGCGCAGATTGCACCGGCGGGTGACCTCAAGCAGTGTGCAGCATGTACCGGTCTCATGTTCTGCGCATATGCCGCAGTTTGTCGGGCACTCAAGGCCGCATGCCTCGGGAAGGGGGTCGGTTCCAAGACACCACTGTTCAAAGTCCAGGGTGCCCTGCCATATGGGAACAGAGAAAAAACCGTGTTCCGGACAGCTCTTCTCCAACCATACGGCACCGACAGAATCAGTGATCAACTCTGCCGGAAGGTTCTTAAAGCATACCGGACAGACAGATCTGGTACTCCTGATATGGTTCATGACTTCAGCCGCCCATCCCGAAACATTCGGTTTTGTATACTATCAGCTCCAACTGGTACTCGTTTGAAATGCCCTTGACGGCCTGCGTTAAAATGCTGTCGAGTTCCTCGGCGGGGCACACCGCACTGGCGTTGATGACCACGGCTATCTGTGTGCATGGTCTGGCAAAGTCGTGGTTCACCTCAATGTCTCTGTCCGTCCCGATCAGGTCTACTTTTCCAAAGTCGCCCTCCGGCTCCCAGGCGAGCAGCTTGAGGTGGGGTACTTCGCGTCCCGCGTCCCGGGCGTCATCCCTGACCTTTTCAGCGATGGACCTGAGATATGCAGTACCGTCAAAATCGTTGCAGCATACTGTGGCATGATACTGGAGATAGTATTCGCTCATCTGTCCCATGGCGTTCATGAAGGCATTGCCGCCATAACCGATATCCGGGCGGCGCATGGACGCCTTCCCGTTTTTGAGAGCGAGGGACAGTTCTTCCATACCCTCGCCCCTGAGGGCGCTTATGCAGATGATCCGCGCATGGAGGTAATGCTCTGATAGCCACGCGGCGTACTCTGCCTTTTTACCATCGCTGATGAGATCGCACTTGTTCAGCACTATCAGGTCGGCTTCCTCAAGCTGGGTGTCGTAAATGTACTCAAGGTCACCGGCTGTACCTCCGCGGAGCAGCTCTACGATACGGGGCTCCGTCATGACCGTGAAGGGGGCCAACTCAAATTGTCCTGGAAACTTTGCCGTGAGCCCGTGGTACACGTGCTCCAGCGCTCCGACACCGAAGCCTGGGATATCGGACATGATCAGCTCGCAGCCGCTGTCATAGTAAGAGTTGAGCCGCTCGGCCAGAGCCTCATTCTGATAGCATATGCACTCTTCGGTCATCTCCGAGGCATTGCAGCCGCTGAGCTGGGCAAATCGGTTATCCGCCAGGTTGACCCCGTGTCCCAGATCGTTGGAGATCATGGCCGCTTTTGCAAAATGCTCGGTATAATACTGTGTCAGAGCCATCATGGCCGTTGTCTTCCCGGAACCGAGGAATCCGCTGAATACGGTGAATTTTTTCATTTTATACTCCCTGATTACCTAAATCGGTATTCCAGCTCTGTTATGCATTACAGTGGCTGCAGCGGCACTCGGAGAGAACGGATATATCGCTGCTCGCGGTTTTTCCTACGGTCATGGAGCAGATACGCCACAACAGTTTTATGATGCGTATCTCCACACTCTCGCCGCCGAAGCTGAGGGACTGAAGCAGCCTCTGCGCGTAGGCACAGCCCTCGGGATCAATGGAGTAGTACTTCCACGGCCCCACAGGCCGTTCTCTGACTATGCCTGAGCTGCATAGTATCTTCATGTGATATGAGAGAGTGGGCTGTGAGATGTCCAGCTCCTCCAACAGAATACAGGCACACTTCTCTCCCTGCGTAAGCAACTGCAGCACTTTCAGGCGCTTCTCGTCGGAAAAGGCTTTGAAAACTCGCAGATATTCGCTGTTCATGTCAGACGCTCACCGCCCCCTGTGAGTTTAATACATAGTCATGATAACATACATATCGAAAAAAATCAATAAGTATCAAATATGCGAACCGACATACAAGATTAGAATGTTATGTTAACTTATTGAAAAAGAGCACCGGCGCCGTTCACATGATAGAGTGCGGCGCCGGTACTCTTATTATAAAAACTGCTGTGATAGTCAATGATCGGCTCGATCCATGCGGCGTTTGATCCACACGTAAACTATCGGCCACACCGCCGCGCTGAGGGCAAAACCTGCCGCCACATCCCACACGGAATGCTGTTTTATAAACATGGTGGAGAGTATTATGAGGACGGCCAGAACAACGCTTGCAGGCTGGGGCCACCGCATGTCACGCAGAGTGCGGGAGTCGAACACTGCAAGAACCACGCCTATGCTGCCGCAGACGTGAATGCTGGGCAGCACGTTGGTGTTGGTATCCGCGCGATAAAGACCTTCCACGATCCGCGTGAAGACGTTGTCCCTTGGCATCGTCTCCGGCCTGAGGTCCTGACCGTTGGGCCAGAGCATACAGAACGCCAGGGAGAAAGTGAAGCATATGGCCAGGTACGTCACGTACCGTTTGAAGGGGGCGGATTCAAAAAAGAACAGATAAGCCGCCGCAGCAGCCATGAAGGGATACCACAGGCAGTACGGGACAACGAAGATCTCCAAGAAGGGAATACGATCATCCAGCGAGGCGTGGATGACGGTGTAGTCGTCGGTGACCAGGTGTTCCGCCGCAATGAACAAGCCTATGAATACGGGAAGATACAGGAGATACCACCAGTGGCGGTATCTCCTGAAAAAATGTCTCATATTGTAATTCTGTCCTACGACTGAGACGTTCAGATCTCGGCGTATTTCTTGCGGGAACGGACATATATCTCCTCGCGGAAAGCGTTGGGCATCTGCTCTGCCATGGGGAAAGTCATCACGCAGGGTTTTCCGGGGTTGCAGAACTTCTCGACAAACTCATGGGCCAGTTCCCTTTGCTTGGACTCCGGGTCTGAAACGTCCACTTCAGGGGCGGCGACGCCAAGGACTATCTTATCCCCGTACTGCTCGTACAGTGCGTGGGAGTCGTTCATGGGCTGCCCGCTCCAGGTGTCCCATCCGGCCTTTATCATATTGGGGACCTGGCGCATGATCTGGCCGCAGGAGTGGAGCTCAGCAACTCTGCCCAGAGAGTGGATGTGGTCGGTTACCTTCTTCATGGCGGGAACTATGGTCTCTTCCACCAGGTCGGGGTTGAAGAACGTCTCTTTCTGGGAACCCCAGTCGTCGTGCATATAGAAGCTGTATACATTCGGGAAATACTTGACGTAATGGTCGATGATATCAATATAAGTGTCGGAGACTTTGTCCAGAAGTTCCCTGACGGCATCCTGCTGGTCCTCGTCCATGAGGGCCACGGCAGCGTCCTCGAATCCCATGAAGGAAATGAGCCTCTCAAACCAGCCTGTCTGGAACCATGCCTGGAAAGCCTGGTCGTCATTGAAGAAGTCTTTATTCATCTCGGCGCTGCCTTCCCAATCCCAGGAGTCCACGTCGGGGAATACAACTTTGTCCTGCCACTCGTTGACATCGTCAAAAAGCTCAGTGCCGGGGCGCTCCATGGAACCGTTGGCCACGGGGATGTAGTCCCACTGGATGCCGAACATGTCCTTGCCGCCGCCCATGGTGAGCGCGTCGAAGGGCTTGTTTTCAATGACAAGGGCGCGGGCCACGTTGTCAGGGTGTATGCTGGGCATGAACATCCTGGTCTCAATGCCGGTGAGCTGCCAGATGGGTTTGCGGTCAAGCATGGTGGCCAAAAGCGCTTCGCGCATCTTTACGGGAAAACTGTATATGGGAGTGTCGCCTCTGTAGTCGTGTTGGACGCGTACCACTTCCAGCTCTTTTTCGTTGAACGGGATAGCCATAGATAGTTCCTCCAATCAAATTCTCCGGTCTTTTCTGTACAGTGTTGGTATTCTTAGATATCAAAGATACAGATAGGCATAATTTCAATTATATTATATAAGATCGTCAGCGGATTGTCAAACTCTATCGGTTTCCGTTTGGTAATACAGACCGAGGCAAGATGCAGGTGTGGGAATATGCCTGCGCTTTGCCGGGGCAAAGCATTGCAATCCGGCGCAATTGAGTGTACTATCTCAGCAGTAGGACGAAAACGGTCGGCCGCCCGGAAGGCGGCACGCGCTTTGTTATAGCGACAAAGGAGGCTCATGACATGACAAAGAGGATATTGGGCGCGCTTTTTGTACTGTTGATTCTGGCAGCGCTGATCCCGGCGCCGGCCAGGGCATCGGAGTCGTTCGCCTTTGGGGAGGATTACTCCATGATGTGCGTTATCGACGGATCCACTCTTACAATTTCGAAGCGTGGTGAGGACTCGGCGGGAGAGATCCCCACTTTTGTCAGGGTGACGTTCGGAAACAGTTATATTGTCACATCCCCGTGGTTCGAGTACAGGAACCAGATAGAGACAGTTATTATAGAGGAGGGGGTGGTGAATATTCCCACCAACTGCTTCTGTGGTATGACAAAAATGAGCAGCGTCACCATCCCACTGACCATGAGGAGGATAGCAGCGGACGGCTTTCTCTACTGCTCGGCTCTAACGGACATCTACTATGCCGGTCTTCCGGGGGACTGGAGCGGTATAGCCATCACTGCAATGACAAGTGTCTACAACCCCGGCACCGGTATCTTCATCACGCCTACCAATTGGCTCACCAGGGCAATTCGGCACTACGCAGACGGCTCAACGGGCACAGGTTCCACCGGAGGGGGCAGCACCGGCGGCAATATTGATCCCGGGAGCGGCACAGACGGAGAACTCGCTTTCTCCTTTGAACTGTCTACAGGAACACTGACTATCTCACCTGGAGACGGTGTAAAAATGACCGACTACGACTTCAGCGGCGACCCTGCCTGGTTCAAAGGCCGGAACCTTATAAAGAAAGTGGTTATCGAGGACGGGGTCACAAACATAGGCAGCTCCGCTTTTCGGGAGTGCAGGAATCTGGAGAGCGTGGAGCTTGGCAGTACCGTGGAGAAGATAAGCGCCTACGCCTTTCGCCTGTGCGTGTCACTCAAGGAGATAAGCATTCCGGACAGTGTCACCGAAATACAGGAGGACGCTTTCAACTGCTGCGCCTACATGCAGTCCATAACGGTATCCGAGGGGAACCCGGTGTATACCACTGTGGATGATGTGCTTTACACCAGGGACATGACAAAGCTCATATACTACCCTGCCCAGAGAAGCGGCGAGAGCTATACGGTGCCGGATACCGTCACTGAAATAGCCGGAGTTTCCTTCTGCGACGCCGCAGGACTGGAAGAGATCAAACTGCCTCAGACCATCAGGAGTATAGGTTCTTATGCCTTCGAGGGATGCGGGTTCTACGAGGTGGAGCTGCCGGAGGGCCTTCAGTCTCTGGAGCATGCCCTGTTCAACCGCTGTTTCCAGCTGGAGCGTGTGAGCATCCCCGCAGGGGTGACAGAGATAAACGGGGTACCGTTTAACCGATGCACTGCCCTCAAAAGAATAGAGGTGGACCCGGGAAACAAGAATTACACAGATGAAGACGGGGTACTGTTCACAAAGGACGGTACGGAGCTGCTGTGCTACCCTGCCGGGAAAGCGTCACCGTCGTACGCAGTGCCCGAGGGAGTCGGTTCCATAACCTTCCGGGCTTTCAGGAGCGCGTCATGTCTGGAGGCTGTTGTACTCCCGCTGAGCATCAGTCAGGTGGACGGGGACGCTTTCGAGGACTGCGATGGCTTGACGGATGTATATTATCCCGGCACACGAGATCAGTGGGACGAGTGGAACGCGAAAAATCCTTCGAGCAGCAGCGTCATAAAGAGTGTAAACGAAGACGACGGGGAGATCACTGCGCACTGGGAGTACGACGGCACCGGCCTGCCCACAGCTGCGGTAAAAGATATGGAGACGATAGAAGATCAGGATTCCGATCTGGCTGTGAGCGTGACGGTCAGGTGCGGGGAGGATGATGCCTCGGCCTGGCTGTGCCAGTTTTCAGAAACCGGGAAGCTCATCGGATTCGACCGCCGCGCTCTGACGGATGGGGAAAATCAGCTTACGTACGCCGTCGTGGAGGGTGCCGTATCATATCGGCTGGTGGTCATGTCGAAAGATGCTGAACCCATGTGTGAGAGCTCCGACGGGATGGTCCCCGGTCATGATGCGGAATCTTGACTCCTTAGGATAAGAATGCCTTCCCACGCCGGGCAGCAGCCCGGCGTAGGTTTTTTAAAACACACAATATATGGATATCGGTATTGCATGAACACTATATATATAGTATAATAATTATAGTTAAATAATATGGAGGCATGTCCTCCGAAAATAAGGTGCGACTCTATGGAGATAAACGGACTTCAGAAGCTCACTCTGCTGGATTACCCTGGCAGGACTGCATGTACAGTATTTCTGGCTGGGTGCAATTACCGTTGCCCATTCTGCCACAACGCGGCCTTGGTGGTGGGTGGTGACAGCGTGGATCTCATACCTCAGGGGGAATTCTTCGCTTATCTTGAAAAGCGTCGGGGGGTGCTGGAGGGCGTGTGCATAACCGGGGGAGAGCCTACGCTCAGGCCGGACCTGGAGGAGTTTGCCGCGAGGATACATTCCTTGGGGTATCTGGTGAAGCTTGATACCAACGGTACAAGGCCTGAAGTCATAAAACGCATGGCGGAGGCCGGGCTGGTGGACCGGTTTGCCATGGATGTCAAAGCTTCCCGGGAGGAGTATCCGGCACTTTGCGGGGCGGTGCCCCATCTTGACGCCGTGGAGGAGAGTATAGATTTCCTGATGTCTTCGGGGACAGAGTACGAGTTTCGTACCACCTTGGTGAAAGGACTTCACACTCCCAGGGGTGTGGAGGACCTGGCAAGACGCCTCAGTGGGGCGAAAGCGTATTTTCTGCAGCAGTTCAGAGATTCGGGGAGTACCATTGAGCCCGGACTGGAGGCCTTCGACGAGGAAGAGATGCGCTCACTGCTTGAGACGGTGAGGAAATACGTTCCGGCGGCGCAGCTGCGGGGGCTCTGAGAAAGGCGTACCCACATGTGGCGGTAAGTACTGGAATACGGATTTTGGTACTCACGTAAGAAACACAATATATTGTGTGCTTCGCGTTTTTGCTCTTGACTCCTGGTACAAGGTGTGGTATTCTCTTAAAAGCCGCCGCGGGAGGCTCCTGCGGTACGCTGTTATGTAAACAGGAAAATACGTCAATACTCAATAATCATTATAAAGAGGTGCGCAATGTACAGAACCGTTAAAAGAGACGGGCGCGTAGTTGACTTCGATATCGAAAAGATCGCCGTCGCAATACAGAAGGCCTTTGACGCCACCGCAACGAACTATAACCCCAGTCTCATCAATCTGCTGGCAGTTATGGTCACCGCCGACTTCCAGCCCAAGGTCAGGGACGAACTGATACACATAGAGGACATACAGGACAGTGTGGAGTCCGTACTGTCCAGAGGCGGTTACGAGCACGTGGCCAAAGCGTATATCCTCTACAGAAAGCAGCACGAGAAACTGCGCAACGTGGGCGAGACGGTCCTGGATTACAAGAAAACCGTTGACAACTACCTCAAGATCAACGACTGGAGGGTCAAGGAGAATTCCACCGTCACGTATTCCGTGGGAGGACTGATCCTCTCAAACTCCGGCGCAATAACCGCAAACTACTGGCTCAGCGAGGTATACGACACAGAGATCGCCCAGGCTCACAGGAATGCGGACATCCATCTGCACGATCTGTCAATGCTCACCGGCTACTGCGCAGGATGGAGCCTCAAGCAGCTCATCCAGGAAGGTCTCGGCGGTATAGAGGGCAAGATAACCTCCAAGCCAGCAGGGCATCTCATTACCCTTTGCAACCAGATGGTGAATTTCCTGGGCATCATGCAGAACGAGTGGGCGGGGGCTCAGGCCTTTTCCTCTTTCGATACCTATCTGGCCCCCTTCGTAAAAGTGGACGACCTCAGCTATAAAGAGGTAAAGCAGGCCATACAGTCCTTTATTTTCGGCGTGAATACCCCGTCACGCTGGGGCACCCAGGCCCCCTTCAGCAACATCACTCTGGACTGGACTGTACCGGACGATCTGGCAGAGCTGCCCTGCATTGTGGGAGGCAGGGAGATGGACTTCTGCTACAAGGACTGCAAGCGCGAGATGGACATGGTGAATAAGGCATTCATCGAGCTCATGCTGGAGGGAGATGCCAACGGCAGGGGATTCCAGTACCCGATCCCCACATATTCCATCACCAAGGATTTCGACTGGTCCGCCACGGAGAACAACCGCCTGTTGTTTGAGATGACAGCCAAGTACGGCACTCCATATTTCTCCAACTACATCAACTCCGACATGGAGCCCTCTGACATCCGCTCCATGTGCTGCAGGCTGCGGCTCGACCTGAGGGAACTGCGCAAAAAATCCGGAGGATTTTTCGGCTCCGGAGAGAGCACCGGCTCCATTGGCGTCGTGACCATAAACATGCCGCGCATAGCTTATCTGTCCAAGAGCGAGGAAGAGTTTTACAGCCGCCTCGACAGGCTGATGGATCTATCAGCCAGGTCCCTTCACACCAAGAGGGAAGTCATCACCAAACTGCTGGATGCCGGTCTCTACCCTTACACCAAGAGGTACTTGGGCACTCTGGAGAACCACTTTTCGACCATCGGCCTTGTTGGCATGAACGAAGCCTGCCTGAACGCCTCGTGGATAGGCGTGGATCTCACCCAACCCGAAGCCCAGGAGTTTACAAAACAGGTCCTCACCCACATGAGGGACCGCCTGTCCGACTATCAGGAAAAGTACTCCGGGGAGCTGTTCAATTTAGAAGCCACGCCCGCCGAGTCAACGGCGTACAGGCTGGCCAAGCACGACAGGGAACGCTACCCCGATATAATCACCGCATCGGAAAAGGACGATACACCCTATTATACCAACAGTTCCCATCTGCCGGTGGGTTACACCCAGGATATATTTGAGGCACTGGACATTCAGGATGAGCTGCAGACACTCTATACCTCCGGGACTGTGTTCCACGCGTTCCTTGGCGAGAAGCTGCCCGACTGGGAATCCGCCGCGAGGTTGGTGAGAAAGATAGCAGAAAACTACAAACTGCCGTATTATACCCTGTCGCCCACGTACTCCGTGTGCAGGGAGCACGGCTACCTGGCCGGAGAGCACTTTGAATGCCCTCACTGCCACAAGCCCGCGGAAGTCTATTCCCGCATCACCGGCTACTACAGACCGGTGCAGAACTGGAACGCCGGGAAGACTCAGGAGTTCAAGCAGCGCAAGGTGTACAGGCTTACAGAAAACGACTACAACTCCGCGTCGTGTTCATTAAAGCTTCCAGAAGATAAGCCCGGCCAGGGTGCCGTGGACGAACCGGAGAGGCTGCTTCTGTTCACATCCGCCTCCTGCCCGAACTGCCGTATGGCGATGCGGATATTGGACCAGGCGAAAGCGCAGTACACCGTGGTCCCGGCGCAGGACAACGAGGACCTGGTAATAAAATATGGCGTACGCCAGGCACCCACATTGGTGAAAGTCTCCGGACAGAAGTTTGAAGTGCTGGCCGGGGTGTCGGCCATAAAACGCAGCGTTGACAAGGCGAGAGTAGGTTAAGAGTTGCACGATATAGTCATCGCGGGGGCAGGGCCCGCTGGCATGACGGCTGCCCTGTACGCCCTTAGGGGCGGCAGGAGCGTACTGCTGCTTGAAAAGGAGAGCGTGGGAGGGCAGATGGCCTCCTCCGCTATGGTTGAAAACTATCCCGCGGTGGAGAGCGTGCCGGGCGTTGAACTGGCGGACAGGATGCTCTCCCGCGTGCTGGACATGGGTGCGGACTTGGAACTGGACGAGGCCGCCGGGTTGGAAATATCCGGCCTTGAGATGGTGGTGGCGGGAGCTGAGGGCCGCTACCCATGCCGCAGCGTGATAATAGCTTCCGGGGTGAGGCACAGAAAACTGGGTATTCCCGGCGAGGAGGAACTGCTGGGCAGGGGCGTGAGCTACTGCGCAGTATGCGACGGCGCTTTTTTCAAAGGAAAGCGCGCTGCCGTGGTGGGCGGTGGGGCTACCGCCGTTCAGTCCGCCCTGGAGCTGTCAGGCCTTTGTTCCCGGGTATACATATTGTACAGGCGTTCGCGCTTTACCAGAGTGGACAGTCTGAGCTTGGCAGCTTTGGAACGCAGGGACAACATCACCATCATATTCGACACCGTGGTGACAGCTGCCCTGGAGAGGGACGGGGCTTTGGGCGCCTTGGAACTGGAGACCGGGGGCAGGAAGGACATACTGGAGACAGACGCCATGTTCGTAGCTGCGGGCCTTGATCCAGCCAACGAATGCTTTTCTCCGCCACTTAGGTTGGATCCGGAAGGATATCTGGAAGCCGGGGAGGATTGTCGTACCTGTGTGGACGGTGTGTTCGCCGCCGGGGACTGCCGCACAAAGTCAGTGAGGCAGATAACGACAGCCGTTGCCGACGGCGCCGTGGCGGCCTTGGCAGCCTGCGATTATCTGTCCAGACTGCAATAATACAGATCTGGGCCAGGATACAATCTCCCGGCCCTTAGCCGTATTACACAGGGGATCGTGAAAGCTGATAAACATCTGACACCAAAACGCTGCGCCTGCGTGAACAGTACAAGGCACGTTTGCCGCGGGGCATGCATGAACGAAAGCCCCGCAGACGCCGTCAGCGTCCGGAAAGGGCGGTATCGCCCCCGGCGGGCACGGCCTTTTTACGTGGGCTGCGGCACATGCGCAGCCGTGTGGGCCGCAGTGTGGAAAGCGGAGGGTACAAATGAGAACAAGCCCGTTTGAACCGGGATTCTTTCAGGATGATCTGGCTTCCCTGGGGGTAACATCCTGGGGAAGTGTAAGACCAGGGGACATCCCATTGAGTCCGGAAATAAGGAAGATATGCGAGGACAATACGTGCCGCAGTTACGGGACCACATGGGCGTGTCCCCCGGCGGTGGGGACTTTTGAAGAATGCAGGGACATTATCCGCTCCTACTCAGGAGCCTTGGTGTTCTCCACAGTATGCCCGTTGGAGGACTCTTTCGATTTTGAAGGCATGGCCCGCGGGCACCGGGAATTCAAGAAGGTGTGCGACCGGGTGGGGGAGAAACTGGAGAAGCCTTTTCTGTTGCTTTCCAACGAGGGCTGCATAAGGTGCCGGGAGTGCACATACCCAGAGGCGCCGTGCCGCTTTCCGGAGAAGCTGTACCCCTCGCTGGAGGGATTCGGAGTGCTGGTGGGGGAACTGGCTTCCATGGCGGGGGTGAAGTACAGAAACCCGGGAGCGGTAACGTATTTCGGCATGATATGCTGGGATTGACCGTGCTTTTGGGGGTGTGACACATGAAAGATACGAAAGACAGAGCGGGAGCCTGCACAGACAGATACTCGGCCCTGCTGCTGGAAAACCAGCTGTGCTTCCCACTGTATGCGGCTTCACGGGAAGTGATACGGCTGCACAGACCCCTTCTCGACCCCATGGGGATCACATATACACAGTACGTCACCATGATGGCGGTGTGGCAGGAGGGGCCCCTGAGTGTGAAAGACCTGGGACGCAGCCTCCGGCTTGACAGCGGTACCCTGACCCCGGTGCTAAAGAGCCTGGAAGCCAGGGGACTGGTGAACAGACGGCGATGTGTTGACGACGAGCGGGTCTGCCTGGTGAGCGCCACCGAGGCTGGCATGGAACTCAGGGAGAAAGCCCTGGGTGTGCCTGATGCGGTGAGGAACTGTCTGAGACTGGAGAGCAGTGAACTCTCGGAACTGTACCGGCTGCTGCATAAGCTGTTGGGAGACGGTGAAGACGGCGACAGATGAATTATGTAAATAATATTATGTAAATTAAAGCCTTGCAGTCAGAACAAATGGACTCGGACAACACAACCGAACGGCTGATGATGCAGAAGCCGTTTGCGAGTATAGGGGACGGGATATACTTATACGCAAAAACCCGGCGCCGGGCGAAAATGCCAGGCGCCGGGTTGCATGTGGTGTATTACTGTTTCAGGGCAGTTATAAGAAGCAGCCATGTATCCTGCCCAAGCTGGCCGTAGCGGTCAAGGATGTACGACATCTTCATATTGTCCAGACTCTCGGTGAGCTGGCTAAACAGTTCTCCGCTAATTATCAGGTATTGATTGTCCTCCTCGTCCCAGGAATAGTATTTGTACTGCTCCAGTACGTCGGGGGGATCGATTTTCTCATCCAGTACCATTATGGCGCCGCAGCTGTAACCATTTATCTCGATGGGGCCGCCGTTAGCCTCATCTGTGATGTCCCCCTTTGCCGGAGCCCGGGACTGAGAAGACCCATCAGGAAGCGTATCGGAGGGGGAGGTCCCGTGTCCGCTCGCGGAGACAAATGCGCCTTCCGCTCCGGAACCGCCGTCACGCACCGGCTCTTCGGGGGCTGCGTCGTCTGAGGCTTCTTCAGACGTATATGAATCTGCCATTGTCGCAGCACTTCCCGCGGGAGCCGCTCCGGTGACCTGTGAGGAGGGAAGATCGCCGCCGGCCGTAAAACTGGATACCGCATCGGGGGAAGCTTCTGGCTGCGTTTCGCCGTGTTTGGCTGAACCGTAATTGCCGGTATCGTTGACATCCACGTACTGTAACGATTCGGTGGACGCTGAGTCCTTGTTCCTGGCATTGCTCTTTCCAGAGCCGAATATGGCCGGGGCGGCGACGACTGTTATCACCAACAGCACCAATACCGCGGCCAGGCCTGCGTATCGCTTTGTCCTTGATGGCAGGGAAGCCCAGAAACCAGGCTTTATGACGTTTTTCTCCTCCGGCTCGGAGGGTGTTGGATCCTCCCTTTCAAGTCTGGTCATAACCAGACGGGAAATGTCCGCCGGAGGTTCGGCCATTGAGGCCTCGTCGGCCAGGAGATCTTTAATTTCCCTGTATGACAGTGCCGCATTGTAGCATGATCGGCAACTGTTAATATGTTCTGACAGCTCGTTTCGGAGGGAGTCGTCAAGCTCACCGTCCATAAACGCGCTGAGCATTTCCAGATATCTTCCGCAATCACTCATATCCATCACGCTCCTGTACTACGGTTTGACGCATAAGGCTCGTAAAAGTTCCCGCTCTCGATAAGCTTCCTGCGAAGGAACTCCCTGGCTCGGAATATGCGTGATTTCACTGTACCTGGTTTGATATCCAGTTTGTTTCCTATCTCTTCATAGGACATTCCTGCATTTTCTCGCATAACAAGCACAGCCCTGAAATCTTCTGGCATGGAGGCGAGGGTCTCGCCGACAGCCCTTGCCAGTTCTTTCCTCTCAAGGCTGGCCTCGGGGCTGTAGCGCAGATCAGGTATCTCCGTTTCCTGTTCCTGGCCGTCGTCATTTATAGTGGTGAGGGACACTGTTCTGTCGGCCCCGGCAGAGTTCTTGCGGCGCAGGTCGCCGCAGACGTGGACAGTTATCCTGTACAGCCATGTGGCGAAGCTGCTGTCGCCCTTGAAGCTTTCCAGACCGCGGTACGCCCTGAGGAATGCTTCCTGGGAGACGTCCATGGCGTCCTCCGGGTCGCCGGTCATGCGGTAGGCAAGATTGTATACCCGCTTCTGGTGTTCTTTTACCAGTTCCTCAAAGGCGGACCTGTCACCCAACTGGGCACGTCTTACAAGTTCCTCGCTCAAATATATCACCTCAGATCCCGTTTGATGTCTTTGGTTATCTCGTATATGTCTTCCATTGACGAAAGCTGCGTTATTCTCCGTCTGTAATAACCGGAATATGGGACACCCTTAAGGTACCAGGCGTAATGTCTGCGTGCTTCCAAAGCGGCAGCTTTTTCACCTTTGTGAGCTGCGGCCATCTCGAACTGCCTCACCGCGTCGTCGCAGCGGCGTTCAACGGAGGGGGGCGGAAGCGGGGACCTGCCCTCCAGGGCCAGCTTGCAGTCCCTGAATATCCACGGGCTGCCAAAAGAACCGCGCCCTATCATGAGCATGTCCGCACCGGTGGCTTTGAGGGCCCTTATGGCGCTCTCGGGGGAGCAGATGTCCCCGTTGGCGATGACCGGTATGGACACAGCCTTCTTGACCGACGCTATGGTGTCCCAATCCGCTGTGCCGGAGTACAGCTGTTTCCGTGTGCGTCCGTGGATGCAAACCGCCGCGGCGCCGCTTTTCTGGGCGGCCAGGGCTACTTCGGAGGCGTTGATGAGGCTTTTGTCCCAGCCCAGCCTCATCTTGACCGTGACGGGGACGTTCACTGCCGAAACCACGGCTTCAACTATGCGCCCGGCCAGTTCCGGATCCTTCATTATGGCGCTGCCGTCACCATTGGAGACGATCTTGGGAGTGGGGCAGCCCATGTTTATATCTATTATTTCCGCCCCTGTCAGGCTCAGACACTTCCGGGCCGCCATAGCCATTACAGACGGGTCGTGCCCAAACAGCTGTACTGCGTACGGGTATTCACCTTCGGCACGGGACATCAGCTGCACCGTTTTCTTATCCTGATAGCAAAGCGCCTGGGAACTTATCATCTCAGAGTATGTGAGACCCGCACCGTATTCGCGGCAGATACTGCGGAAAGCCAGGTCGGTTACACCGGCCATTGGGGCCAGGCACAGGGTGGAATCTATGATCAAATCGCCTATGCGCATATGGAACGCCTTTCCGGGAGAAAAGCAGTATGTCCGGTGACCGCAGAAGGAACGTACCGGAATGTCCGATTATTCTAACACAAACAGAGTGCTTATGCAAGCGTCGGGAAGAGTCGTTTTCAACCTCGAAAGCGCTCTGAGACGGGTACGCTCACGCGAGGGATCCGCTTATCGTTTTGCCCTTCGCCAGGGCTGCGCCTACCAGAGTGCCGAACACGGCGCTCCTTCCGTTGTTGGCTCCGGGACATGTGACCGGATATGAGTTGGCAAAAAAATCTCCTTGGCTGTTGCCTATGGCGAAGAGCTTCGGGATGGGCTTGTCCGCGGGAGTGAGCACCCGTGAGTCACGGTCCACGTGGAGACCCAGGCACACATTCAGCAGCCATGCGGTTACCTTTGAGGCATAGAAAGGGCCCTCCTCAACAGATGACAGGAAGCGGGCAGGAACCCCGAAGTCCCTGTCCTCACCGGAGCGGCACCAACCGTTGTAGCGCTCCACCGTTCCAAGCAGCTCATCGGCGGGGACCCCCATCAGAGCGGCCAGCCCCTCCAGAGTGTCCGAGCGCAAATAGTCCCCGGAGGCCACTGCGGACTCCATTTTTTCCTCTATGCCGACAAGCAGGGCAGCCCTGCGGGGCTCCTGCCTGAGCACGTGCTCACGGTACCGGCTGTCCCATACAGCCCAGGCTTCGTTTCCGGGGGCGTTGAGCCTGGCATTGGTAATTATGGGTTCCCAGCTCATCTCACAGCAGAAGCGCCTTCCCAGCTTGCTGACCATGAGCCAACTGGTCTGTATGCCGGGTCCCAGTGGGGTGAAATTCACCGGGTGGATCACTGCGGCTGCTCCGGAGCGGGAGACCGCAGCTCCGGCCATACGGCCCAGTATTATGCTGTCGCCGGAGTTTCCTCCCCGTGGAAAGTACTCGTTTTTATCCGCACGCAAGGCCTCAGGACACCATTTGAGCAGCATCCGCTCGTTTTCGGTTATGCCGCCGGCTGCAAGTATGATCCCCATACGAGCGGCGATTTCCACCGGACCGGAGGGGCAGGCAACCAGAACGCCGCAGGCACTGCCGCCATGCTTTATTATCTTTGCGGCGCGGCAGCCGAACATGAACTGCGCCCCATGAGCAACGGCGTCATCCCTCAGCATGCCCACAAAATGGCGGGCTACGGTCTTGTCCGACGTGGGGGCTGATCCGCCCTTCGGGAAAAAGTTGTGGGCAGTGCGGAACTGACGGAAGCGCGGTTCCAGGTCGTCCCAGTCGGCGCGGGCAGTCATATCGTCATTGAGACGTGTCTCAAGGCCGTATTTTTCGGCCAGGTCCAGGTAGCCGTCCATGGCGGCTCCGCTCCTGTCGGTGAAGACCCGGATCAGATCATAATTGGCGCGGCTTTGACCCCAAGCGTAGATAAGGCGGGCGGCCTCAAGAGGGTCTATTTCTATACCGGCCTCCCTCTGGAGACGGGAACCTATGGCTGCCACGTCCAGTCCGTGGGCTGTAATGCCCGACAGCTTTTCTATCACGATGACCTCCGCTCCCGCGGAGGCCGCAGCCTGGGCGGCAGCGCAGCCCGCGACGCCGGCGCCGATAACGGCTACGTCGCAGTGCAGCATAAGAGTATTGTTTTCCGGCATGGGCAGCTCCTTTCGGCACCGGCCCCGGACACAGCCGGGACTGACGTTTTCTCTCACGGGATAAGTATACTACGCCTCCCGAAAAATGTGCAACATTACACGAACACAATGGAGACGACAGGGATACGGAAAGTAACAAAATAATGTGAACAATCTTAAAAAAACTCCCCCCTGGCGCTTGACTTTGGAACTGTACCAAGGTTTATTATCTAATAAGATATGGCGGGCGGAATCTGCCCCCGGCCATAACGAAAACACGATAAAACATATTAAGGGACCGGGAAACGGCCCGAAAACGGAGGGAAATTCAAGTGTCGGAACTTCGAAACGTAGTTATTGTTGAAGGCTGCCGTACGGCAGTGGGCAAAATGGGCGGGGGACTCAAGCCTCTGAGCGCCTACGACATGGCTTGCGCCGTACTAAAGGGCATACTGGACCGCAGCGGGATAGACCCCAACGAGATCGACGAGGTGGTTATGGGTCACTGCCGCCAGACATCGGACGACCCTAACATAGCTCGTGTGGCTGCCCTTAAGGTAGGCATCCCCGACAAGACGCCCGCATACACCATCATGCGCCAGTGCGCATCCGCCATGACGGCAGTACAGCAGGCAGCCATGAGCGTTATGTGCGGTCAGAACGACGTCTGTATAGCCGGCGGCACCGAGTCAATGTCCAACGCCGTGTTCTACATCCGCAACGCCCGCTGGGGCCTGGGCACCGGCACCACCGAGTTGGTCGACGCCCTTACCGAGGGACAGTTCAGAAGCCAGCCCTCCGAGATGTACGGCAGGTACAATATGGGTGCCACCGCCGAGAACATAGCATACAAGTACAATATCACCCGCGAGGAGCAGGACGCTTTCTCCCTCCTTTCACAGAGAAGGGCCATTGACGCTATTGACAGCGGACGCTTCAAAGAGGAGATCGTACCCGTGGTAGTGCCCCAGGGCCGCAAGAAGGACCCCATAGTTTTCGACACTGACGAGTTCCCCAGCAGGACCACCAACGAGGAGAAGATGGCCAAACTGAAACCCGTCTTCAACATAACAAGGGATGAGCAGGACCGTATATACAACACTACCGAGCTCACCGGCACCGTTACCGCCGGTTCCTCTTCCGGACGCAACGACGGCGCCTCCGCCGTGCTGCTCATGAGCGAGGAGAAGGCCAAGGAGCTTGGCCTCAAGCCCATATGCAAGATCATCGGCATGGGCACCGCCGGCGTAGACCCCAGAGTGATGGGCCTCGGCCCCGTTTATGCCGTACCCAAGGCTCTTAAAAACGCTGGCCTCACCATCGACGACATACAGCTCATCGAGCTGAACGAGGCATTTGCTGCCCAGGCTCTGGGATGCATCAAGCTCCTGGGATGGGAAGACAAGATGGATATAATCAACGTCAACGGCGGCGCCATTGCCCTGGGCCATCCTGTGGGCTCCTCCGGTTGCCGTATACTGGTTTCCCTCATGTACGAGATGAAGCGCCGCGGCCTCAAGTACGGTCTTGCCACTCTTTGCATTGCGGGCGGTATGGGCCAGGCTACGGTCATAGAGATGTGTGAGTGATCCCACTCAGGGTTATAGTTTAATAGATCAATTATTTATATTGTTCTGAAAGGAGTGTGTTCAAATGTCCAAGAGCAACAAGATCATAATCCAGGCCTGCATGTGCGGAGCCGGTACGAAGAAAGCTCAGGCGCCCACCGTGCCCTACACTCCCGAGGAGATAGCCCGCCAGGTGGTGGAAGTCGCCAAGGCAGGCGCCTCCGTGGCCCACATCCATGTCCGTGAGGACAAGGAAGTCAACGGTGAGATGCAGATCGGTTACAAATCCATGAGCCTTGAGAAGTTCACCGAGACCGTAGAGCTGTGCCGCAAATACTGCGGCGAAGCGGGCGTGGATATCGTTATTAACCTCACCACCTCCGGCGGCGAGTACGAGGATTACAAGAGGCTTCAGCACCTTGGAGCCCTCAAGCCCGAGATGTGCTCTTTCGACCCCAACACCATTAACTGGGCCAACAGCTACATCTTCGAGAACAGCCCCCGCTTCCTCAACCTGCTTTCACAGGAAGTCGTGAAGCAGGACGTCAAGCCCGAGTTCGAAGTGTTCTACACCGGCCACATCGACAGCGTCATGTACTACGTTAACAAGTGGAACATTCCCCAGCCTCCCCACATTCAGTTCATAATGGGCGTCGGCGGCTCCATGCCCGGCACCGCTGAGAACCTGGCTTTCCTGGTGGGCAAGCTGCCCGCGGGAGCTACTTGGTCCGTATCCGGCATAGGCAAAGCCCATATGCCCATGATGCTGGCTGGCCTGGCCCTGGGCTGCGACGGCCTGCGCGTGGGTCTGGAGGACAACGTTGTTTACGGTTACGAGAACGGCAAGAAGATAATTGCCACCAACGTAACTCTGGTGGAGCGTGCCGTGGCTCTGGCCAAACTGGCCGGCCGCGAGATTGCCACCGCCCAGGACGCCCGCGATATCCTCGGCATAACCAGGAAGTGCCTGTAAGCAGTAATTTCTTCACAATCTAAGAAAAGGAGCGATCATTATGAAGAATCTGTTCGACCTCACGGGCAAGAACGCGATCGTAGTCGGCGGAGCAGGCGGGCTCGGCAAGCTCGTAGCCCAGGCCTTTGCCGAGGCTGGAGCCAACGTCTGTATTGCGTCCCGCACCGAGGAGAAGCTGAAAGCTGCCTGTGAAGAGCTGAAGGAGCTCACCGGCAAGGAGTTCAAATACTACGTGATGGACGCCGGAAAAGAGGAGATGGTGGAAGCTGTCGCCAAACAGGCAAACGAGGACTACGGCCATATCGATATCCTCGTAAATTCCCAGGGTGTCAACAAAAAATTCCCCGCCCTCGATTTCCCCATGGATATCTTTGACAGCGTCATGCATGATGACGTAGCTTCCATCCTCATGACCAGCAAGCATTTCGGCAAGTACATGAAGGAGAACGGCTACGGCAAGATAGTCAACGTCACCTCTGTACGCGGTAAGATCGCCACCAAGGGCCCCGGCAACGCGGCATACTGCGCCGCCAAGGGCGCTGTGGACATGCTGACAAAACAGCTTGCCTCCGAGTTCGGCCCCTTCGGCATTACCGTAAACGCTTTCGGACCCAACATCATGAAGACTCCCATGATGACCAAGGTGTTTGAGATGCGCGCCGCCGAGGCCGGTATAACCGTGGATGAGTACCTGGAGCGCCAGGGCGCCGGACTGCCCATGCGCAGACTCTCCGACCCCGAGGACTGCGTGGGCACAGCCCTGTTCCTCGCCGCCCCCGCTTCCGATTTCATGACCGGCAACATCCTCTATCCTGACGGCGGCCTTACCGCTATCGGCTGACAGAAACAAAACGCAGGCCGTACGCCCGGTGGCGTACGGCCTGCTGTAAACGGTGCGTTCTATCATTCGATGGGGATCCACGCTTCAAAGTAGCCCCACAGTTCACCATCCTCACAGACACTGGCCAGGAGGGTGCCTCTGGCAGGACCGGTGAAATCCAGTCCGTTCTCCTTGGCGTAATCGACCGCGTGGCTTAGCATACGGGGGCCGAACATCCCCTTGCCGGAGCTGCGGCACACTGTGTGGAGACTCTTTACGGCACTCAGCCGTATCATCGGAGGTTCCGGCTTCGTTCCAAGTTTTTCAATATAGTCATCGGAGATGAAATAACCCCACCTGTAGTCGCTGGGATCTTCCCCGCACAGGGCACGTTCGCTGAGTTCGAAATATCTGTGGTTGTAAGGCATCAGTTCCAACCATCTGCGGGCGTAGGGTTCCAGATCCTCAGTGTCGGGGTATTCGTCGCCGTAGCGGTTGAGGAAACAGGCTCCGGAGGGACTAACTTCCACGTTGCAGGATCCCAGAAGCTTTATTCGTTCCATTCCCAGGCGGTGCTCCGCAGAGCGCTGAAGCAACAGTTCGCAGCGCTTTATGGTGCTCTCCAGTTCCTCCTCCTTAGCCAGGAACATGTCCGTTATATCCGATGCGGAGTAACTGCGGACCATGTCGGAGATCTGGTCCAGAGAAAAGCCGAAGTTCTTGAACCATAGGCAATCCAAAAGGAAATTGATATCCCAGGAGTCGTAATAACGGTAGTCGTTGTACTTGCCCTTCTGGGGAGCCACTACTCCCTTTTTCTCGTAATACCTCAGAAGGTCGGTCGAGATACCCAGGACTCGGGCTACTTCTCCTATTCTGTATTTCACGGCAGCACCCCCGGTCTATGGCCGCTGTACCGTAGCAGTACGGTGCGTCATGCGGCGCGTATATAGGTTAGATAATTGTCATACATATAGATACTTTCATTATACCTCTTACCGGAGCGATAGTTCAACACTTTTTTATCGCATCCCGGGGGAGTTCACCTACTCGTCTATTTTTTGAATGGAGGAAAAATCATGGCGTACATGCCCCTTGACAAGAGCAAACTGTATCTCGAGACCGAAAAAATGACAAAAATATGGGATCTGAGCCAGCCCTGGGGCTGGGACACCCCCCTTTGGCCCTTCCCCGGAGCCCGCAGCGACCTGAACTTCCCCCGCGGACAGTATCTTGAGCGCTTCCACAAGAGGACCAACACCTATACCGGTACGCTGCATGCAGCTACCCATTGCGACGCCCCCAACCACACCCTTCACGAGGAGGAGGTTGACCGCGCCCGTTACGGCTATACCCTGGCGGAGATGCGCTTGGAGCATGCCATAGGCACCGGCGTTATAGTGGACCTCACCTGGATGTACGATGAGTTCGAAAAGGCCTTCAACGCTGCCGGCGGTGACCCTGCCAAGATGGGTGAGTGGGCAGAGACCCCCGATAAGAAGGGTGCCATCTGGCACATAATTACCCCCGATGACGTACAGAAGGCCCTGGACAAGGACGGCCTGGAGATTCGCCCCAACGACTTCGTGGTGCTGAACACCGGCTTCCACCGTTTCTGGAGGATCAACAACGACAAGTACTTCAACTACTACCCTGGCAACAGCCCGGAACTGGCCTACTGGCTGCTTTACGAGAAGAAGATAAAAGCTATAGCCGGCACCTATGGCGCATCCGACTCCTGCGTATGGCATTGTCCCTGCAAAGAGCAGATGCCCTGGCTATACAACAACTATAAGCTGGCCACCGGCCGCGACATCGACGTCGACTATCCCGACTATGAGCCCTGCCACCGCCTGTTCGGCCAGCACGGCCTCATGGCTATAGAGAACGCCGGCGGCGATATAGATCAGGTTACCGGCAAGCGCATGATCCTTGCCGCGTTCCCCTTCCGCTGCGAGGCTGCCGACGGCGGCATGGTACGTCTTGTCGCCTGGGAAGAGGGCTCTTTCTAATAAAGCCGGGCCAGGCCCGATCAAAAAAGATAATCTCTGTCCCGCCGTGTAACAGGCGGGACAGATGAATGAAGGGATGCAGAAATGAAAACATTGGAAGACATCAAGAAAATAGCGGTACTGGGAGCCGGGACAATGGGTCCCGGAATTGCCCAGACTTTCGCTATGGGCGGCTACGAGGTAACCATGTGGACCCGCAGCGAGGCCACGAGGGAGAAGGCCAAGGCCTCTCTTAAGACAAGCCTGGAGACTTTTGCCCAGGAGGGCGAGATAAAAGAGGAAGATGTGGATAAGATTTATTCCCACATCAACTTCAAACTCACTGTCCCAGAGGCCATAGACGGCGCTGACTTCATTATGGAGACCATAGTCGAGAAAAAAGAGGCTAAGCAGGAATTGTACGCCCAGATAGCCGAGACCGTGAAAGACGACGTTATAATCGCCTCCAACACGTCCGCCCTGAACATTTTTGAGGTAGTTCCCGAGAAACTTCTTCCTCAGCAGATCATCTGCCATTGGTATTCTCCCCCGCAGCTCATCCCCCTGGTGGAAGTAGTAAAGAGCGAGCAGGCTCCCCAGGAGTACGCGGATATAGCTATGGCCATGCTGAAGAAGTGCGGCAAGACCGCAGTGCTTATGAAGAAGTTCATCCGCGGCTATATAGTGAACCGCCTGCAGCAGTGCCTCAACCGCGAGGTGTTCTACCTCATGGACAACGGCTACTGCGACGCCGAGGCCATTGACCTGGCGGCTAAGGCTTCCTTTATACCCAGAGCGGTTGTGCTGGGCCTTCTTAAGAGGGCGGATTTCGGCGGCCTGGACATGACGGCAAACAACTACCGCAACCACAGCTACACCATGCCTGAGCACGGCGACGAGATGCCCAAGACCCTTGAGGCTCTTGTTGATGCCGGTAACCTGGGTATAAAGACGGGCAAGGGCTTCTACGACTATGAAGGGATAGATATCGACCAGCTGAAGGTAAAACGTGATAAGCAGCTGTTTGAGGTGTTCCGTCTGGCCAAGAAGTTTATGGATGACCCCGTGTAAGCTGTCTGTTGGGAACAGTGCGTATTTGAGATTTAAGGCGGCGATCACGGCCGATAAGTAAGACTGCTCTACCGTTCTGTAGAGCACGGCGCAGAAAAAAGGCACCGGACACCCTCCAAGGGGGGTGCAGCTGTCAAGCAAAAGTAGACAAACAAAAAGAAGAAGCTAAGAGAAGCCCAGTTCGGTCCTGTACTGAACTGGGCTTTTGTAGCCCAGAGCAGCATGACGGCGCCGGTAGTTGAAGTATGAAACATACTGATCAAGGAGCGCCGGCACATCCTGTGCATGGTCCAGGTCGAAGTCCAAATAGAGTTCTTCCTTCATCCAACCATTTAATGCCTCAATAATTGGATTATCTGTAG
>JAFWGE010000015.1 GCA_017512485.1 Oscillospiraceae bacterium
CACATGCCGTGATCCATGCTCTGATACAGGAGGCAAATATGAAAAGAAAGGTATCCTTTTTGATTTCTTTCATTCTCATCATTTCTTTTGTCATCTCCCCTCTCACCGCATATGCAGGCTTCGCGCCGGGCTACTGCGGCGAATCCGCTCAGTGGAAATATGACGCCAGCGGCGTCCTCACCATCTACGGCACCGGAGAGGTCTACGATTTCGGCGACCTGGAATACGGCTCGTACTGGGGCGCTCCGTGGGACGACGACGCCGGAGAGATTACCTCCGCCGTCATCGAGAGCGGAATAACCGCTCTGGGCCAGGAGATGTTCCGAAACTGTTCAAATCTGGTCTCCGTATCTCTGCCGGATACGCTTGTGTCGGAGAACGAAGCTCTCGTCTCATGCTCAGGGCTCAAAACTATAGAGGTCAGCGGAGACAATGAGGTTTATTCCGCCGTGGACGGCGTGCTCTTCAGTAAGGATAAAACAGAGCTCATTCTCTATCCCGCCGGGAAAACTGAACAGTCCTACAGCGTCCCGGAGGGTGTGACCTCCATTGCCGACCGGGCCATATGCAGTGACTGTCTTACTGATCTGAAGCTTCCGGAAGGCCTTGTTTCCATAGGCGATAACGCTTTCTCCGGCTGCCCCTCGCTGGAGGAGATATCTATCCCTTCAACTGTGAGCGACCTCGGCGGTCTGGCGTTTGCAGGTCTGGATAAGCTGCGTTCCATAAATGTGGACAGCCGCAGCAAAACGTTTTACAGCGACGAAGGCGTGCTTATCAACGGCGAGAAAGGTTCGCTGGTGTGCTATCCTCCCGCCAGGGGGGCGTACTCCTATGCCGTTCCCGACGGGGTTAGCAGCCTGGAGGCATACTCCTTCACCAACGCCGGGAAACTGCACAGCATCTATCTCCCCGCCATAACGGAGATAGATTACCCCTGCTTCACCGGCTGCAGCGACCTGTGGAACATCTATTACGCCGGATCGTGGGACGACTGGGACAACGTATGGTATGTACCGTCCGGCGATGAGGACCCTATTGACACCTACTATGTCAGTATCCTCCATGATATCGAGAGGGAGGATTTCGACAGCAAGTACAGCGGAGTGCAGGGCCCGAAGAGCGGGACCTGCGGCGACGGGATAACGTGGTCTCTGGACGAGGGCGGCACTCTCACCGTTTCCGGCTCCGGACCGATGGCCGACTACAGTTACGACGATCTGCCCCCCTGGAACAGCGTGTGCGGGCTCATAAAGAAGGTCATCCTCTCCGAGGGCGTCACTCGGCTGGGGGTCTACGCGTTTTGCGGCTGCACCATGATAGAGGATGTGGTTTTCCCCTCTTCCCTCAAGAGCATAGGCGAAAGCTCCCTCATGCTCACCGGTGTCAGTTCCGTGACCATCCCCTCCGGCGTGGAGGAGATAGAGAACTACGCTTTTACAAAATCCCACGACCTTGAGAGCATAAACGTGGATCCCTCCAATCCGTATTTCCGCAGCGAAGACGGTATACTCTTTAACGCCGACAAAACAGCTATCCTGCTGTATCCCTGCGCCAAGGGAGGAAGGTCTTACTGCATCCCCTCGGGAGTGACCACCGTAGGCAGCGATGCGTTTTTCATGTGCGAAGAACTCCAGCGCATAACCGTGCCCGAGGGCGTTACCGTGCTGGAAGACAGCTGCATAAGCAGCTGCGAGGCCCTGCGCTCTTTGTATCTCCCCCTGTCTCTTAAAACCATTTCCAACTACGCCGTATCGTACAACGATCTGCTTACCGACGTGTATTACAGCGGCGTTTCCGAGCAATGGGATAATATCGCCGTTGACTATTCGAAAAACGCTTCCCTCAAAGGGGCCGCCATGCACTACGTGGACGGAAACCTGAGCGGCGCTTCCGAAACGGTGGAGGACACGGGAGCGTGGGACGCCTCATACGGAAGCGGTACCTGGGTGATGGACGGCTCCGGGACCCTGACCATATCCGGAACGGGCAGCATGGTAACATATGTCAGAATGATCGCCGGCAGCACCTACTTCGTCACCTCACCCTGGTGGGAGTACAGGCATAAGATCACCCGTATCGTCGTGGAGGAAGGGATAACCTATATTGCTACAAACGCCTTCAGCGACTGCACCAATCTCACGGATGTGGTGCTCCCAGAATCGCTGAAGGGCATCGATAAAGACGCCTTCTACGGCTGCAGCAGTCTTACGGACCTCTGGTATGTGGGCACGTCTTCGCAGTGGAGCGTTTTCGTGACCATACGCACAGAAGAAGATATGTACGGGCGTCAGGTAGCTGCCGACCAGTATATCTGGAAGGCCACAAGGCACTATGAGTTTACCCCCGCCCAGCTTGTCCGACAGGGCTTCGCCACCCCCGTACAGGCAGGGAAGACCGTAAGCACATACGTAACGGCAGCGTACGCCGGCGAGGTATATTTTATAGCGTACGACGCCGATGGGAGGTTCCTCTCCGCAAGCATCGAGGCTGTGGAACCCGGCGATAATATGCCCCTCTCCTTCACCGCCGAAAATGAAAACGCGACGGAGTACAGGCTGCTGCTGGTAACCGATGAGAGCTGGTCCCCCGCCTGTTTTCCGGCAGAGGGCAATTTCTGAGGAACCCCGCGCGGTTGTTTCGGTAAAGCTCACAATTGAATGAAGCCGCGGTATCGGGTATAATCGTTCAGTCGTTCAATTACATATTCGAGGTGTTTAAACATGATATCTCTGCATAAGGAAGGTGTTTATCTGAAAGGGGGCAGTCTCTCCCCCTCCGGGGAGACCCCCGCTGACGCGCGGAAAAAGACCATAGCCCACCGCATCCTCAGCGCCCACAGCTGCTCCGGCTCCGAAGACACTCTCTCCATTCGCTTCGACAGCCTTATTTCCCACGATATCACATACGTGAGCATAGTACAGACAGCAGTAGCCTCCGGGATGAAAAAGTTTCCCGTCCCGTACGTCCTGACCAACTGCCACAACAGCCTGTGCGCCATTGGCGGCACCATAAACGAGGACGACCATATGTTTGGCCTCTCTGCCGCTAAAAAATACGGTGGAATATACGTCCCCGCCAACACCGCTGTCATTCACCAGTATGCCAGAGAGGAAATGGCTTTCTGCGGAGGCATGATCCTGGGCAGCGACAGCCATACCAGATACGGTGCTCTCGGATGCATGGGCGTGGGCGAAGGCGGTCCGGAACTGGTCCGCCAGCTCCTTGGGGACACCTGGGACTCCCCCGCCCCCGAAGTGGTGTTGGTATACGTCACGGGTAACCTTCCCAGGGGCGTGGGTCCCCATGACGTGGCTATCGCCCTGTGCGGAGCTGTCTACAAAAACGGTTTCGTAAAAAACAAGGTCCTGGAGTTTGTGGGACCGGGCCTGGCAGGGCTCTCCATGGATTACCGTATCGGCATAGACGTCATGTCTACTGAAACTGCCTGTCTCTCATCAGTATGGGCTACGGATGACGCCGTAAAGGAATACTATGAGACCCACTGCCGCGCAGACGCTTTCAGCCCCCTGTCTCCCGACGACGGCGCCTGGTACGATTCGTATATAGAGCTGGATCTCAGCACCATAGAGCCGATGGCAGCCCTCCCGTTCCACCCTTCAGAGGCATACACTCTCCGGGAGCTTATCGAGAACGCCGGGGATATCCTCCCCCGTTACGGTCTGGAAAGTAAGCTAAAAAGCGGAAAGGTCATCGTTGACCAGGGCATCATTGCCGGCTGCGCCGGCGGCATGTTCGACAACATTGCGGAAGCTGCCTCCATACTGAGCTCCGGCAGCTGCCCGAACGGGGAGTTCTCTCTCTCGGTATATCCCCCCAGCCTGCCTGTTCAGCAGGAGGTATTCGCATCAGGCCTGGCGTCATCCCTGTCCGCGGCGGGAGCGATACTTAAGCCGTGCTTCTGCGGCCCCTGCTTCGGTGCCGGGGACGTGCCCGCCAACGGGGCCCTGTCCATAAGGCATACCACCAGAAACTTCCCCAACCGCGAGGGTTCCCGCCCCGCCGATGGCCAAAAAGCTTTCATAATGCTCATGGACGCCCGCTCCATTGCTGCCACCGCTCTCAACGGCGGCGTTCTTGCATCCGCCGCGGATATTGACTATGACCTGCCGTCATTCGATCGCGGATACGACAGGCGCGGATATGACAGCAGGGTTTACTATGGCTTCGGTTCCCCCGACGCCTCATCTGAACTTCGGTACGGACCAAACATACAGCCCTGGCCGCAGATCCCCGCTATGCCTGAAAACCTTGAGATGGAGCTCGCCTCTGTGATACACGACGAGGTCACCACTACAGACGAGCTTATTCCATCCGGAGAAACTTCCAGCTACCGTTCAAATCCCATCAAGCTGGCTGATTTTGCTCTCTCCAGAAGAGACCCGGAATACGTCGGCAGGGCTAAGGATATACGGTCCAGAAACTTGTTCTCGTGCATTTACGCGAACTGCCCCGGAGACGGCTCAGCCAGGGAGCAGGCTTCCTCCTGCCAGAGAGTGCTGGGCGGGGGCGCCAACATCAGCCGCAGATATGCCACAAAACGATACCGCTCCAACCTGATAAACTGGGGAATACTCCCTTTCACTATCGATGAGGAGGCACCCTTTGATTATTCCCCCGGCGACAGGATATCCGTGCCCGGTATAAGGGCTGCGGTGGAATCCGGTACAGACGATATAAAAGGCTATATAAACGGGAATGAAATCACTTTCCACCTGGGAGATCTCACCGCTCAGGAGCGGGAGATACTTCTGGCCGGGTGTCTTATGAACTGGTATAGGGAGAGAAACAATGGCTAGAATAAAGATGAACCCCATCGTCGAGATGGACGGGGACGAGATGACCAGAGTGATCTGGGAAAACATCAAAAAGATACTGCTGGAACCGTTCATAGAGCTGAACACCGAGTACTACGACCTTGGACTGCCCAACAGGGACGCCACTGACGACAACGTCACCGTTGAAGCCGCAAACGCCGCGAAACGGCTCCGCGTCGCGGTGAAATGCGCCACTATAACCCCGAACGCCCAGCGTGTTGAGGAATATGGCCTAAAACGTATGTACAAAAGCCCCAATGGCACTATCCGTTCCGTGCTGGACGGCACGATTTTCCGCACTCCTATTCTGGCTCCCGGCGTAACCCCGGAAGTCAGGAACTGGAAAATGCCCATAACCGTAGCCCGCCACTCCTATGGCGACATATACAGTGCAGCGGAGTTTCGCGTTGATCGTCCGTGCATGGCCCAACTGGTCAGGGCCGGCGAGAGCAAGACCATCTACAACTTTGAAGGGCCCGGAGTGGTCTCCGGCCAGTATAACAAGGACTCCTCCATAGAGAGCTTTGCCAGAACGTGCTTCTCATACGCCCTGGATATAAAGCAGGACCTGTGGTTTTCGTGCAAAGACACCATTGCGAAGATCTATGACGGTACATTCCGCTCCATTTTCCAGAGAGTCTACGATGAGGAATACACGGACAAATTCGAAAAAGCGGGCATCAGTTACTTTTACACCCTTATAGACGATGCCGTAGCCAGGGCAGTCCGCTCTGAAGGCGGCTTCGTCTGGGCGCTTAAAAACTATGACGGCGACGTCCTCAGCGATATGATATCCGCCGCGTTTGGAGCCATGTCCATGATGAAAAGTGTCCTTGTCACAGAGGACGGCAATTATGAGTACGAGGCCGCCCACGGCACTGTAACCCGCCACTACTACAGGTGGAAAAAGGGCGAAAAGACCTCCACCAACCCCATTGCCACCATATTCGCGTGGTCCGGAGCATTAAGGAAACGAGGCGAGATAGACTCCCAGCCCGAACTGGTCGATTTCAGCGACAGGCTTGAGGCTGCCTGCATGAAAGCTGTATCCGACGGCATAATGACAGGTGACCTTGCCTCCCTTATGAGCGGTGCCAAAGCGGTGGACACTGATTCATTCCTCACAGCGGTACGTGACAGGGTAATCAACGGTTGAATCCCCCATTCATGGCAGGGCTGAACATAATTGTCTGATATTTCAAAAGGCCGTGCCCCGGGACGCTTTCGCGTGTCCCGGGCACGGCCTCGGCTTTTCGGGCTGTTTACAGCATATGGGGCGGCCCTGTCTATAGCTTGTTTACCTTTCAAACAGCTTCAGCAGGCTGAATTTGAGGTTGTTGCTACCCCCGCTGTACGGATGCTCTCTAAGGGGCAGGTTAAAATGCCTGGATCCGTACAGTACCGTGGAAGGATGACTGAACTCCATGAAGCCCCATTTTCCGTGATATGCCCCCATTCCGGAGCGTCCCACGCCGCTGAAAGGGACCCCTTTTACCATGAGATGCAGGCAAACCTCGTTTACACAGCCGCCGCCGTACTGCTGGCATGACATTACACGTTCAGCCCATTTCAGGTCTTTTGTGAACAGGTAGAGCGCCAGGCCGTGTTCCCGGCCCGCTATGGTGTCGAGTATATCCTCTACCCGCTCATCCGGAAACGGCACCACAGGGAGCAGGGGGTTAAACAGTTCATGGCGGACTATATCCTCATCAGCTGTTACAGGGTAGATAATCGTTGGCGCGTATCTCAGTGCGTCCGGGTCTCCGATGCCGCCGAAGACTATGCGTTTCCTGTACAGTTCCGCTTCTTCGGCGCATTTTTTGTAAGCATCCGGGCTGATAAGCCGGGGATACTCAGGATTTTCAACTGCGTTCTCCCCTATTTGTCTTCTGAACGCTGTGGCAAGTTCTGCAATGAATTCATCCGCCGCCTCGCTGGCCACGGCAACCTGATTTATATTTATGCAGATCTGTCCGCTGTTGCACAGCTTGAAAAAAGCGATCTTCCGCGCCGCGTCACGCAGGTCCGCGTCTTTCCTTACGATGCACCAGTTGCCGGTCTGTCCACCCAGTTCCAGAGATACGGGTATAAGGTTTCTTGCAGCGGCCTCCATAACATGTACTCCTATCCGGGGTGACCCTGTATAGAATATCTTATCCACCCGCTCAGCCAGACACAGATCTGCAACATTGTGCCCTCCTTCTACCACTGCCACGTATTCGCGCGGGAAACAGGATCCCACGAGTTCACGCAGGGCCGCGGAGCATGCGGGCGACTTTGAACTGACTTTGATTATCGCCGTATTTCCTGCGGCGATACTTGCTGTCAGCACGCCCAGACTGAGCAGCACCGGGAAATTAAACGGACTTATGATAAGGGACACGCCATAGGGCATATGGTATACTTTAGTGAACACGCTGGGGAAGCAGACAATGCCGCTCAGATGAAGCTCCGGCCTTGCCCATCGTCTGAGCCCGCGCAGTGTCTCGTTTATCTCAAGGATACCGGAACCGATATCGCAGAAATACGCTTCCGCCTGACTGCGCCCCAGATCCTCTGCAAGGGCTTTCAATAATACCTGCTCATGTTCCAAAAGCGCCTTTTTCAACCGCTTAAGCTGTTCGCGGCGCCAGGATACAGGCAGCGTCTTCCCGGATCTGAAAAAAGCGCGCTGGCGCTCTGTCAATTCATGGATTGATTCTCTGGACCATTCCACGCCGTTGGCCTCCCCCCTGTTCGTTTGCGCCGCCGGCAGCCGCGGCGTTTTTATATGGCTGTCTTTCACAGCGGCCGGATAATTATTATCCCTGTGATGCACAGGGCTTCCGAAACGGGGAACAAAGCCCCGGCTCCGGAAGCCCTTATGTGTCAGTGCGTACCTCTTACAGTTCCACCCTTATAACGTTCCAGGACGCTGCAGAAAGCACCGTCTCGTTCAGATCACACAGAGGCTTCTTCGTGGGAAGGACCGTGGAACCTTCCGCGGTGTTGATATCATAAATGCTATACCCTTCCATAGATATCCATTCTGCCATTTTCCCACCGATCCCGCTGAATATCAGCCGCATCTCCTCATCCAGGCTCTTATTGACAAGGAATAGCGTGACATACCTGCCGTCCTCAGAAAGTACCGCCGCGGAACTGAGGTACGGGACTGTGTCCATGGCTTTGCAGTTGTAAACAGGAGACTCCGTGTCGAGTTTAAGCGCCTTCCCACGGCCGTAGGTGCAGGCATGCAGGAACGGCCAATACGTCGTCTGTACCCACGCGGGTCCGCCTGGCACAGTCATTATCGGCGCCAGCACGTTGACGAGCTGCGCAAGGCATGAGATTTTGACTGTGTCAGAATTGTTGATAAGGGTGGTAATTATGCTACCCACTGCCAGAGCGTCCAGAAAATTGTACTCCTCCTCCTCTATTGCCCTTGGGAAAGTCCACTTTTCCGGCTCTTTTTTGTCCCTCTGGAAATGATACCAGACGTTCCACTCATCGAAAGAGAGATAGACGTCCTTTTCGCTTTTCAGCTCCTGTTTGATCTGGGCGCAGATCCCGGCAACTTCCTTGATAAAACCGTCCATCTGCTCACCGCATGACAGGAAGGACGGGGAATCAAAATCCAGGTCTTTATAATATGAATGGAGTGAAAGATAATCGACGTCCTCCCAGCAACTGCGCAGCACTGTACGCTCCCATTCCCCAAACGTGGGCATCTCCCGGTTGGAACTGCCGCACGCAACCAGTTCTATACTCGGGTCCATCCATTTCATCATTTTCGCTGTCTCATGGGCAATGCGGGCATACTCCTGGGCTGTCTTGCCGCATATCTGCCAGGGACCGTCCATCTCGTTGCCCAGACACCACAGCCTGACATTATGCGGTTTCTCCCATCCGTGGGACCTTCTGAGGTCCGACAGGGCGGTGCCGCCTGCGACATTGCAGTACTCCAACAGCTCGGTCGCTTCAGCGGGGGTCCCTGTCCCAAGGTTTACTCCCAGCATCGGCTCAGCCCCCAGCTTCCTGCACCAGGAAACGAACTCGTTCACACCTACCTGGTTCGGTTCAATGGCAAACCACGCCAGGTCCCTCCTGACAGGCCTGTCCGCTTTATTCCCGATACCGTCTTTCCAGTTGTACCCTGATAGGAAATTTCCCCCTGGATATCTGATATATGACAGGTTAAGGGGTTTTATCCACTTTATCAGGTCCTGCCTGAAGCCATTCTCATCCGCGGATGGATGTCCCGGCTCATATATCCCGGTGTATATCGCACGGCCCATGTGCTCGACGAACGAGCTGTACAGCCGATCGTCTATGGGAGAGAGGGTCCTGTCTGCGCTGAGGTTTATTCTGGCCTTCATATTGACCTCCTTATCTTTCGGGTGAGAACTGCCCAGTCTCCGCCTGCCGATTGGGTAGCCCGATAGCGTGACTGCGCGGAACTCGTTTCGGATCATTCATTTGATCGGATTTTATCAGAATTTAGGAGACAATTCAATATTCAACAGTGCCCGCGCCGATAGGCATACCGCAGGCCTGTTTCCGGTCTTCTCCCTGTTCGTACATATCCCCTTATATTCCACTGCTGTGTCAACAACGAGCGGCCGCTGATCAGAAGATACCGCCGATAAAAAGTGAGCATGTTTGACTTTTTATGTTTAATCGTGTATTATCTGAACGATTATAAGTATCGTGTTTATTCATGACCCAGCAGGCAGAGATCCCATTGCATGGACCGTCAGGCCTTTATCCGCCCTTATATTCCCATTCCGAAAGGAACAGTGTTCTATATGAAAAATCACAAATTGCCGGAACCTGTCATACGCAGGCTGCCGCGGTATTACCGGTGTCTTGAGCTCCTCCGCGACTCCGGAGTGGAAAGAACGTCCTCCGGGAAACTGGCAGAACTCATGTCGTCCACAGCTTCACAGGTCCGGCAGGATTTCAGCTGTTTCGGCAAACTGGGGCAACAGGGTTACGGTTATAACGTTTCAAAGCTCATTTCGGAATTCGGCGACATCCTCGGTATGAAAACCGTACGTTCGATGATACTTATCGGGGCCGGTCATCTGGGCAGCGCAATTGCCAACAATTTCGACTTTGAGCATTATGGCTTCCGCCTTATCGCCGCATTTGACAACAGCAAAGAACT
The DNA here is from genome assembly GCA_017512485.1 of Oscillospiraceae bacterium. Classification (GTDB taxonomy): domain Bacteria; phylum Bacillota; class Clostridia; order Oscillospirales; family Oscillospiraceae; genus JAAYAR01. The sequence continues at coordinate 9,988 of JAFWGE010000015.1, forward strand.
TATCGGGACTGTGATCAGACCCGGTATAGAAATATATGATATCGACCGTCTGGAGGAATTTGTCGAAGAGTACAGGCCGCAGGCTGCGGTACTCACGCTTACCCAGACAGCGGCCCAGCCGTGTGCTGAGAGGCTCGTACGGTGCGGCGTAAAATACCTGTGGAATTTTGCCAACACCGAACTCAAACTGGAAGATACCGACGCTGTTGTGGAAGACGTACGGTTCAGCGACAGTATACTTGTACTGAGTTACTATATGACATGAGCCCGCGCATCCTTTTTTCACTATACCTGAAAGGATGTTCTCTACCATGAACAAAAAAGTATTCTCTGTGATCCTCCTGTGTATGTTCCTTGCGCTGGCCTGCGGAGGTCTTGCGGACGGAGGTACCGGGTCGGACCCGGCAGTATCCTTGTCGTATATCAATGAAGTATTTGTCCCTGAATTTCAAAAAGAAGCGGATGCCAGGATACAAGCGGGCCTCGGCAAGGCTTACAATGAAGCTTTTGCCTCTTTGGCAGAGAAGGTTGGCGTGTCCAATTTCTCCCGCGCCGTTTCTGACAGCCTGGTGCGCAGTTCTTCCGGGGAAGCGGCGTTCAAACGCGGCGACCAGATCCTCAGTTCTGGCAGTCTGAGATTCACCCTCAAATCCGGCAGTGCGACCGCTCTGGGTACAGTTTTCACCGGTGAAAACGAGGCCGTTTCCCCAGGTGCCCATTTACAGGAGGGTCAGGCGTATTATGCCGATAACAACGGTGGATTTACAGCGGTATCCGACGTCTCGGTATTTGATCTGGACGGCAGCTACCTGCTGACATACAGCTCCGCTGTGGATTACACTTCAGCAGCCGATGTTTTATATCACATGGGGCTGTTCCGAGGCCGTACGGACGGTTACGCCCTACCGGCAAACGCCACCAGGGCGGAGGGACTGGTGATGTTCCTCCGGCTCATAGGTGAAGAGTCCGCCGCCCTCTCCTACACCGGTCCTCAGCCTTTCACTGACGCGGGCTGGGCAGACAGGTACATAGCCTACGCATACAGCAAGGGCTACACAAAAGGTATATCAAGCACAAAATTCGGTCTTAATGACCCCTTGTCCGCTGCACATTATATTACATTCATCTTCCGCGCCCTCGGATACAGGGAGTCCGTCGATTTTGAATGGGCAACGGTAATGGACGACGCCGTCTCGGCAGGACTTATAAGCCCAAAGGAGAAGGAGTCCCTTACGTCTACTTTCACCAGGGCTCAGGTGGCCTATATGTCATATTGGGCTCTTTACAAAACGTTATACAGTCAAAATGACAGCATCCTCACACGTCTTATTGCCGGCGGTGTTCTCACAGAAGACCGCGCCCTGGAAGCTATCAGTATCTCGAAGGTCACAAAAATACAATAACCTAATAACGACCCAGAATACCAGCCGCCTGCTATAAAACGCAGACGGCTGTTTTTTCAGATTCGGAAACCTCGGTTCCCGCCCTCTGTTCAGACAAAACCCCTCCACATGCAAGCGTATGGAGGGGTAAGGCTCTTTGTCAGATTTCGAGGATAATGAGTGTCGGTTATCTGGGAGAAACGAAAACGGGATCTCCCTGTGCCCCGATAAAATAGTTTATCTTTTCGTTGAGTTCAGCCTTAAGTATCTCTGCCTCGGAAAGCACGCGCGAATCCACATAACTCTCCATTTCCGGCTTGAGGACGTCATTTATATAGCTCAGGCTGACAAGGGGATCCGACGAAGAACCGGGAGCAGGATCAGCGGCCAAGGCAAAAACACAAATACAGGCACCGGCGGCGGCCACCGCGGCCAAAGCTCTGAGTATAAACTTTTTCATACGTCAACCCCCAATGAAATTTCGTATTCTTTCAGTAATTATATACATTATCTGCCCGGATTTCAATATCACGTGCTTAAATCCGCAGAAAGCCTGAAGTTCTGACAACGCCATTCCATGCACCGCCGCATTTTTCCCGCAGGCCCGCTTTGTGCGTCGTGAACAAGTCTTCCCCGCGGTTTTCAGGCCGGTCCGATCTTCCGGCGGTCCTGACCGGGTGCTGACGCTGCGGTTACACTACTACTCTGGGGACCCTTCCGGAGACAGAACAGAGGATCTCGTAAGGTATTGTTCCTGCCTTGTCTGCCAGGGTCTGAGCTGTCTCATACGCCCCTTCACCGAACACCGTGACCTCGCTTCCGACCTCCGCCACATCGATGTCGGTGATGTCTATCATGCACATGTCCATGCAGATGCGGCCTATCTGTCTGGCTCTGGAGGAGCCTACCGTCACATCCAGCTTCCCGCTGAGACAACGGAACAGCCCATCGGCATACCCCACAGGCAGTACACCTACCCTTGTCTTCCTGCCGGCCCTGAACTTCCTCCCGTAGCTCACCGTGGCACCCTGGGGTATATCTTTTATATGCACGATCCTGGTCTTGAGCGTCATCACGGGCATAATGCCTTCGATGCTTCCGGGTGGGTATCCGTACAAAGCTATTCCCGCCCTGCACATATCCATAAGGGACTCTCTATATCCCATAAGGGCCCCGGAATTTGCGCAGTGCCTTATTTTGAAAGAGTACCCTGTAGTCTTGCGCACCCTGTCTATAAGGCTGTTGAAAAGAGACAGCTGCTCCAGGGTGTTGCCCCCGTCAAACAGTTCGTCAGACGTTGAAAAGTGCGTAAAAATACCTTCGCACCGCAGATTCCTGAATTTCAATATGGATGAGACCTCTTTCGCGGCTTCCTCAAGCCTTCCAACGCAAACGATACCCATCCTGGACATACCGGTATCCACTTTTACATGTACTGTAAGAGTACGATCCCCGACGCGCCGGCTGAACTCCGCAGCAGTGTCTCTGTCTCCCACGCTGAGGGTTATCCCTTTACTCGCCATTTCGGGAACCATGTTGGGAGGACAGGCCCCCAATACAAGTATAGGTGCCGTTATTCCGCTTTCTCTCAGTTCAACGGCTTCCGCTGCCGTGGCGACCGCCATATATCTGGCTCCCAGCTGCTGCAGTCTTCTGGCAACTGCAGGTGCCCCGTGCCCGTAAGCATCCGCCTTTACTATCACACAGTATCCGCAGTTTTCGGGTAGCATCTGTGATATCCTCGTATAATTGTTCTCAAGGGCTTCCATGGAAATCTGTGCCCAGGTTCTGCTCGTGTCGTCCATAGCCTCTCCCTCTCTGACACGCGGGGAAAGCGAGTCATTCTCCTGAATACTATTATATATGTAATAATATACGAATCAGATAAAAAATCAATACAATTTACCCTGCTGTTCCCGGAAATAAAGTTGCTGCCTCACAGGGTCCTGAACACGCTGGTCAGGTCGTCGACAACGTCCATGGGACCCATGGAGTATTCGTCGAGTCTGGAAGCCGAATAATCAGCGGCGGCCCCGTGTATCCATACGCCCATTACCGCAGCTTCAAAAGGCTGCGCCCCCTGGCACAGCATTGCTGCGATTATCCCTGAAAGGACGTCCCCGCTTCCTCCCTTGGAAAGGCCCGAGTTCCCGGTGGTGTTAATCATAAACCTGCCGTCGGGCGAGGCCACCACCGTTCTGTGTCCTTTGAGCACCAGCACACATCCGTGATGTTCCGCGAAATCACGAGCAGCCTTGAGTCTGCATCCGGGTTTGCCGGGTCCTGCAAGACGGGAGAATTCACCTTCATGCGGTGTAAGGATTGTCCACCCCTGACGTGAATCCAGATCGTCCAAATGACCCGCCAGGGCGTTGATCCCGTCTGCGTCCAGCACCACCGGGCCAGTGCACAGTTTCATGCAGGACCTCACGATATGAGAAGTATCCCCGGTCCTTCCGAGACCTGGCCCGATCACGAAAACCTGTGCCGTTTTGATTTTTTCTTTGATGGGCTCCATCGCCTCGATGGTGAGGGTCCCACCCTTCCATGAACTCTGACCGGAATCGTCCGGGAGAGGGAATGGCATTGTATCCGTACATTTTGAAGCAACCGCAGTATAAATACAGGAAGGGACGCCTATCCACACGAGCCCTGCGCCTGAGCGCGCTGCGGCCTGCGCGGCCATATAAGGAGCCCCGGAATAGCCGCGTGAACCGCCCAGGACAAGGAGTTTTCCGTAATCTCCCTTATGAGAATCAGGTTTTCTTCTGGGCAACGCGTCCCTGACGTACCCTATATCCGTAATGCGGCCCATCTGATTTCCCCCTATGATAGTTCTTGTATGATCCGCCGAACTAATACGTCCTGTGTGAATAATAGTATAAATGCGCTTTATCGTCAAATTTCTCTTGAAAAACATTTTTCCATGTGGTATAAGAGTTAAAGACATTTTAATACTATGACGCTATGACGGAGTAGGCAAACGGATAATGCCGCACACAGAGATACGCGGTCCAGGCTGAAAACCGCTTTACGGCACTGTTGCGCCATTCGCTCCCGAGCACCTCCGCTGAAATCAAAGTAGGCGGCGGCGGGTGGTCCCGTTACAGGCCAAGCCGGTATTCGCCGGTCTAAGTGCACGGCTCTGCCGTGAATGCGGGTGGTACCGCGGAAGCAATTCTTCCGTCCCGATTGCGGACGGGGGATTTTTTTGTTGATTGGAGAGTGCATCATGATAACGCAATTGGAACAAATCAGGGAAAAGGCAATCGAGCGTGTCCGCAGTGCAGCCAACCTTCAGGAACTGGAACAGCTGCGCATAAAATATCTGGGCAAAAAGGGAGAACTCACCGCACTGCTGAAAAACATGGGCAAGCTTTCCGCCGAGGAGCGCCCTGTTGTAGGTCAGCTTGCAAACAGCATACGCGAAAAGCTTGACTCCGCCATGAAGGATCGCACGGAAGCTCTCAGCCGGGAGGCAATGGACCTGCGTCTTCAGGAGGAAGCTTTGGATGTGACTATCCCCGGGAAAACCACAGAACTTGGTAAAAAACACCCCATGTCGATCGTCTTGGACGAGACGAAGGAGATTTTTATCGGCATGGGTTTCGAGATTGCCGAAGGCCCGGAGATCGAAACCGAATACTACAACTTCACTGCCCTGAACACCAAGCCCGGCCACCCTGCCAGGGACTGGCAGGATACGTTCTATCTTCGTGAAGACAGCAGCGTGCTCCTGCGCACACAGACCTCCCCGGTACAGGTCAGAGTAATGGAAAAGAAAAAACCCCCGATACGAATAATATCACCGGGGCGTGTCTACAGGAAGGATGAGGTGGACGCCACGCATTCCCCGATGTTCCACCAGATCGAAGGCCTCGTGGTTGACAAGGGCATCACCATGACGGATCTGAAAGGCACCCTTGTACAGTTTGTCGGCAAGCTGTACGGGCCGGACGCCAAACTGCGATTCAGGCCTCACCACTTCCCCTTCACTGAGCCGTCCTGCGAGATAGATATAATGTGCTTTGAATGCCGCGGCGAAGGATGCCGGGTCTGCAAAGGCGAGGGCTGGATAGAACTTCTGGGGGCCGGTATGGTCCATCCCCGTGTTCTGGAGGGGTGCGGCATCGACACCGACATATACAGCGGCTTCGCTTTTGGAATCGGCGTGGAACGTCTTACCATGCGCCGCTTCAGCGTCAGCGACATGCGCCTGTTTTTCGAAAACGATATCCGTTTCCTGTCGCAGTTTTAGGAGGTTTGTATATGAGACTTTCAAGAAAATGGCTCTCCGAATTTGTTGACGTAAATGTCGGGGACAGGGACTATTCCGAAACAATGACCATGAGCGGCTCCAAGGTGGAAGCGATCCACCTTCCGGGCAGTGAGATAAAAAACGTCATCGTGGGGAAAATCCTCAGCATCTCCCCTCATCCTAATGCCGACAAACTAGCGGTCTGTCAGGTGGATACAGGGAAGAACGTCATTCAGGTGGTCACTGCCGCAAAAAACATGAAAGAAGGGGACCTTATCCCCGTTGCCCTTGACGGTGCTGTCCTCGCCGACGGCAAAGAGATCCACAGCGGCAGCCTTCGCGGCGAGGTCTCACAGGGCATGTTCTGTTCCGTGGCGGAACTGGGTCTCACGCTGCATGAAGTTCCCTACGCTGTAGAGGACGGACTGCTCATCCTTCAGGAGGATTGCTCCCCCGGCGACGATATCCATCCCGTCCTCGGTCTTGACGACCACGTAATAGAATTTGAGATCACCAACAACAGGCCGGACTGCATGAACGTCATTGGCCTGGCCAGGGAAACCTCCGCCGTTTACAACGTGCCCATGAGAACGCACACGCCTCAGGTGAAAGCCCAGGGTCCCAACATCGCAGATCTCCTCAATGTGCGGGTCGAGGCTCCAGATCTTTGTCCCAGATATACCGCTCACATGGTGGTGGACGTACATATCGGGCCGTCCCCCCGTTGGATACGCGACCGGCTCAGCGCCAGCGGGGTCAGGCCGATAAACAACATAGTGGACATCACAAATTACGTCATGCTGGAATACGGCCAGCCCATGCACGCATTTGACTTTTCCTGTGTAGAAGGTGATACCATAGTCGTCCGCCGGGCCGGGGCTGACGCCACATTCACCACTCTGGACGGCATAGAGCGCCGTCTGGGCGAGAACATGCTGGTGATCGCCGACGAAAACAGGGCTGTGGGAGTTGCTGGAGTAATGGGCGGAGAAAACAGCGAAATAACCGATTCCACTACGGCTATAGTATTCGAGTCCGCCAACTTCAACGGCACCAGCGTACGCACCACCGCACTGTCCCTGGCCATGAGGACCGACGCTTCCTCGCGTTTTGAGAAGGGTCTGGACCCGTCCATGACAGTGAACGCTGTAGACAGGGCATGCGAGCTTGTAGAACTCCTCGGAGCGGGGACAGTATGCGCCGGAATGATCGACGTGGATAACTCCGATAAAACACCCGTCACCCTCAGGCTTGAACCTGAACGCATAAACGGCCTGCTGGGCACCGATATCTCTTTTGAGGACATGGTCCGGATGCTTGCCAAGCTGGGATTTACTGTGGATGGCGACTTAGTGACTGTCCCGTCATGGAGGAGCGATGTGGAACATATGGCTGACCTGGCCGAGGAAGTTGCCCGGCTGTATGGCTACGACAATCTTCCGGTCACTTCCTTCAATGGCTCCGCCGCCAGCGGCGGATACACCCGCCGGCAAGCCATGAAGAACACTGCCGGTGCCGTGTGCCGCGCCCTGGGCTACACTGAGATACTGACTTACTCATTCATCAGCCCTTCCGCATATGATATGCTTCGCCTTCCAGAGGATGACAAAAGACGCAGCTATCTGGAAATACTGAACCCCTTAGGCAAGGACACCAGCTCCATGCGCACCTCCTCCCTCCCCTCTATGCTGGACACACTGCAGTTGAACGTCAGCCACAGAAACAAGGCCGTAAAGCTCTACGAGTTCGCAACGGTATACCATCCCGATGGTAAAGGCGGGGCTGAGGAGCCTGTCATCCTGACATTGGGGTGCTATGGAGGTAACACGGATTTCTATACCATTAAGGGCGATACGGAATCCATACTCTCCCAGTTCGGGATCGAGGGGGCGGAATACGAGGCGGACGCCTCTGACCCTTCATACCATCCCGGACGCTGTGCCCGCATCTCGTGCGGAGAAGTCAGGCTCGGCACAGTGGGGCAGATACATCCACTCGTATGCGGCAATTGGGATATCTCCGTTCCTGTTTATACCGCCGAACTGGATCTTGAGGCTGTTTTCCGTTGCTCGAACACGGAAAAGACCTACACCCCGCTGCCGAAATATCCCCCCGTTGCCAGGGACCTAGCCCTCGTCTGCCGCGACAGTGTGACCGTCGCTGCCCTCACAAGGTGCATCAAGGCCGCAGGCGAACCTTTCCTGAAAGAAGTGGACTTCTTCGACGTATACAAGGGGACCGGCATAGCCGACGGCTTCAAGAGCGTGGCTTTCTCTCTGCTGTTCAGGTCCGATGAGGGATCCCTCAGGGACGAGGAGGTAAACGCCTGCATAGACAGCATCCTAAAAGAAGTCTCGGATAAGTTTGGAGCAGTTTTACGTTAGCCGGAACATTATTATATAGTAAATATTCTTCTTTACTCTTTATTGTTATTGGTGTAGTATAGTAATATACTGATATTTACCAAGAGTACCGCGTGTCGGATATCAGCCAGAAAGGAGCCTTGAATGGAGGACTTTACGAGGAAATTCCGTGTAGCCGAGGAAAAAGAAACAGATAAGAAACTCATACTCTCTCAGGTCTATGAGGCTCTCAGCACAAAAGGCTATAATCCCGTCAATCAAATTGTTGGCTATCTTCTGTCTGAGGACCCGACCTATATCACCAATTACAACAACGCGCGCGGATTGATGAGAAAGATCGACAGGGACGAGCTCATGCAGGACTTGGTACGTTCTTATCTGTCAAAATAATCCCTCTTCATGGATCCTCCCGTATGTTCTTCTTCCGGACACCCTACCCGGAAGGAGAGTATACGGGAGTTTTGACTGCAAATGTTAATTTTGTTTTTTTACCCGGTATCAAATTGACAAAGGATCGATGATGTGTTACTATTCGTAATAATAAGAAATATATTGAGATTTTTTGTTCCATAGCAGTCGGATAATTACAGAATGTTACACTTTTGATCGTCCCGATGGAAAGGAGAGCGTGCTCAGACAATGGCAAAGAAGGAAAAAGTCCTGACATATAAGGGAAGACCTCTCATGCGCAAAGGCAATCTGATATACTACGGCAGCATGTCCGATAAATATATACTTATGCTCCAGGTCCTTGAAACGAAAAAGGACGGAGACTTCGAAGAGGCGAGCAGAGTGTCCGTACAGCTCCAACTTACAGATCCTACCATCCGTTCGAAAGACAGGATCGTAAAAAAGACGGAAAAGAACGGGTTGTACGTAGCTCTTGACGTCGGCGCCATCTGGCTTGAAAGAGCCCTCAACCAGGGCTGACCACTGCGTCTTTGCCGGATACCGGCCAGCGCTTCAATTTAACCGAATCAATAACATCATCTGATCGATCTGTGGGGTATAACAGCAAATGGTTAGTTTCAGAAAGCACATAGTCCGCGCGGCTTTATGCACCGCGGCTGTATTGGGGATATCATGTTCCTGCCACGCATTCGCGCTGACAATCGGCACGGTCAACGCGCATTCCGCTCTGTATCTGAGGAGTGAAGCGACTACAGGTTCCTCGAGTATAGGTATGTATCCGTACGGAACTTCTGTAGAGATCCTTTCTTCTTCCGACGGTTGGTATCATGTCAGTGTCGACGGAAAAACCGGTTATATGTTTGGCAAATACGTGACCGTATCCGATGAGGGAGGCTCCGACGCCGTCAAAAAGCTCGGCCGTTCCGGCCCCGCGCTGATAAACTCCGTCAATACCGGCACCGTAAACGTATCCGCCGTCAATCTTCGGGAGCGTGCCACAACGGAATCTCCCGTTATCACCGTTATTTCCAAAGGAAAGAGTGTTACTGTTCTTGATACTGAGAACGACTGGTACAAAGTTACTTTCGACGGCAAACCGGGATATATTTTCGGAGAGTATCTCGATGTGGAATATGTTGAATCCTCATCTGAAGAAATAAAGGTCTACGTTTCAGGTGGGGCCGTCAATTTCCGCGAAGGTCCTTCCTCTTCCTCAAACGTCATTACCGTCCTCGGCAGGGGCACCGCCCTGGCGCTCGTTGAAGACGGTGATACATGGATCAAAGCGGTATACAACGGTTATACCGGATATATCAGCAGTGATTACGTCACGTACGAAGCTCCGGTATCCGTCAGTTCTTCCGCGGCCTCTGATTCCCTTGGAGAGCAGATCGTGGCGAAAGCCGAAGAATATCTGGGCACTCCATATGTATACGGTGGAGCTTCCCCGTCAGGTTTCGACTGCTCCGGCTTTACAAGTTACATCTTCTCACTGTTCGATATAAGCATAAACAGGACAGCGGATTATCAGGTCTTCAACGGTACGTCCGTTTCCGTTGAAGAGCTCAAGCCCGGAGACTTGGTATTCTTCAGCGAGGGCAACACAGGTTACGCTTCTCACGTCGGAATATATGCCGGCGGCGGGCAGTTCATCCACTCCGCTAACGGCGGCGTGAAATATAATTATCTTTCCGACCCGTATTATTCAGATTATTATCTTTGCGCCGTCAGGGTCCTGTAACGCGGGATGACTGCGGCTCCTATGTATACAGTTTACTGCGGCCGCGGCAAATGATGTTGCCGCGGCCGCTTTGTTGTGCTATACTGCCTTTCCGGGTGACCTGAAATGAAAAGCAATATCAAAGGTGCCGCCATGGTTATGGCGGCGGGCATACTCTGGGGCTGCATGGGCCTGTTCGTAAGGCTTCTAAACGGTTACGGGCTTTACAGCATCCAGCTCTCCTCAATAAGGTTCATATTTGGCACGACGGCACTGTGCCTCTTTGCGCTGATATATGACAGATCCCTGTTCAGAATAAAACTTAAAGACCTTTGGCTCTTTATACTTGCGGGCGTGCTGGGCATAACCTGCACCTCGATCTTCTATTTCACCACCATCTCCGGTGAGGGTATGGGAGTTGCGGCTGTGCTAATGTACCTGGCCCCGGCCATCGTTACAGTTCTCTCCCGTATTTTCTTTGGCGAGCGGTTTACCACAGCCCGCGTAACGGCCTGCGTGTTGGCCGTGGTGGGCTGCGCCCTGGTGTCCGGTGTGTTCAGCATATCCGGCATAAGCTTAAAATATCTGTTTACTGGCATCATGTCTGCGGTATGTTACGGTTCCTACAGCATTATCAGCAAACTGATCCTTCAGCGCGGATACCGGCCATTTACTGTGACCATCTGGGCTTTTATAGCAAGTACGGCAGCCAGCCTCCCCTTCACCGATTTCCCGCAGATACTCAGCGTCATGTCGGCACATCCCGTCACCATACTTTACGGCGCAGCGCTGGCTGTCCCCATCTGTACCGCGGCGTATGTCCTTTTCACCTGTGGACTCAAATTCATCGCCCCGGGCAAGGCGTCGGTACTGGCCTCCGTCGAGCCTGTCACAGCGGCCGTCATCGGAGCCGCTGTCTTCAGAGAACATATGGATGCCATGAATATTCTGGGTGTGGCGCTGGTCATCTCCTCTATCGCAGTGATGGAAGCGGGCCGGGGCAGCATATTCCGGCATCGCGGGACAAATTCCGCTCCTGTACGCGGGCGCTGATCTCTGTTGGAGTATTGAATAGAGTATTGAAAGGGGCGCAGCACTTTGAAACAATATATAGTCGACGCATTTACAAACAAGCCCTTTTCCGGAAACCCGGCCGCGGTTTGCGTAATGGACCGCTGGCCGTCGGACAGTTCCATGATGCTGCTGGCCATGGAGAACAACCTTTCGGAGACGGCATTTATCGTCAAAGAATCAGACGCATACCGGCTGCGCTGGTTTACTCCGGGAACTGAGGTAGAGCTTTGCGGACACGCTACTCTGGCTTCCTCCTTTGTAATAATGAACTATATCGAGCCAGGCAGCGGTACCGTTCGCTTCAGCACCCTCAGCGGTCCGATCATCGTTCGCCGCAAGGGCAGCCTGTACGAAATGGATATGCCCACATATGAGCTTGCGGAGATCCCGGTAACGGACGCTATGGAAAAAGCGTTCGGCATCCGCCCCGTAAAGGCAGTTCTTGGGTTGGACCTTATCTGCGTGTTTGAGAACGAAGAGCAGGTACGGGCAATGGAGCCTGACCAGGCCCTTCTCAAAAAGCTGGATGGCCGCATTCAGAACGCCACTGCCCGGGGTTCCTACGCCGACTGCGTCTCCAGGAGCTTCTGCCCCAATCTGTCCGTCCCTGAAGACCCTGTATGTGGGTCTGCCCATTGTCAGATAGCGGAATACTGGTCCGGGGTACTGGGAAAGCCGGATATCTACGCTTACCAGGCCTCAAAAAGAGGGGGCTGGCTGCGATGCGAAAAACATGAAAACGGCGTAATTACCATAAGCGGAGAAGCCGTCCTGGTATCCGTATGCGACATATCAGCCGAGCTTAAATAATGATCCCCCCTCCCGGGCTGCCGCATACGCTGCAAGCGGTCCCGGATAGTATCACAGCCTCTTAAGGAGGACTTAGCCAATGACAATAAGGAATTCTGAGCCGTCGGATGTAGGCAGAATGATGGAAATATACGCCTGCGCCCGGGCGTTTATGGCTGCCAACGGGAACCCAAACCAGTGGGGGCCCACAAACTGGCCGCCGGAGGAACGCATCCGCCGCGATATTCAGGACGGCGGCAGCTACGTATGCGTCAATGATGACGGCAGGATAGTCGGTACGTTCTATTTTATACAGGGGAAGGATATCGAGCCCACATACCGCGATATAACGGATGGCGCGTGGCTGGACGACAGTCCCTACGGAGTGGTACACCGCCTTGCTGCCGACGGCACCGCCCGGGGAGTCGGAGCATTCTGCCTGAACTGGGCGTACGGCCAGTGTGGTCATCTGCGCATAGATACCCACGGTGACAACAAGATAATGCAGAAGCTTGCGGAAAAACTGGGCTTTGTACATTGCGGCACCATCTACGTTGATGAAGACGATTACCCCCGTCTGGCGTATGAAAAAAGCTCCGCGGTCAGTCCTGTCGGTTGAAACAGGAGGAAAACGATGCGGTTTCTTATCAAGGCTTATGACGGCCCCGGTATGCTTGAAAAGAGGATGGCGGTCCGTCCCCGCCACCTGGAAGGTATGCGGGCATTGGGCAGGCAAATCATCTGCGCCGGCGGCCTGCTGGACTCTGACGGCAGGATGATAGGCTCCGCGCTGGTACTGGAATTCCCGGACCGTGACGCGCTGTATGATTACCTCAGAAATGAGCCCTACGTAACAGAAGGCGTCTGGGAGAAGACAGAAGTCGACGTGATGAACGTGGTGCTGATCAACGGTGAAAAAGTATAAGCCGGATGCGGATCATAACGTCCCGGGAGCGTGAACGGCTTTTTTAAACTATATCAACGCTTGGGCGGCATACGGTTAATCTTACTAATCAACTAAACACGACTCCCCGGCGGCAGCCATATCATTCAGATAGTATTTTACGGCCTCGGCAAAACCGGGGCCGGTCTCTTATAAACGTCCGTTCTCCGTAACTCCTGCACGCACTCCGCTTTACTGCGTTTGCCCCGCATTAGCCGATCAGTCCCTGTTGTTTTCTCCCCAGACACAAAGCTGGTCCAGAACTTTCATGAGAGATCTTCCCCTGACGCTAAGGCTGTATTCAACTCTGGGCGGGATCTGCGGGAACTCTTTTCTAATAATCAGCCCGTCTGCTTCCAACTCCTTCAAATTGGTACTCAGCGTTTTGTCCGAAATGTTTTTTACATACCGGCGCAATTCATTAAAACGAACCGGCTCAAATTCCATAAGGCAGTAGAGGATCACCATTTTGTGTTTTCCGGATATCAGTGAGAGCGTATAACTGAATCCGGTGTCTTCAAAATTGGCGTTTTTAATATAGTTTTTTATCATGGTTACACTCTCTTTTTTATATGAACTATCTTTGCAGACAGTACTTGATTTTCATTCCGCTCAGGTTAATATTATACACGGTAACATTGCAGTATCAATAACTCAATAACGAGGAAAGGGGTCTGTTCCATGAGAGTTAAACTTGATCATACCGAAGGTATATTCCCAATGCCGGTCCTAATGGTCGCGACATACAATGATGACGGCAGCGTTAACGTAATGAACGCGGCCTGGGGCACCATGCAGGAGCGGGGCAACGTTGCTTTGAATCTGACCGAGTCTCATAAGACCGTAAAAAACATAAAGGCAAGAAAGGCATTTACAGTAAGTATCGCCGACGCTGCCCACGTTGTTGAGGCGGATTATTTTGGAGTCACCTCAGGAAACAGTGAGCCTAAGAAATTTGAAAAAAGCGGCTTAACCGCTTGCAAAGCGGAAAAGGTTGACGCCCCTGTGATCAATGAATTCCCGCTGTGCCTTGAATGCGAGTTTATTGAATATCAGGACAATGAGTTCGGCGTCGGCGTTATCGGGAATGTGGTCAATATTACCGCGGATGAAAGTGTAATGTCAGGCGGCAGGGTCGACATGTCCCTGGTAAATGCCATTGCCTTTGATCCTTACACTCACGGTTATTACAGAGTAACCGAACGTGTGGGCGAAGCTTTCAGGGATGGCCTCAAGCTGAAATAAAGACACCCTCCCCTTTTTGTCGGAAAAATCGGGGGCCGTCTTTTCGGACGGCCCTCTTGATTTTTAACTATTTTTCTACGAGGCAGTACAATACCTGACATGGCTACGCGCTCCGTTTCACTTGATCCGTTGTCTTGCAGGACAGCTGGCTCTCCGGGTCAGGGGCGGCGGTCATACAGCACCAAGTCGCCCCATGCCTCCAGTCGTTCATGGTTGGGGTCTGTAAGCATGGCGCAGGATGAATCTATGGACATGGCCGCACGCGTATCAGCGGTATAGGGCTCCCAGTAAGCGCCCACAGCATCGTTGTTGGGGTCACCGGTACGTACAAAGGCGGAAAAAGCGCCGTGGAGCTTGGCGTGTATATCTCTCTGTTGCTCCATGGGAGTTCCGTAGTAGAACGACATGGGCGAGGGGTCATATGTGTCCAGCCCCGGGCCGATGTCCATGGAGTGGGTGGCGCCTATGCCCATCTGTGCACACATAGTCGGCACGAAATCGAATCTGTAGGAGTAAACGCGGCCCTTCCCGCACTGGGCCGTGGCGCAGCGCTGGGCATCCACCCAGAACATGCGGTCAGTATCCCAGGCGATGGCGGCTTCACGCTCGGGCATATGGCCATACACCCTGCGGAAGGCGTCCAGCCGGTCCTCCCCCCCTCCAAGGCGCAGGCAGGTCTCTATCTTATCCCACGAAGTGGGCACGTTTCCCAGCATGCAGAACAGCCCTCCCTCGTCGCGGCAGGTGCCCACCAACAGTTCCACGCCCGCTGCGCTGCCCTTTGCCAACATACGCCACGGGTAGTCGGGTATAAGGTCGTCTATGACGGGCCCTGTAAGGAATATCCCCTGATGGGCGTCGTTGTGCTTCTCCATCACGGCTCCGCCTCCCCGTACCAAATCCTTCACGGACATCGCCTTCAGGGCTGCCGCCGCGTCCCGTGGAGTGAGCCCCAGCTCTTCAAAAAACAGGGCGTTGTTCAGCTCGTGTACATAGCGCGGCGTCACGTTTCCGGCAAGTCCGCTCATTGGGATAGCTCTGCGGAAGTATCCCCGTGCGGAAGGGGCTGCCAACATGCAGTAAACGCCAGTGCCTCCGGCTGACTCACCGCAGATAGTCACGTTCCCCGGATCGCCACCGAAAGAGGAGATATTCTCATGCACCCACCTGAGGGCCAATATCATGTCTGACACGGCACAGTTGGAGTCGAACCCGGGGCCAAGCCCGGAAAAATCATAGAAACCCAGAGCCCCCAACCTGTAGTTGAAGCTCACGCCCACTATGCCCTCCCTGGCAAAGGCGCCAAGATCATGGTTGGGTGAGGCGGATTCGCCCATATGGTTGGCCCCGCCGTAGATATACACAAAGACCGGCGCGCCGTCAGCGTGCTCCGGAGCCCAGACATTAAGCAGCAGGCAATCCTCGCTCTCCGGCGCGCTGAGCACCATCCTCTCCGCCATGGGTCCTGCAGCAAACTGGACAGAGGACCGTATGTCCCTGCAGGGCAGGACTTTAGTCCAAGGCTCCGGCTCCCTGGCGCGCCGAAAACGCATATCACCCACCGGTGGGGCGGCAAATGGTATGCCGGACCAGCGGCGTATGCCGTTGTCTTCGAAACCCTCCACAGGGCCGTACTTTGTTATTGCTGTAAGTAACATTTTCATTCTCCTTTAAATGCCGGTCGGTTTTACGTTTTACAGTAAGCAAATTACGGCTGCCCGACGCGTCGCCCTGCGGTCTGCGGCATGGATGACCGTCCGATACTGTTTATGTTATTTACAAATATAATACAGCAAAACGGCATCGGACTCAAGATTATTCGGAGTATCCACCCCGTCGGCATATCGTCGGGCTGTATAATTATTCTGGAGAACAACAGCGGGGAACCCTTAACCGGGCGCCCCGCTGTTTTGCCGTTGTTTCAGTATTCCTCCACAACCGATACACGTTCTATACCGCAGTATCTTATCAGCTCCGCAGCCTCCCGGTCTATGATTTCCCCCGGCGTCACCGGCAGGATCGCCGGCGGGCATGAAGCACTGATGAAAGCCGCGGTCCGCCCGGGGCTGTCCTGCACTGCCGTATCGATGGCCTTGCCCATGACTGCCTCCCTTATGCTCATAGCCCTGCGTTTGGACGTAATAGGCAATAGCAGTTCCGGTATAGGTTCCCGCCTCTCCACGTCCAGCAGGGCGCTCTCCAGTCTTGAGAAATCCTCCGGGGTGTTGAACGGGGATGCCATGAACACCGTGTGATCCCTGTCCGAATACTCGCAAACAACGCCCCGGTCCGCAAGCCTCGCGGCAAGATGATTGCCGGACCAACCCATGGATCCCGGCTTCAGCGTGAGCTTCAGCGGTTCGTCCCCCGCTGTCTGCCAGCCCAACGCCTCAAGGTGGCTCTTTATGCTGCCGAGCCTGACTGCAGCCAGCTCCAGTTTTTCGGTAAAACCGTCCTCCATGACGGCGTTGGCCAGGTCCAGCGACTTAAGTATCAGATACGAGGGACTTGTGGACCCGAACAGTTCCATTGCCCGCCTCGCCCGCTTGAAGAATATTTCAGGCGCCGAAGCGGCGATGTGGAGATAAGCGCCCCCCGTCAGGGCGCTTAGGGTCTTGTGGGCGCTGTCGCAGCACATGTCCGCGCCGTCCCTAATGGGATGGCGCGGCTGCGCCAGGAATGCCATGTAGGCGCCGTGGGCGTTATCTACCAACAGCGGAACCCCCCGCCTGTGAGCGGCGGCAGCTATGGCAGGTATATCCTGGCAGCCGCCAAGATAGTCCGGGGATGTTATGTAAACTGCGGCTGCGTCCGGAACACGCTCCAGTAAACTCTCCAGCTGTCCTGTGTCGAACCTGCAGCCGCAAATGCCGCTCTCAGGGCTCTCCGGCCACAGCCACTCCACATCTATATCCATGAGGGCCGCGGCGGAAATAAATGCCTTATGAGCGTTCCTGGCAGCTATGAATACCGGCCTGCTGCCTTTCCGTCTGCCGGACAGGCAGGCGAGGTATACCATGGCCCTTATGCACTGCGATGAGCCCTCGGCGGAAAACAGCGTATCCCCGGTGCCGAACAGTCTGGAAGCCCGTTCCTCGCTGCGGCGTATCACTCCCCCCGCTTCATAAAGGGAGTCTGCCCCCGGTATTTCCGTTATGTCCTCCCTTTCGCAGCCCAGCAGCGACGCACCCTTGTGTCCCGGCATGTGGAACCGCGCTGTGCCCTCGGCGGCGTAACTTTTAATAAAATCCGCCAAGGGGGTTCCTTTGCCCTCAGCCATCAGCATCCTCCGCCGCTTTCAGCATCAGGGCGCACTCGATCCTCTTCTTGAAAAGTTCACATCCCGCCTCGTATATGCCGTTCACCGAGCCTGATGCGTGATACGCGTTTGCGGCGCATCCTCCGGAGCAGTAGAACCTAGCCCAGCAAGAGACGCACTCAGGCCTTGAATACACGCTGCATGCCCTGAAATCCTCCTGCAGAGCGGTATTTTTCACGCCCTCAAACACATTGCCCAACAGAAACTTCTCGTCTCCGACAAACTGGTGGCAGGGATACAGGTCACCCCAGGGGGTCACTGCCATGTACTCCGTCCCGGAACCGCATCCGGATATCCTTTTGTATATGCACGGCCCTGCTTCCAGGTCGATCATATAGTGGTAGAAAACGAATGGTCTTCCTTCCGCCTTCCTCTCCAGCATCCGTTTCGCCAAGAGTTCGTACTGTCTTTTGACTGTCTGCAGATCCTCCTCCGTCAGCGCTGACGGATCGTCTGGGGCGCATACAACGGGCTCCATACTGAGCTGGTCGAAACCCAACTCCAGCATGGCGTCTATATCGTTTACAAAATCCGGGTTGGCGTGGGTAAATGTCCCACGTATGTAATAGTTCTTGCCGCCCCTTGCCTGTACAAGCTTTTGGAACTTCGGCACTATGGTGTCCCAGCTCCCGTTTCCGGCATAGTCTACCCTGAACCTGTCGTGGGTCTCCCTGCGTCCGTCCAGGCTCAGTACAACATTGTACATCTCCCTGTTGGCAAAATCTATGACGTCGTCGTCTATAAGCATTCCATTGGTAGTGAGGGTAAACCTGAAATTCTTCCCAGAGTCTCTCTCTATGCTACGTGCGTACCCCACCAGCCTCTTTACGGTATCCCAGTTCATAAGGGGCTCCCCGCCGAAGAAATCCACTTCAAGGTTCCTGCGGCTGCCGGAGTGCTCCACCAGGAATTCCAGGGCGCGTTTACCGGTATCGAAACTCATCACCGCACGCTCCCCATGGAATCTCCCCTGTGACGCGAAGCAATAGGAGCAGTTAAGATTGCAGGTATGCGCCACATGGAGACACAGCGCCTTTATTATTCCCGCGCTCCGTTCCTTGAATACCCCGGACAGCTCGCTATAATTATCCGGTGCAAATAGGAGCCCTTTTTGTTCAAGCTCTGCTATATCCTCCAGGCATTCGCGTACGGACGTCTCGTCGACGTCGTCTCTGTGTTTGTATTTCCGCAGAATATGTCCAACAATATCGTCGGGGCTGTCCGTCTTGTACATCCCTATTATATCATATGCTGCTTCGTCCACGACGTGGACGCTCCCCGAACAAACATCCAGGACTATATTGAAACCGTTGAGCTTAAAGCGATGTATCATGCTGTTTCTCCGTTCCGACGCCGTTTTTAAGAAAAAATGCCGCCTGACGGCGGCATTTTCCAAGGCTGAGTTTTATTCCTCGCCCGCCTCGTTCTCACATGACTGATTTGCGATCCCGCAGCTTGTCTTGCAGGCAGACTGGCAGGAAGTCTGGCATTCGCCGCATCCGCCATTCTCCGCGCTGGCGCACAGGTTCCGGGTGCTGAGCGTCTTTATCATTTTCATGTTGTTACCTCCGTTTTAGAAAAGCCCTTCACAAGGCAAAATACTGTTTGCATATCAATGATAATAGCATATTATCCGCGCCATTTCAAGATGTGGCGTATAAACAATTGTTTTCACTTGTAGGTGTTACGATGATGTGTGACAGAATGTGAAAAAAGAATAGCGAATAGGAGTGGCCTGTATTAAGGTAGAGTTGTTGAGACAAAACCGAAAGGCAGGTGCCACCCTATTCGCCATGAACAAGATAACACAAACCG
>JAFWGE010000016.1 GCA_017512485.1 Oscillospiraceae bacterium
ATGCCCGGCGCAGGCGGAAACCATCTCACCGGTGGAGATGGTCAGGATACCCAGCCAGGCCGTTACGAACATGCTCTCCTCGTTTCCGTCGCACAGGCGGTCGTTTACGTCGCTCAGAATCTCAGCGGGATCATTGTAGCGCCCGGAGAGCGCCACATTTTTGATAAGCGTTTTTGATATTACCATAAACAGCGCCGCGGGGACGCCTTTGCCCGATACGTCCGCCATAACGAGCGCCAGATGGTCGTCGTCGATCAGGAAGAAATCATAGAAATCTCCTCCGACTTCCTTGGCCGGATCCATGACCGCGTACAGGTCAAACTCTTTCCGGTCAGGGAACGCGGGAAAACGGGACGGGAGCATATTCAACTGTATGTCCGAGGCTACGGAAAGCTCCGTATCCAGCCGCTGCTTCTCCGAGGTGATCTCCACGATCTCACGCACGTACCCGCGCATTTTCTCCGACATGTTGGCAAAGGCCCGTGCCAGGACCTCGATCTCATCGCCTGTGAGCAGCACGTCCTCGATTTGGAAGCTCATGTCGTCGCCCTGCATCTGCGATACGCGCAGGGTCATCCTCTTGATTGGGTTGACCAGCCGCTTGGAAAACACAAGGGAGAACAATCCGGCCAGGAGAAGCATCAGGGCGGCGATGATCAGCGTGGTGACGATGGTCCTGCCCTCGCTGCTGTGCATCTCAGAGATGGATTTTTCCATAACTGTGTCCGTCTGTTCCGCCAGCATGTATGCCGTGGCGTTAAGGTCCTCCTGCGAGATGCTCAGCAGCATCGTCCAGCCTATCGTGTTTATGGGAGCGCAGGCTATGTAGGTCTGTTTCCCGTCCACTTCCAGCAGTGAAAAACCGGTGCTGCCGGTAAGCGCCTCATCCACCAGCGTCACGAGATCGGCGTTGCTGCCCTCCAGTAGGTTTTTAAGCTCGACGCCGGACATACCCAATTCACCGTCCGTACGAGAGGAATAGATCATCATCCCGTTCTCGTTGATCAGGCATGTGTCGGAATGTTCGCCGAGCTTAGCGTTTGTGACGATGTCCGCCAGAGACTCCAGCATTATTGAACCTCCGGTCACAGCGGCCAGCGTACCGTCCACATAAACCGGCACACCCACCATCACTTCGTACGAATTGTGGTAGTTATCCCTGTTCACAGGAGTAAAATACGTTTGCCCGTGAACCAGCGCGCCCACATACCACGGGCGCCTGTCCGCATCATAGAACTGTACCAGGCCGTCCGGACCGACTTTGCCCTCCGGGGTCCTGTCCACTATTATGCTGGCGCCTCCCGGGAGGGATACCATGCAGTCAAGCATGGTGTCGCTGCCGTCCACCATCTCAAGCATCATGTTCCTTAGACCGCCGATGCGCAGTATCTGTTCCTTAAGTTCGGGGTCGTCCCGGTCGGCGGTGCTGGAGTAGAGCAGCTGAAGACTCAGCATACCGGCGTCCGCCTGGGAGGGCAGGGGTACCTCAACAGGGGAATAGGCGGACGGGTCCTCCAGTACCATCTGTACCTGCCTGGCAAGGATCTCAAGGTCATGACGCATAGTCCAGAATTCCCCGTCGATGATCTTCGCCTCGGAGACGACGAATTTCTGGAAGCTCTCTGTCGCCATGCCGCGCATGGAGTCCGACAGGGTGTCCACGATCACCGTGTTCTGGCTTCGATTCGTATCCTCCATAAGGTTGGTGTACCGGCGCACCTGATAAACGCCGAACACCGCAAACAGGACCAGCGCCACGGCGATCAGCAGAATATTCATTCTGAAAACTTTAACGCGAAGGCTTTCTTTCATGTGAACCTCCTGTATGCCGCGCAGCGCTTTACCGCGCCTCGGATCTCAGGACGATATCCTTGAGGTACAGGGAACCCCAGCCCGCCCAGAAAGGGGTGAAGCTTTCCAGACGATCCCCCAGGATAAACAGATGGTCGGAAGAGAACAGCGGCACCCATACGGCCTCATCCTGTATCAGAAGTCTTTCCAGAGCGGCGTATTCACTGAGCCGTGCACGCTGATCCCGAATGGTACGCGCGGCAGCGATCCTGGCGATAACGCCCTCGTCGCTGTAGTTGCCGGAGCGGTAAAGGGTTTTTGCGCGGCTGCCGAAGAAAGTGTATATAAAATTATCCGGGTCGTTGAAATCCGCGCTCCATTCGCCGGTATATGCCATCAGCCTGCCCGCTTTGCGCAGATACAGGCGGCTCTCTTCGTCGTAGCTTACAATGGAGACGTCCAGGCCCGCCGCGCTAAGGTCCTGCTGGATCATTTCCAGCATGCGGAGGGTCCTTATCTCGCTTTGGGAATTCGCGGCCAGTTCCAACCGGACGTCCTTTGCTCCCGGCACCTCGCCGATAAGCCTGGCGGCTTCCTCAGGGTCGTATTGCAGCCAGCCCTGGTTCTCCTCGGTGAATCCGATAAGGCCGCGCGGATATATGCCGTCCAGAAGTTTCCCGTCCCCGTTGTAGAGCTCGTCCAATATCCTCTGCCGGTCGATGGCCATCTGTACCGCCCTGCGTATCCGTACGTCGCTGAGAGGAGGGGTTTCCACGTTCAGCATTAGATACTGGACCTCTACACGGCTGTAAGCGACCGTGCGCGGCGCCCATTCCCCGGACTTGTACACCTGTTCCGCTGCTTCGGGGGTCACCCTGCTGACGTCCAGAAGGTCAAGTTCTCCGCCCCTGAACATGCGGTCGATGAGGGCGGGGGCAAGGACCAGGAATTCAGCGCGCTTTACGGTGAGTTCTTCGCCTTCACGGCAGCGGTAGTACGGGTTTTGCTCCAGTATTATCCGGGAATCCGTGAATTCCGTCACACGGTACGGCCCCGAGCCGACGGTAGTTTCCGCCGTGCGGCCGAAAGAGTCACCGGATTCCGTGACGCATTTTTCGCTGAGTATACTGCAGGAAGGAGTGGCAAGCTGGTAGATATAACCCGAATAAGGCTCGGACAGAACTATCTCAAGTGTCCTGTCGTCAATTATCCGAATGCCGTCCAGAACGTCTGTGGTCCCAGCCATCACGGCCTCGGCGCCGCAGATCAAATCCGCGAAATCCGTCTGTCCGCTGTCCGGCAGCGCCAGCATGCGCGTAAAAGTGAACGCCACGTCAGAAGACTTTACCGGCGTACCATCGGAGAAAAACGCGTCGCCGCGCAGGGTAAAGCGATATGTCAGCCCATCATCCGAGACCGTCCAGTACTGCGCCAGACTGTGTTCCAGCCGGGTGGAACCGTCTGCGTTTACCCGGATATCAAAAAGACGTTCATATATGTTCAGAGGGATCATGTAGTCCTCTGTATTCTTATGCACGTCCATGGTCTCGATGGAGTTCGACAGGGCGAGCCGCACGAGTCCCGGCTCCACGGGCTCGGAGCTGTCAGGCTCCGCGGTTTCCTGTGTCTCCGGTGATGTTTCGGCCGCCGTGCCGCCGCAGCCTGCCAGGCTCCCGCATAAGATCAGCAGCGCCAGAAGCAGCGCGGTCAGGGATAGAGCTCTGTCGCGCATAAAATCCACCCTCATTTCGAATGTCGCAAAGCCCTCTCACGGGGCTTATGAACGTAATACTGTGTTCCCGTTCCGCGGCCGCCGTTGGGGGCTGTCCGGAAGCATCTCAATGGACGGCCTCCCGAGGCCTCTCACAGGATGTTCGGCGGCCGGTAGGACTCCATGATCTCAAGTATGTCCGTATCGTAAACATTTCCGTTGAGTACGTCACCGTTTGGGGAAAACGATATCGACCTGATATCTTCCGGGTCGTCTTCATACGGGGAACAGCCGGCCGTGTTTTCGTCAAAGTATTCGCTCAGATATTTCAGCGCGTTCCCGCAGGGAAAGACCACGTTGCCGGAGCCGAGCGGGATCCGCAGCGGGTCAAATTCCCGGAGGATCTCCCTGGTTCGGTCATTGTACGGGTTCCGGTCTTCCGTACTGACCAGCCAGGCGGGACTCAGCCTGACCGGGAGCCCGGCTCTTACGGCGCATTCAGCAAAGCACAATACCGGCTCCAGCGGGATGGTCTCCTGATGAAAGGCGTCAACGGACAGAAGCAGGTCATTTATCCCGCTGCCCGCAAGGCACAGGGCGACTTTTTCGATCGTCTCACGGTTTTTTGAAAAATAACCGTTAGTGATCAGCTGCCTTTTTCCAACCCCGAGCCCGGCCGCTGCCCTGTGTATCGCGCAGACCACGTCAGGGTACAGCAGGGGCTCTCCGCCGAAGGTCATAAGGGATTTTATGGGGTATGTCTCGCAGATCTTCCGGACAGAAGCGACCGCGGTCCCCGCGTCGATATGCCCGGTACAGCCTGTGTGGTCGCCCTCGGAACAGTGGATGCAGCTGCCTGTACAGGCCATAGTCACAGTGAATTCTATCCGGTCCAGATTTCTGAGATAGTTGTTCATTGGCATACCGCGCCCGGCGCTCTCCTGTTTTGATAAAGATGATCGGTTATAGTCACGGCCGTATGTGATCCTTCGCGGCGGCGGACAGTGCCTGCCCGTTCACCGCCGTACGGGCAGCCGATTGATTCCCTTATACCGGATCTCCGGGCGAACTCCGCGGCGCTCCCCGGGATCTTTTCCAAATGGCCGGTCTATAAGTGATCGTATAACGGTTACCGGAGTTTTATAACTACGGCCTCATACGGACGGAGCAGCCCGGGGATCGGGGACTGCCAGCCTGTGCCGCCGGAATAACTGCTCAATATGATTTCCTGTTCTGCAGCTCGGGACATACCCGCCCCGGCCGGATCATACGTTACTTCGGTTCCGCTGAAATTGACGGCAACAAGCAGTTTTTCGTATCGGTTTTCCCTTATAAACGCGTATATGTGTTCGTCCCCGTACAGGACCTCCGAATAACTCCCGTCAGTCAGCGACGGATGCTCAGAGCGCAAAGAGATAAGTTCCCTGTACCACGCCAGTACGGAATCCGGGTCCATGTCCTCGCTCTGCGCGTTTACAGCCGTATAGTTTTCATTTACCCGCAGCCACGGAGTGCCCGATGTAAACCCCGCGTTATCCGAAGCGCTCCATTGCATCGGGGTCCGGGCATTGTCCCGGCTGAAGCGGTGCACGAGCGCCAGCGCGGCCTCTTCTGAGAATCCGTTCTCAAGGGCGATATTATACTGGCTGTGGGAGTGCAGGTCGTTGTAATCATCGATGGAACCCCATTTGACGTTCGTCATCCCCAGTTCCTCTCCCTGATAAAGGAAAGGCGTTCCGCGCAAAGTGAGGAGCACCGCGGCAAGAGCCTTTCCTGCGGCGGCGGGATCCGCGGCGTCGCCGAAAAAATGGTTTATGGAACGGGCCTTGTCATGATTCTCAAAATAGACGGGATACCATCCGGTTTCAGCGGTCACCGCCTGGCTGGCCGAGAGGGCTTTCTTCAGGTCGTTTACTGTCCATGGTACAGCCTGGTGCCATACTTCGGCGCCGTCAAAATCCAGATTTACGTGGCTGAATTCAAAAAGCATATCGAAAACGCCGTCCGTTCCGACCCAGGCTTTCAGACCGCCGGGTTTTACGCCGTTCACTTCGCCGACGGTAAATATATCCCTGCCGTGGACGACTCTTTTTTTGAACTCTTTCAGATAGTCCAGAATGCCTTCGGTGTTGGCTGTCATATAATGGATATCGGCCATGCCGTCTATGCCGTCCGCAGGCCCGTCCGAAAAGTCGGCGGGCTTTTTGATATACGGTACGGCGTCCATTCTGAAGCCGCCGACGCCCTTGTCAAGCCAGAAACGGGCAACGTCAAAAAGAGCCTCCCGGACTTCGGGATTTTCCCAGTTGAGATCCGGCTGCGCCGCGGCAAAAGTGTGCAGATAATACTGCTGCCGGCTTTCCGGCCACGTCCATGCGGAGCCGCCGAAAATGCTCCGCCAGTTGTTTGGGGCGCTGCCGTCCGGCTTCGCGTCCCGCCAGATATACCAGTCGCCGTACCTGCCGTCCCTGTCCTTTTCCGATTTTTTGAACCAGGCGCACTGATCCGACGTGTGGTTAAAGACCAGGTCCATAACGATCCTGATGCCCCTGTTTTCCGCCTCAGCTATCAGCGCGTCCATGTCGTCCATTGTCCCGTAAAGGGGGTTGATCCTGCGATAGTCGGAGACATCGTAACCGTTGTCCACCATGGGAGAAGCGTATACCGGAGTCAGCCAGAGGGCGCCGACGCCCAACCCGCGCAGATAATCCAGCCGGGACCGGATACCGTTGAGGTCTCCGTATCCGTCCCCGTCGGAATCCTGAAAACTGTTTACGTAGATCTCATAGACGATGGCCTTTTGCCACCACTTGAGAGCAGCGATCTCCGTGCCGCAGTACAAGAGGGACGGCGCGGCGGCGGACGGGAGCGCCGGCATCGGGGCGGACAAAAGAGCGTTTAAAAAATGCCGTTTGCGTATCAGCTTCTTTCCCTCCTCCGTTAACGCGGGGTACTCTGCGGCAGATGCCGATCCGTCTGCCGTCAGGGCTGCCAGTTCCTGCATACGTCTACCCAGGAGACACAGCCGGAATACTTTTCCAGTTCATCGATGGACAGTTCTATCGCGCTGTTGCCGCTTCCGCAGGCAGGGAAGACCGTCATGAACCTTTTCAGGGAATCGTCCAGATACACGGCCACGCCCTCATTGATGCCGAAAGGGCAGACGCCGCCCACGGCGTGCCCGACCATTGTTTCCGCTTCGTCAGGAGTGAGCATTTTAGCTTTTGTACCGAACCGGGCTTTGTACTTGGGGTTGTCGATCTTCGCGTCGCCTGCCGTGACGATCAGTATGGCACGCCCGTCCACCATGAAAGAGAGTGTTTTTGCGATGCGGCAGGGCTCGCATCCCAGGGCTTTGGCGGCCAGTTCCACAGTAGCACTGGATACGTCAAATTCCATTATACGGTCCGCGATCCCGTATTCAGAGAAATACGCTTTTACTTTTTCAATCGCCATAACGTTCTCCCGTGTCCGCTGCCGGGGCAGCGTTTGTTTTACGGCCGGCAGCGCGGTATCCTCCTGCCGCACCGTTCCGACAGCGTGGGGCTGCCGAAACTGCCGGCGTTTCACGGAAGCCGGTACGGCCGGTTAATGACCCGGATATGTAATAACATACTGAAAACATATCAAAATATATCATAGTATACGCAGCCCGGGAAAGCAAGAAAATAGTCCTGTTATTGATCGTCAAAGGCTGCGGGAAGGGATAACGTACGCGGACGGCGCGGGCCGTGCCATCGTTCCCCCGCGGACACCCGGAAAAAAGGCGGCCCCCATCCCGGGACTCAACATCCCGGAAAGGGGACCGCCGCGTTTGCAGTTCGGTAGGGTCAGAGCAGGGCGCCATATCCGCCGGCCCGGATAATATCAGTAGTCGTAGTAATAATCGTCGTCGTAGTAGTCGTCATCGTAATAGTCGTCATAGTAATCATCGTAGTAGTCGTCATCGTAATAATCGTCATCGTAATAATCGTCGTCGTAGTAGTCGTCATAGTAATCGTCGTCGTAGTAGTAATCGTCGTCGTCGTAGTAATCGTCGTCGTCGTAGTAATCATCTTCGGGACCTATGTATTCGTCCTCGTAGCCGTTCCAGTACCACAGATCGCCGTCCTCGTCGTACCAGGTATACGGCGTGCCGTAGTCGCCCGAATCGGAATACGGGTCATAGTCGTACATCTCATAATCATACATGTCGCCCGGATCTGACCAGGGATCGTAATCATCGTAGTAGTACCCAGTATACCAGTCGTCATCATACGCGCACAGGTCCCCGTCGTCGTCGATGTAATAGTCGTATCCGAAGCCTATGAATTCATTTTCGTAGCCGTCCCAGAACCATACGTCGCCGTCTTCATCATACCAGAAATACGAAGTTCCGTAATCTCCGGAGTCGGAATACTGCGAGGAACTTCCGGAACCGGAGGAACCGGAGGAACCGGAGGAGCCGGAAGGGGCCGGGACAGGCGTGGTCCCGGTCTTGGGCGCGGGCTGAGCAGGGACTTCCTTCGGGGAAGTGCTCCAGTTCGCTGTATAAGTGCAGGTATCCATCATCCTGGTGAAGTTTTCGCAGTGATCCTGGAACGTCTCTTCCAACGAGTTCGCCACGCCGACCATGGCGTAACCGGTCGGACCGTAATAGCGCACCTCCATGCAGCCGCGCACCGGCTGCTGGATCGACTCGTCAAAGACCGACCCGTCCAGCCATACGTAACCGGTCATGCTGTAGAAATTGCCGCTGTCTCTGAAGTCGGTGCTGATGGATTTGATAAGCCGGTCTCCGTACATGCTTTTCATGAAATTGTCAAGCATGGTCTTTAAATACTGTTTCGCGGTGCCGGCCCCCTGGGTCATATGCTCGTCGAAACCGTTGATAGGCACGAAAGTGAATATCATATTTGCATAAAGATCTTCGTTCGTCTCCTGCACCGAGTTCATAAAGAAGAGAGCGTTCTTTACGCCGGTCCCGTCTATGGACATCAGGGAGGACGGGTAATTGATAGTGACGTTTGTGAAATCATCCGGGAAACTGACGCTCTGATCCAGTTTGTTCGACGTCGTTTCCGCAACAGTACGATCTGCAGACACGTAATCGTCTTTATTGTAGCTGCCTGTGACTTCAAACGCCGTATCGCTGCCGTAAGGAAGGAAAATTATGAAGTCCCCGTCCTTCAGTGAAAAGACCATCTCCCCGTTCGGATCGTCGAACAGCGCGTATCCGCCCGAGTCCATAGCGACCGTGCAGAATCCCTCGCTGAGGATCTCCTTTGACAGGCCGCTGATCACCACCTGGCACTTGTCGCCGTCGGACATGGCTGAGGGGATCCGGTTATCCCCCCAGGATTCGTCCTGGGCGGGTGCGATATATACCGCGCTGAGATCTTCTCCGGAATGGTTTACGATCCAGACCGAGATCGAGTCGGCTGTTCCCGGAAGCGACTTGGTCACAGGTTCGGTTTCGGTTTCGGTCTTTCCGCAGGCCGCCAGCTGGAAACACAGCAGTACAGCGACCATAAGCATAAGATACATTTTGAGTCTTTTCATATCATGCCTCCTGAAATGCGAGAATGCGGTCTCCTTTACACCCATAGTTTTATTTTTCTGATAATATTATAGAAAGGCATGTTTCGGAATAAAAGATACCAAAAGTATACTTTTATAAGAATATGGAAAATGATTTGAAAAAGTATACTTTTCGCATCCTGTGTTCCCGTGCTGCCCGTGTTATAATCCATATATAGGATATGTATACAGTCGCTTTTGCCGCGCGCTCCGCGAGCGGGCGGTCAGACGCCGCATACGGCGGAAGGATGATGGATCGGCATGAAAAAACCCGTTATAGATAACGCTTCTGACCTCAGGATCGGTATCTTTCGCATCCTGGCTGTCGGGGGTTTTTTCGTCAGCGCGGTCACCGGCGTCAACGCCCTGATAATAGACCTTCCTGTCAGGACCGTGGCGGTATGTCTGGTCACGGCGCTTTTGTCGCTGGCGCTGATCATCGTCGCCGAACGTACAGGGCGGTACCGAGTCTGTGTCATCATCACTATAGTAATTATCTTCCTGGGTATTTTTACATTCCTCTTTTTTGACGGCGGGGGATATAAGAGCGGCATGCCTTTGTATTTCGTCATGGCTGTCGTTTTCACTGCCTTCATGCTGGAAGGGAAGGAAATGTATATCCTGGCCGCCGTGGAGCTCTGCTGGTACGGCGGGCTGTGCTACTATGCTTTCCGCCATCCCGAGACCGTCGTCATGATAGATACCGAGGGCGGATTGGTGACGGATATCCTTATAGCGCTTGCTGTCGTCTGCGTGGTCCTGGCTGCCACTATGTACCTGCAGCTTCGGCTTTTACGGAAGAAACAGGCGCAGCTGGAACAAGCCAGAAAGGACGCGTTGTCCGCCAGCGAGGCCAAGACCTCGTTCCTGGCAAATATGAGCCACGATATCCGCACACCGCTGAATACGGTAATAGCCCTCAACGGCCTTATCTCCGACAGGACAGCCTCAGACGAAATCAGGGGATGGACAGACGATATACGCCTTTCCTGTGACATCCTGCTGTCGCTCATCAATGATATCCTGGATCTCTCACGGATAGAGTCCGGAAAAGTCCGGCTGTCGGAGGGGCCGTATCTCACCGCGCAGCTTCTGAAGGAGACCGAAGCCATATGGAAGGGCGCTTCCGAAAAATCAGGGCTGACATTTGACCTTGAAGCGGACGAGTCCCTGCCTTCCGTTATGTCCGGCAGTCTGGATTCGATCCGCAAGATCGTTAACAACCTCGCCGGGAACGCGGTGAAGTATACAGACCGCGGCGGGATTACACTGCGTTTCGGGAAGGAGCCTGCGGAGGAAGAAACCGGCGGGAAGCAGATCATTTTTTCCATTGAGGTCCTGGACACGGGCGTCGGCATATCACCGGAAGACATTGAAACGATATTTCTTCCTTTTGAGAGGGGCGGGCACTCCTCGAAACACAGCAGGGAAGGGACCGGTCTCGGCCTTGCCATCGTAAAAGACCTTGCGGACGCCATGCACGGCGCGGTCAAATGCGAGAGCACGCCTGGTCTCGGCAGCCGTTTTACCGTCCGCATCCCCCAGACAGTACAGGATCCGGAGCCCATTGGCCCCCGTGAACACTGGGCCGGCATTACGTCCCAGGCGGAGACTTTTGACAGCATCATAGCGCCGGACGCAAAGATACTGGTAGTAGATGACAACGAATATAACCGACAGGTGATGTGTACACTGCTCAAGCCCACACTGATCCTTACCGACGACGTGGAAAGCGGCAAAGACGCGCTGGAAATGCTGGAGATACGGGATTATGATCTCATCCTTATGGATATCATGATGCCGGAGATGGACGGCCCGGAAACACTGAAAAAGATCCGGGAAGCGCATCTGGCGGACGATACGCCCGTGGTCGCCCTTACGGCGGACGCCCTGACCGGAACACGGGAACGGTTGCTGAACGCTGGCTTCTCCGAGTATCTGCCCAAACCAGTCAACATGAAGCAGCTTGGCGACCTCCTGATAAAGTATCTTGGCGACCGTATACGCCTTATCAGGGACACGGCTGTTGAAAAAATGCCGGAAGAGCATATCTCCCGGCTTAAGGACATGTTGGCGGGCAGGCACCTGCACCTGGAGGATGTCCTGGAACTGGACGGGGGGTCTGTCGAGGGTATGTGCATGCGGGCAGAGCATTTCCTGAATTATCGAAACGAACTGGAGAAGTTTTCCGGCGCCGGCGATACGGACGGAGAGCAGCACGGCAGCGGGGAAATAAACGAAGACGCCTTCCGTGAGGAGCTCCTCCATTTTGTGCACTCGCTGAAATCTGCTGCCCGGGGCGTCGGGGCCAGGGACCTGGCGGAGCTTGCCGCCTTTATGGAGCGACACAGGGAAGATACCAGCCTTAACAGGCTCATGATACCCGTCCTTACAAAAGAATATCTGTTCGTGTCCGAAGGAGAGGAATTGCTGCTGAAAGAACTCAGCAAACGAAATGAGGCGGAACATGAAGAGTAAGCTCCTGATCGTGGATGATGATCATAATATGCTGAGTATGATGGAACAGGCGCTGAAGCCGCTGTATGACGTGACATCTGTCAGTTCCGGCGAGCAGGCGCTGCGCATGCTCGCACCGCCGGGCACCCGGACAGCGCCAAAGCCGGACCTGATCTTCCTGGACATAGATATGCCGGGAATGAACGGTTATGAGGTGCTGGACAGGCTTAACCAGGACGAAGAACTGAAAAAGATCCCGGTCGTGTTTCTTACCGGGCTCACCGACGAATAGGCTGAGATACACGGCCTTGCGCAAAACGTGCTGGATTACCTGAAAAAGCCGGTAGGCATGCGGGTCCTGCTTATGCGCGTACAGCATTATCTGAATCTCACTGCGGCGCGAAAGGAAGCCGGCACCCTGGACCAGAATATGCTGGATTCCCTCCCCGAGGCCCTGACTGGCAGGGAGAGGGACGTGGCCGACCTCATGGCCCAGTTCGGGTCGGACAGGGAGATCTCGGATATGCTGAATATCTCCATGCCGTACACAAAAAAACTTGTCGGTATCGTAAAGGATAAACTTGGTCTGGAAAAACGCGGCGAAATACGCAGGTTCCTTCGAGAATGACAGCGGAAAGAATATTTATATCATACAGAGGCAGGGGAGACGGCTGATCGCCGGGCCCCTGCCTCTGCTGCGCCGGATAAGGAGGACGGTGATCCGGACCGTGCGGTATTGCCGCAGGTCCGGCTTTTCAAGTCAGTTCAAAACAGAGAGCCCCGGTTCATATCGTCTCATACGCCGTATACTCATGATCGAACTCGTAACCGAGCTTTTCGGCCAAACGCAGTGAGTGCACGTTGTGAGCGTCCCAGCTTGGATACAATCCTTCTTCAAGACATTTTAATATCAACGCCGAGCAGGCTATGTACGCCAGGTGCTTTCGACGTTCGGATACGGCTGTGTCCACTTCGATCTCGATGCCTTCGTTATAACGGGTATATGAGGACGCCCCGGAAACGATGTTTCCGTCTTTTATAATGACCATACCGATACCGAGTTTAAGGTACTCTTCTTTGCTGCCGAACGACGAAACAAAATCTCTTGCGAAAGGGGGCGTCAGGCATTTGTCGTAGAGGTCCGCGTCGATCTCCCTGAGCTCATATCCTTCCGGCAGCCCGGTCAATTCCTTTCGCAGGGCGTCGGCATCGAAACGGGTGTCTTTTTTTGTGGCATATCTTGTTATTTTCTTTGCGGAGGGAAAACACTCCTCGATCAGTGAAGCCCACGCCCTGTTTTGCGGGATCATGATAACATACCCTTCCGGTTTGCCGGCCACAAGCTCCCGGTCGGGTTTCCCGGCATAGAAGGCAAAACAGCCCGCGCAGGCCACGGCCGATTCGGGGCGGTCTGTATCGGTAACATATATTCTCCCCATAACTCTCTGAAGGCATGAGTAAATGATCGTCTCCTGCCAGCCTTCGTAGAGAGCCAGGACTTTTGACGTGTCTGTCAATTCAAATATCATTACTATATATTCTCCTTACTATATATTCTCCTTGGCCGCGCTGCAGTCCCACGCGGGGGAAACCGGTCCAACGTATACCGAGGCCGCGGCGCGGTATAAAAAGGCCGCGTTCTGAAACCGATCAGAAGCGGCCTTCCGCATCGTTTTGATCGCACGGGGTAATCTGCCCGTTTTCGTGTTCCCGTACACGCGCAGCGCGAGGATACATCGGCGTCCGGCGCGGCCGTTTTACGTACATCAGCTGCATTAACAAAGCAGAGATGAAACCGGGCACGCGCATCAAAGCTCCTGACCCTGGCGTTGACCGTCTGGATTCATGCCGTCACGCGAAGAAACACCGTGTCGGGAAAGACCAAACCGTCCGTTGGCGTCATTCCTCAGGGGACCAGCTGTCCTGCACGTCCTCGATGACGATATTTTCGTCTACCTTCACGACGATCTGGTAATCGTCCTCATATACGATCTCCCCGGGGAAATTGGTATAGACCACGTAATAAGCGTGGTTATAACGCTCCAGCAGCCACAACAGCGGCTGGATCATTTTCATCATCATTTCGGTGTTTTCCACTTTAAAATAGCATATGACCTTCTCCTGCCGTCTGCACTGGGGAGGCCAGGGCAGTTCTTCCGCGAACCAGGAGTCGATCTCCCTGAACAGTCCGACGTCCTCTTCCTCCATAACGCCGTTCGTCACCAACTGGTTCAGCATGCTGAAGATGCCCTTGCCTGTCCTGGTGTTGGCGGCAAGCTCTTTTCCCTGGATCCTGCAATACTTGAATTTCATAACGCTCCTTTCCCGTTTCCGAAACGCCGTTTGTTTATCTGATCCATTTGTCCGCGGGCGTCGGTGCCGCGTGACCCCAGTCCTCACAGATGGCATGACTGACCAGAGTGAATCCGTTCTTCTCGAGTACGTGTGCCGACGCCCGGTTTTCCACCATGGTGCTTGCGGTGATGATTTCTATGCCCCTATGGGTCAGCAGTTCACGGATCATTAAACCCAGCGCCCGCGTTGCGATCCCTTTTCCCCACTCTTCCTGAAGGAGCCTGTATCCAACGCTCGCTTTGTTGATAGGGGCCCTGTAACCGTATATTTCCGCCAGCCCGCAAAAACGCTCCTCTTTAAAAATGCCAAGTATCAGGGAATCCTTAAGGCCTTCTGAATACAGGCGCGGGATGACGTCTCCCGCGTCGTATTTCTTCTCAAACAAGAACGTGGGCAGATAACGGTATACCGCGTCCTGCTGTGTTAGTTTCCGAAGGTCATCCGTATCCGAACGCGTCAGCGGCCTGAGAGCGAGAGCGCCATCCGTCAAGACCGGAGGCTCGGCAAACAGCCCCGTCATGTTGTCGGTTTTCTCGATATACATGGGCTTCACCATACGTTAGTAACCATTTTACTATAAATGTAAGACATAAGGAACACGCAAACAATGCAGGAGGAAATTGTTCCGGGTCTCATATTATAGCCAAAAACATGTTTGACCATACCGGCGTCCAGATTTCGCTCAGGATGCCGTCCGGATCCTAAAAACGGACCATTTTCTGCCCCCGGCTGTGTGCTGTCAGGCGGTTCACGTGTTTTACCAGGGGGTAACAGCGCCCAAGTTTTTCGACAGATCCCTCTGTGTGGGGGCCTCAAAGTAAAGCTCGCAGGAATTGCTTTCCGGAACGATCTCCTTACCAAGGAACTTTTCCAATACTTCTTTCCTGCATGAAATAACTGCCTTTGCGTCAGGCTTTGATCAAAGAATTGCCGCAATTTGTGCAGAATTTCTTGCCGTTGCCGGGTGCACCGCACTGTCCGCAGAACTTCATGAGATTCAATGCCGGGGCAGCGGGG
>JAFWGE010000017.1 GCA_017512485.1 Oscillospiraceae bacterium
CCTTTGACGACTTCCGCAAGCAGCTCGCCGTATGGCAGTACAAATACAACGACTTCCCTATGCGTCCCCTCAACTGGCGCTCTCCTAAACAGGTCCTTTCCGCTTTCCCTGATGTGTAACACATCATTGACAAACCTACATAATTATCGTATTTCCATCCCGCAGCCCGCAGGCAGGATAATGCGGCCCGCATATTGCCTAATCTTCCCATTGCTGATATAATACATATGCGGGGTATGCCCCGCCCCTATACAGCTCTCAGTTCTATCAAGGAGGCGGAACGAATGATAGATTATGAAAACTACCCCCCCTCACGGCAGCCTAAGGGTACTTTCCCGTATATGATGCAACAGCCCGCCAGGCCTCTGTTGGGCGAGCCCAGGCCTATTCCAGCCAGGGAGAACCAGCGCAGGCTTTACACCGGGCAGAAACCCGTGTGGATGCCTGTGTGGCTTGTGGACTGCCAGTACTGTTGGCCTGATGTGGTGCTGGAACACCCTCTTTACGAGCAGGACGGTTTTGACTGGTGGGGCACCGAATGGGTAGAAGATCACGACATAGGTGGGATGATGGTAAAGCCCGGCACCAGGGTCCTCACTGACATAAGCAACTGGCGCGAGGAAGTCAAGATCCCCGATCTGGACTCAGTGAATTTTGAAGAGGACGCCGCCCTGGCAGTGCGCCGCTACGACCCTGACAGGATGCACCTGTTCCATTGCTCCGAAGGCCTGTTCGAGCGTTTGCACGAGCTGATGCCTTTCGACGAGGCCATACTCACTTTTTATGACGACCCTGACGCCGTACAGGACTTCTTCAGTGCCGTGGCGGATTTTAAGATCGATCTGCTTGGTCGAATCTTCAAATACTACGACCCTATAGACTATATTATCTACGGCGACGACTGGGGTACCCAAAGGGCCGGCTTCTTCTCAAACGAAATGTACCGCGAAGTCATTATGCCCCAGACAGGCCGCCTTTGGGACTGGGTGCACAGCCAGGGCAAATTCATTGAGCTTCACTCCTGTGGTCTGACGCAGCAGTACATCAAAGAGATAGTGGAGATGAAGTGCGACGCATGGGCTCCGCAGGAGATAAACGACTTCGATATGCTTACCAGGGACTACGGTGACAAGATCACCATTGTCGTCCCGGTATTTGGCGTGGCCGAGGCAAAGACTGAGGCCGAAGCCAGGGCTGCCGTACGGACCTTTGTAGACGAGTACGCCCCCAGGGGCAGGGTGATGGCCAAAATAATGTCCAACCCCGATCCGGAAGTGCTGAACGCCGCCTATGAGGAGCTTTACTACTACTCCATGGATTACTACGCAAAACACTGAACGCAATGATTATAACAGCCGCGTCCCACGCGGCGGAACGGAGAACAATATGAAAGAACCTGTAGCCACCGCAAAAGCCCCTGCTGCCATAGGGCCTTACTCCCAGGGCATTAAGGCCGGGAACCTGGTATTCTGCTCGGGACAACTGCCCGTTGATCCCACCACCGGTGCCTTTGCCGGGATCACAATAGAGGAGCAGACCAGACAGTCTCTCCTCAACGTAAGCGCCGTGCTGGAAGCCGCCGGCGTCTCTCTGTCCGACGTGGTAAAGACCACCGTCTTTCTAAAGGACATGAATGATTTTACGGCCATGAACGGAGTGTACACCCAGTTCTTCCCCTCCGACGCCCCTGCCCGCAGCGCCGTTGAGGTGG
The DNA here is from genome assembly GCA_017512485.1 of Oscillospiraceae bacterium. Taxonomy (GTDB): domain Bacteria; phylum Bacillota; class Clostridia; order Oscillospirales; family Oscillospiraceae; genus JAAYAR01. The sequence goes on from JAFWGE010000017.1 coordinate 1,712, forward strand.
CCAGGCTTCCCAAGGATGCCCTGGTAGAGATAGAAGCCATAGCGGTAAAATAAAGCAGATTACCATCTTGCCCGCGAAGAGTTTCTCATATCTCTCCGCGGGCTTTTAAATCCCATATTCCATGATCCGTATATTGCTACATCCTCGTCGGCCGAACAGGCACCTCTCCTCAATTAAATACACACGATTCTACGGGGCTCTGCAGATATCCCGTCCCCCCATCACGGCCGCAGTAAAGAGAAACTGTATTCCTGATCTTTTTTAGTGTAATACGTGTCTCGCCCCGGAACCGCAGCCGTCCTCTGTTTCGTAGGTCCTATACGGATTCTCATGAGTAGCCGCGCCCGGGATCCGGCATAGAAGCCGCGGCACCTTCCCGGCTGCCGACGTGTAATTCTATGCTTTTTCTATTGCAACTTCCCTTCTTATTCGGTATACTGTTGTATACGGTTTAATCTGGGTACTACATTCCTGTACCTGTCAAATATCAGGCTGCAGTATAAAATGAGGAGGATCATTCTATGGCAAAGGTAACACCGAAAGAGAATTTCCTTAAACTTTCAGGCGGTGGATACCCGTACTACGTTCCTTTCTACAGCATAATGGGCGATCCCTACATGGGCGAGTGTGCCGTCAGGGATGCCCGCGTCGCATTCTTTGAGGATACCGGTTTCCAGGGCGGCGTAGATATGTGGGGAGTCCCCTACGCCAGGCCCTCCAGCGGCATTGAGGCGCCCATGCCCGACACGCGCATTACGGTTCTTGAAGAGATCACCGACTGGGCTGATATCGTCAAGTTCCCGGATCCTCTGTCAGTGGATCTGGAAAAAGCATATGCCGAAAACCTCAAAAGGATAGACCGCTCCCAGACGTGTCTCGCGCTTGGGCCGGGTCTCAACCCATTTCAAGAACTCGTCGCCCTCATGGGCTTTGAAGGCGGCCTCATTGCCCTCGCAGAGGACCCCGAAGAAGTGAGTGCCCTGCTCAATGCCATGGTCGACCACATCATGCCCCACTTCAAGAAGGCTTTCGAGGTCTTTAAGCCCGATTTCTGGCATATCGTTGACGATACCTGCTCCAGAGATGCGCCTTTCTTCTCCCCGGCTATCTATGAAGAGGTATTTCTGCCCATCTACACGAGGCTCTGTGAGCCCGCCATCGAAAACGGAGTACCCGTTCTTTTCCACAACTGCGGCAATCTCACACCGTTCCTTGAATTCATGTACAAATTCGGCGTGCGCGTAACGGAACCGTTCCAGGAGATGAATGATATCGTTAAGTGCAAAGAACAGTTTAAGGGCAGGATGTCCTTCATCGGCCATTGGGGCTGGGGCTCTCACATCCCCAAGAATTACCCTGACTTCGACGAGGAAGAATTTCGTCAGGACATCCGCAACACTATCGACGAGTGCGCGGTGGGCGGGGAATACGGCTTCTCCGGCTTCCCCATCGGCATCCCCGGTGATCCCGGTGTGAAGCGCGCTACCCAGATAATGCGCGACGAGGTCCACTGGTACGGCAGGAAAGTGTACGGCTATACCGGCGAATAAACCGTCCTCTGCCTGTGCCGGCAATGGAATATTGTCAGTATCATTTTACCCCCGGGGCGGCATTCAGCTGCCCCGGGGGTTATGCATATAGTATAGGTATCATTATGTCTCAAGTTTACGTCTTTTCTTTCGCCGCTTCCTCCTCAATTTAAATAATTACCTTTTTTCCCGTGCATAATCCGAAAACATGTTATATAATGATATAATAGTCAATATTATAGCCTTGGGCATTATTTACGGTTTGTTAAACAACTTCCGACGTTTTTGCGCTATTGTCGGATATATGGAGTCCCGGACTCCAAGTGACATATTCCATGCAAAGGTGGTGCTGAAGTGAAGAGAAAGAGCAACTTTATAATATATTGCCTTGTGGCCCTTGCCCTGCTCACGGTCCTCAACCGAGGATATCTGCAGTCCCTTATGAACGGCAGTTCCACGGAGGAAGAAGTGACCTATGATGTGTTTCTGGACCGTCTGGAGGCCGGTGAGACCGACAAGGTCCAAGTAGAAGATGACATCATCTATTTCACCGTCCCCTCACAGCCCGACATGGTATATTACACCACCGTCATGAACGATCCCAGCCTGGTGGACAGGCTCCACGACAGCGGTGTCACCTTCAGCCAGGTGGCTCCGACCACCATACCGTGGTATCTGTCGCTGCTGCTTTCCTACGGGGTACCCATACTGCTGCTGCTGTTGGTGTGGAAGTTCTTTTTCAGCAAGATACTGGGCAAAGGCGGTGCCGGCGGCAACTATATGGATCTCGGCAAGTCCAACGCACGCATCTTCGCTAAGGACGAGATGAGCCGTAAGTTCTCCGACATTGCCGGGGAGGAAGAAGCCAAAGAATCTCTAATGGAGATAGTTGACTTCCTTCACGACCCGGCCAAATATGAGGAGATAGGCGCAAAGATACCAAAGGGCGCCCTGCTGGTAGGCCCGCCGGGCACAGGTAAGACCATGCTGGCCCAGGCCGTAGCCGGTGAGGCCGGTGTGCCTTTCTTCTCCATATCAGGCTCCGAATTTGTGGAACTCTTCGTGGGTATGGGCGCCGCAAAGGTGCGCGACCTGTTTAAGCAGGCCAATGCCAAGGCCCCCTGTATAGTGTTCATAGACGAGATAGACGCCATAGGGAAAAAGCGTGATACCCATGGCTTTGCCGGCAACGACGAGCGTGAGCAGACCCTCAACCAGCTTCTGGCGGAGATGGACGGTTTTGACGCCCGTAAAGGCGTGGTGCTTCTGGCGGCCACCAACAGGCCTGAATCTCTGGACCCGGCCCTCATGCGCCCCGGGCGCTTCGACAGGAAGGTCAACGTTGAACTGCCCGACCTCCGGGGCCGTGAGGCTATTTTGAAGGTCCATGCCAAGGACGTCAAAATGGATGACTCGGTACAGCTTATTACCACTGCCCGGGCTACCGCCGGGGCTTCCGGAGCTGACCTGGCCAACATTATCAATGAGGCCGCCCTCCGGGCAGTGCGCCGCGGGGGACGGTTCGTCTCCCAGCAGGACCTTGACGAGAGCGTCGACCTGGTGCTGGCAGGTCAGAAGAGGAAGAACGCCATAATCTCCCCGAGGGAAAAGGAGATAGTTGCTTATCACGAGGTGGGACACGCCATAGCAGCAGCCCGTCAGGAGGGCACGGCCCCCGTCCAGAAGATAACAATAATCCCCCGTACCTCCGGTGCCTTGGGCTTCACCATGCAGGCTGACGAGGAGGAACGTTTCCTCATAACAAAGGAGGCGGCCTTTGCCAGACTGGTCACCCTCACTGCCGGGCGCACCGCGGAGGAACTGATATTCGGTGTGGTCACCACTGGCGCCGCCAACGACATAGAGCAGGCTACCAAACTCGCCCGCGCCATGATTACCCGATACGGCATGAGTGAGCGTTTCGGCATGGTGGCTTTTGAGACCGTCAACAATCCGTACTTGGGTACAGACACCTCCATGTCGTGCTCACCGGAGACAGCAGCCCGTATCGACGAAGAGATAGTTACCCTTGTACAGTCCGCTGCAGACAGGGCAAGATCCATACTTCGTAGCAACATGGCCAAACTCAACAGCATAGCCAGATATCTTATTGGGCAGGAGACAATTACCGGGCAGGAGTTCATGGACATGCTTGGAGAGCCGGACAAACTCCCCCCGGGTGACCCCGAAGACTCCTCTGAGAGCGTACCGTGCTCCCCGGATGGCAGCGGCTCGCAGGATCCTCAGGCCGCAAACGTATCCCCACACGCGCATGAAGCGGCAGCACCGGGTGACACCCCTGACACCTCATCCGATGTTCCCTATAATCCAACTGTATCCGACTGCCCCGGAGAGTTTTCCTGTGATACCTCTGTCCAGAACGGAGCACCCGAAAACCCAACCGCCGAGGGCAATACTGTTTCCGGGGATCTCCCCGTTTGACCATTTATTATATCCGTCTGCGGCGGTCCGCCGGTATTCTCGCACTCCCCACCGCCGCTCCCTTGTTCCCGGGGTGTCCGGGTCGTACAGGCCGGCACAGCGCCCCATTCCCCCGCACCCCTTAAAGGAAAATACGCAGGATAGGAGCTGAAAACATGAGCGAGCCGGATTTCTTCGGCAGCATAAATTTTTGGGACAGCGGTGTATGGCACCTTGTCGTAACGTTCTCCATTCTTTTTGCTGGAATGATGCTTGCCAACATCATCCGACTGCGGCTGCGTTTTATACGCAGACTGATGATCCCTTCGGCGGTCCTCGGGGGATTCCTGCTCCTCTTTCTTGGATGGATATGGAAACTTGCTACGGGTTCCCCCCTGCTTAATCGAGTCACGCTGGAGGAACTCACGTATCACGGTCTGGGGCTGGGTTTCGTAGCTCTCACCCTGAAATCAGCCGATGGCGGCACGAGAAAAGTGAGCATCGGCAATTCTTTCCACGCGGGTCTCACTGTGGTGGGCACTTACCTGCTCCAGGCTATACTTGGTCTTGTCATAACCCTGGGGCTCTCATACGTGTTTACCTCGAGTAAGACCTTCAGCCTTGGAGTAATAACTGCCCTGGGCTTTGGACAGGGTCCCGGACAGGCGTACAACTGGGGCCACACCTACGAGACCATCTACGGTTTCACCTATGGAGCCTCTGTCGGCCTCACCGTAGCAGCACTCGGCTTCATAAGCGCCAGCCTCGGAGGGATACTTTTCCTCAACCGCATGCGCCGCAGGGGAGCTTTCTCCGGCTATACCGGCGAGCAGTACACCGAAACGTATGAGCTCTCGGACTTCACCGGAAGCAACGAGATCCCCCTCAGCGAATCCATGGACAAGCTAACCATACAGGTCTCGCTGGTGTTCATCGCATATGCCGCGGCTTACGCTTTTATGTGGGTTATAAACCTGCTCATTGAGCACGATGTCCTGGGCAATTTTGGGCATAACACTGTACAGCCGCTGCTCTGGGGATTCAACTTCATATTCGGAATACTGGCGGCAATGCTGCTGAAAGCCATAATAGGCGGCCTCAGAAAAAAAGGCGTGATACGCCGCGACTATACCTCCAGCTTCCTGCAGACGCGTATATCCGGATTCATGTTCGACGTCATGGTGGTGGCCTCCATAGCTGCGATAGACCTGGACGCTTTCCGCCACAAGGAATTCGTAATCCCGCTCATCCTTGTCAGTGCGGCGGCCCTGTTCGCCACCTACCGCTACTGTGACCTCACGTGCAAACGTTTCTACGGCGGCTGGAGCGACCAGGCATTTCTGGCCCTGTTCGGCATGCTTACCGGCACCGCCAGTACGGGCATAATACTCCTCAGGGAGAGCGACACCAAATTCTCCACCCCTGCGGCAGACCTGCTGGTATCACTGCAGCCTTTCGCCATTGCTTTCGGTTTCCCTATGCTGCTGCTTCTGGGGGTAGCCCCCAAAAGCGTGGGCATGTCCTGGCTCACCCTGGGGCTGCTCCTGATTCTCTTTGCTGTAGTTAACATAATACAGTTCGCCATTAAGCGAAAAAAGAACGGGGGGCCGGTATGAGCATAAACTGCACCTCCTGCGGCGGCAAACCCGTCAAAACGGGCTACTACTTCATAACCGCCAGGGATTTTTTCGGCAGGACCAACCTGTTGGGAGCTGTGGGGGTCGGGATGTGCCGTCAATGTATCTGCAAATTCTCTGCCCGATTTCTCAGAAGGCCTGTGCTGTACGTAGTGTTTGCCGCCCTGGGAGTCATGATCTGTGTCTCCATGATCGCTTTTATCTCTGGCAGGGGGACCGTTATGCAGTACGTTATACTGGCCTTCCTGGGCCTTATGTGCCTGGCGGGGATGATATCCAACATAGTGCGTGCCGTCAGGATAATTCGGGACATCCGCGACCCGGACGGCTATATCCGTAGGATCACACCCGCCGAAATTGCCGCCATCGGTACGCGCATCATCTCCTCAAAGCGCGTCATTACCGACAACATACTGTTCTCCTGGCGAAATCTGGCGGGCATGGATGACTCTGAAGACCCTCTAACGCCCGTGGAGGCGGAACAGGTGCGCCAGGCCTTCATACTGCCCATGAGACGTGGCCTCACGCTCATAACCCTCCACAGGAAAGAACCGCGCATCCCTTTCACAAACGTCCCGGACACCATGGACCCCGCAGTACGCCGTCTGATACTCAGGGCGGTAAAAAACTGAGTCAATAAATAAGCCTATCTTAAAGAAAGGTCTTGAGTATAATGGCTGTTAACAACACCCTGCTTTGTGACTACTATGAGCTTACTATGGCCAACGGCTACTTCCTCTCCGGCGCCAAAGACACCGTAAGTTACTTCGACGTGTTCTTTCGCAACGTACCTGACGGCGGCGGTTTTGCTATAGCGGCGGGCCTTGAGCAGATAATAGAGTACATACAGAACCTCACTTTCACCGAGGAGGATATAACATATCTGCGCTCCAAGGGCGTGTTTGACGAGGGTTTCCTCAACTACCTGCGAACCTTCCGCTTCACTGGTGATCTGTATTCCGTACCCGAGGGCACCCCTGTGTTTCCCAACGAACCCATCCTTACGGTCAGAGCCCCTGCCATGGAAGCTCAGTTCATGGAGACGTTCCTGCTGCTGACCCTCAACCACCAGAGCCTCATCGCCACCAAGGCCAATCGCGTGGTCAGGGCTGCCAAAGGCCGCCCGATCTCCGAGTTCGGCTCCCGGCGCGCCCATGGGCCTGATGCAGCGGTATTCGGGGCCAGGGCCGCGTACATAGGTGGCTGCGCCGGAACCGCCTGCACCATATCTGACAGACTCTTCGGTGTGCCTGCCGGCGGCACGATGGCCCACTCCTGGGTGCAGATGTTCAGCAGCGAGTACGAGGCCTTCATTACCTACTGCAAAGTCTATCCCAAAAACCCCTGCCTTTTGGTGGATACCTACAACGTCCTTCGCAGCGGAGTACCTAATGCCATCAGAGTTTTCAAAGAGATGTTCGGAGATGACACTGACGGCACCGGCTGCTCCATCCGCATAGATTCAGGAGACCTCACTTATCTTTCCTCCACCGCCAGGCAGATGCTGGATGGGGCTGGACTCACCGGCTGTAAAATAGTGGCCTCCAACGCTCTGGACGAGTATATAATCAGAGATCTGTTGCTTCAGGGCGCCCAGATAGACTCCTTTGGTGTGGGCGAACGCCTCATAACCTCCCGCAGCACCCCGGTGTTCGGCGCTGTCTACAAACTGTGTGCTGTGGAAAAGAACGGCGTAGTGATCCCCAGGATAAAGATAAGCGAGAACCCTCAGAAAATCACTACTCCCCATTTTAAGAAGGTCTACCGCATCTATGAGCACTCCAAGGCTATCGCCGACTATATATGCATCCACGACGAAGAGCCGGACTTCACTAAACCTCTGGATCTGTTCGACCCGGATTACATATGGAAGCGCAAGCTCCTCACCGACTACACCGCAGAGGAACTGCTGATACCCATCTTCAAAGGCGGCGAGCTGGTGTACGAATGTCCCCCCCTTAAGGACGTCAGGGATTACTGCGCCGCCCAGGTAGACAGGCAGTGGGATGAAGTCAAACGGTTTGAGAACCCCCACAACTACTATGTGGACCTTTCCCAGAAGCTGTGGCATGTCAAACAGGACCTGTTGGCTGTGGGTGCGGGAGCCGTGATATGAAAGAGCTTCGGGGCGGACACATCGCGGCGATAATCGTCATCATACTGCTATGCCTCGCAGTACTGGGGGGGGCCATATTCTGGCATTTTTTCGACTCCGAGGCCTCCTCTGTGTGGCAGTGGGGAGCCCTGCGTTTTCGGGATCTTGGCATGGAAAGGGTCTCCCAGGCTTTCTTCGCCCGCTCCGTGGGGCGGGACTCCTCCAACACCGGCTCATGGACCGCATCCGCCCAGCTGTATCTTGATCAGAAGGACTACTCCTCCGCCGAGAGGACCTTAACTGAAGCCATAAGCAAGAATCCCGACGAAGCGGGGCTGTATACGCTGCTCTGTATGGCGTACGTGGACCAGGATAAACTGTCCGACGCCGTGGCGCTCCTGGACGGAGCCTCCCCGGTTGCAACGCAGGCGCTTGAACCGCTGCGTCCTGACCCTCCCACAGCCTCCATGCCGGAAGGAGACTACGATCGGCTCATAACCGTAAGCATAACCGGCGGGGGCAACGGGGTTTGCTCTTGTATGAACAGTGATTTTCCCTCTGTGTCCGGTATTTCAGAAAGCCAGACATACCACCCTGGAGAGGGTGAAAATACCATACTGGCCCTCAGTATCTCCGGAGACGGACTCGTAAGCCGCCTGGCCGATTTCTCCTATATCCTTACCGGCGTCAGCCGCGCCGTAATGTTTGAAGACCCTGCGACGGAGGCTATGATCCGTTCCGCCCTGGGCAGTGAGCGGGACGTAATGGTGACCACCGATGATCTGGCCACTCTTACGGAACTCACGGTTCCTCCCGCCTCTGACGGTTCCGCGCTGGCTCTGGGGGATCTGGCAAAACTGTCAAATCTTGCATCACTCTGTGTGGACGGTGTCACCTGCTCTGACTGGAGCTTCCTTGAAAGCCTTACCCAGCTGAAAAAGCTCCACGCATCTGGTTGTTCACTCACCGCCGATGATCTGGCGCATCTCGGCGGGCTCACAAGACTGGAGGAACTCTATCTGTCAGACAATCTTATAGGCGGCATTGAGTCTCTGCGTGGCTGCGTGTCGCTCAGAGTGCTGGACGTCAGTGGGAACAGTGTACGCAGACTGGACCCCCTGGCCGGGCTCACAGAACTGAGGGATCTGGATCTCAGTTACAATGCGGTAACCTCCATCGACCCTCTGGAGGAGCTTGTGATGCTCAGGCGGCTTGACTGCAGTTACCTTCTGATAAGCGATATCAGTGCCCTCACTGGGAAGATACGCCTTGAGGACTTTTCCTTCGACTACTGCAGCGTAACGGATCTCTCGCCCCTTGGTACCTGTTCCGCCCTGCGCCGTGTCTCCGGCCGCAGCAACCAGATAATAAACCTTGACGCCCTGGCGGACTGCGTATCCCTCTCGAGCATAGATTTTTCCCGAAACAACATAACCGACGCCTCGGGTATATGCGGTCTGGACACCCTGATTTACGCAGATCTGGGCACCAATTATATTTCACAGCTGCCCGAAGGCATGACAGGAATGAAACGGCTTTCCACGCTGGTGATATCCCGCAACGGTATCTCCTCCCTGGATCCTTTGGCAGGTATGGCTGCGCTGGAGAATCTGGACCTTGAGTATAACAGTGTTTCCACCTTGGAACCTCTGTCCCTCTGTCCGTCCCTGAAAACGGTGAAAGCTTTCGGCAATGCTGCTGCGCTCATGATCGGCAATCTGGAGGAGAACGGTGTTATTGTTTACAGATAAGCCGTCCTCAGGGCAGAAAAGCGTCACCGTGCACATACTGCGCCCAGTTTTTTAATAATGTTTTGTTATTTTTGTGGACTGCATCTACAAAATATGTTAAAATCCTATCAGGCAACAAACGATCATTTATTCGCAAAATGATCCATACAGGAGGAATACTTATGACAGAAAGAGAGAACATATTGCGCTTATTCCGTGGAGAGATGCCCGCCTGGCTGCCCAAATACGGCGGTCTTGGCGCCGGTCCCGCAAGCAAAGCCCCAACTGCCAACGTGATGGTCAGTTTCATGGACGGCTTCACAAAGGACGGCTCCAAGGATATCTGGGGCGTGCCTTACATGGGCGCGGAGAGCGTCAACGGCGCAACCATGCCGGCCCCTGGCGTACACATCCTCGAGGACATCACCGAATGGAGGGACGTTATTAAAGCCCCCAATCTGGACGAGATCGACTTTGAGAAAATGGCTGCCAAAGACTGTGCCGACGTGGACAGAGTAAACTCTGCCATGGGCCTCAGCCTATATTGTTGTTGGCTGCAGGGGCTCATCAGTTTCATGGGCTTTGAGGAAGCTCTGGTCTCCTTCTACGAAGAGCCGGAAGAGGCTCACGCCCTGCTGGAGTATGTGGGCAACTTCCTAAACGACACTCTCAAACGCGCTATCGTCACCTACAAGCCGGACTTCGTAATGTTCACTGAGGACTCTGCCGCCGCCGGAGCGCCTTTCATCTCCGTTGAGATGTACAGGGAGTTCCTGAAGCCCGTATACAAGAGCTACTGCGACATAGCCCTCAACGCCGGTCTCCCCGTGGTACACCACAACTGCGGCTTCTGCCAGGACTACATCCCCGAGTGGATAGACCTGGGAGTGGGTGCATGGGAACCCGCTCAGGTTATGAACGATCTGGACGCCATCAAAGCCACATACGGCCGCAAACTGGCCATATGCGGCGGCTGGGACCCCAACACCCCCGCCATGCAGCCGGGTGCTTCCGAGGAAGTAGTACGCGAGACTGTAAGGGCATATATAGACAGGTTTGCCCCCGACGGAGGCTTCGGTTTCTGCGCCCACGGCCTGAAGATCAAATCCACTGAGGAAGACTTCCAACGCCACAAGTGGATCCAAGACGAGTACGAGCAATACGGCCGCCACTGGTACGACCATCACTGAGAAAACCCAACGGGCCGGGGAGGCATACGCCCTCCCCGGCTTTTTCCGCGCGCCGTGTCCACGCTTCCGTGTGAGACGGGAACGCTGCAGTATTTCACGGAGGTCAGCCACATGTATGAAAACAGTTTACAGTTCCTTGACGTAAAGCATCTTCTCAACTTTGAGTGCTATCTTTTGTATGAAACCGACGTATACTGGAATATGATCATGTGGGACATTCTTGCAAAACACGGCCTCACATCTTACACCTCGGATAAGGAGCGTACGGAAGTTATTCTTCGGGCAGTCTCTCTGGCCATGCTGCGCTGCGAGTGGCAGTATGTCACCAGTGGGAATACCTGCCGGTTGGAATGGTTGGTCAGCGACGCCATGGAGATGACATCTGAGTTCAGCATAGGTCAGCTATGGGGTATGTCCGGCAGGGAATTCAGTTCAAATATATGTCGGGCTGTCTGCGCTCTGTCGGGAGACATGCGTTCCGGCATAATCGACGCCATCAGTCAGGAGTTCCCTCTCCCTGTCCTGTTTTACAGTCTCACCGCCATAACGCAGGAACTCCTTGTCCCATTGGAAATGGACTACTATGAATATGCCGATTATGACGACGGCGATCATGACGATGTTTTCGACTGCCAGGAGGAAGTTGAGCTTATACCGCGTTCCGCGTGGGAGTTCTGGGAACAATTCCGCACACATTTTAAAGAATACGTTAACCTGGCCAAAAAGAACGTCAAAAACTTCAAAAAAGCATACGAGTGGATAACCTCCGGTGCGGCGCCTCGCAGCGACATGCCGGATGACAGTTGGTTCGGGGTATAACACACAACACACTGCGTCGACCTTTTGACGCCGAAACTATCAATAGAAGTACGGCCGCGAAAACATCGGACATGATCGACCGCTCCGGCAGTCCCACGGAGATATGCATGATGAACAGTCTTATCGGCTGCTCTGCCTATCGCGCAAGCGCCGTTTTCTCACACTGGCATCCGGTGTCTCAGGAAGGTTTACGATGTTTGATAAGTTGACATAATTATTCTTATTGTGACATTATGTTGCCTTGTTCGCCCTTTTTTAAATTCCTGACAGGATGTTTTGGCTTGCGGATATGCCCGCATATGTTAGAATATGATCAAATACGATTGTAAAGGAGCCTGATAATGCGAACCGGAGTGACAATATATGGAGTGATGATCCTGCTGTTCGCGGGTTTCGGCATCCTCTTTGCCCTGGGAAAGGGGCGTGGACTCATCGCCGGCTACAATACAATGTCAGAGGCGGAGCGGGCTAAATACGACGAAAAGAAGCTCATGAGAATAATGCGCAACGGCATGTTCACCATGGCGGGGTGTACAGCAGTCAGCCTTATCGGGGTACTGATAAAGAGCAAACCGGTCATGTGGGCAGGGTACGTCATGATATTCACCGTTGCGGTCGTACTGGTCGTCCTCACCAATACGGCGGCAAAGCGGTAATAAAAAGCGATAATAAAAACATGGGGAGGTCTGACAACACTTCGCTCCCCATGTTTTATATTCTTGCCTAAATGATTATTTATTATTACCGCCATCTGTAATCAGCCTGGCAGCAAAAATTATACCCTGTACAGATGTTTCTCAGCATTCATTTTGTAATAGTTGTAAATCAGCTTCCGCGCCTCCGCCCGGGGGCGCTTTCTTTTTGTCCGTACTTCTATAGCCCCAGCGACGCCAGTATCGTTTGTGCGTATAACCTTACTGAGAAGTCGTTGGGGTGGTTTATGCAGTTGCCGGTTATCTCGTAATAGCTCTTCCCCGCCCTGAGCACCGCCTCGAACACGGAGTGCACCGGGGCAGCGGCCACGCCCTTCTGCATTGCCGCTATGGACTCGAGGGCCTCCTCCATGGCGCCCAGGGTGTTCACACGGTAGTGGATCATCTCCTCGTTGGGTATCATGGGCGACACCAGCAGGAACTCGCAGTCTGGGCTGTCGGCGCGTATGAGGTCCATAATGGTCTCTATGTCCCTCCTGTAGCGCTCCGGGGGATCCGTGGCCCCGTTCATGCCGAAGGCCACCACCGTGAGGTCCGGTCGGAAGGGCCCCACCAGCTCCCTGGCGTGGTCGATGCCCCACTGGTTGGTGGAGCCCCCTGCGCCGCGGTTGCACTTGTCTATACGTGTATCCAGGCAGGCCCTGCCCAGCGCCGAGGCCACCAGCTCCGGCCAGGCGGGAAGATACGGCCAGCGGTGACGGTGCAGCCTGAAGGGCTTCGCCGTCCTCACGTCTATGCACTCCTCGTCGCAGCCGCTGGCCTCCCAGCCGGCGGTTATGCTGTCGCCGTAAAACATGAGACGAAGCTCCCCTCCCTCCCGCAGCTTCTTCATCGTACGGGGCAGGTTGGCGGCTCCGCAGCGGGGAGTGAAATCCGTCCACCGCGAGGCGTGGGTGTAGGAGGCCAGGCACTGCCAGTGGTAAACGGAGTCGAATATGTCGAAGTACTCCTCGCCGCCGGGCAGCCGCAGCCAGTCGTGCTCCTCCGCGCCGTCATAGGGCAGGCAGTAGTACCTGCGCTCCAGCACGGGGATGCGGGTATCCGGCGTCAGGACTATACGCTTTCCCTCAAGGGCGTAGTCCCGCCCCTCCTCGTACTCGGTCCTGCCGTCGTGCGATACCAGCTTGACGCCGTCCACGGGCTCGCAGAGCAGCGTTCCCCCGGTCATTCCGCCCTCCGGCGTCTCGGCAAAGCATACGGGTTCCAGCGATATCTCACTGCTCTCCCAGAATTTAGCAAGCATATCCATATAAACGTCCTCCCCTTGCGGCGGGCTATCCCGCGGTCTTCCTGTACGTATCCTCATGCCGCGGCGCTTACCGCGGCTCTCTTTCTTTACGGATAATACACCCGCGAGGGAAAAAAGGCAACGCATAATACGGGGCTCTCAAATCTCTTCCTCCATCCTCCAAAAGCCCCCTGCCCCGCTCCTCATTTTCCCTTGTTCCCACCCCGCCTCTGTGCTAAAATGAAACTGGTAAATTATACCCCATTCTTTTGCGCCGCTTCACAGTTTCCCTGTGCCCGGCGCCCGGGAGGTATTCATATGTCTAAAATCAAAAGGCTTCTCTCGTGCCTGCTGGCCCTGGCGCTGTGCCTGGGCCTGCTCAACGCGGTGTCCCCCGGCGCTAAAGCCGGCAGCGGCGAGCTGCATGCCATTCACGGCTGCACGGACGACAGGGGCGCATTGAAAGTCGCCACCGATTACCATGATGAAGCTTACAACTACGCATATGAGGACGAGCCTGTATTGCTCACTTTCATGCCTGACCAAGGCTTCATCTTCAAGTCGGTCTCCGTGGGGCACAAAATAAACGGTGTGGTTCAGTACGACGACCAGATAGAGGTCAACTACGAGGCATATCCAGATACCCTGAACCGCTCCGACGCCTGGTTCTCCATGCCGGACGAGGACGTCTGGGTATATGCCGAATTCGAGCCCGAGGACCCCGACGGCAGAGCTTATTACGTCTCCATAGACGAGGCGGCGTGCGAACACGGCAATATTTCGGTCCAGGGCGGCGAGGGGCCCTACGCCCAGGGTGAAGAGATCACCTTCATCGCCTCGCCGGACGAGGGATACGAGTTTTACCGGCTGTACTATAAGCGTATATATACTGAACAGTCGGGATATCAGTCACCGGTGACAATAGGTCAGTCCATTCTGCATTTTACAATGCCGGACCGATCCGTTATGGTCTGGGCGATATTCCGGGAGGCGTCTTATAAAGTCAAGGTCTCCTCCGCAAGCGAGACCATGGGCGCTGTCTCGGGAGGCGGCACATACAACAAAGGCGAGACCGTCATTGTTACAGCCTCAGCCAACGATCGCTACACTTTCAAAAACTGGACTGAGAACGACGAAGTCGTCAGCACCGACCGCGTCTACAGTTTCACCGCCGAAAAAAGCAGAGACCTTGTTGCAAATTTCAAATTTAACGGCGGCATAATACAGGATCAGGTCGTTTCAGACATCCTTTACGAAATGGCGGAGGGCTGCCGTTATATGGTCAAAAATGACGTCGTCGTGAACAAACGCGTCAATATAGTAGGCAACGTCGATCTTGTCCTCTGCGACGGGGCGACGCTTACGATCCCTAAAGGTATCCGCTTGAATGGGGAGAACAGTCTGACCATATGGGGTGAGGAGAAAAACTCCGGCCGTCTTGTTATTGAAGGAGTATTGTCCAATAATGCGGGTATCGGCGGAAACTCCCTGGAATCCGCAGGCTCTTTGACCGTCAACGGCGGCAGCATCAGCGTCACGGGCGGAGTCTCTGGAGCCGGCATAGGCGGCGGCTTGAGAGGCAGCGGCGGCGCCGTGACCGTCAATGGCGGCAGTGTGAACGTCAATGGCGGCCACCGAGGCGCCGGGATTGGCGGCGGCTTCGGAGGCAGCGGCTACACTGTGACCATAAACGGCGGCACGGTGACAGCATACGGCGGTGATGACGGCGCTGGTATTGGTTCCGGCTGGGGCGGCGGGTCTTATTCCCACACCGGCGGCACCGTGACTGTCAACGGCGGTACTGTGAACGCAACTGGCGGCGCCTATGCCGCCGGCATAGGCGGAGGCTTCGGTGGCAGAGGCGGCACTGTGACCATAAACGGCGGCAAGGTGACAGCTTACGGCGGATATGATGCATCCGGCGTCGGTGGAGGCGCTTATTGCAGCTGCGACAATATAATCGTCAACGGTGGCACTGTCTCCGCCTACGGCGGAACAAACGGGGCTGCCATTGGTTCCGGTTACATGTGTCAAGCTGCGGCAGGAACGATCATCATCAATGGCGGCAATGTGACCGCCAGCGGCGGAAGCGACGCCGCTTCCATCGGCGGCGGCAGTGAATCTTACGGCGCCGACGTCATCATCGCCGGGGGCTCTGTCTCTCTTATCCGCGGAGATTCTTTCAGCCCCATCGGACAAGGCAAAGAAGCAGGCGACGACGCCCAGGGAGGTCTCACTCTCGGCAGCAATACAAAGGGAAAATACATGAGAGTGGGCGTCGTCAGCGGTGAAACCGTGGACTGGGTCCCCGCGGAAACCCGAATTGTCAAGCTGAGAGAGGTTAATGCTCCCGACCTCGTCATCCAGGAGTGCACGGACCACGATTTCGTAAACGGTGCGTGCCGTTACTGCGGCGCCGTGCTCTACAAGTATGTAAACGGGAACGGGATGGAATTCGGAGAGCATGTCGCCGCCTCAGTCTCTGAAGAGACGACAGTACTGGAAAACGGAATGTGGTACGCTGTAACGGGGGACGTCACGGTCTCCCAGCGCATCACTGTAGCAGAACAGGCGGAAGTGAACATCATCCTCTGCGACAACGCTTCGCTGGAGGCCCTGGAGGGCATCTCCGTGCCCGAAGGCAGCAGCCTCATCATCTGGGCCCAGAGCGACGGGGAAAACATGGGCAGCCTTACGGCCACGGGCGCCGACGGCTCGGCAGGCATCGGCGGCTCGACAGGCTCCAAAAACTGCGGCAGCGTTACCGTTTGCGGCGGAAACATCACCGCCTCCGGCGGCAGCGACGCGGCGGGTATCGGCGGAGGAAGCTCCTCCGGGGTTTTTGAGGCAAGCGGAACTTATGAAGCCATCTCTATAACTGGCGGCATAGTTACAGCCGTCGGCGGCTCCGGCGCCGAGGCCATAGGGCGCGGGGCCGGTATCACTCCCGCCGCGGGAGAACTGGAGCTGGACGGCATGATGGTCAGCGTAATGAGGAACGGGGTCCTCACTCCTGTGACTGCGGACAAACGTGCATCGGCCTGCAGCAGCAAAGGCGCCGCCGTCGTAGTCCAGCCCTGCACCCACAGCTTTGAAAACGGATATTGCTCATACTGCGGCGCGGCGGAAGCGCAGAAGTACACTGTCACATATTACGCCAACAACGGGACCGGCGCCGCCATACAGAGCAGCGCTTACGCCGGCTCCGCCGTCTTACTGGCTGAAAACCCATTCACCTGGGCGGGCCGCACCTTCGAGGGGTGGTGCACCTCCAGAGACTGCAGCGGCACGCCCCTCAGCGAGAGCTTCCCGGTAACACTGAGCAGGGACCTCTTTCTCTGGGCTAAGTGGTCATCCATCCCCGCGGCGGCGCCCGTGATCACGGTCCAGCCTCAGGATCTTGAGCTGGCCTACGGCTATACCTCCGCCTCTCTCAGCGTGGAGGCCAGCGCCCCCGAGGGCTGCAGGCTCATTTACCAGTGGTTCTCCGCCGAAGAGAAGACCAATACCTGGGGCAGCGAGGTCTGGGGCGCCGGGAACAGTTCCCTCGAGCTCCCCACCGGGAAAAGCGTAGGGACAGAACTGTATTACTACTGCGCCGTCATCGCCCAGCGAAATGACAACGGTATGAGAGCCACGGTGTACTCAGACGCCGTGTCGGTTACCGTGGTCAAGGCGCAGAACCGCGCCGTTATAAACGGCTCCGCCGGCGTGCCCCTGGGCGGCAACACCGTAAAGCTCTCAGACAACGTTAAGACCCCGGACGGTGACGTGAGCTACGCCATAAAGGGCGACGCCAACGGCTGCACAGTGGACGAAAAAACAGGCCTCTTCACCTCCGGGCAGGCCCCCTGCACCTGCACCGTAACGGTGACGGCAGCGGGAGACGGCAACTACCTCGCCGCATCGGCGGACATAACAGTTAACGTCACAGGCAAGAATACGGCGGCCCTGACGGTCTCACAGCCCGGGGCGACCTACGGTGAAACGCTGCCCGCTCCGTCGTATGACGGCCCGGCGGGCGGCACGCAGACTCTCAGCTACTCCGGCACGCTCCCGGGCGGCGGCTCTTACGGCCCCTCGCCCGACGCGCCTTCAGACGCGGGAAGATACACGGTGAGCGTAACGTATGAGACGTCCGACACGGTCTATTCCGGCTCCGCGGACTTTGAGATAGCCCCGCTGGAGGGCGTTGCCATTACCGTCAAGGGCAAGAACAATACCGCCGACTATGACGGAAAGGAACACAAGGTCGAGGGCTACGAAGTCAGTATAAGCAGCAAGCTTTACAAGGAGACGGACTTCACCTTCTCCGGCAAAGCCGAGGCCGTCCGCACCGACGCCGGTACCGCCAAAATGGGCCTGACCTCCAAGATGTTCGAGAACAAGAACCCCAACTTTAAAGACGTAGCCTTCACCGTTACCGACGGTTACCAGACGGTGAACGCCATTTCCGTGAAGGTTACCATTACCGGCCATCAGAGCACCGTGAATTACGACGGCAGGGAGCACAAGGTGGAAGGATACGACTTCAAGCCCAGCAATGCGCTCTACAAAAAGGCCGACTTCTCCTTCTCCGGCAAAGCCGAAGCTGTCCGCACCGACGCCGGGACCACCAAAATGGGCCTGAGTTCGAAGATGTTCGATAACAAGAACCCCAACTTTAAAGACGTAGCCTTCACCGTCACCGACGGTTACCAGACGGTGAACGCCATAGACGCTGAGCTGACGATATCCGCCGAGGAGTCGTCAGACGGAAGCAAGGTCACCGTCACGGTAACGCAGTACACATACAGCAATGTGAAGGCCCTGGCTCTGGCTGCGTGGTACGACTCCTCCGGCCGCCTCCTGGGCTGCGCCATGGATGACGCCGGCCTCACCGGCGAGGCCGGCAGCGCAGCCGTGTGTTCTCTCAGCCGCCCGGCGGCAGCCGCGGACGCGGCCCTCTGCCGCGTGATGCTGCTGGAGAAAGATACATACGCCCCCCTGCAGGACGCTGTGACAGTGTAAGAGATACGGACCTATTTCCTAACAAGCGGGCCGCCTGTTCTCCGCCGGGGGAGCAGCCGACCCGCTTTTTGCTGTTTCGGCATCTCCTCGGACTGGTCTGCCCTCTCTCCCCCGTCCATTTGGAAACATCCCTCCATATTTTTCTCATTAACCCATTGACATAGTAGGTTAATAGTGATATAGTGTGTCCATACAGAACACAAGGAGGCTTCCGCCATGATATATGCTGACAACGCGGCCACCACAAAAATGAGCCGCGCCGCCATTGATGCCATGCTGCCCTGTATGGAGGAACAATACGGCAATCCCTCAAGCCTCTACTCCCTGGGTCAGGCGGCAAAGGATATACTGGAGAAAGCGCGTGCAGACGTGGCCGCGGTGATCAATGCCGACCCCGGGGAGATCACCATAACATCCGGAGGGAGCGAGGCCGACAACCAGGCTCTGCGCACCGCCGTCGCCCTGGGGAAAAAGAATGGCAAAACGCATCTCATCTCCACCGCCTTTGAGCACCACGCCATACTACACACCTTGAAAGCGCTTGAAAAAGAGGGATGCACGGTCACCCTGCTGGATGTGCATGAGGACGGCATTGTCCGTCCGGAGGAAGTGGAGGCCGCCATACGTCCCGATACCTGCCTTGTCAGCATTATGTTCGCCAATAACGAGATCGGCACCATTCAGCCCATTAAAGAAATAGGCGATATCTGCCGCAGGCATTCAGTGCTTTTCCACACTGACGCCGTGCAAGCCGTAGGCCACGTCCCCATAGACGTCAAGGCCGACAATATCGACATGCTCTCAGCTTCAGCTCACAAGTTCCACGGGCCCAAAGGCATCGGCTTCCTGTATGCAAAAAAGGGCATCCGCCTTACCAACCTTATTGAGGGCGGGGCACAGGAACGCGGGAAACGCGCCGGGACCGAAAACGTGGCCTCCGCCGCGGGCATGGCCGCTGCCCTTAAAGACACCGCATCCCGCATGCGCGAGAACGCGGAGCACATGTCGGCGCTGCGCGACAGTATAATCCAAGGTCTGTCCCTCATACCTCACAGTGCGCTCAACGGCGATGCCCGCAAGCGCCTGCCAGGCAATGTGAATTTCTGCTTTGAAGGTATCGAGGGCGAGTCCCTGTTACTTTTGCTTGACGACCGGGGCATCTGCGCGTCCTCCGGCAGCGCCTGCACCTCCGGCTCCCTGGATCCCAGTCACGTACTGCTGGCAATTGGCAGTGTACACGACGTAGCCCACGGCTCCCTGAGGATCACTATCGGAGAGGATACCACCGCGGAGGAGGCAGACTACATAGTCCGGAACGTTACCGAGGTCGTTGAATATCTGCGCGGTTTCTCGCCCATCTGGCGCGACCTTGAGAGCGGCAAAGCACAGCACATACTCTGATAAATAAAGGGGAGGTACAAACATAATGGCCCTTTACAGCGAAAAAGTCATGGATCATTTCCGCAATCCCCGCAATGTGGGAGTCATAGAGGACGCCGACGGCATAGGTGAGGTCGGCAACGCCAAATGCGGCGATATAATGAAAATGTACCTCAAGATAGAGGACGGCATCATCGCAGACGTCAAATTTGAAACCTTCGGTTGCGGCAGCGCCATCGCTTCCAGCTCCATGGCAACAGAACTCATAAAGGGAAAACCCGTAGCCGAGGCTCTGCAGCTCACAAACAAAGCAGTGGCTGAAGCTCTGGACGGTTTACCCGACTATAAGATGCATTGCAGCGTTCTGGCGGAGGAGGCCATACGCTCCGCCCTGGAGGATTATTATAAAAAGCATCCTGACGCAGCTATATAGGACAGGAGATCCGCCATGACCACAGATTTCACCCGCCTGCTTAGAGCAAACTTCCGATTCGGACGAATGTATATCTTTTCTTAAACGCATCTAATAATGAATAAAAATTCAAGGAAAAGAGGAACAGAAATGTCCGAATACAAATTTGAGACCCTGCAGCTCCACGTCGGTCAGGAACATGCCGACCCCGCCACTGACTCACGGGCTGTGCCCATATACGCCACCACCAGTTACGTCTTTCACTCCGCACAGCACGCCGCAGACAGGTTCAGCTTGGCGGACTCCGGCAACATCTACGGACGGCTAACAAACTCCACTCAGGGAGTGCTGGAAGACCGCATAGCTGCCTTGGAAAGCGGCACTGCGGGATTGGCCGTGGCTTCCGGCGCGGCGGCCATTGCATACACGGTACAGGCCCTGGCCAAAGCCGGCGAGCATATAGTTGCCCAGAACACCATCTACGGCGGAAGCGCCAACCTGTTGGCGCACACTCTGCCTCTGTATGGCATAAAAAGCACCTTCGTCAATATACACGATCTATCCCAAGTCAACGCAGCCATACTGCCGGAGACCAAGGCAATATACATAGAAACACTGGGCAATCCCAATAGCGACATCCCCGATATAGATGCCCTCGCGGCCATAGCCCACGCCCATAGCATACCTTTGGTCATAGACAATACTTTCGGTACACCGTACCTGATCCGTCCTATTGAACACGGAGCAGACGTAGTGGTCCACAGCGCCACCAAGTTTATCGGCGGACACGGCACCACATTGGGAGGCGTCATAGTGGACGCTGGTACTTTTGACTGGTCCGCGGGCGGAAAGTACCCTTGGCTCAGCGAACCAAACCCCAGTTACCACGGCATACGCTTTACCGAGGCAGCCGGGAATGCGGCTTTCGTCACTTATATACGAGCCATACTCCTGCGGGACACCGGGGCATGTATATCTCCTTTCGCCGCGTTCCTGTTGCTGCAGGGCGTAGAGACACTGTCCCTGCGTCTGGAACGTCACGCGGAGAACACGAAGAAAGTAGTGGAATACCTGAACAACCACCCCAAGGTGGAGAATGTCCGCCACCCATCCCTTCCAGATCACCCCGACCATGCCCTTTACGAGAAGTACTTCCCCAATGGCGGCGCCTCCATATTTACTTTCGATATAAAAGGCGGACAAGAGGACGCATTCAGGTTTATCGATTCCCTCAGGTTGTTCTCTCTGCTGGCCAATGTAGCTGACGTCAAGAGCCTTGTTATTCACCCTGCTACCACCACTCACTCACAGCTTACCGATTATGAGCTGGAGGAAGCCGGAATTCACAGGAACACAGTTCGCCTCTCTATCGGCACCGAACACATCGATGACATCATTGCCGATCTGGAGAAAGGATTCTCCGCGGTGTGACGGCAGGGATCAGCGTTCCCCTGCCGTACAGCACCGCACTCAGTTTCGATAACGTCTGACTTTCCAGAAATAGATTTCCCTCCTTTTCCCGGTCGTAGGGCGGCTGGGGAAGGCAGAGCCCCCGGAACACCGCGCGGAGCGGTTTCCGGGGGTTTTGCTGTATCGGGAAGAGCAGCATGCATATCCCCTTGGTACTGCGATTCCCAGCGCTGTACAAACTCCCCGGAAAGTGGTATATTTATCCGAGGTCCCACCGCCCTCCCCCATAACGTCAGCGGTGTACACACCATTGATCGTGCACTATTAGTTTACATAATTTTACACCGATTCAGAGGGAACAATGTGAAAAGATACATTCTCTTTCTCCTGGCAGCTCTCATATCTCTCTCGGGCTGCTCCACTCTCTCGTCTGGGGACGGGGAAAGCGCCGAATTCTTTGCCATGGACACAGTAATGACCGTACGCGTCTGGGGTGCCGCTGAAGGCACCGCCGCTTCTATGCAGGCTCTGGCACGTGATGCCGAGGTCCGGCTCTCAGCAACAGACCCCGGCAGCGAGATCTCCCACTTGAACGCAAATGGCTCCGGCGTGGTCTCGGAAGAGACCGCCCTGCTGCTGCGGAAAGCCTTGGAACTCTGCGCCGACACGGATGGCAGTCTGGACATATCTGTATACCCCATAGTCAAGTCGTGGGGTTTCACCACTGGCGAGCACCGCGTGCCGCCGGACGGTGAACTATCCGTTCTGCTTGAGAACGTGGACTACACCCGCATCCAGCTTGACGGCAACACCGTCACCCTGGCGCCGGGTATGGAGATAGACCTTGGGAGTGTAGCCAAGGGCCGCACCGGGGACATGATGGCCGACGCTCTGAGGCAGGCCGGGGTCATGAGCGCCCTGCTGGATCTGGGCGGCAATATCCAGACTGTGGGTTCAAGGCCAGACGGTTCCCCTTGGCGCATCGCCATAAAGGACCCGGGGGGCAGCGGCACACTGGGTGTGCTGGAAACGTCTGACGCCGCCGTCGTCACCTCCGGGGGCTACGAACGGTACTTCACCGGTGATGACGGGACTGTATACTGGCACATAATGGACCCGTCCACCGGAAGCCCTGCCCGAAGCGGCCTCATTTCCGTTACCGTGACGGCCGGGGATGGTATGCTCTGTGATGCCATGTCTACCGCCCTTTTCGTAATGGGGAAGGAGAAAGCCGTAGATTACTGGCGCTCCAGGGGGGATTTTGATATGATACTGGTCACCGCCGATTCAGAGGTGTTTTACACCGCTCCCCTAATGGAGCGCTTCACTCCCGGCGCTGTGGACAAATATACATACAGGGTAATTGACGATGATTAAGACCCGTACCTGGATCTTCATTACAGCCGTCTGCGCGGCTTTGCTGGCTGTCCTTTCAGCCGCGCTTCTCTCTTCACGCGGGGAGGGCACGGTGGTGGAAATACTGCAGGACGGTACAGTGATAGAGGAGATAGATCTTTCCCGTGTCACCTCCCGGTACTCTTTCACCGTCACATGGGGCGGTAAAGAACCGGGCAGCAATACTATACTCGTTCAGCCCGGCGCCATATGCGTATCAGACGCTGATTGCCCGGACCGTATCTGTGTCAGCCAGGGTTGGCTGACGAATCAGGCGGCCCCGGTGGTCTGCATGCCCCACAGACTGATCATAAGACTTAAATCTCCCTCCGGGGTCGACGCCGTATCACAGTGAGGCCCGCCATGAACGTGAAACGTCTTGCCGAAATGGCCCTGCTTACGGCTGTGGCCCTGATAATATTCATTATAGAACTGCGAATTCCTGCCCTCGTTCCCATACCTGGGGTCAAACTGGGTCTGGCAAACATAATAACCGTCTATGCCATTTTCCGCCTGGGTCCCCGGGACACGCTGCTCATACTCATAGCCCGCATACTTCTGGGGGCCGCCTTTGCCGGCTCCGTCATGTCCCTGTTGTTCTCTGCGGCAGGTGGTCTGCTGTGCTGGCTCGTCATGCTTTTTATGCGCCGCATAGTCACACAGAAACAGATTTGGGTGTGCAGCATCGCCGGGGCGGCGGCTCACAACACGGGACAGATGCTGGTCACTGCCGCTGTCTACCGTACTGTGGGACTGTTCATCTACTTCCCCGCCCTATTGCTGGCAGGCATTGCAGCAGGGCTGTTTACCGGTATCTGCGCTCAGTTGCTGGTTGGTCGCCTGCGCCTGGGGGAGAGATGATCTGGTATTCGGAGGTATTGTATGGACGGTCTTATACTAAAAGAACCTACTGAAGCATACGCAGAAAAGATAGAGGAATACCGGTCCGAGTTCCCGGCCGACAGGGAGCGCGTTACGTACATCCCGGATAGGATACCGGGTCTCGACCGTCTGGAGGAGTATCACGACGCAGAAGCCTGGCTCAGATACTGCGCCGCGGAAAAGGACCGCGTCTGGTGGTACATGCTTCTAAGGCCCTCGGATGAGTATGTCATTGGATTCTGCTGCCTGCGCCGTAGGTTGGAATACGACGATGACGATATTGAATTCGCATCCCATATAGGTTATTCCGTGCGTCCATCCCAGCAGCGGAAAGGCTTCGGAAAGGAACTGCTTCGAATGGCCCTGGAAAAAGCCCGTAAGTTGGGTCTTACCCGCGTTAGGTTGGTGTGCAGTGAGGCTAACACAGGCAGCAGGAAAGTCATAGCCGCCAACGGCGGCATATATGTGGACTCCATCCTGGGAGTTGAATCCGGCATCACTGTGTTCCGCTATGACGTTCAGCTAACATAACATTTTTATGACCCGTATCAAAAACCCTCTCGGATGAGATTCTTTAGATTTTGTGGGAAACGCTAATGAGGCGAACCGCTTTTCTGATTTTATGTCTCCTTTTCGCCTCTCTTGACCCTGGCAGGCTGCAGCAATGAAACGCCTGCAGACCCTATCGCTCCGAGTCCCGCCCTGGGCAGCACCGTCGTACCCACGCCCACGACCAAACCGGCCGCAACTCATCCATCTCCCTCCTCAGAAGCTGAAGCCCCCAGATAGTTCTCCCTCCGCGGAGATCGAACCTTCCGAGAGCTCTCCCGACTCTGCTCCCGAAGCGACCCCATCTTATGAGATAGAGAACTGCTCTTCAAAAAGGAGGCCATGCCCCCACAGTTCGGCGTCATGTACCATGGCAAGTCCGACAGTGCCAAAATATGGGCATGCTTTATCACCGGTCAGGCTGAGAACGCTGAATACACTGTCACCGCGGAAGATCTTAATCCCGGGAGTGCAAAAATACTGTGCTATCTCTTTGATGAATCCGGTTCCATACAGAAACCCTCCGTAAAGAACAACTCCAACGTGGACGGAATGTATGTAGAGGCTAAAGATGACGGCGCCACCATTACCGGTATGTTCAACACACTTTTTCCTGACACCGCATACTATCTGCGGCTCAATTGCGGCAGCAAAACCGAGTACCTTTTCACCATCGGCGCGCCGGAGCCCAATGAGAGCTGCATCACCATAGAGAAAGAGCCGTCACAGGAGGGTTTCCCTGCCGCTTTTGAACTGAACGAGACGCAGGTACGTTTCGTGGCCGATGAGGCGATCTTCGTCGACGCGGACGCGGCGGCGTCCGTCCTGTCAAACGTAGCCGAGATAATCCTGGCTCACCCCGGCCAGCCCATACTGTTGGCAGGCACCACCGCCCACGGGCAATCCCAGGAACGCTGCGTGGATCTCTCTTTCCGCCGGGCGGAAGCTGTTAAGGAACTTCTCACTGAACAATTCAGTGTACCCGCTGACCAACTTCTAACCGTCGGACTGGGCTTTGAGAACGACCCATTTATAAGAGGCGGTACGTCGACTCATACGGAAATATCGTTGAGACGGAGGCTGCCAAAAACCGCAGGGTCGTCGCCCTAAACGCACAAAGCGACATCGCGAAGGGCATACTGGATACTACAGAGTAAAAACTGTGGAAGCGCGGCGGAATCATGACGTTCCATCCGGCAAAAGCCCCTGCTTCTCACACCTGGCTTGGACTTCCGCGAGAGCTGCAGCAGCGCAGACTTCACTGATGGGAACGGCCGCACGGGGAGTTGCCCCATCCCAGCCACGTTCTGATGCGTAATACCTCCCGGGGACTTCCGGGAACAGGAAGGAAAACCTCCATGGACTATCTTGAGGAATACTACAATTCATATAACGAGGACGGGCGGCTGCTATCAAGACACGGCCAAGTGGAATATCTGACCACCATGAAATATATACACCGCCTCCTGAATGACATCCCGGATCCCGCTGTTCTGGAGATCGGGGCCGGAACGGGGCGGTACAGCGTCACCCTGGCAAATGAGGGATACAGGGTCACTGCCGTGGAACTGATAGCGCACAATCTGGAACTCCTCAAAGCCAAACTGGACGGCACCGAGCCCATCACTGCCATACACGGCAGCTCTCTGGATCTGTCATGCCTGCCGGACAGCGCTTTCGACCTGACCCTTGTTCTTGGACCCATGTACCACCTCTATACCAGGGAGGACAAACTGCGCACCCTGTCCGAGGCAGTACGCGTTACCAAACCCGGGGGGCATATGCTGGTGGCCTACTGCATGAACGACCCTACGGTAGTGCAGTACGTGTTCGGAATGGACCACCTACAGGAGGTACAGGATAAAATCGGCCCGGATTGGAAATGCCTGAGCGGACCGGAGGACCTGTTTGAGATGGTGAGGACCGAAGACATCGCCTCCCTGGACGAGGGATTTCCGCTAAAGCGGCTGGGTCTTGTAGCCGCGGACGGCGCAACCAACTATATGCGTGAGCGTATCGACTCTATGGACGATGAGACCTTTAAGCAGTGGGTGGACTACCATCTCACGATCTGCGAGCGGCAGGACCTGGTGGGGGCTTCCCACCACACTCTGGACGTTCTCAGGAAGACCGGCGAACTGCCCGTCGTGCAGGATACTTACGGCACACCGTCCGCGAATGCTTCCACCGTCCCCGCGGACGAAATATTAACCGACAGGCTCATCCTCAGGCAGTTCCGCGAGGAGGACCTGGACGACCTCTACGAGTTTCTTTTACAGCTGAAAGACGACGAGTTTGAGGGATTCCCGGATCTGACATTCGAAAACCGTGGAAACTATCTGGCTGAACGTCTGGGTACCGATGAGTACTACGCGGTAGTTCTGAGGGACAGCGGCAAGGTCATCGGCAACGTGTACCTTGGGAACAGAGACCAGGGCACAAGGGAGATCGGGTATATAATAAACGAGGAATACAGGCAGAACGGCTACGCCCGGGAGGCGCTGGAGGCCGTGGCGGCGCACGCCCTCATCCTGGGTGCCCACAGGGTGTATGCCATGTGCGACCCCAGGAACGAGGCCTCGTGGAGGCTTCTGGAAAGCGCCGGCTTTACCCGGGAAGCGCGCCTGAGACAGAACATCTGGTTCCACAAGGACGCTGACGGCGATCCCGTGTGGAAGGATACTTACATCTACTCCGTGCTCAAAGGTGACCCTCGTCCGGCCAGACTGGAAGACCCCATCAGGGTATACGGCGCTCAGGATCCCTTTATGTCGGAGGCCATCTCCGAGGCTCTGAAAGGCATACGTCTGGGCCATGGAGGCCCCTTCGGCAGTGTGGTCGTAAAGGACGGCGAGATCGTGGGTCGAGGGCACAACATGGTGCTGAAGAACAGCGACTCTACCGCCCATGGGGAGATCTCGGCTATTCGGGATGCCGAGCGCAGATCGGGCAGCCACGACCTCTCCGGCTGTGTTCTGTACACCACTGGTGAACCCTGTCCCATGTGCCTGTACGCGTGCCTGTGGGCCAATATAGATAAGGTGTACTACGGCTGCACCATCAAAGACAACGCCATCATCGGCTTTCGGGATGAGGCATTCGACGAGATAGCCGGCGGCAGGGACAAACTGAGAGATTATCTCACCTGTATAGACCGGGAGGCCTGTCTCAAACTGTTCACGACCTATCTGCAGACAAAACACGACCTGTACTGAACCCTGAACCTTACGGGGAGACGCCCGCTGCCCTTAAAGAAACAATTCATCCCTGGCTGCTGGGATCGTCTTCCTGGCCAGGATCTTGGTTCTGTCTTTCATCGCGGTAATGGATATGATTGGAAAACACCGTGCTCTCAGAAGCCCGGACCTCTCCACAGACTCCTCCTCCATAAAAATATAACGACAGCTCTCCGCAGCCTTGTCATCCGGGATAGCGGCTGACCTCAGGGACATGTTGGTACGTCCAGGCGGGAGGGATCCATAGCCTCAAGCCAACGATTCGTTCTCAGGAAGATACTCTCCCACGTTATCCTGTACGCTGCCATGATGGGCACTGTCCTGAGCTGGTGGTCGTACCGGAATCGCGGTAATGCACCAGGTCTGCGGGGTTCCTCTTTCACGGCTTGACGGCGGCTGCGCGCTGCCCAAAGTCCCTTATATCCTTCAGGCGCCGCGGCGCGGTGTGAAACGGGCCAGTTCGTCTCCACGAATCGTTCGCGCAATTACATACAGGGCGCGGACAGTCTACCGGTCTGTCCGCGCCTTTTGTCTTCATCTGTGTCTTGGGGCCGAATCCCCACAGAGTTTTACCAGTAGTTCTTGACAGATCTTTCGTCCCACAGGACTGTACCGTCCAGATCTGTTATCGTCGTGTAGTTCATATCCCCAAAGAAGGAGGCCGAGTCGTAAATCACCGTGTACTGGTCTATGATCACAAGTCCGGTTTTCGAAACCAATTCCACCCTGAGTGTCAGGTCGCTTTCAAGCTTCAGGCCCTGCTCCAAAGTTATCGTAGTCCCGTCCATAGTTTCCTGCGTTACGTCCATGGTCTTCAGCACCCTGCCACCGGTGAGGTACGACAGGCTGACAGATTCCACATCCTGAGGGCGGTCGGTCCCTATCGCGAAAGAACCTTCGTAGGTCAGTTTCCCAAAACGCTTTCCGGAGGTAAAACTGCTGCTCATGTACGGCATGGGTACTATGTCCCATAAGATGAATTGTGGCATGTCGTCCAAGTCCTCGGCAACGGACACACCGTCCTCGGTTACCACCAGTTTTGGCTCGTTGAACTGCTCGAACCACCCCACTGTGAACTCCGCGGCGAAAACGCCTCCCGCCTCTCGGGTCAGGACTACTTCCCGGTCGCCCAGCACCAGCACAGCCCCTGTACCCTCAGAGTACCGTTTGAGGGAAACGCTGCAGCGTACCACTGCCGTCCTGTTCCCGTTATCCGCGGAGACTACGTCCACGCTGCACGACTGTACCAGTTTTTGTTGCTCCTCAAGGTTGTTCACCATATTCTGCAAATCAAAGTTCAGGCTGTTCTGCCGGGATGTCAGGTCATTTATTGTGTTCTGCATAGACGATATTTTACCGCTCAGGGAACTCACCGTCAGCTGCATGATGACCACCAGCACCATGAGCACCGTCCTGTAGGCAACGCCCACCGTGGTCCTGGGCTCCGGGATGGCACTGTGGGTATCCCTGGCCTCGCCTCTGGCTATCTTATCCAGCCGCTTGTTGTACGCCAGTACCCCCACCAGGATGGTCACTGCCGCTGCAATGAAAACTATAATTATATAAAACGCAAGACCGCTCATTTCTGTCCCTCCTCTTGCTCAGATACCAAAGTATTTCCTGAATTCAGTGTAATAGCTTCTTGTGACGTCCACCAGCATGCCGTTGGTCATGGTGAGTATGTACTTCATCGAGAGCGAGGGCCGTATCTTCTTAACGTGCCTTCCTGAGATGATCACAGATTTGCTTACTCTCAGGAACCTCGCCGGGTCCAGCAGCTCCTCCAGCTGATACATCCTGTCCTGTGACCAGTATGTCCCCTGCTCCGTATGGACCTCCACATCCTTTCCGAAGGCTTCTATAAAGATCACCTCATCCACGGAGAGCCTCACGCGCTCCCGACGGTCGTCCCGCAAAGAGAGGAACGCCGCATATCTGGAAGACTCCGATATCATGTACTCCGCTTCGTCACTGATCTCCACGCCGTGTTCCTCGAGGAACGTCTTTACCGAATCGTATTTTTCCCCTGAAACGGATAACCTTATCCTCACTTGCGCGCCCCCTTTCCCTTTGCGGCTTCATTATAGCACATGAAAAAGACTGGGCAATACTTTGGAAACGACATGCACCGAATGGCGGTACAAGTTGCATGGATATGCCGCTCGGGGGGCGAATTTCCGGTCAGATGGTCCTGTTTCTGGAACTGAAACGATGGTAATACACCCCATCCGCCCGGGTAAGCACAATGAATAAAAACCATATATTGGCGGTGTCCGTTATTGGCGACGGGACATTGTCAGCCTTCAGCATTGGGCAGATGTCTGCGGTATTCATTGACATATTACGGTGTAAACATCGCTTTTCCAATTCTGAAGACCGGGATAGGGCTGAAGCAATACCTGTAAGCTCCGATTTTATCCCTCTGCGCATATCAGCAGATCAATACCGGCAAAAGCCGCGCAGATATGAAATGAGCTTTCATTTTTTCTCATTTCCCGTCAATCCGCTCCCTATATCTTGCAATTCATGTAAAAACAGGTTATTATAACTTAAATATACTTAACAAAACAGCCAAAACGACCGTACTAACAAAACTATGAAAGGACAATACAACTATGGGCTCCAGATATTCTCACGTATTCCAGCCGATACGCATCCGCGGGATAGATTTTAAAAACCGCATCACCCTGGCCCCCCCTTCTCCCAACCTGGCCAGTGACGACGGCCTCGTTACCCACGATTTTGTCAACTGGTTCCGCATGTTCGCCAGGGGCGGCGTATGTACGCTGTACGTAGGCAACTGCTCCATCGACATCAACGAGTGCAGGGATGAGGCTTTCCAGCTCAATCTTAATCAGGACCGCGGTGTCCTTCCCATGACATGGTACGCCGATATGGGCAAGCAGTACGGCTGTCACGCCTCTTTTGAAATAAACCACAACGGCGAGAACACCCGCTTCGAGACTGTGGGCCATCTTCCCTACTCCTCTTCACCCCGCATCTCTGACAACGAGCGTCGGGCCGCCATGCTGAACAACCGCGAGCCCATGCCCTGCATAGAGATGACGAAGGAGAAGATAGCTGAGACCGTCGAGAAGTACGGCAAGGCCGCCGAGCGTATGAAAAGGGCCGGCATGGACATCGTGCTGGTCCACGGCGGGCACGGCAACCTCATAAGCCAGTTCACCAGTCCTCTGTACAACAAACGCACCGATGAGTACGGCGGCGACACCAAATCCCGAGCCCGCTTCGCTATTGAGGTGTGCGACTCTATCCGCAAACACTGCGGCGAGGACTTCGTAATAGAATTCCGCATCTCCGCCGACGAGATAGCGCCAGAGGGCATGCATTTTGACGAGACCCTGGAACTCATCGGTTATCTCAAGGACCATATAGATATCCTTCATGTCTCCGCTGGTCTCCACTCCGACTTCAACATGAAGTACTTCAACAACTGGTGCCAGAACTACCTTACAGACCACTGCTACAACGTCCACTTCGCCCGGGACGTCAAGGCCAGGTACCCAGACCTTCTGGTCAACACTGTTGGCTCCATCATGAGCCTTGACTACGCTGAAGAAATCATCGCCAACGGCTGGGCTGACTTCGTATCCATGTGCCGCCCGCTGATGGCGGACCCGGATATGCCTATCAAATATGCTGAGGACAGGCCGGAGGATCGCCGCCCATGCCTGCGCTGCAACACCTGCATGAACCACCTTATGATCCCCAAGCCCATCTACTGCGCCATCAACCCCATTTCGGGAATGACCAACGATCTACCCGACGGCGTTGTTCCCAAGGCGCCGGTAAAGAAGAGAGTCGCCATAGTCGGCGGCGGACCCGGAGGCATACAGGCCATGCAGACCCTTCTGGATCGCGGGCATGACGTGACTCTTTACGAGAAGAGCGGCCAGCTGGGCGGCAACGTCATCGGAGCCGCGGTACCGCCTTTCAAAATTGACGTGAGGGATTATCTCAAATGGATGCGCCACACCGCCGCACAATGCGTAAGGCGCGGAGCAAAAGTCCTGCTCAACACCGAATGCACCAAGGACATTCTGGATCTGGAGCACTATGACGCCGTGGTCATAGCCGTGGGCGCCGAGCCCGTAGTGCCCGGCAGCATCCCCGGCATACATAACTCCAACGTCCACTGGGCCCCCGACGCCGAGGACGGCAGCATCCCCGTAGGTGAGAACGTGGTCGTTGTAGGTTCCGGCCAGGTCGGCCTGGAAGCCGCCGTGGACTTCGCCCAGCAGAGCAGGAAGGTCACCGTTATCGAGATGCTGGACGAGAAGGCCGTAGGCTCAAACCGCGGCAACAGGTATCTGCTGCAGAAGATAGAGGATGACAACATGAATATAGAGACCCTCTACCGCTGCTCCCTGCAGGAGGTAAAGGACGGCTGCGTAGTGGCAAAAGATCTGAATTCCGGCGAACTGAAAGAGATCAAGGCTGACACTGTACTGCTGGCCATGGGCATAAAACCCAGGCTGGATGTGGTGGATGCCCTTCGCCACTCCTGCCCTGAGACCAGTGTTGCCATTGTCGGTGACTGCAATAACAAAGCCGGTTCCATATCCGAGGCTGTAAACCAGGCGTTCCAGGCCTGCATCCACATCTGATAATTCATTACGCAGTTTAAGGGCCGGTTTCCCGCTTTCCGGGAGGCCGGCCCTTTTTGCCGTTTATTCAATTCCCGCCGTCTCCGCAGGTCGCTGCGCCGCGTAACGGCCCCGTCATCGTCAGCTCGCCTGAGCGGCGGGTATGTACACCTCGGCGGCGGGTGTGGAATCTGCGCCCAGAATGAAGACCTTCACCTCGGCCGCGGAGCTGACCTTTTTAAACTGCATCTGCAGGGGCGCGCCGTTGGGCGAGAGCTCTGCCTCGGCCAGCTTCACGGCCAGCATCCTGCCCTCCGCGTCATAGGCAGCGGCGGCCACGTTGGCAACAACACCTTCTGGCCCCACGGCGACGGCGTTCAGTGCCTTTCCGCCGTTCACCGCCTCAAGCACTGCGTCAAGGCCGCTCCCCGTCTGAGAACACAGGGCAGCCACGCCGGTGTCCGTACGGGTGACGCCGTCCGGAATAATGCTGTCTATGGCGAAGCCGTACCTGGCGCTGTATGAGGTCGACCGGGTATACTTCACCGTAATTGAATTCCCCCTGACCGTAATGGCGCTGCCGCCGGAAAGATATCTGTCATAGTTTTCCTGGCTGCCCTTCACGGATACAGTGGAATCGCTGTGCGCAACGGAGTGGACCGTCAGAGTGGAGCACTCCCCGGGATATGTATATGTGTACGTGTATGTCACGCTGTCCCCCTCGTGCTTCACGCCGTGCTCGCTCTGTATCAGATAGTTCTCCGAGCCGTCGTCCCACTTGATCAGATAAAAGTCCTGAGTTACGGCTTTGCCTTCGTAATAGAACAGTTTTGCCTTTGTGTAATCGGAGGTGAGCTCCCCGTTCTCGTCGATATAGAACGAACGGTTTGTATAAAGACCGCTGTACTCACCGGAGTATTCGCTGACGGAACAGTATATCTTGTAGTTTACGCCAACGTTCGCGTTCCTGATACTATAATCTGCATACTTGTATTCTCCTGAGCTCTTGCAGGAGGAAGGCTCCACCGTTACGCTTACGCTCGAATTCGCGGCGTTGATGTAAACATTGAACTTAGCCGTGACATCCTTCGGGAAATAGATCCTGCCCTGGGCAGCCACAGGCGTCGCCAGAAGCGTGAAGCCGTGATGGAGGCTGTCGGAACCGAAGGAGAATTTCGCGCTCTCCGACTGTTCCTGGCTCACGCCGGAGGCCGTTAAATAGCCCGTCCTCATCAGGCCGCTGGATCCGGTGGTGTAGTACACGGTATAGGTTTCAGATTTGTCCCCGTCCGGGACGGTTATCGTGAAATCGCCCGAGTCTTCGCCGTCTTTGATAGCGACACTGCCTTTATAAGAATCTTTTTCTGTTGCCACCTGTACGGTGCAGCTCAGGTACCCGGTAATGTCCGCCGGGCGGGATACCGTGCCCGTCACTGTCGCCTTTATCAGCTGAAGGGTGATGTCCGGTCCCACAACGTCCCGGTCTGTTACCTTAACTGTCTTTTCGGCACTAACTGCCGCGGAGAAGGCCACGTTGGTGGTCCCGATGTAGCTGCTCCAGGCGGAGCTTGGGTACTCAATCGTGTACTCACCCCGGGTTCTGGGCACAATGATGTTGTATGGGAAGGACATCTCCCCATCCTTCACGACAAACTGCCCGCGCCTGTTCTCCCCCTCTCCCTGAGCCTTCGCGTAAATGGGGAAGGACGTATGGGAATAGTTCTGATTAAAGGTAATATTTCCTCCCTCCGGCAGCAGCACGCGGCCGGTTATCCTGTATCCTGTTTTAACTACTATCCGCACGTCAGAGGCGCCGGTCTCGGCAACTGTGACGGGCTCGGCATTTTCACGGTTGGTAAGCGCCTCTGGGCCGGAGGAATAATAATAGCTGGCCGCAACGATATTGCCTTGGTAGCCTGCGTTCGAGTTGAAATACATATATAGCTCCCCCGTCATGCCCTCGGGAGTCCTTACCGACCAGGTACCGCCTTCCCCCATGCTGATCTCGGAGCTCGTCCATATGTTGTCACTCCCGGTGGAGAAAAGCATATGGTAATTCGCTTCCGGATCGGGGATCACCTCGCCGCCGTCCTGGGCCACAAAAACGCCGGAAACGTAAACGGCCCTGGACAGAGTAAAGTCCACGCCTGACTTCGCGCCGTCAACACTCACCGGTTCTCCTTTTTTAGACTGCTTCCAGTTGCTGTCGGTGTAGAGATATCCTTCGCCGATATTTTCGGATGTGCTTTTCCTCGCATTGAGACCGAACCGGTATTCCTCTCCCTCCCGGACGTAAATGCGGTATTTTGCGGCTGTACCGCCGCCCTCCCTTATACCTACGTTCGTGGAAGCGGAAGCATCTTCGCCCCTGCAGTTTATCTGCATGTGCACTCCGGCGCTCTCTATACCGTTTGGCAGCCTTATGGTGCCGGTTATCGGATGCTGCTTCAGCACGGTGATATCGGCGCCGGAGCAGCTGCCGCCGGAATCCGCAGTCGCATTGCACGACGCATTGCCGCTCACGGTCCTGTCTTTCGTATAAAAATCGGCGTTTACGTTTACAGAGCCCTCAGTAAAGCACGGCAGCGAGAAGTTCACGGAGCTTTTCCCGGCGGGGATCACATAGTACCTGTATACGTTGCGGTTGTCAGTTATCCAGAGCCGGACCGCCAGTCCGCAGGACGGTGCGGTGAAGCCTGAGAGCTTTACGGTCCCCTTTACGTACCCCGGCGTCTGAAGCGTTAGATCCGCGTCCTTAATGTCGCCGGTGAGAGCCGGGTAGTCCGTACCCTCCGTCCATCTTATGCCGTTTGGGGAAAGGCTCGTCTCGGAGTTGCTGTAAGCGCCCTTGAGGCTGAAGCCGCCTTCCTGCTTCTTCGGCACGTATATGGTATATTCTCCCTCTTTCTCGCCGCTGCTGAAAGAGACGTAGGTACCCCATTTACTTCCGTCGTCAAAATCGGCGGAGACAAAGCCTGCGCCGGTATCTCCCTGATACCCCGCCGCCCGGGTGACAGTACCAGTTATCTTCCAGCAGGGGCCATCTTTTATGTTCACGGTGCTGTCTCCGGAAAAGCTGAACACCTTTGCCCGGTCCTTTGCGGCGGCTACCCCGCTCTCGGCGGCGTAGCGCGAACCGGGCATGCTGCTGATATTGGAATAGCCCAGATTGCCCGTATCAAAATAAAAGATCCGGTACTCCTGCCCGGCCTCGGCATACAGCTCCGCCGTGAAGGTATCTTCTCCCTCCTGTACGCGGACGTTGGTATCATAGGAAATGCCCGAGTTGTCGCCGCTCTCTTCAAGGGCCACGCAGTAAGTCTCGACCCTCTTCGCCTTCTCGGGAAGGGTGATATTAACGGTTACGGTGATGGGAGCTCCCGTCCCACCCTGGGAGCCCAGAAGCTCGTCGCCGTTCACTGTGAGACCGCTGACATCCCCGGAGAGCAGGTCGAAATAGCAGCGC
This sequence comes from Oscillospiraceae bacterium, assembly GCA_017512485.1. Taxonomy (GTDB): domain Bacteria; phylum Bacillota; class Clostridia; order Oscillospirales; family Oscillospiraceae; genus JAAYAR01. Next base: position 37,421 of record JAFWGE010000017.1, read on the forward strand.
ATATTGGATTCGCTGGTAAGCGTGTTGTCTATGGCGTAGTACAGCGATTTGTGAATAGAAAATCTGATGGAAGCGCTGTCCGCTTCAGTGCCCATGGCGAAGGGAACGCTGACGGAGCCCTGTTTAACGGAAACCTGGGCGCTCTGGGAAGACTGTCCCGATGTTCCCGCGTTCAGCTGCAGATTCAAAGTGCGGTCTCCCTCAAGGGGCGAGGAGAAGGTCATGGTACCGCTTATGGAATGCGATGCCCTGGGAAGCGTTATTGTTTTGCTCACAGAAGTCCCCTCGCTCACCGCCATGCCCTTGGCTACATAGATGCTGTCGGCCTCCGTGCCGTCGCCGTTAAAGTAATATGTCTGGCTGCATATGCCCGCCGCGGCGATATACGGCCTGATATCGAACACATAATTGCCCGTCTGGCGGATGGGCGCCGAAACGGTGACCTCCGTGGCCCCGGCGTCCACGCTATGGGTGCGGCCGTAAACATAGGACGGAGTCTTTGTGATCTCCCCGGAGGAGGAGACCACCGCTTCACTGGCGATACCTATGTACAGTCTGGAGCCCGCAGGCGCGGTCACGCCGGAGGGGAATTTAACGGTGAGAGTGAGGGTGGCGTTGTCCATGAGCACCGCGCCGTCTTCATCCTCCCCGCTGTATATGAATACCGGCTCGTCAAGGTCATACAGCGCCTCAGGATCCTCCGAAACGAGAGCTCCGATCTCTGCCGCCGGGGCGTCTTCGGCAGGACTGGCTTCTGATCCGGCCTCTCCGGTGTCTGCGGGAGCCGCAAAAGAAGCGGCCGAAACGCTTGCCAGCGTTGCGGCGCAGAGGAACATACAAAGCAGCTTCTTTATTCTCATTTTTGGCTTGCTCCTTTACGTGGAATGAATAGTGAAATTATCCTCCCGGAACAATAAAAAGTCAATAAGCAACAAGAGACTATATCGCGAGGTGCACAACAGCCTTCCCCCGGCGGAGGGAAGGTAAGTTGGCTTACGGAGACCGTATACCCACCCGGATAAGGGGCCTTTCCTGTCTTCTTTTCCCTGCAAAGTTCTTCAGCGTTATCGGGCTTCTTCTTTTTGCCGACTGAGCGGAGCGAGGCGGGGTCGAAAGGTCTTAACGTCGCAAGAACATCTTAATATAACCTTATTCCCTTCGCGCATATCAAGGAGAAGGAAGCGCCGCGGAACCTTCGTCCCGCGGCGTCTGTACATGCTCATATTGTTCTCTTCATCCGTTCTTCAGCGTCTTCTCCGGCGCCTCGGCTGCGGGCCGGAAGCCCATGTCAACAAAGATGTACTTCACGGTCTTGGCCTCTTTCAACGCCGAGAAGTCCTCAGCTGTGAAAGCGCTGTCCTTTTTCAGCAGCACTGCTCCGGTCATCCTCCCGGCTTCATCGTACGAGGCAACTATAACGCTCCCCTCTTTGCCTTCCGGGAGGCCCGTATCGTTCAGCAGGTACGCGGCGTCGTTCACGTCGAACGCGCCGTCGTTATTAAAGTCGAAGAGCTTCCCGTCCTCCGCGGGCAGGAGGTACGCCTCATCGCCCAACAGCCGGTTGAAGAGCAGGTATACGCCGTCTTCGGCGTCAAGTTTGCCGTCGCCGTTAACGTCCCTGGTGTCCAAGGCGGGAATGACCGCCGTCTTCTCATCCGTATATGTCTTTCCGCCGAAGACCGCCGACGCGGTGTATTCCGTGCTCCCGTCCCTGCCGTATCCGGGCTCGGTGGTTTTGCTTGTCACCCTAGCCTCCGCTGTCTTCGTAAACTCCGCCGCGCCGTCGACAGTCCTGAACGCTGCCGAGGCGGCGGTGTAGCCGTCCTTATCGTTCCCGGTCCAGGTCCAGGAGGGCTCGCCGTATTTCCGGGCCGTCTTGCTGTATTCGGCCGTATACGTCGTATCTCCTGTCACGGCGGCGGGCGCGGGAGTCCAGCCGCTGAAAGAGTAAATATAGTCCGCGTCCTCCTCCCTCCCGGGGCCCGCGTGGGCGGGTACGGTGCCGTACTGCACTGTGGTCTTATCTATCTCGCTGCCGTCATAGTCCACCCAGGTCACGGTGAAGTTGTTCTCTTTTACGGTAAGTTTACCCAGCTTCTCCGTAACAGTATAGTTGTCCTTGTTCGTCTTGCCCCACTTGATGGAATAGGTGTTCTTACTCTCTCCCACCTGGGTTCGGCTCCCTGTGGCGGTCACTGTGACAGTCTCGCCCTCCGCCAGGCCGGTCACTTTCGCATCAGCGTTGGTCAGGGCAGTGCCGTCATAGGGCTTTTCCGCCGACCCGGTGGTCACGGTGAGGGCTTTTTTCTTTACTGAGAATTTTACCTCCGCCGCCTCAGCTCCGGCATAGCCGTTTATGCCCGTCACCACCGCGGTATATTCCCCCGCGTCCCTGGCCTGGGTGACGGCTTCGCCATTTCTTTTGTATGTGACACTGTAGTCCATGCCGGGAGTCAGAGTACTGTCTCCGTCTTTTACGGTGAGCGCTACTGCCTGACCGCTGTAAAATCGCTCGGGTACGGCCTCCACGGTGAAGGCTGGCTGTCCTCTGCCGCAGACGCACACATTGTCCGTGTAGGAATGGTTCTCCACTGTTCCGGTGGACTTGCCGCAGTATCTGCACACAAGAGTGTGAGTGCCGTTATTGTTGTCCCTGTACGCCGTGTTGTCATGCTGGCCGCAGACCTCCAGCCGGACCGTGATCCCGTCCCTGCTCCTGCAGGTCTCCGCACGGCTGTCGGCCATGACCCAGGTCACGGTCTCCCCGCCGTCCGATACCGTCACCGTGCCCACGCGCAGATGTATATCTTTGGCTTCGTTGTCAAACGTTACATCGCCGCTTAAAGCGATGTTGCCGTTGCCGCCTTTGCCGCCGTATCCGTCAGTGTCGCCGCCGATGCCGATGCCTACATCTCCTCCGCTGCCGCCAATGCCGCCACTGCCGCCGATGCCGCCCGCGGCATTGGCAGTGCCTCCATAGACTGTGAGGCCTCCGCCCATGCCGATACCTCCATCGCCGCCTTTGCCTCCATCGCCGCCCCAGCCGCCGTCGCCACCGTCACCGCCGTTGGTTCCGTTGCCGCCGCTGCCGCCGTATACACTGACTGTACCGCCTTTGATTGTGAGAGCGCCGATCGCGCCGATGCCGCCCATACCTCCGTCGCCTCCAACGCCGCCCCAGCCGTCTCTGCTGCCCGCACCGCCCAAGCCGCCATTGCCGCCGCTGCCGCCGAATGCACTGACTGTACCGCCGTTGATGATAAGGCCGCCGCTTATGCCGCGCCCGCCCGCGCCGCCATTGCCGCCCGAGCTGCCGCCACCGCCGGCGCCACTGCCGGTGGTTCCGCCGATACCGCCTGTGCCGCCGCTTCCGCCCACGGCGTTGACATTGCCGCTATTGACAGTGAGATCGCCGCTTATACCTATTCCGCCCGCGCCGCCCGTGCCGCCCAAGCTGCCGAAGACGTAGCCGCCATCGCCGCCCATGCCTCCGATGCCGCCGGTTGCATTGACCGTAGCCCCATTGACAATGAGGTCGCCGCTAACGCCGATGCCGCCCATACCGCCCAAGCAGCCAACGCCATCACCGCCGCCGTTGCTTCCAATGCCCCCGTCTCCGCCGGAAATGCTGACCGTACCGCCGTTGACGATGAAATCTCCGCTTACTCCGATGCCGCCTTCGCCGCCCATATCGCCGTTGCCGCCGTTGCCGCCGGTTGTATTGACCGATCCAGCATTGAGGGTGAGGCCGCCGCTTATACCGCTGCCGCCACCGCCGCCGCCACTACCGTTGCCGCCAGCGCCGCCGCTGCCGCCGATTGCACTGACTGTACCGCCGTTGACAATGAGACCTCCGCTTATGCCGCTGCCTCCTTCGCCGCCCCAGCCGATCATGCCGTCGGTGTCGCCTATGCCGCCACTGCCACCGCTGCCGCCGATTGCATTGACCGTACCGCCATTGACGGTGAGACCTCCGCCTATTCCGTTGCCGCCTGTGTCGCCGTCATAGCCGTAATCTCCGATGCCGTCACCGCTGTATTCGCCGATACCGCCGTCTTCTCCGTTGATACCTGTAGCGGTCAGGGTCCCGGTGCCCTTCTGCTGGCCCCATACGATGAGGGAACCTCCCTCAGCCACACAGACGCCCGCCCCCGCTGTGAGAGTCGCCCCGTCGCAAAGGATAAGGTTAACCGTGCCGTTAACGGTTATGCTCCCGGAAACTGAGCGTTTTCCGCTCACTGCATACCAGCAGTTCCGCAGCGTGGTCTGAGAACTGAAGCTTACGAAAGCAGCGCAGAACCGGGTCACTGGAATCCCGTCAGGGTCCTCTTCGGTGGGGTCAATGTATGAAATTGCTCCGCAATATTTGCATTTGCCGCCTTCAAGCTCGTGGGAGTCGCATGGCACTATCCTCGCATAGTGGCTGTTGCCGCAGGCCTCTGCGCGGTCCCCCGCAGAAACGGGCGCAGCGTTGGCTCTGGCAGAAACGTATACGCTCACGGTGCCCAGAATAAGGGTACCATTGCCGCCGTCGCTGCCTTTTACGCCCAAATTACCTCCGCTTCCCCCTGCGCCGCCGCCTATGGCAGCGCTTTTCTCGCTCTCGGCATAGACCGTACCGCCGTTTACAGTCACTAAGCCCCCATCGCCCCCGTCTCCGCCTTTGCCGCTCAAATTACCCCCGCTGCCCCCTGCGCCGCCGCCTATGGCAGCGCCCCTTACGCTCTCGGCCTTGACAGTACCGCCGTTTATAGTCAATAAGCCCCCATCGCCCCCGTCTCCGCCTTTGCCGCTCAAATTACCCCCGCTGCCCCCTGCGCCGCCGCCTATGGCAGCGTCGGCTGTGCTTACGGCAGACAGAGTACCGGTGCCCTGGTCCTGGCCCCAGATAATAAGACTATTGTCCCAGGACAGTTCTACTCCTGCCTCTGCCTCCAGAGTCGCCCCGTCACAGAGGATCAGGTTCACCGTGCCCTTTACGGTGATGCGTTCGGAGATCACAATCCTCCCGGGCGCGGCCACATACCAACCGCTCTTCAGTTCGGTCTGACCGGTAAACTCGGTATAATTATCGCAAGTCCGAAGGGAGGGCCTGCCGTCCAGGTCAGGCGTCGTCGGATCCATGAAGCTGACTGAGGTATCCGCCCGGGCGGTAACCGCCGCCGCGGGCAGCAGGCTCAGGCACATAGCCAAAGCTGTGAGCATGGTCAAAAATCTTTTGTATTTCATGGTCTCTCCTCCTTGTGGGTGCCCCGCCGTGTACGGAGGGCCGGACAAGCGGCTGTTCTGTATGTTTGGATACATATGCTGCATTCAGACATAGTTTTGATTGCTTATTTTACCACTTATGGAACATAATAGCAATCGAATCAATTGGGATGGTTCTTTTTGACTCGCTCTAATCACCGAATGAGCCGCCGCGAACAGAACCCATTGACTCACGCGCAAAAGCGCCGCGGAACATTCGTCCCGCGGCGCTTCGTCTCTTATTATATGCCTGTCACTGTATCACACGTAGAAATAGTACAGGATAGGATAGCTGGTGAGGGCGTAGAACACACCGCCCTTATACTCCTTGCTAAGCGCGAGGAAACCGGGGCGCTGCATACCCAGCAGGCAGCCGTGGTCGTCCTGAACGTATCCGGTCAGGGCGTGGCAGTGATCCAGCATCTCGTCCCAGGTCTTGGAACTCTTCATCAGGTTAAACTCGTCCATCATCTGATCATAGAGTTCGGGATCATAGACGTCCTGCCAGCACTGTTTGATAATGCCGTTGGGGGGAAGTATGAAGGTCCAGGGGGTGTAGGGGCTGGAGTTGGTGTATCCCACGGAACCATAGGTAACGGTCCAGTCGCCGTTCATCAGGTAGGTGAAGTTTGCGGCGGACTCAATAACTTCTATCTCCATACTGATACCGTGCTTGTTCAGCTGGTCCTGAATGGCCTCCATTACGTTGTCGCCCTCCATTGTAGTGCAGGAGAAGCTGATATCGGAGGGAGACATACCGATGCTGGCCAGCAGCTCGTCGCCCTCGGCTGCGTCGGGATAGTAGTCGTCTGAAGGCCAGTATCCAGACGTACCCTTGGCCCACATTGAGTCGTTGACTATGGCCATGCCGTCCCATACCAGGTCGTTGACCTCGTTGTAGTTTACATAACGTGCGAAGGCCTTACGTACCTCAAACTTCTGGAAAGGCTCGTACTTCTTGGCGTTCATCATGAAGGGGCCAACGTTGGACATCTTGACTATAAGGTCGCCCGCATAGTTATTGTCCCTCAGGCTGTAGTAGCTCTCCAGATCGGAGAGAACCGCGCCGTCAACGTCGCCGTTCAGCAGGGCCATTACCATGGTGTTGGTATCCTTGATATTGACGTAAGTGATGGTCTCCAGGCAAGGCATTTTCTCATACAGGTAATAATCGGGGTTGGCTTTGAGGATAAGCTCCACGCCGGAAGTGTAGCTCTCTATATAATAAGGAGCAGTGCCCACGGCGGCTTGGTTGTTGTCTGTGCCATACTTCTCACAGGCGGTGGGGCTGATGGCACACAGGCCGTTGCCGCACATGGCGTTTTCGAAATAGGCGCAGGGGGAGGAAAGATGTACCTTGAAGACCAGGTCAGACTCGGCCTCATAGGACTCTATGTTCACGTTGGACAGGTTGGTGGGGGTCAGCTCCTTGAAGTAATCCCAGCACTTCGCTATGGCGTTGGCGTCGCAGACGGTGCCGTCAATAAACTTTACGCCCTCGCGGATATTGAAAGTCCAGTCAAGGTAATCGTCTGAGTGCTCCCAGGTCTCGGCAATGCAGCCGCGGATATCGTCGGGCTTGCCCAGATAAGCATACAGAAGGCCCTCATATATGAGATTATACAGGAAAGCCTCGGAGGAATCGTTCCAGGGCAGCTGCGCGGGCACGTCGTTGAACATTACGAATTTGATGTTCGTGCCGGGCTGGATCTCGTGAGGCCTGTTTTCATACTCTTCCATGTTCAGGATAACGGTGTCCTGGATGACGGTAATACCCGATTCTGTGGTTACGCCTTCCTTGTCCTTATCGTTATTTCCCTGAGCGGTGATGTCGGCGCTGGTACCGCTTGAAGAAGATTTGTCTTCCTCGGTCTTTGTGTTGTCAGCCGTTTCGGTTTTGCCGGAGTCAGTCCCCGTTGAGGAAGACTTGTCGTCGGCCGCGGGTTTTTCTTCCGTCTTGGCACAGGCGCAAAGAGCGAACACCATTGCCAGGGCAAGAAGCAGACACAGTATCTGACGCGTTTTCTTCATTGCATTATTCTCCTCTCTTCAAATGTCCTGTTATGTGTTTTTGCGCGGGGAAAACCTATGGCGGCAACCCCAAATACCGCTTGCGGGTACCCCGCTCAAATTTACATCATTATAGTCTGTTTATCCGACTATCGCAAGAGGTTTAGCCCTATCTGTGATAGAATTTATGAATAAAACATGGACAATTTTTGTATATATTGTATGTTTTGATACTAAAACGCCTCACACAGTGTATAATCCGGTATAAACTGGGCATTGTTGGCAATCATCAGCTCTAATTGCCGGACCATATTCGCTGTTAAAAAGGACACCGTACGTACAACCTTTCTGCAGTATCGGTGTCCCTTAAATGTTGATCGTTTCGGAGGTCCCTGGAACATCCGTCAGGGCTCTTCCAGTTCAGTCAAGCCTCTGCCTCTTCACCAACTCGGCAAATCGCCCGTTCCTGGCCAGCAGTTCTTCATAAGTACCGCTCTCCACGATCTTCCCTTTGTCAATCATCAGGATGCGGTCGCAGTTTTTTATGGTGCTCAGCCGGTGAGCTATAACTATCCTCGTGCATTGCATCCTGTCGAGCGCCTCTGATATGGCCTTCTGGGTCTTATTGTCCAGAGCTGAGGTGGCCTCGTCGAACATAAGTATCCTGGGTTTGGACGCCACAGCCCGAGCGATCAAAAGCCTTTGCTTCTGTCCCCCGGATATGCCCCCCTGTCCCTCGGATATGAAAGTGTGCATCGGCATGGGCATCTCCCGGATATCGTCCGCTATGCCCGCTGTCTCTGCCGCCTCCCACGCGGCATCCACTCCGAGGTGCGGCGCGGATATAACTATGTTGGAGTATATGTCGCCTGAAAAGAGGCTGCTGTCCTGCATCACCGTACCTATTCTGCGGCGCAGGGAACGATGGTCCAGCTTTGCCATGTTCTTTCTGTCGTAGTATATCGCGCCCTTTTCAGGCTTTTCAAATCCCAGCAGCAACCGCATTATAGTGGATTTTCCACACCCTGTAGTCCCGACAATGGCCACATACTCTCCGGCTTTAATTTTGAGGCTCATGCCGTCCACCACGTATGGTGTGTTCTCCTTATAGCGGAAATACACGTTCGAGAGCTCAATGCTGCCCGTAAGGGACGTCACCGTCTCCCGGCTGTCCGAAGTCTCCGGTACTGTTTTCAGCACCGGCTCTATCATATCATATATGGGACCCACCATAGCGGCGGCGGGCGTCATGTCATCCATGGCCTTGAAAGCCGCTATCACGGTGCCGTAAGCCGCGCTGAACGCCATGTACGCCGACGGGGATACGCACTGTTTGACGGCGATACAATAGAATGCAACCGTGCCCGCCAAAGTCACAGCTGCCTCCAAAGCTTTATGTACCTTCAGATACGATGGGATGTTGTATTTACTGTTCAGCTTTACCGAGTACGAGTTCCCCCAAAGGGAAAAAGCGCGCTTCTCCGCCCCGGCCAGCCTTATTTTCTGTACGCCGCTTATAAGATCGTAGGTAAGGCCGCTGTTCTCGGCGTTGCTGTGCATTATTCGCTTGTTTACCTTTCTGCGCATGCTCAGCGCGATGCCTCCCATCCCGGACAGCAGCAGCAGTACCAACAGTGCAGGGATTATCATACCCGAGGCGTAATGCGCTATCTGGCCTATGTACAGGAGAGAGAGCAGCACGGTGAGTCCCCCCGTAAAAATATACTCCACCAGATATGTGCACATCTGGTTCAGAGAATGGAACCTGCTGGCCAGATCGCCGGCGGAATAATCCCTGAAAAAACTTGCCGGAAGATTTATCATCCGCGCCATGATAGCTGCCGACAGTGGTATGGACGTCTTTATCTTCATGCGGGTTACGGCCAGGTTCTTCACAGCATTCAGCACCGCCGTGGCCGCCAGTGTGCACGTCAGGAATATCACTGTCCCGGCGAAGGCTCCCGTCGCCCCCGTGTCCAGCACGTACCCGGTGAGGAACCTTGTGACCATAGGCAGCAGTATGCCCGCACCCGTGACCAGGAGCGTAAGAATTATCAAAAAAACTATGTCGGAATGTGATACGCCCTTCATCAGGTATCTGATCATGTCGATGCGGCCCACCTCTTTCTGTGGAAGCGGCCGGTAAAAAACTGTGGCGTCTTCGTCAAGCTGTTCCGCTGTCCTTTTATCCAGTTTTCTGTTCTTTCCCGCTTCTCTGTCGTAGAAGAAGTAACCGGAGTATTTTCCAGGCAGAAGAGCCAGTGTATCGCCCGTCTCCTTGTTGAACGCCAGTATCGGGCCTGTGCAGTCCTTGTACCACACTTCCGTGAGCTTCACATTCCGGCGCATTATCCCGTGGGGCCGCAGGCAGTACTCCAAGCGCTCGTCGGCGTCCTTTATGGAGTTGGGTATCTCTGCGGGCTTGAAATTGTAGTACTTGAGTATCTCGTCGATGGCAGCTTTTGTGATGATGCGCTCGCTCCCTACGTCTTCCGGTTTCTTCCCCATCACTACAGAGGCCATTCTCAGGAGAGACTCCTCAAACAGTTCCTGGTCATTCTGTAGTGACTGCCGGATCTGTTCGTCAAACCAACCCATTTTTAAGTCTCCTCCGTCGTTGGAGATGAGCGCAGTGTAAAAACCGCCCATTGCGTAAAGCTCATCGTGTGTGCCGCGTTCAACTATTCTCCCTTTGTTCAGCACTATTATCTCGTCGCAGTCGCGAATCGTTGAAAGTCTGTGGGCAATTATTATGCAGGTCACGCCCCTGGCCTTCACAGCGCTCACCACATCGAATTCCGTCTTGGCGTCCAGGGAGCTGGTAGCTTCGTCCATTATCAGGATCGTAGGGTCCTGCGCCAGCACACGGGCTATCTCAATGCGCTGTTTCTGGCCCCCGGAAAGGTCACGGCCGTCCTCGCTTATCATGCCGTCAAAGCCGCCGTCCCTATCCATTATATCGTCGTATATATGCGCGTCTCTGGCAGCCAGGATCATCTCGAAATCCTGTATGGTATCGTTCCACATTTTTATATTATTGGCCACCGTGTCCTCAAAGAGCATGCTGTCCTGGTCCACTACCGCTACGGAACCTGTGAACACGGTGCGCTCTATCTCGGATACGGGCTTGCCGTCAAAGAGTATCTCTCCGCTCCACGGGCTGTAAAGGCCGGATATGAGCTTAGCAACAGTTGACTTACCGCTTCCCGAAGCCCCCACCAGAGCCACGCAGCTGCCGGGTTTTATATGAACGGAGAAGTCCTCTATAAGCGGCCTTCCAAGCCTGGAGTAGCCGAAGGATACGTTCTTCAGTTCCACCTCGCCAGAGAGTTTGGAATAGTCAATGTCCCCGGTGAGCTGTCCCTCCCTGCACAAGGGGTCGTCCGGGTATTCCATAACGTCCTCCACCCGCTCCATGTCTGTGCGCATCTCCTGTATGGTCTGCCTGGCGGAAACCACGTTGGATGCCGGCCTCATGAAAGCGCTCATGAAACCCTGGAATGTAAGTATCATACCCACGGTGAACTTGCCGTGCAGAGTAAGCCACACGCCTATCACCAGTACCGAGGCGTTGGCAAGGGATGTCAGCAGCGGCGGTATCATGCCCAGCCGCTGGTTCAGCCTTGAGTAGCTGACTTCCTGGGCGTTCACGGAGGCCTGATAGCCCGCCCATCTCTGGAAGAAGCCGTTCTCCGCGCCGTTGGATTTAATAGTCTCCACCATCCTGATGCCAGAAACGGCGGTGGATACCAGTCTCCCGGTGTCGCGCTGCTGTACGCGGGTGATATTCACACGTTTTTTTGAGATGATCTGCGACAAAAACAGATTCATAAAAACAGCGGAGACTCCCACCAATGTAAGTACCACACTGTAGCGGAACATTATTACCAGATAGAATATCAGCATTATAAGGTGCAGCACCAGGGGTACCAGTGTCTGCACCAGAGTCTCCGCTATAGTGGCGTTAGTGTTCTGCCGCAGCAGTATGTCACCTGTAAGACGCTGTCCAAAGAACTCCGTCGGTAAGCGGAGCACTTTCCACAGAAAGATGCTACTGCCCGTTGCGTCCATCTTGCCGTTTATTTTAAGGCTGAATACGACCCGAAGCGAAATAACGATAACTTCCATTATCCCCACCGCCGCCAGTATCAGCACGAAAGGCCTTAGCAGTTCCGTGTTCTCACCCGTCAGCAGCCGGTCCATGAAAAATCTGGAGAAAGCAGGGTTCACAAGGTCGAACAGCAGGCCTATCAGGGTAGTAAGCACCACGAAAGACACGGCGGCTGACGTACCCTCCAGGCGTTTTGCGGCAAATTCCAGGGTGCTCTTCCGCTTCCCTCCGGGCTTGAACTTTTCCGTGGGCATAAACTCCAGATAGATGCCGGTAAAGGACTTGTCAAGCTCGTCAAGGGATATTTTGAGACTGCCTCTTGCCGGATCGTTAATATACGCATGTTTTCCCTTGAAACCACAGAGCACTACGAAATGATTGAAATTCCAGTGGATAATACAAGGGAAGGCCGCATTTTCCCTGAGCTGTTTCAAGCCGCATCGGAACCCGGTCGCCTTCAGCCCATGATCTTCGGCGGCCATCACCATGTTCATGGCATTGGAGCCGTCCCTGGATACGCCGCAGTCCACGCGTATCTGCTCAAGGGGTACCCACTTTCCATAATAAGCCAGGATCATCGTCAGGCAGGCGGCGCCGCACTCCAACGCCTCCATCTGCATGACGACAGGCACCTTTGCCCGGCCCTTGGTGACCGGGCGAGCTTTTTTACTCATTGTATCCAGCCCCCGCAGCATCAGTTGAACAGCAACCTGAGCAGTTGTGTTTCTTTATATTTGATAGTTGCCCCATAGTACCCATCAGTGAGACCTGTCTCCGACATGGCGATGATCCTGCCTTCGCTGTCGGTACCGACGCTAAGTATAGTGGACTCTGTCTTGCCCACATTGACGACCATTCCCACCGACAATTCACTCGTGGCCTGATCCTCGTCCAGGGTGACGGTCATCTTCCCGTCCCTTACCTCCGCCACACCGGTCATGTAACTGCTGATATATGTAAGGGATGCCCATATCATGGCACCCAATATTATTAGTACTACTGCCCCAAGTGTTATCCACACTCTTGGCGTCGTTACGTGGACGTAATCATTCATTTGCTCCGGGGATGAAAGCCTGTCAACGGCTTCCTCCCTGAAAACCTGCTCTGCCATCTGCGTCTCCTTCCGCGTACGGGTTTTTCCCATCCGCAAATACAAGCCTGTGTCCTGACAGTGACCCTGCTGAGCCCTGTCGGCCAAAAACTCTATAACATTCCCATGATATCATTAATTAATTATTATACCATAACACTCGAATCTAATAAACTCTTTTATATCACAAAATGCCGTAAATATGTCACTCCGCGGTTTTTCGCCGGTCCAGACCGTGGCAGTTTGTTTTTGTCTGTCATTGTGGTATAATCAGGAATAGTTTTCTTACCGGCATTTTGGAAAAAGGAGGAAGGTGGCATGGACGGCACGGATATCATAAATCTCTCCATAGGCTTCAGCAGTGTGTTTCTCAGCGTGCTGAGCATAGTCCAGGTCGCGGTGGGCTCCCGGGCTGGCCTGAGAATGCGGTCGTGGTATTACGCCTTCAACGTATGGGTCATCCTGTTTTCTTCCGCCAACTTGGCCGGCCTCATCCTGAAGGGACAGCCGGGTGCGGCGGTACGTATGCTGCTGCTGGTATCCAACTACTGCGAGTTTCTGTTTGCGGGTGTATTGGCATGTCTGGGCGGCTTTTTTCTCCTCTCAGTCACTGACCCCCGGGGAACAAACAGGGCGGTGAGGACTGCTTTGTGCGTACTGTTCGCCGCCCATTTCCTGCTGCTCACATTCTCCCAGTTTACCGGGCTGCTCTATACGGTGGACGCTCACAATATTTACCGCCGTTCCCCTCTCTACCCTCTCTCTCTGGTCGCCCCTGCGCTGATGATGTTCATCGGCACGGCATCGCTTGTGAGGGGCTGGGGCAGTCTCACCTCTAAAGAGCGGGTGGCTTTCACCACGATGTTTGCCATACCCTTGGCGGCTATGTCGGTGCAGGCATTCCTCTACGGAGTGTCCATAATAGTTATCTCCGTGGTAATATCCACTTTTGTGATGCTCATATTTATAATCTCTGACCGGACGGAACAGTACTTCCACCAGGCAGAAGAGAATACCAGGCTCAAAATGGACGTGATGCTCAGCCAGATACAGCCGCACTTCCTTTACAACACACTTGGTACCATTCAGGAGCTTTGCCGCACCGACCCGGAGACCGCCTCTGAGGCTGTAGGCCGCTTCACGGACTTCCTGCGTCACAACATGTACTCCATAAAGTCGGACAGACCCATCCCTTTCCGGCAGGAACTGGAACACGTGCACTCCTACCTGTCACTGCAGACCCTCCGTTTCGACGGCGACGTCCGGGTGGTATATGACCTTGACTGCACCGACTTTTTCCTGCCGACCCTCACTCTACAGCCTCTGGTGGAAAACGCCGTGACACACGGTATCCGGGAGACACAGACCGGCACCGGCACCGTGACCGTAAGCACCAGGGATCATGGCGACCACTTTGAGGTGAGCGTCACCGACGACGGTGCAGGTTTTGACCCGGAGCAGGCACCCCGTTCAGAGAACCACGTCGGCATCAGGAACGTACGGGAGCGTCTGCGGTATATCTGCGGCGGGGAACTGGTCATCGATTCCGCGCCTGGCAGGGGGACTCGTGCCGTCATCAGGCTGCCCAAGGAGAAACCATGATGCTTATATTCATTATAGATGACGAGCCGGCCATGCTGGCCTCCGCCGAAAGGGCGGTTCGTGCCGCGGCACCGGCCGCGGAAATTCTTACATTCCGACGCGCCCAGACAGCCCTGGACGCAATAACGCAAGAAAACCGCAAACCTGACGTGGTGTTCACGGACATCCGCATGCCGGGACTCAGCGGGCTGGATCTGGCCGTCAGGGTGCGGGGCGCCTGTCCTTCTGCAAAGATAGTGTTCGTCACTGGTTACGACGAGTACGCCCTGGACGCTTTTCGTATACATGCCCACGGATATATACTAAAACCCCTGGATCCGGAGCGTGTAAAAGAAGAGTTGGATGCTCTGGCGTCTGACGCCGCTTCACCTGATTCCCGCCCTGCCGCAGGAGAGGGACTTTACGTACGCTGTTTCGGCTATTTCGAAGTGTTCTGGAACGGCAGTCCACTGAAATTTGGGCGGCAGCAAACCAAGGAACTGCTGGCATATCTGGTCAACCGGGAGGGCGACGCCTGCACCACCGGCCAGATAGCGGACACGCTCTGGGAGGACGAAGTTGACGAGAAAGCGCTGAAAAACCGCGTGCGAGTTCTCATAGGCGACCTGCGGTCCACTTTCAAAGGAATAGGCATGGAGCACCTGCTCATCCGCCGCAGCGGATGGATTGCCGTTAACCGCGCCCTGCTGGACTGCGATTTTTACCGCCTGCTGGACGGCGACATGCGGGAGGTCAACAATTTTGACGGCAGCTTCATGCAGCAGTACTCCTGGGCAGAACTCACCGCGGGGCGCCTCTATTACCACTACCACGACGAGTAATATTTTATCAAAAAGAAATATGCCGGCGCCCCTGACGCCGGGACATGCAGCATGGTTTTGTATTTTTTATAAAATGGCATGATCCACGGGTCATTTTCCGTTCTGTCAGTCCACCCGGAGGGACAGGTACTATCAGTTCACAGGAGGTATTGCTTTCTGAGTATGCTTTTGCTGCTTTTGTCAGGAACCGCGGCACAGATCGATTATATCAGCTCATTGGTTGCGTAAAAGCGGTCTCACCCGCCCCTGCGCCAAGCGAATGTGGAATGTTCTCAAAACAGAAAATCCCGGCCACAGACGTTCTCCGCGCGGGGACCTGATCCCGATACTATATAAAGGTCGTCGGCAGCTATAATCCTGTCGACGAGCTTTTTTGCTCTTTACCCTTCTTTATCGGGCTCATACTCCGCATCTTATGTATTGCCCCGGCTCCTGAGCGCGTTATCCCGCATCGCATGTTCCTGATCCACCCCCCCCGCAGAGGGGTACCAGTTCCGGAGTGCAGTACAAATACTTTTACTGTTTTTCTTTGTCCTTAGCTGGGTATGGTACAGTAAGATTCACGCTTTTTCCGCGTCGACATTGCCTTTTCCCATGGCGGAGGTGACGAACTTGTCGGTCAGGCTGCAGATGACTGCATGCTTCGCTATGCTGCCCGTATTGTTCGTCAGGGTGATCTTCATGCCACCGGGGACCACGGCGGATGTAAATGCGAAGTCATCGTCCTTCCAAATAGCCTTCAGGACCGTGTCCTCTGTACCGATCAGCAGGGCTGATAATCACGCGGCAAAACAGACGGCATAAGAACTATGATCTCTTTTCGTCCTCCAGTTCCATCAGTCAGGCAGTTGTTTTAATTCAAGAGTGGCTTACGATCACCCGGTTTACCGAGGAATGCAGTTCCGCCTGCGGCGTTTTTTGTGATTCTCCGTTACCATCCGGAATCTGTAATGTTTTTGTACGCCCCGCCGTGTATATTGTTTCCAGCATACCGCAAAGGCAGGTATCTCGCCAAAATGAAAGACGTCTCCATGAAAGAATTCGCCGACTTGTGCAGGACGGATCCTACTCTGTTCCACCAGATGCTGGCAATGCCCCAAACGGTCTCTCTGGACAGAGTCGTAGAACTGGCGGCAAATAACGGTTACCGCATAATATCAGGTCAAGGCTTCCCTCTCAACGGGATGGAGAGTCTGTATCCTGAGGATCTGTCGCGCGTCACCGGCGGCGCTGGTGATATAGCCCATTTGGAACGTCAGACGGCATGGAAAGACTGGTTCATTGCCTGGACAGGTTCCTTCGACGGACTCTGACGTGATAATACTTCTTTTACTGCCAATGCCTCCTTCACCTTTTTAAGTCCCGAACCGCCACCCGGAATCGGGTCGGGCAAAAGTACCGCAGGGGCAGTCCCCCCAAGGGACCCGGAACCCTGGACTCGGCCCGCCTTCGATGCGGGGCACGGGCTGCCCCCTCAAGTACTTTTCCGGATTTCAGATCCAGCCATAACATAATATGTTGATTGATATTACCTCCGGGAACCGTGTAGGTGTTACGATGATGTGTGACAGAATGTGAAAAAAGAATAGCGAATAGGAGTGGCCTGTATTAAGGTAGAGTTGTTGAGACAAAACCGAAAGGCAGGTGCCACCCTATTCGCCATGAACAAGATAACACAAACCGC
>JAFWGE010000018.1 GCA_017512485.1 Oscillospiraceae bacterium
CAGGCTGGCGTACTAACCAACTGTACTACTGGGCCACATGGTGGGAACAACAGGGCTCGAACCTGTGACCCCATGCTTGTAAGGCATGTGCTCTCCCAGCTGAGCTATGCTCCCTTTGGTGTGCGTATTATTAAGATGCAA
This sequence comes from Oscillospiraceae bacterium, assembly GCA_017512485.1. Classification (GTDB taxonomy): domain Bacteria; phylum Bacillota; class Clostridia; order Oscillospirales; family Oscillospiraceae; genus JAAYAR01. The sequence goes on from JAFWGE010000018.1 coordinate 142, forward strand.
ACGAGATTATACTAAACAACCGGCCCTGTGTCAATCATTCTTCCGTTTTTTTTCAAAAATATTTTTTTGCCCCGTCTTCTATCATATGTTCCGGAAAGAAAATGCGGCTCACCGATGAAAGATCATTGCTGTTTCTCTTTTTCATCCGGCTTTTCATTCAGAGCGGTCTATCGTCTGAATCTTCGCCTGATCTCCTCGGACGCGGCGTCTATGTCCGCGTCCGCGAGACCCGCCTTTCCAAGCAATTCCCGCTCGCGTACAGTGCCGGGACCGTGGGGCACTCCCACCGCCCCGCTGTCTGAACCGCAGGCGATCCGCACCCCGGCACGGGCGGCCATACATACAGCCTCCATGTGGGCCTGGATGATCCTCTCTGGCACCCCAGGTGAGACTCCCTCCCTTCCGCAGAAGGCGTTTATTGCCGCCAGTGTGGGCACCCAGACGACGTCGCCGCATCTCATGGCGTCTACAGCCTCACTGTCGGCGTAGCAGCCGTGCTCCACGCTGTCCACACCGCAGTCCGCGGCGTCCCGTACTGCTTCCGCGCCGTTGACGTGCACCATCACCGCGAAGCCCATGTCGTGGGCTGCGGTAGTTATATCCCTTATATGTTCCCTGTCCCGGGCGGTGCCGGTTATCTTTCCGTAAGTCTCAAAGTCTATGAGACCGGAAAGCATTATCTTTATGTACTGCGCCCCCATCTCCGCCGCCTTTTTCAGCAACGCCCGATACTCGGCCAGATCTGAATATGCCTTGCCTACAATGGAACCGTAACAGCCCTTTTTGTGTATGGCGAACGCGCAGCTTACGTATTCTATGCCGTATTCGGGAGCGAGTTCCTTCGCCATGAGCGATACTCCAAACGGGTCTCCCCCGTCCCGGAAATATCCCACCCCCGCCCCGGCGAGGTCTGAGAGCGCCTGGCGGACGGCAGCCTCATCCGGGCCGGAGCGATGCCGGTCGGCGGCGTCTTTGTATGACCTTCCGTCCATCATGATGTGACCGTGACACTCGTAAAGCATGCCGTGTCCTCCTTTCGGACAATGATCCTTTAGCATTATACTTAGCGCATGATACCGCATTTTCTTTTGAAATAAAAGCTCTCCGGCGTCAATGTCCCAAAAAACCGTCTCCCGTACGTCAAACTCCCGTTTTCTGTTGATTTTTTCCCATACGGGTGATAGTATTGTACCGCTCCGGGGGGTGTTCCGTCCCGGAGCGGTCTTACTATCAACTTCGATCGGAGAGATCAGATGAATACTGTTACAGGCGATCTGAGCCGCGCCGTGGGAGCGGCCTTTGAAAAATGCGGGTTTGACCCATCCATAGGAACCGTCACCGTCTCGGACAGGCCGGAGCTTTGTCAGTTCCAGTCAAACGGCGCTTTCCGCGCGGCCAAGGAGAAGCGCATGGCCCCCCTTGCCGCCGCTTCCATGGTGGCTGAGGTGCTGAACGGCGAGGACTTCATAGCCCATGCGGAGGCGGTAAAGCCCGGCTTTATAAACATTACCCTCACCGATGGATTTCTCTGCGAGAGATGCCGTCAGATCTCACAGGATCCCTATCTGGGCGTGCCCCAGCTGGGGGAAGGACGCACCCTCGTTGTTGACTACGGGGGGCCCAACGTGGCAAAGCCCCTGCACGTGGGCCATCTCCGGGCCGCCATAATCGGCGAGGCTGTAAAACGCATAGCCTCAGCCTGCGGTATGAAAGCCATAGGCGACACCCACATGGGCGATTGGGGCCTTCAGATGGGCCTGGTCATTGCCCAGCTCAATGAGGAGCATCCCGACTGGCGCTGCTTTTCCCCTGACTTCGATCCGGAAAAAGAGAGCGCCGAACCCATAGACGTGAACTCACTCAATGAGCTATACCCCAAGGCCAGCCAACGCAGCAAGACGGACGAGGCGTTCAGCCGCAAGGCCCATGAGGTGACCGCCCTCCTCCAGTCCGGACATCCGGGTTATACGGCAGTCTGGAAAGAGATAATGCGCGTCTCCGTAGAGGACCTCAAACGCAGTTACGACAGGCTGAACGTTCATTTTGAGCTGTGGTACGGCGAGAGCGATTCCGAAAAATACGTGCCCCGTCTCATGGACATCCTCAGAGACAGCGGCCAGCTGGTGTACAGCGACGGCGCCCAGGTCGTCCACGTCCAGGAGGAAAGGGACTCAGCCCCGATACCTCCCGTAATAATAAAAAAATCCGACAACTCCAACATATACGCCACCACGGACCTTGCAACTATCCTCCAGCGGCGGCTGGACTTCTCCCCCGACGCCATCTGGTACGTGGTGGACAAGCGGCAAAGCCTGCACTTCACGCAGGTATTCCGCTGCGCCAGGAAGACCGGCGTCCTCCCCGCGAGCACCGAACTGCTGCATCTGGGTTTCGGCACCATGAACGGCAGGGACGGCAAGCCGTATAAGACCAGGGAGGGCGGTGTCATGCAGCTCTCCGTTCTGCTGGACACTGTCACCGGGGCGGCCATGGAAAAGCTGAGGGAGTCCGAATTCGTCTCCGGCAGCAGTCTTGAGGACTACGCGGAACGTGTGGGCGTGGCGGCCCTCAAATTCGGCGACCTCATAAACCACAGGACCAAGGATTACATATTCGATATAGACAAGTTCCTCTCCTTTGAAGGCAAGACCGGCGTATATCTGCTCTACACCGTCACCCGTATGAATTCCATACTCAAAAAAGCCGGTACGCCGTACAGCGGCGAACTCTGGCCCGAGACCGTGACCACAGACACTGAACGCGAGCTCATCCTCTCCATCATACAGGCCGGGGAAGCTTTCCAGCACGCCTTTGAGGACAAGGCCCCCAACCACGTGTGCGAGTGCGCTTACAGGATCGCCTCCGCTTTCTCCCGTTTTTATCACGAGAACCATATCCTTACCCAGCCCGACCCGGACATACGCAGGTCCTGGCTGGCTCTATGCCACCTGTCCCGCAGGGTGCTTGTCATGCTGCTGGACGTACTGGCCATAGAGACCGTGGAAAACATGTGAACAGTCAAAACACCGTGCCGCGGGCGGAGGGCAGCCTCCGTCCGCTTTTTTCTGCCGACATATCCGGCGCTCAATTCTGCACAAAAATTTCCGGCATTTTTGTACATGATACTCCCCGCCTATCGAGTGTGATATTCTTGTAAAACACCTGTCAGGAGAGTAAACTGTAAATGAAAAAAACCGGGCGGAGTTCACGCCCGCAGAACAGGAGGAATAACATGAGAGAGAATCCGTATCTGATCCGTATGGACATCGAAAGCGATTGCAACGTAGCCACCTACAACAAGGAGACCGGCATCTATTACCGCCAGTTCAACTGGCCGGTGGGCGGTGTCATGAAGGACGAGTTTGACTGCATGCAGTTCGACAACGGAGAAGCCAAGCCCGTTGGATATCACGAGCACACTCTGGGCAACGAGACCTTCATGATCAGCCAGGGCAAGTTCCTCTGCTACTGCATGGGCAACGGCTTCTATATGGAGCCCGGCGACCTGCTGCACATTCAGCCCTGGATGGGCCACAGCTTCACCCCCATCGAGCCCAACAGCCGTCTGAACATCATGTTCATGGGCATCAACCAGTATCAGGGCATCACCGCCAACAGGCTGCGTCTGTCCCAGAACTTCCCCGGCGTGTTCGAGAGCGCCGAATTCAAGAGCGTGTTCTCCCCCAAGAACGGAGCCTGCGGCCCCCGCACCTTCCCTGCCGAGAACATCGTGGGACCCGAGAAGGTATCCCAGCTGCGCAAATTCGGCACCGGTATCCGTGAGCACGATTACGGCTGCATCAAACTGTTCCTGAAGATCGCCAAATACGAGACCTTCGGTGAAAAAGAGGTCTGGGACCTGCACATGAAACCCGGCTTCTACTGCGAGTGGGATAACTTCCTGCCCGAGTACAGGATGTTCTGGGTACTCAGCGGCAAGATCCACTGCAAAGTAAAGACCTCCGCCACCGAGACCTGCGAGTTCGACGCCGAGGCCGATAACACCGTGTTCATCCCCAGGTACACCCCGTTCAGCTTCGAGGTAGTTGAAGAGGCCGTCGTCCGCGATATGGACTGCCCCGCCAGGCTGCAGGATCTGTGCGAGGAGCTGGACGCCTGGAAGGCCAACAACCCCGACGCCAAGATGGACAAGGAAGAGATGATCAAGAAGTTCCGCGACTTCGACTTCAGCGCCACCGACGTGGGCTTCAAGTGCTGCTGCAAATAATAGGCAAGCTTTTAAAGATCCCCCTCCGCCCGCGGGCGAAGGGGGATCTTTCATGCTCTAATTCCAGAGTTCCTGCAGTTCTGATACCGTTTGCGCGAATACGTCCAGCGCGCTTTTGAGGCTCCCGGGATCCTCCAGGTCCACTCCGGCCTCCTTAAGCTCATCCAGAGGGTACCGGCTCCCTCCCATCCGCAGAAAATCCAGATAACTCTCCGCCCCGGAGCCGTTAAGCACACTCTCGGCTATGCTTACGGCGCTGCAGTACCCCGTGGCGTACTGATAAACGTAAAACGGTCTGTAAAAGTGCGGTATCCTGGCCCATTCGACATCGGTTACCGGGTCCAGTTCTACCCCGGGATAGTAGATAGCGTTCAGCCTGTGGTAGAGGGCGTTCAGTGTTTTTGCCGTTACCGGCTCACCGGACTCGTACATCCTGTGCGCCTCCATCTCAAACTCGGCAAACAGGGTCTGACGGAAGACCGTGGTCCTGAATCCCTCCAGCAGTCTGTTAAGCAGCGAGGCCCTGGCTAGGCCGGTGCTGTTCTCAAGGAGGCTCCTGCAGAGCATTATCTCATTGACCGTGGACGCCACCTCCGCTACCATAATGCTGTATTCGTGGTTCACGTAGCTCTGAGACGCGTCAGAAAAACAGGAGTGCAGGGAATGGCCCAGCTCGTGGGCCAGTGTGAACGCGTCCTCCAGCCGGCCCGCGAAGTTTAGCAGTACGTATGGGTGTACTCCATAGACCCCGCAGGAAAAGGCCCCCGCCGATTTACCCCTGTTCTCATAGACGTCTATCCACCTCTCATCAAAGGCCCTGCGTATGATGCCGAGGTATTCCTCCCCGAAAGGCCTGACAGCCCGCAGCACCATCTCCTTTGCCTGATCAAAGGAAACTTCCTCGTTCCGCTCAGGTACCAGCGGCACATAGAGGTCAAACATGTGGAGCTTTTCCACCCCCAGGGCTTTACGGCGCAGTTCAAGATAGCGTTTCATGTACGGAAGATATGACCTCACGGTCTCTATAAGGTTTTCATATACGGCTACGGGAACGTTGTCCGCGTCCAGGGCGGCGTCTATGCTCCCGGAATAGTTTCTGACCCGCGCCTTGAACGCGTCCAGCTTGATGCTTCCTCCGTACAGGGTAGCCAGGGTATTCTCGAACGACCTGTAAGCGCCGAGATACTGTTCAAAAGCCTGCTGCCTCACACACCTGTCCCGGTCCTCCCGCAGTACTCCGAACGTGGCATGGGTAACAGGCAGCTGGCTGCCCGAAGCGGTGACGACGTCCGGGAAAGTGAGGTCCACGTCAGAGAACATGTCCGCTGTCTCCGACGGCGTCGCCGCGGCCTCCGAAAGAAGGGCCAGTATCCTCTCATTGTCCTCGGACAGCGTATGTTTTCCGGTGCGCCTTATATTTTCTATGAAATGGCGGTACTCCTCCATGGCGGGGTCTTTGAGGAATTCCTCCAGCTTTTCCTCTTCCATTGCCAGGATCTGGGGCGGCATGAAGGCCACCGCCTCCTCAAGGGCTGTTGTCCAGGAGAGCGCCCTCTGGCTCATCATCTGGTTCTGAGGGTCTGAGTTGTCTCCGGAACTGAGCAGCATGGCATAGATATACGCAGTTTCCACGACCTGCCTGACCTTAAAGATCCGGTCAAGGCCGGCCTTCATGGCTTCCGCGGAAGTGCCCAGTGTCCCGGAAATGTTTCTCAGACCGTAAATGTACGGAGGCAAACGGGACATAAGATCCTCCCATGCCTGTACGGTGGGGCAGATATGGCTCAGGTCCCACTGGTATGCGGGGTTTATTTCTGATCTGTCAACTGCAGGCATCGTTCTTTCTCCCTTCTTACCGTTCCGGGATCGGCGCCCTATGATCGGCGCCGTCTTGCATTATTTGCGTCAGTACCGTGGCAGAACCGGCGAAACGGCCGCCGCCTGACTCATTTACATTGCGGCCAAACAAGTCTATAATGAAAGTATCGTCAAGTCAAGGGACACGGGACCGCGTACGCGGCTTAACAGGAGGCGCAGAATGGATAAAAATGAAACTATCGCCCGTATAATCGAACTGGAGTGGGGAATGTTCCAGACCGTCAACCCCGACGGTTCTTACAGAGCCCCCTGTCAGGACGACAGACCGACTTTCGTGGGCATGAGGCACGGCCAGTTCGAGTCCTGGCCGCAGGAGGCTCTGGACTCTTATCTCCGGGACCTGGAGCAGGCAGTACAGTCCGGGAGGAACCTCGTGCGTGAAAAATACATCCATATGATGGAGCATACGTCCCCTGCTTCATATATCCGGCTGATCGGGCAGATAAGCGCTCCCTCCCCCGAGGTGAGCGCCGCCGCGGACAGGCTCACCGCCATGCTGGTGGAGCAGACAGTCCCCCTTTTTGAGGCCTATCCGAATGTGGCGGGAGGGGGCAGGCCGCTTCGTTCATCGGAGGACCCCAAGGGCGTCATCTCCATTGAGACGTACCAGAGAGGCGAACTGCTTACATATTCGGCACAGACGTTGAGCATCCTCTCCGGGTACGTTGAGGAACTCGCGGAAAAAGGCGTGTCCATGGCCAGGATCATACTGGAAAACAGTCTGGCCCACTACGGCTTCCACAGCCTGGAAGAGGCAGAGTCGTGCGTCTCGGAACGGAAGGGGAACAGATAATGGAAGATTTCATCGCTCGTCTGGACAGCCTTCTTTCCGGCCCGGATCCTTCTGCCGCCGAAAGTTTTATGCTGGATACGCTCAAGTCTCTGGAAAACGCCGAATCCCCGGACGTCAACGGGATGATCACGGTGCTCAGCGAGCTGGGCAACTATATGAGGGGCGTAAGCCGATACGGCGAGTCCCTTGAATACTACCGGAGGACAGTGGAGCTGCTGGAACAGTCCGGCAGCGTTTCCGCCCTTGCCACCGCCAGGATGAACATGGCGGGCACGTATCGTTTCATGGGCAGGCTGCCGGAGGCGGCGGAGCTGTTCCTGTCAGTAAAGGAACTGCTGGAATCCACCGGGCAGCGGACAGGCCCCGTTTATGCCGCCACCCTTAACAATCTGGCGCTGAACTACTGTGACATGGGCAAGATGAAAGAGGCTCTGGAGACCTCCCGCCAGTCCCTGCGGGTGGTTCGATCCTCAGGCGCAGACAGTTTCAGTCTGGCTATGGCCATAGCAAACCTCGCGGCTCTGCAGATAAGGGCGGGAGAACTCGAGGAGGCCTCCGAAAATCTGGACGAAGCCCTCGCCCTGTTCGAGATAAGCGCCCCTGACGACCCCCACCGGGCAGGCGCCCTCTCATCCAAAGCGTCGCTGCTGGTCTCTTCCGGGAAACTGGACCAGGCGTTGGAATGCGTCGCCCTTGCGCGCTCAATAACCCGCCGCGTATACGGTGAGAACGCCGACACGGCCCTTCTGGACAAGAATGCCGCGTCCATACTGAAAGCCATGGGGGACCTGCCCCAGGCGGAAAAATATATAAACGAGTGTCTGGATATCTGCCTCCGGGTGTACGGAAAAGATAACGACCGTACCCGGGATGCGTCGGAACTGCTGGAGCAGATAAAAAATGAACGGTCTTGAACTGAGCCGCCTATACTTTTTCGAGACCGCACTGCCTTCCCTGCGGGAACGCTTTGGCGCCGCCTGTGACAGGATGGCCGCGGGCCTTGCGGGCAACGGTTCAGAGTGTTTCGGTTTCGATGACGAGATCTCCCGGGATCACGACTGGGGAGAAGACTTTTTTATCTGGGTCACGGAGCCTGACCGCTCCATGCTCAAAGAGCTTTCCCAATGGAAGGCAGAACTGTTTGAGACCTCTCCCCCTCCTCATCCGAAAGCCCGTTCACAGTGGGGCGCGTATACAGAACCGTCCACCGTTGGAGACTTCTACAAAAGTCTGACAGGCTGTCCTGGGGTCCCCGCCACGGTCGCACAGTGGAGGGCCGCCCCGGAGGAGAACCTGGCCATGGCTGTAAACGGCGAGGTATTCATGGACGGCCCCGAAGAGTTTTCAGCCATAAGGCGCGGCCTGCTGGGCCATTATCCCGGCGACTGGCGGCTGAAGCGTCTGGCTGCCGCTTGTATGGCCATGGCCCAGACCGGGCAGTATAACCTTGAACGGTGCCGCAGGCGTGGGGACGTTGTTGCCGAACTGGCCGCCGTGAGCCGTTTCCAGGAAGCCGCCATTAAAGCGGTATTCCTGCTTGACAAGGAATTCAAGCCCTACTACAAATGGGCATGGCGAAAGCTCTGCACGCTGTCTCCCACAGGAAAAGAAGTCGGTAAACTGCTGGAGCGCATGGCCCTCTCCCGTCCGGACGCCGTGGACCTGGCGGAACAGATCTGCTCGGTCATTGGGGACAGGCTCATAGCTGACGGTCTCTCCCGCCCCGGAGACACGTTCTTTACCCACCACGCCCTGGAACTTATGGGCAGGATAAAGGACGAGCAGCTCCGCAGGCTGCCCCCTCAGTTTGAGTAAAATCCACCACAGACAAATACTGCCGCCGCTGACAACACGGTCCGCGGCGGCAATGTCATATTCAGGCGGTATTTTATTTTTCCTCTCCGGCGTCTGCGGGGCCCGCACTGCTCACGGGATCCACCTGGGCTATAAAGTTTCCGTCCTCGTCCAGGATCAGCCCCAGTTCCCTGGCTTCCGCGATCATTTTTGCCCTGGCTTTCCGGCGCGCCTCCTCCTTCTCGGGGGTGAGCGCTTCGGCCGTCTCCGGGACGAAGGGCCTGTTTATCGCGCTCCCCTCCATATGGGCCTGCTCATATATCTGCTTCTCTATATCCTCGTGAGAAACCTTGGGTTTCGCGGGGATCTCAGGCTCGGGCTCCGATACGGACGGGCCACCGGAGCTCAGGGGGAGCTCTTCGCCGGCCCTTTCCTCCGCGTCCGCCGCGGCGGCTGCGGGGCTCACGGCGTTCACAGCCATTTTCGCCGGGTCAGGTTTGACCTTAATCAGGACGTATGCCAATATCGCGCACGCGCATACGCACGTGATAGCCGCCACCAGCTGCGACACACGGATCCCCGTGGAGAACAGGTAGAGGCTGTCCGTCCTCAATCCTTCGATGAAAAAACGGCCGAACCCGTACCAGGCCAGATACATGAGGGCTGTCTGCCCGTCAAACTTTCTCTTTTTTGAAGCGAAATGCAGCACTATGAACCCCGCCAGGTTCCACACAGACTCGTAAAGGAACGTGGGCTGTACAGATATACGGTCCGCGCCGTTCACAAAATCCATTCTGAAAAACTCCAGCACCGAACGCAGGGCCCCGGAAGCGCCCTGGGGGATGAGGCCGAACGCCTCCCGGTTCATAAAGTTCCCCCAGCGGCCCAGCGTCTGGCCTATCAGCAGCCCCAGCACCACCATGTCCAATATGGGCAGCATTTTTACTTTTTTGACTCTGCAGTAAATTATCACCGACAGCGCGGCTCCTATGACCACCCCGTACATTCCCAGGCCGCCCTCCCAGATACGGAAGATCCCGGCAAGATCCCCGGCGTAGGCGGAGTAGTTGAATACCACGTAATATATCCTGGCGCAGATGACTCCGGCCGGGGTGCCTATAAGCAGGCAGTTCAGGAAATCATCCTGATTCACGCCGAAGCTCTTGCACCTTTTAAGTATATAAAGCACCGCCAGGGCAAAACCGAACGCAATAATGATCCCGTACCAGTATATCGACTTGCCGAAAAACGAGAACGCCACGCGGCTTGCCTTTACCGTTACGCCGAAGGATGGAAAAGAGATATCATAGCTGCTGTACATTTAAGTTCCTCCATTTGTTCTTTTCCGTTGGAGCGATGTGCCGGGGAGCCTTATCAGTCAGACAGGCTCCACGACGCTCAGGACCATGTTTTCTTCCCTGACGCTGTCCAGAAGCAGTCCTGCTGCTCCCTCGGCCGTCAGGTCTTTATAAACCGAGGAGAACTCCAGATAGTCCTCCCCACGGAAGGCCAGGTCGCATATGTTCCAGGCCGTCATCTCAAAGGACCCCAGTTCCTTTATCCTCCCTCCCATATCCGCCTTCTTGATCACAGAGAATATGGACGGGTCGATCCCGTTTTTCTTTATCCGATCCATTCCTTCAAGGATGCGCTCCGCCGTCTCCCGGGGGCGGTCGCTCTCACCCCTGGCCTCGAAGTATGCCGCTCCCTCATGCATTTCAAAGCTGAAATCGAAAGAACCGTTTATAATCCCGTCGGCGTACATCTCGCCGTACAGTTCCGAGGACGGGCCGAGCACGGCCGCGGACGCCGTATCTCCCAGTATACCGCACTCAAGGAAAGGCTCCCCGGGCGGCAGATCAGCCCTGAAACCTATGGAAAACACCGGCCGGGATATTTCCATTTTCGATACGGTCTCCTTCATCGCGAAAGGTACGCCCGCGTCCCCGGTCCATCTTTCCGCCTTTTCCGCCCGCTGACGCGGGGTGTGCCTCAAGGCCGCCTCCGTCACTGCGTCGTGGTCCACGTCCCCCACCACGCAGAGGATCATGTTTGATGGCACGTAGAACGTACTGTGACAGTCCGTAAGTACCCGGTCGGTAATATGGGATATGCTCTCTTTCGTCCCCACCGTCCTGTTCTTAAGAGCGTGCGCGCCGAACATGCTTTCCACAAGGCTGTGGCCGGCACGCCAGTATGGGTCATCCTCGCACATGCCGATCTCCTGGGAAATGATCCCCATCTCTTTCTCCACGCTCTGCGGGGTAAAAAACGGCGTGTTGACAAAATTGAGGAGTATATCCAGGTTTTCCTCAAACCTGTCGGTACATTCAAACAGATACGCGGTCATATCCCCGGACGTGAAGGCGTTGGCTTGCGCCCCGTTTGCTGCCAGCATCAAGTCGGCGCTCCCCTCCTCCATATCGAACATCTTATGCTCCAGAAAATGGGCCGTCCCCTCCGGGGAGGAACACTCCCGGCCTCCCTTTTTCCATCTGACGTCCATCCCGCCGTAATTTACGGCATAGAACGCGAACACCTTTGAAAACCCTTCGCGCGGCACCGTAAAAACCGTAAGGCCGTTGTCAAGTACGTCGGAGCGCACCGTTTCTCCAAGCGAGGGATAGTATTTCTCTTTCATTGCAGTGCGGATCCCTCCTCTTCTTCGTCCTGGCCGCATATGGAATAGACCGTATCCAGTTCCGCCTGGGCGGCTACCGCCGCCACATCCTCGGCGGAAACGTCAAGTATCTGTCCTATCAGGTCCTCCGGAGGGGTCAGCGGCAGGGAGAACAGGGCCCTGGTGGTGTAGTATTCCTGAAGCCCCCCCAGGCTGTCCCCGCTGGCGCGCAGGACCCCTTTAAGGTACGCCCTGGCGTTCTCCATCTCTTCCTGTGATATCTCCCCCCGGGCGCACATCGCCAGTTGTTCGGTGATCTGATCGGTACATCTGTCCAGATCCCCGGCGTCCACCCCGGCGCTTACCAGCATTATTCCCTTCCTTCTGTCCAGGGAAGAATCTATGCTGTAGCATAGAGAGAGCTTCTCCCTGACGTTGAGGAAAAGCTTTGACGTGGACGTCCCCCCGAACAGCGCGCTGAAAACCACCCCGGCGGCATAAGGGATCTCATAGTCCGGTCTGAACCTCCACCCCATACACAGTTTCGCCTGTGTGACTTCCATATGTTCCCGGATCTCTTTCTTCTCCGCAGCCCCTTTTCTGACTATGGGCGACAGCGGTTCCTGCTCTTTTTCGCGGGATATGCCGCCCAGTGAATCCCCGAGCATGCCGTACACCTCGGCAGGAGGTCTGCTCCCTCCATAGAAAAACAGCATCCTGCCGCTGCTGAGCAGTTCCCTGCGGTGCTGCCGCAGCGATCCAATGGTCACGCTCTCCAGTTTCTCCGGTGTTCCGAGTCTGCTTACGCTGTAAGGCTCCCCGGGGCACATTATCTCAACAGCCCGCTGTACCGTCCACGAGTGTTTATCGTTCATCGACGCCCTGATGGCGTCCGCCAGGTTTTGTTTCTCGGATGTAAAATATTCCTCCCGCATACCGCCCGCGGGCTCCAGCAGAAGTTCCCGCATAAGGTCGACGCACCCGGGAAGGATCTCCTCTCCACCGGAAAACCTGTCGTCCACGAAGTCCGAAGCGATGCCGAACACCTGAGTCTCCGCTTTTTTCCGCAGATATACCCCGAAGTCCGCCCCGTACAGCCCGTCCATGGAGAGGCTCAGGCTGCTTATGTCGGGGTGTTTTTCGGTCCCCCTCATGATCACCGGCATCAGCAGGGCGTTGGCCGGGGCCTCGTCCGCGTCCATATCCCTTAAAAAAGAAGCGTACATGCAGCCCGTCTTGAACTTGTCTGTTTTCAGACAAAGCAGCTGTGCTCCGGGCATAAGCTCAAATACTTCCACCGTGTTGCTCAAATTGTTCCCTCATCTCCGCATTGGCGCCAATTCGCCATATACCTGTATATACCGGGCTGCAGTACCCGCAGCCTGAGCTGTATTTCGCGGCGTCCTCCTGCGCTCAGTCCCGCGAACGTCTGTTTATTATATATTTTTCCTCCCGTCTTGTAAACGGTCAAGGCCCCCCGTCACGAATTCCCTTCGCTTTTTTGCTTAAACGCCCGCCGCCGCGGGGCCTGGTCCTTTCCCCTCCGCCTGGCAGCAAAAATCCCCCAAATTCTCCTTGACAAAGCAATATGCCGCGGCTATAATGTAAAGGCTTTTTGCTTTACATCTCTCCTCAGGAGGGCTCCATGGACGACAACGTCAGACTGGCCGTACTGTACGATATATATGGCGGCATCCTAACGCAGAAGCAGCGTGAGATATTCGAGCTCTATTACAACGACGACCTGTCCCTTGGAGAGATATCCGAGAACCTGGGCATCTCCCGTCAGGGTGTGCGCGACAGCCTGGTACACGCTTCGGCCGCCCTTACTCAGGCCGAGGAACAGCTGCGTTTCTATGAGGATCACAAGAGCCGTACCGCGCTGATAAAGCA
>JAFWGE010000019.1 GCA_017512485.1 Oscillospiraceae bacterium
CGGCGGTGCGGGCGGCCTTCCTGGACTATCTGCGCCGGGAAGGATGAGCGGCCATAGGATTCTCCGAATGATAAATCAGTAAACAATATGAGAGGTAAGCAGGCGTTCCCAATGGGGAACGCCTGCTTTTCGTTACATTGGGAGATACCGTTGGTGACATCCGTGTAGCGGGGAAGCGGAATCTGTGATAAGGTGGGAAAAAGGTATGCCCGGGACCCCGGGCGGACGAGTGCGGAAGGAAAAGGAGAGGTTTGGATATGAGAAAGCAGATTGTGAGTCTCGCCCTGGTTCTGGTTCTGGCCGCAGGGCTGGCGCCGATGGCGTCAGCATCCCGGGAGAGCCCCATCGACAAACACATCATAACCGGGTTTGTGAATCAGGGAAAACAGATCTCGGTCGTAAACTGGCAGGAAAATGATCGCCCGGTGTCTGTCGAAGACTACCCGGATCTGCCGGAGAAGGTGCTCGTCTATCTGGACGACGAACCTGAGGCCGTCGAGTTGCCGGTGGGCTGGCGTTCGGTGGGGCTGAATTCGGACCCTGAGGATACCTTTTACGATCAGCTGAGTCCCCAGTGGGATGAGACGGCCTACACACTGGACAGAGGGCTGGACTATCTTAGGGACGCGCCTTATGTCGGCGTGTTTTTTGAACCCGGAGAGGAAGCCAGTCTGATGTCGGTTACAGGCACGACCTATGAGACGAGCGTTTATGAATTTCTGACAAAGACAAAGGGGCTGAACGCGGCGGCAGCCTGCGGGATTATGGCAAACATACAGAAGGAGTCCAGCTTCTACCCGAACAATCTGCAGGGCTCTTACGAAAAAAAGCTGGGGTATACCGACGCAACCTATACGGCTGCCGTGGATAACGGTTCCTATACGAATTTTGTCCATGACAGCGCCGGATACGGGCTTTGTCAATGGACCTACTGGAGCAGGAAACAGGGATTGCTGAACTATGCAAGATCGAAGGGAGTCAGCATTGCCGACCTGCAAATGCAGCTGGAATACATGTTTTCTTCCGGTGAAATGTCATCCGCGGTGTACAACCGGCTGAAATCTGTGGAGAACAGCGCGGAGGGCGCGTATCAGGCCGCATCCTGTTTTTGCCTTGAGTATGAAAAACCTGCCAACATGGAAACCCAGGCGGCCATTCGAGGGAATCTTGCCAAGAATACATACTGGCCCCAGTACGGCGGCGGTCCTATCGACTGCACCTGCTCGACGGACTATGCGGGGACATATATCTGCACGTCCAAGACGACGCTGAACATCCGCAGCGGGCACGGCACGTCCTATCCGTCCCTGGGCCTGATCGGGAAGGGCGAGGAGGTCTGGGTCTCCAAGGCCAGCGGACTGTCGGACAGCGACTGGGCCCACGTGAGCTACAACGGTATAGAGGGCCTGGCCTCCATGCAGTACCTGGAGAAGAAGCCGACGGCCCGCCCCGCCGTGCGGAGCTGGATCTCCCGGACGGGAATGGGAGAAAAGGACACGGGAAGCGCGAAGTACGGCGTGAACTATTACGTGTGTTAC
>JAFWGE010000020.1 GCA_017512485.1 Oscillospiraceae bacterium
CCAGATAGGCGTAACACAGCCAATAATCCAACGCCCTGCCTGCCGGCACCTGCCCCCGCCGCAGGGTCTCGAGGTGGTTCGCCTTCAGGCTGGAGATGAGCAGTTGCTTTTCCCTCTCCCAGATTTTTTATCCATACATCATGCTCCAGGAGATAATACCTGTGTATGCGGCAGTCCAGGGGGTTCGCGGAACTCACCGGGGTGGTCTTCTCCAGTTTCCCGTCTATCCCGCCCACTCCCTCAAGCTCCAGCTCCAGGAATTCGGGCTGCGGGAAACCGGGGCCCAGGCCGTGGGCTCCCTCTCTGAACGCTTTGACCCTATATATATACTGTCCTGTGTAGCGTATCGTTCCTTCCGGCAAAAAACCGGCGGCAAGCACTATCTTCCTCATATCCGTCACCATCCCGAAAGGCCTGTCTGCCTGTACTTCACGTCCCAGTCTCCTACCGGGCAGTACACCATACAGCGGTCGCAGTGGAACATGGGCAGGTGGTCCAGGGTCTGGAAACCCGGGGCCTCGAACTGTTTTTTCAGCGCGGCCTCCAGCTGTGGGTCGTCCGGGTGCGGGTTTTCCACCACTACGGAAGCCGCAGGATTCACGCTCTTCAGAAAACCGAAGCACGCCGCAGCGCAGCCGTTGACGTCCAGTTTTCCGACCCTGCATGTGAGTTCCCCGTCTCCCCACTGTTCGCTCTCCCGCGCGTCCAGGGAACTGTTTGGACAAGCCCTGGCACACACCCCGCATTCCTCGGGGCGGCACAGCCTGTCCCCTGAGTACGGCTTGTCGTATTCCGAAAATTCAAGATCCGTTATTATGGCGCAGAGGTAGATCCTTGGCCCGCTGTCTGGGGTAAGCACCCTATGGTTCCACCCCATCTCCCCTATGCCCGCCGCGACGGCGGCCTTATATATATCCACCGGGAGCCCGGCCTTAAGGGGGTCGGCAAAGAAGGGGACGTAACAGCCTTCCGGCTGCACCCCCTGCAGCACGTTGTTGGTCAGCGGAACCGCGAAGCAGCCGTAAGTATTCTCCAGATATTGAGATATCTCGTAAGTCTCATTCATGCACAGGTGATTAAGGGAAAGCACGAACGAGTGGGCCGAATATGATCCCATCACGTTGGTCTTCCCGTCCTCTATCTGCCGGAATTTTGCCTGGACGGAACCCGCTATCAGCTTTCTTCCGAACACAATAACGGATCTCGCCCCCGGCAGCATGTCTGAAGGGCGCCTCCCCTCGGGCTCCCCGTCAAGGGCTGACGCGGGACAGATACCGACATAATCCATATCGGATCCCGCTGTGATCCGGTTTTTTACCGGCTCCGGGTTAACCATCTGTCGTCCTCCTCCCCGTCATACGTGTCCATATCCACGTCCGGATAGTTGTCTATATACTGGTTTATATTCACCGATGATACTTTTGTATCGTGGAAGCGCTCCTTCCAGTTCCCCACGGGGCAGTACTGCAGGCAGTTGCCGCACTTCCACGAGGTCTGGTGCTGGATGAAATTGTGGTAAACATTCTCTCTCTTCACGCGAAAGTGCTGGGTGGGCGAGAACTCCTCGTCTATGGGGGCCTCCATGATGGGGTCCATGAGATCGTAATCTCCGTTATAGTTGAAATCGGCGTAGCAGCCCTCGCATGCTATCTTGCATTTCGTCCAGTTTATGCCGCTGTACCTCTCCTCATGTCCCTCTCCGAAGTCCACTATCCTCTCCTGCCCCACTTTATAAGGGGGAATTGCCCCGGTGGGGCACACCTTTTCACAGATGTGGCATTTCTCATAATCGCAGAGGCGTTTGCCGTCCATCATGGGGTCCGGCTTGAGCTTCAGCGTGGTCAGCACGCCCCCGAACCTGTTTCTGGGGCCGAACTCCGGGGTGAGCACTATGCTGTGCCATCCGAACTGCCCCAGCCCCGCCGCCACGGCGGAGTGCCTGAGGGACAGCATCGGCGCCCCGTGGGTGGGTCCCGCGGTCATGGGCATGCATATTTCGCCGGTGACCTGCTCCACAAATCTCGCGAGGCGATAGCTCGCCCAGAGCAGGTTGTAGTTCGGCGCGCCAACATATCCGAAAAGGCCGTACTGGCCGTGAACGTTGAACTTCCTGTTCTCGTATGTCCTGAGGGCCGCGTTTATCGCCCCGTCTGGCAGACGCGTGCAGAACATGATCACCGACTGGCAGCCGGGGAGAAAGTCTGTCGGATGCATCCCTTTAGGGGCGGAATTGTACCTGTCTATGCTTGCGATCCCCACCTTTTCCTGGTGGCATTTTGTAAGCACATAATCTTTTATCTGTTTTTCAAGGGTCGGCATACCCATATGTTTGCACCTCTGGCACCGACGATGCGCCGGCAAATTAAGTATATTTATATTCTATATGTTATCTTCTGCTCCGTAAATAAATAAATCACAAAATGAGGGAAGCGCGCGAAGCCGCGGCTTCCCTCGGGACCTACTTTTTGGGGACGAGCTTGCAGGGGTTTATGACCGGCAGGCCGAAGAATTCGAACATCTCCGGCAGCCTCGCATCCCAGAAATCGAAGTCGTGGTATCCGGGATACTCGGCGCAGTAGTATCTGAACCCGTCTTTCAGATCTTTGAAATACTTACTGGTGATGAGGGATCCCCTGCGGGCCACGTCCATATCCCCCCACACGTGATATATGGCGGGCTTTGGCAGCCCTTTTTTGCAGACGTTATCCGCAAGATAATACAGGTCGTGCGGGCTTCCCATCATGTCATCCGGGAACAGATCGCCGAAAACGATCCTCATCATCCTTTTCCACTCTTCGGGCTGGCTCGGCGCCTGCCAGGAGAAATCCTCAGGGATGTTGTAGGCCGACAGGCACGCTATGGCCGCGAATCTCTCCGGGAACGTAAGGCCGATCTTCATTGCCCCGTATCCCCCCATCGAGAGCCCGCCTATAAAGCGGTCCTCCCTTTTGTCCGAGAGCGGCAGGAGCCTGTGCAGATATTCGGGAAGTTCATTTGTGAGATATGTAAAATACGCGTCTCCGTATGCCATATCCGCGTAAAAGCTGTTGCCGGCGTCCGGCATTATTACCGCTACTCCCCTGGACGAAGCATGCCTCTCGATGCCCGATTTTCTCTGCCAGTCAGTGTGGTTTCCGGACAGTCCGTGAAGCATCCAGACGTTCTTAAAAGGCTCCTGATATTTGTCTTCAAACTCCGGCAGGGCAATATTTATGGAAGTACTCTTTTGGAGCGCCTGAGAAAAAAAGCTGAACTGCATCAAAGCCATGGTACGTTCCCCTCTCTTTTACGTGTGGGTCAACCCCCCTGATGGCATTATTGCATCCGCATACAGATGTGTCAAGCGTGCTCCAGGCCATAAATGTGTTGTTTTCACCTTGTAATGTATAGTATAATGCATTGTAGATAGTATTATTCATTAGTGTATAAACCCGTGACAGGTCTCTATGAGTTTTTAATTGTACACTGGAGGGAGAAAAATGAAAAGGATCATAACAAAGTCTCTCGTTACGCTCCTTGCCCTTTCCATGCTCCTGTCCATATTCCCCGTGCGGATCTCCGCGGCGTCCGGGTCCGAGAAGGAGGAGGTTGTGGAACAGGCGGAGTACGTCAAAACTGTGGGATCCGTACAGGAGTTCGGGATCATTCCCGACGCCGAAGCATCAGCCGCCGCCGACGAAACAGGTTCTTTGGAAGAGGAAAAGCAGGCAGCGGAACCGGGAGCTGCGGATGGGTCGATCGATGAAACAGCCGAGCTGATGGCAGACGGCATAACCATCAACAGCGATCATTTCAAACCGGCTTCGTTTCGGGAATATGTAGTGAAGCTGGATAAGAATAATAACTTTACGCTGGAGCCTGCGGAAATCGAAGACATCGAGTCGATCACTTTAAAGCTTAATAAGGGCGACTCGGAAATCGTCGGCCTGCAATACTTCACCTCCCTGAAACACCTCGATATCTCAGAAACCTATCTTGAGGTTCTGGACGTCAGCGCTTTTCCGAAGCTGGAGACTCTGGCTTGTTACGGAAACGGTATGAAAACTCTGGTGATCGGCAGCAGTCCCAATCTTGTGAAGGTGGACTGCAAGAGCAACGGACTGACTTCGCTGGATGTCAGCGGCTGCCCGAACCTGACTTATCTGGACTGCTCGTACAACAAACTGACATCCCTTTCCGTCGGCAGCTGTCAGCAGTTGGATGTGTTGTTTTGCAACAGGAATAACCTCAGTTCTCTGGACGTCAGTAAATGCGCAAAACTAAGGATCCTGCGCTGCGGTGAGAACGATCTGAAAACGCTTAATACCGGCAGTATTTCTTCCCTTACGAAGATTCTCTGTTCCGATACCTCTCTCACGTCCCTGGACCTCAGCAAAAACAAAAATCTTAAAGAGTTGGAATGTCGCAGAAGCAATCTGTCTTCGCTGAATGTATCCGGCTGCTCAGCCCTGGCCGATCTGAGAATCGAAGCCAACGATCTGGCTTCCCTGGATCTGAAAACGTGTACATCTCTCATAGTACTTAAATGCGACGGCAACAAGTTGACGTCACTGGACCTCTCGTCCAGCAAAAACCTGGAAGGGCTGACATGCAACAAAAACAATATTACAAATCTTCAACTGCCCCTCAATGCGGACGGGTCACTGGAAATACAAACGCTGGAATGCAGCAGCAATCCTCTTGATTCGTTGGGCACGAACAAGATCTATTTTACTTTCACAATTGATTGCTCTCACACAAACCTGAGCGGGGATCTTAACTTGCATGTGGAACATGGCCAGTTTATCGACCTGAATGATACGAAATTGACCTCCCTCACCATTTCCACCACAGATAGTACTACCCCCACACTTCAAGTGTGGTGCAATGAAAACGACCTGCTCAGGACCGTCACCATAGAACCGGGGTCCGGGATCATGCTCCTGAACTGCAGTAATAATCCACTTCTGAAGTCTCTGGACGTCAGCTCCGTCACCGCGTATGTTTTCTGCAGATATAACGATCTGTCAAGCCTTACCGGGGTCAGGTGCAGTCAAAAGCTGGAAACATACGGCAATCCGAATCTCAGATCGGTAGACCTCCGCGGCTCAGAGCCCATGAGAAGTCTTGTTTACAGCAAGCCCCAGGATTTGAGAACCAGCAAGGACGGTTTGAAGACACCCTTTATCAGTTATGACGGGCTGATCAATATGGACCTTCACACCGCCCCTGTTATCGGAGATTCACTGGAAGAGATCACGGTCATAACGCCGCCAAAAAAGACGGATTACCTGGTTGGGGAAACCTTTGATCCCGCCGGCATGGAGGTGCAGG
>JAFWGE010000021.1 GCA_017512485.1 Oscillospiraceae bacterium
CCAGGGCTTTAACGCCCCCCTGAAGGACTGCCATCTGCAGCGCGGTACAGTCTGAAAACGCACCGGCGCCGATCTCCGCGACGCTGCCGGGTATGCACACGTACGCCAATGAGGTGCAGCCCGAAAAGGCGCTTTCACCGATTTTTACAACACTGTCAGGAATGATTGCGGACGTCAGCGACGTACATCCGGAGCAGAGTCCGGCCGATATCTCTTCGGCCCCCTCAGGGATTACAACCGTCTTTATGATATCGCTGCCCTGCACAAAAGACTCCAGGAACGGTTCCCTCCAGGGGATCTCCAGCGCGCAGCCGCTGCCGTACTCTCCCACGGAATCCAGTGAAACGCATCCCTCCAGTACGTTCTCCCCAATGCTCTCCACGTTTTCCGGAACGCGCAGGCTCTTCAGGGAGGAGCAGCCGCGGAAAGCTCCGTCAGAGAGTTTGAGGAGCGTGTCGGGAAGCACTATGCTCTCGAGGGTGTCATCCCCGGCAAAAGCGTTTGTCGGAAGCGCTTTCTTCCACGAGTACTCGATATCATACCCGTGTCCGGCGGGACCCGCCGTCTTTAGCAGAGAACATCCTGCAAAAGCGCCGCTGTTCATTGAGGTAACGTCTTCCGGCAGCGATACGTATCGAATGGAATCGGAAAACATGAGCCACGGCATCAAGTCAATATCATCCCACATATTGCCTGAACCGCTTATGGTCAGCGCACCGGTCTCCGGGTCATAAACGTAAGACAGCGAATCTCCGCAGTATCCCGAGCAGAACTCCGGGCCCAGCCTAAAATAATGCCCGCCCGAGTTGTTCATGTACAGTATCTTTGCGGTCTTTAAAGGATCGTCAGCGGTATCATACAGTATTTTTGTCCCGTTCCATGTATCCTCAGTCCCGTTATATAACACACATTCAAGAGAAGCGCAGTCGCTGAAAGCATTGCCATATCTTGTTCCGATCGTTCCCGGTAAACTTAAATATTTTAGTGCCGAACAGTTGAAAAAAGTCTGTGGACCCAAACGCGTTACAGGACCGATAACGTCGACCGAGACAAGTGACGTACATCCACTGAACGTATAATTGCCTAAATCCATGACCGACTCCGGCACGCTGACGTAAACAAGTGAGGTACAATTCAAGAATGCGCAGGCACCGATACTCACCACACCGGAGGGAATATCTGCCGATACAAGAGACGGACAATCGGAGAATGCGTAACCTTCAATAACTGATACAGAATCGGACATGTTTACTGACCTGAGGGAAGTACAGTCCGAAAACGCGTGATACCCTATTTGCGTAACCGAGTCCGAAACAACAACATTAACTATGGAAGTACAGCTGCCGAACGGGCCGCGCTCCAGATTCGCTACAGTATCCGGGATCACGACATCGGTTACGGCCTCTCCGTTGAGTGTTAAAATGAAAGGACTGTTGACATTTGTAACGTAATATTCATCGGCGTCTTCCAATTTAAATTCGATATTACACCACGCGTCGATATCCGTTACATCAACGCGCTTGCCCGGCGAGCCGGTATTAAATGAACGATACCCTATATTCTTTAATGAACCCGGGACCGATATCAACTCAATGGAAGTACATGAATCGAACGCATGGTCCCCTACACCTGTAACCCCTTCGGATATAACAACGGACTTGAGCGAAACGCAGTCGCGGAAAGCATTGGCAGGGATGGCAGTTAGGCTGTCCGGGACAACAATATCCACGGCCTCTTCCCCGTTTATATACAGAGAATATTTGATGCGGGTATAGGAGTATCGTACGTCATCATTGTAATCCAACTCCTCTACGTCACGATCGGGTATTCTTTCCACCCAAGAGAAGTCCGATTTTTCCATGCTGTACCATGACGCAAGATCGGCGGCGTCAATACGTTCAAGTGACATGGGAAAGACTCCCTCCCCCATCTTCGTTACAGACGCGGGTATCGTTACGGAGGTAAGGAACGGGCAACTGTTAAAAGCGTTTGTCTTGATGCTTGTCGCCCCTTCCTCGATAACTACAGATGTTATTTTGCTCTTCGGGAAGAAATCGCATGACTCCATTGGTCCTGTCCCGCTGATGGTGAGCAACCCGTTCGTATCCAGGAACCACTTCAGATCCCTGCCGCAGATTCCCTGGTTTTCTATCCCCATTGCCGTACATCCATAATAAGCATACGCGCCTATGGCCGAAACGCTTTCCGGCAAGGTTACGGATGTGAGCGACGAACATCCGGCAAAGGCATAATCGCCGATCGACACGACCCCTTCCGGGACCGTCAGTTCGCCGTTCTTCCCCGCAGGGCAGCAGAAGAGGACCGTACCGTCTTTGCTCATCAGCAAACCGTCGGCGCAGGAATAAACGGCATTGCCCGGATCGACGTCTATGGAAGCAAGGCTGGAGCACCGCGCAAACGCACACGTACCTATCCTGGCAACGCCGGAGGGTATCCTTATTGATTTGAGAGACGTACAACCGTCGAACGCGTATTCTCCAATAGAAGTCACGCTTTCAGGAATACTCACGTTTTCGATAGTGCTGCATCCCCTAAACGCGTTGGATTCTATCTTTTTAGTACCGTCGGGAATGGTGATGCCCGCTGCTTCCTCCCCGTCTATATAGAGTTTATACGACCCTTCGTAATGCTCTTCAAAACCAAGGGAAATACTGAGAAATGTCTTAACGTCCTCTACGTACAGTTCCGACAGAGAATTGCCGGGAAATACGGGGTATTCCGATCCCTGCGGGAGAGACGGTACACTTATCTTTTTTAATGACGTACAACCTTCAAAAGCGGTCTCGGATATGCGTTGAAGACCACCGGGCAAGACGATTTCGGTAAGGGAGCCGCAGTTTCGGAAAGCTTTCCCGTATATATATTCCAGACTTTCCGGCAGTTTGACGGAAGTAAGGTTTTCAAAATTGTTAAATGCTTTTTCATTAATGGAAGTAATTCCTTCTTTAATTACTACGGTCTTAACGAATGACATGTTGTAACTATTATGCCACGGACCTTGGTACGCCCTATATTCTTTCATAATGCCGGTTCCGCTTATCGTAAGTACGCCGTCAGAGTCCACCTGCCATTTTATAGTCTCGGAGTCCTCATTATAGTACTCACCGGACGTAACTATCTCCGCTGCGTCTGCGCGCGGAGCTAACGCGTCAGCGCAGACGAGAACCGCAGCAGCCAGAAGTATTAAAAGCATAAACCTTTTCATGCGTTCGCTCCCTTTCTTACCATTGCAGCTTATAAAGATCATATCATATTCCCCGGTTTGTCATATCCGGGATCAGTTCCCGCATATTAACGCGTTTATAGTACAGGCACGTATCCCTTTGCAGCCTTGCGCTGCCGGACCCGCCTGAAATGTCAGCACCTTCGTCATAATATATGTCGTCAGAGACCCGGCAGTATATCTGAAACAACGCCGCGGCGCAAAGCCCTTGTGGCACGGCGCGGCGGGCCGTTGACCCGGCAGCTGCTGATGATCAACTGAGTTTCGGTTACATATTATACCATTCTTATCATAGTACTTAAAAAATGTCAATTGCTGTGTGTTTTGACAGACCGCCGCACGTCGTATCACACTGTGCCAAAGGCACGGGGATCGGTCCGCGTACCGGGAGCGCATACCGGAAATGGGGGTGATCAGGGCAGATCATTGAGAGCCTTCGCAATATGATCGGATCATGCGAAAAACAGACGTACCAACCGGGCAAAAAACACGGCGGTACGTATGTACTGTTTGCTTTTCGGAGTGAGCGCGAAAGCGGACCGAGGCGCAGGGCTTCAGGCCTCCGCGTCTGCGGCCCGCTCTTCAATTGCTGCAACACAGCGACTCCGGGCAGTTTACGCCCCGGCATGCGCCCAGGCACTCCCCCGGCCTGCACGCGGCGGTCAGATAACATCGGTATGGGGTCACGGCCGAGCGCTGAAAAGACCGTAATGAGAGCCCGGCCGGTTCAGCCCCTGACCCCGGTAACGGTGACGCCTTTCAAAAGCGTGGCCGCGGGGACCGACATACTGCCGTAGAGCACGCTCTCGCGGGACATGCGCATGTCCTTCAAAAGCTCCGGCATGCTCCCCGAGACGGATCCCCCGGTGACGGGTGTGACGGTGCCGCCGTCGCAGAGGTACGCCAGACGGATCTCCCCGAACATGTCCCAGGTGATCTCGTCGACCTGGAAGTCGGAGAACTCCACCACTTCCAGATATCTGCCCCGGCGGATATCGCTCATTGCGGCGGTCCCGCCCTCCACAACGTAGTTGGTGGGGATGAACGACTCCTCAAGCCCCAGGATATGGGAGAACATCCTGCCGCCGAGATACCTTTGGGGTACGCCATTCTCCATCATGACCACGTCTTTAATGGGTGAGCCTTCGGAGTCGAAGGCGCGGTTCGAAGGGGAGTTCTCAAGACTGCGCACCGCTTTAAGGGTGACCCTGTCCCCCTTTATATCCCCGGCTATGGGCACGCCGGGCTTCCAGTCGGTCATCTGCCGCACGGCCATACCGGCGTCCAGCCTGTCGCAGAAAAAGGCGTATATCTCTTTTGAATCCTCCCCGGTAAACAGCACGTCGGCGCTGCCGAGTTCCGGTGTGGGGACCGCCAGGAGCCTGTCCCTGCCGAAGCGCATGGCTTTCTGTACGGTATCCCGCACGGAGGAGGCGTCGCAGGTGCCGCAGCGGAGCATCCTGTAGAGCTCTATCTCCGTTTTGTCGTTCCTGGCGTTTATAACTGTCTCCAGCATGGAGGTGGGGTAAGTTTCGGTGACGTCCACGCCCATGGAGTTGATAAACCGCCTGGTCACGGCGCTGACGAAGATCTCGCTGCTGTTTATGTCCTCGCCGGGGGTCTCTTCCACGGAGGCCAGGGCGTCCATGAAGTCCCGGGCCACGCCAGCAAGGTCGGGGATCGCGCCGCGGTGCGCGGCAAGATGCTCAGGCCCCGGGGATACAAGGTCGTATGCCGGGTCGGGGGCCAGCGTGGCCCTGTAGGCCAGCTGCCGCACCAGTTCCCTGGCCTCCTCAACGGAGGCGGTGGGGTGAAGCTCCGCCGCCGCGGAACCCATGGTCCCCTCACCGGTGAGCTGGAATACTTTTACGCTGATATGCTCCACGTCTTTGGCCCTGTGCTGGTCCAGGGCGCGGCGGATATAATAGAATTCCCATCCGCGCTTGCACACGTCAGTGACTTCCCAGGCGTGTACCCCGGAGCTTTTGAGTATTTCTACAAGCTTGTCTGTCATTATCCCAGCCTCGCTTTCGTTTTGAGGTATGGCCCGCCGTCGGCGACCTTGACCCACTCCTTGTGGCCCTTGCCGCAGCCCCCGCTGCCGAATATCTCCCGGTGCGGGGAGAGCATGGTTATATTGCCCAGCAGGTCAGGCACGTAGCCTGTCATTATAATGGGGCTCACCACCCTGCCTGTGAATTTGCCGTTTTTGATCTCGCGGCCCAGGTTGAGTATGCACTGTATGCCCCAGTGCTTCGGGTCCTCCATGCCGCTCTGCATGCCCTCCAGCAGGAAGCCGTGTTCTATTGAGGCGATCATGTCCTCCAGGGAATCGGTGCCGGAGTCGAATACTGTGTTGGTCATGCGGGTATATACTTTGTGTTCAAAGTTCTCCCTTTTGCCGTTGCCGGTGGGGACAGTACCCAGCCTGAGGGCGCTGAGGGCGTCGCAGATGCCGGCTTTGAGTATGCCGTTCTCTATCTCTATGACGTCCCCGGCCGGTGTGCCCTCGTCGTCAAAGGCGTAGCTGGTTACGTTCTCGGCGCACAGGGCCCCTTCGTGCATGGTGACCAGGCCGCTGCCCACGCGTTTGCCTATATAGTCCTTCCCCAGGGCCCTGTTCTTCACGAACATATCCATCTCCACGCCGTGGCCGAAGGCCTCGTGGGCTATGAGGCCCGTAACTTCCGGGGACGCTATGATCTCGTACTCGCCGGGCTCTATACGCTGGGCGGAGAGCAGCTTTACTGCCTGCGCCGCGGCCGCCGCGGCCTTGTCTTCAAGGGAGTCGAACAGTTCCGGGCCGCACAGCCCCGATACTGCCTCATAATCCGTGCGGTTCTCGCCGTCTTTCATCGCAACGGCTATAACGGCGCCCTCGGAGTACACGTAGCTCTGGCGCAGGTCCCGGTTCTGAGTAAGGAACATCTTGCAAATATGGGTGCTCTGGGCACTGACGATGCACTCCACAATGGCCGGGTCCGCAGCCATGCCGCTGTCGGAGACGGCGGTGAGCTTCCTGACCAGGGCTTTGACGTCCGCGGTCTCGGGCAGCTGCCCCGTCTCCTTTTCCACGAAGAGCGTGATGGGTTCGTCGTCAAGGCACCCGGTGGGGTAATACTCCGTCCCCACGGCCTTCAGCAGGGCTTCCTGGGCTTCCACGGCCTCTTTTATCTGCCTGTACGCCGTCTCGGGGGCGGCGGGGTCAAAACGGTTCAGGGCGTATTCGCAGTATCTGCCGTCTTTATACAGGCGGACCACCACTCCCCTCTCGGTGGTCATGGTATTGCTGCGCACCGCCTTTGAATGCCTGGATATGCTGAGGGCCAGGCCCGTTGAGTCGGTGGCCAGTACGCTTACGTAGTCGAAGTCGCGGCGCAGCATGGCGATTAGTTCGCCGAGGCCGCCGCGTATACCCGTA
>JAFWGE010000022.1 GCA_017512485.1 Oscillospiraceae bacterium
AAACACAATATGATACTTGCATCTCCACTTCGAGTGCGATAAACTGTTTATGTCATCATTCATGACAATCCTCCTTTGATGTTGTGCGGTTGGCGAACCTGCACTATTCTATCATTGGAGGATTTTTTCTATCTATAAGTTCCTTTTGACCACCAGCCGAGCTGGTGGTTGCTTGACTCTAAAGAGCCAAACCGAAAGGAGCGCGGCAAAACGCAAAAGCTCTGCCGCGCTCCTTCAATTTTATGGAACTATAATTACTTTACCAGCTCCAGGACGGCCATCTCGGCCGCGTCTCCCCTGCGCTGCCCTATGCGGGTGATGCGGGTATAGCCGCCGTTGCGCTGCTCATACCCGGGGGCGATCTCGTCGAACAGTTTCTTCAGCACGTCCGGCTTGGTGACGGTTATGCTGGCCTGACGGCGGGCCGCTATGGTGTTCTTCTTGCCGAGGGTTATCATCTTTTCAGCTACCCGGCTGACTTCCTTCGCCCTGGTGAACGTGGTCTGGATCTTTCCGCTCTCCAGCAGGAAGGTGGTCATGGCCCTGAGCATGGCTATGCGCTGATCTGTGGGCCTGCCCAGTTTTCTTTTAACAGGCATGAAACCTTACCTCCAATTACTGCGTCAATTCTCGTTGCTCGCCAGAGTGAGCCCCATCATAGCGAGCTTGTTGATAACTTCCTCAAGAGATTTTCTTCCAAGGTTGCGGACCTTCATCATATCCTCTTCGGTTTTGCTGATGAGGTCTTCCACCGTGTTGATATTGGCCCTCTTGAGGCAGTTGAAAGATCTCACCGAAAGATCCAACTCCTCTATCGTCATCTCCAGGATGTTGTCTATCTGGGTCTCGGCTTTCTCCACAACGGTGGAATGCATGCCGGCCTGATCGGACAGATCGATGAAGAGCTCAAGATGATCGCTCAATATCTTGGCACTGAGTGAGACCGCCTCCCTGGCAGATATAGTGGAATCTGTCCACACTTCCAGGGTAAGCTTATCATAATCCGTCATATTGCCCACACGTGTATTCTCTACAGTGTAGTTGACCTTTCTGACGGGAGAATAAATAGAATCTATCGGTATGGTACCGATGGGAGTCTGCGGGGTCTTGTTCCTGTCGGAAGACACGTATCCGCGCCCGTGGCTCATGGTGAGTTCCATGCTCAGCTTGGCGTCCGGACCCAGGTCCGCAATGTGGAGTTCAGGATTCAGAATCTCCACTTCGCTGTCCGTTTTGATGTCGCCGGCTGTGACCTCCCCTTCCCCCGAGGCTTCTATATATACCGTCTTTACAGACGGGCTGTGCAAACGCGCAATGATCCCCTTGACATTGAGGACTATCTGTGTGACGTCTTCCTTCACTCCGGGTATCGTCGAAAACTCATGCTGTATACCGGCTATCTTGATGGATGTTACAGCGGTTCCCGGCAGGGAGGACAGAAGTACACGTCTCAGGGAGTTGCCCAACGTGGTGCCGTAACCTCTCTCCAGAGGTTCAACGACGTATTTGCCGTAGGAGCCGTCCTCCGGCACGCTGGCACACTCTATACGCGGCTTTTGTATTTCGATCACTGTAAATACCCTCCTTTTCGTGCCGCGGGCCGACGAGCCCAACGGCAAAATACCAGCTTACCAAATGCGAGAGGGTCTGAAGCGGCGCAGTGCCGCCCAAATCTCTTACTTTGAGTAGTACTCAACGATAAGCTGCTCGTCGATAGGAAGGTCTATATCGTCCCTTTCGGGGCGGGCAGTAACCTTGGCACTAAAGTTGGCAGCATCGAGTTCAAGCCACTTGGGAGGGACGCGGGAAGCGTTGGCCTCTATTGCGGCTTTGATCCTCTCAAGGCTCTGAGACTTGCTTTCAACAGCCACAACATCGCCGGGCTTTACCAGATAGGAAGGAATGTTTACTTTCTTCCCGTTGACGGTAAAGTGGGCGTGAAGAACCATCTGACGGGCCTCGGCACGGCTCATCGCGAATCCAAGGCGGTACACGACGTTATCAAGCCTCGTCTCCAGTATGGACAGCAGGTTGGTACCGGTCTTGCCCTTGTGGGCTGCGGCCATGTCGTAATACTTCTCGAACTGGTTCTCCAGGATACCGTAGTAACGGCGGACCTTCTGCTTTTCACGAAGCTGGAGCCCGTACTCGGACGTCTTGCTGCGGCCCTGCCCATGCATCCCCGGAGGGGTGGGGCGGCGGTCGCAGGGGCATTTATCGGAATAACACTTATCGCCTTTCAGGAAGAGTTTCTGCTTCTCCCTGCGGCACAGACGGCACACAGCGCCCGTATATCTTGCCATAACCTCTTATACCTCCAATAATTACACGCGTCTTCTCTTGGGAGGACGGCATCCGTTGTGCGGAATGGGTGTCACGTCTTTGATCATCGTGACTTCCAGACCCGCAGACTGGAGAGCCCTGATGGCTGCCTCTCTCCCCGAGCCGGGACCCTTGACATATACTTCTACCGTCTTCAGACCGTGCTCCATGGCAGCCTTGGCGGCTGTTTCGGAAGCCATCTGCGCGGCAAAGGGGGTGGATTTCCTGGAACCCCTGAAGCCGAGGCCGCCGGAAGAAGCCCAGGACAGAGCGTTGCCCTGAGTGTCGGTGATGGTGACCATGGTGTTATTGAAGGAGGAGCGGATATGGGCCGCGCCCTTTTCAATATTCTTGCGCTCGCGGCGCTTCTTGATGACTTTCCTTCCCTTTCCTGCTGTAGCCATTTGACGCCCTCCTTACTTCTTCTTGTTGGCGATGGTACGCTTCGGCCCCTTACGGGTACGGGCGTTCGTCTTGGTGCGCTGGCCCCTTACGGGGAGTCCCCTTCTGTGGCGGAGCCCGCGATAGCTGCCTATCTCGGTGAGACGCTTGATGTTCATCGCCACATCACGGCGCAGGTCGCCTTCAACTGTAAAGTTCTTGTCGATATAATCACGCAACAGGGAGGTCTCGTCCTCGGTAAGATCGCGGACTCTCTTATCGGGATCGATGCCGGTAGCCTGGACTATTTTAGTGGCGCTCGTTCTGCCTATGCCGTAGATATAGGTGAGCCCTATTTCGATGCGTTTGTTGTTCGGCAGATCTACGCCGGCAATTCTTGGCATACTACTTTACCTCCTAACCTTGTCTCTGTTTATGCTTCGGATTTTCGCAGATGACCATCACGCGGCCTTTGCGCTTGATCACCTTGCACTTTTCACACATGGGTTTAACAGATGGCCTGACTTTCATTTGGACCATTCCTTTCGCATTCGCCGCCGTTTTGTACGGCGTCGGTTTTCCTCCATCCCGTAGGGGCGCCTTATTTCGTGCGCCACGTTATCCTTCCGCGGGTGAGGTCATACGGTGACATCTGCACTGTGACCTTGTCTCCAGGCAGAATCCTGATAAAGTTCATTCTGAGTTTACCGGAAATGTGCGCCAGAATCTTATGATTGTTCCCGATGTCCACTGTGAACATGGCATTGGGCAGTGACTCTGTCACGGTACCTTCCAGTTCAATCACGTCGTCTTTTGCCAAAGTCTATAAAACCTCCTTCGGTTCTGACTCCTTCGCGTTGGCGTTAAACGCCGCCAGCGCTCTTCGCAATTGTCTGTCGGGGGCTGTCCCTCCCGCTCTCAGGAGCTCGCCCACTTCCCCGCCGCTGCCGCGCAGCACTGTATGCCTGCGCTTTTTATGCTTTGGGGACACTGCGGAACGGTGCTTCCCGTCGGCCAGGAAGAGATACTCGCCGCTCACGCCCACTACGAAGAAGAGTTTTCCACTCTCCCTGCCGGCAGTGGCGAGCACCACGTCTCCCAGTTCTGCCTTTTCCATCCTGCGCTCCTCACACGATGGTGAGGATCTCGGGCTCTCCGTCCCGGATCAGGATAGTGTTTTCATAGTGGGCAGACAGTGAGCCATCCCGAGTCACTACTGTCCAACCGTCTTTTAACCTTCGGACCTCAGCCCGGCCGGCGTTTACCATTGGCTCCACTGCGAGGGTCATACCCGCATAAAGCCTCGGTCTGGGTCCTCCGTTCCGGAAGACGAAGTTTGGCACTTCCGGTTCCTCGTGCAGCTGTGCCCCAACGCCGTGACCGGTGTATTCCCTTACGACGCTGAAGCCGCTGGCTGTAACGTAATCCTCTATCGCCTTTGAGATATCCGGCACTCTGTTGCCCGCCCGTGCGAACTTCATGCCCTCCCAAAAACTCTGCTCGGTCACCGAGATGAGCCTTGCGGCCTCCTCGCTGATCTCCCCGGCTGCGAAGGTCCTTGCCATGTCTCCGGTAAAACCGTCGATCCTGGCCCCGACATCGATACTCACGATATCGCCCTGCACTATGCGCCGGGGTCCCGGGATCCCGTGAATCACCGTATCGTTTATGGAGATACAGGCGCTCCCCGGAAAACCGTTGTAATTAAGGAACGTGGGTTCCGCTCCGTGGGAGCGGATAAACTTGCAGATCTCTCTGTCTATCTCATGGGTTGTTACGCCGGGCCTTACCAATTCCCCCGCAAAAGCGAGGGCAGCCGCGGTAATTTTTCCGGCCCGACGCATCGCCTGGATCTCAAATTCCGATTTGATCGGTATCATAAGTCAGATTCCCAGAGCGGCAAATACGGCCTTTGTGACTTCATCGATGCTCACGTCGGCCTTAACTGTCTTCAGAGTGCCGAGACCGGCGTAGAAATTCTTGAGCGGCTCAGTCTTCTCGTGATATACCGCCAGTCTGGACGCCACGGTCTCCGGGGCGTCGTCGGCCCTCTGCACGAGCTTGTCGCCGCAGACGTCGCAGGTCACGCCGTCTTTCGAGGGGTTGTCGGTGACGTGATATGTGGCTCCGCATTTGAGGCACACACGTCTGCCGCTCATACGGCGCTTGATGTCCTCGTCGTCCACTTCCAGGGAAACTACACAGTCGAGCTTTATCCCCCTGGTCTCAAGGGCTTCAGCCTGCGCCACAGTGCGCGGCACTCCGTCGAGGATGAATCCCTTCCGGCAGTCATCCTTCCTGAGCCTCTCGTCCAGGATACCGATTATCACATCGTCGGGGACGAGCCCGCCGCTCTCCATGAAGGCCTTGGCTTTCAGACCGACTTCAGTCTGCGCCTCGACGGCTTCCCTGAGCATATTGCCGGTGGATATCGTCGGGATACCCAGCTTCTGGGCTACTACAGCTGCCTGGGTGCCTTTTCCGGCGCCAGGAGCTCCGAGAAAGGTAAGTTTCATATTGCCCATCTCCTTATTCAAGGAATCCTTTGTAATGGCGCATGAGCATCTGATTCTCCAGAGACTTGACAGTCTCCAGCGCGACGCCCACAACGATTATCAGGGACGTGCCGCCCAGGGAAAGGGACGTCGTATCAACGACCTTTCCGGCAAGTATGGGCATTATGGCCACGATGCCGAGATATATGGCTCCGAAGAGCGTTATCTTGTTCAGCACCTTCCTGATAAACTCCGCCGTAGGCCTGCCCGGACGGAAACCGGGGATAAATCCGCCGCTCTTGCGCAGATTGTTCGCCACCTCAACGGGGTTGAACTGGATTGTAGCGTAGAAATAACTGAACGCGATGATGAGCAGGAAATAGCACACTATATAAAGTGCGGAGTGTGTGTCAATGGCGTTGAGGAACGCGTACCAGAAAGTCCCCTCCGCGGGCTGCGGGAAGAAAGCCGCCGCCGTAGCGGGCAGGGAAGCTATGGACTGCGCGAAGATTATGGGCATAACGCCGGACATATTGACCTTCATAGGAAGGTGGGTGCTCTGTCCGCCGTACACCTTGCGTCCCACTACCCTTTTGGCGTATGACACGGGCAGACGGCACTCGGCGTCGGAGATGAAAATGATGAACACCATTATCGCCAGGATGCCGATTATTATGAGCGCGGTGCCCCAGGGGGTGTAAACGGTGGCGTTCTCTATGCTGTCTCTGAGGAAGTAGTTCCGGGTATACGTGAACAGGCTCGTGACCAGTTTCGGAACGCGGGACACTATGCTCGCGAAGAGGATGATGGATATTCCGTTTCCGATGCCGAACTCGTTGATCTGTTCACCGAGCCACATGATGAACGTGCTGCCCGCAGCAAATGTGAGGATGATTACGAAAGCCGGCCACACGCCCGTCTCAGACAGGAGATTGTTGCGGCTGATGAGCATGTAATAACCGAAGCCCATCAGGAGGCCGAGACCGATGGTCAGGAACCTCGTGATCTTTTCGATCTTCTTTTTGCCCTCTTCACCCTCCTCCTTGCTCATACGCTCCAGGGCGGGGATAGCCACGCAAAGGAGCTGAATGATGATGGAGGAGTTAATGTACGGCTGTATCGAAAGGGCAAAGATCGTAGCGCTGGCAAACGCTCCGCCCGACATGGCGTTGTACAGTCCGAGAACCGTGTTTTCCAGAGATGTAAAGTATGTACTCAGCAGAGACGCGTCTATGTACGGTACCGGAACAGCGTTTCCTACACGGTAAATAAGAAGGATCAATCCCGTGAAGATGATCTTCTTGCGCAGATCCGGAAGCTTCCATGCGTTTCTGATCGTTTTGAGCAACTATACCACCTCAGCCTTTCCGCCGGCCGCTACGATCTTCTCAGCAGCAGACTTTGAAAACGCTGATGCTTTCACAGTAAGCTTTTTCGTCAGGTCTCCGTTGCCCAGAACCTTCAGGCCGTACTGGCACTTGGAGAGGATGCCCTTGTCCAGGAGAGCCTGGGCGTCCACCACAGCGCCGTCCTCGAAAACCTCGAGTGCGTATATGTTCACTGCCTCAAGAGGACGAGCGAATATATTGTTGAAACCGCGCTTCGGGATGCGGCGCGCCAGAGGCATCTGGCCGCCTTCGAACCCGATCCTTACGCCGCCGCCGCTGCGGGCCTTCTGGCCCTTATGCCCGCGTCCGGCTGTTTTACCGTTTCCCGTGCCGTGTCCGCGGCCCTTGCGCTTGCCCACATGGGCGGAGCCGGGGGCGGGAGAAAGCTCAGATAAATTCATGTTCGTACCTCCTACTGTGCCTCTTTGACCTCAAGCAGATACCCTATCTTGGCTATCTTGCCCCTGGTCTGTGCGTTGTCGGGCTGTACTGTCTCATCATTTATCCTTTTCAGCCCCAGGGAATTGGCGGTCGCGATGTGCTTATCCAACCTGCCGTTCAAGCTTTTGACAAGCTTTATTTTAAGCTCTGGCATTTCTCAGCCCTCCTATGCTTGTATCTCTTCCGGGCTCTTGTCGCGAATACGGGATACTTCTTCAGGTCCGCGCAGAGCCTTGAGGCCGACCATGGTGGCGGTGACCACGTTCTGCGGGTTATTGGAGCGCATGCATTTAGCGCGTATATCGCGTATGCCCGCGGCTTCGCAGACGGCGCGGACAGCTCCGCCCGCGATGACTCCGGTACCTTCGGAGGCGGGCTTCAGTATCACGCGCCCGGCACCGAACTCACCGATTATCTCATGGGGGATCGTGGAACCGGAAAGAACGATCTTGCAGAGGTTCTTCTTAGCGTCGGCGATACCCTTGAGTATGGCCTCGCTGACCTCGGCGGCTTTGCCGAGACCGAATCCCACGGTGCCTTTTCCGTCGCCCACCACGACAAGCGCGGCAAACTTGAATATGCGTCCGCCCTTCACTGTCTTGGCAACACGGTTGAGGGAGACTACCTTTTCAATGTATTCAGACTGGGCTTCCTGCTGGTTATTTCTTCTGTTATTGCTGTAAGCCATTTTTCGATAGCCCTCCCGACTTAAAATTGCAGGCCGCCGGCGCGCGCAGCCTCTGCAAGCGCCTGGACACGTCCGTGGTAGAGGAACCCGCCGCGGTCGAACACCGCTTCCGTGATCCCCTTGCCCTTGGCACGCTCGGCGATAAGCTCGCCGATCTTCTTGGCAGCCTCTATGTTGCCGCCGTTGCCCTCGAAGGCTTTCTCAACGGTGGAAGCAGAGCAGAGGGTAACTGAGTTGACGTCGTCGATCAGCTGAGCGTATATGTGCTTCTCGCTGCGGAAAACGCTCAGGCGGGGTCTCTCGGGCGTGCCTGATACGACGGCACGAATTCTCTTATGGCGCTTAATACGCTTTGCTTTGGTATCTGGCCTCTTTATCATTCAGCACACCTCCTTATTTCTTGGCTCCGGTCTTGCCTTCCTTATGGCGCACGACCTCACCCTGATATTTGATGCCTTTGCCCTTGTAAGGCTCGGGCGGCCTGATCGCCCTGAGTTCCGCGGCAAACTGGCCGACTTTCTGCTTGTCGATGCCGTTTATACGGATCTTGTTGGCGGCAGGCACCTCGATCTCGATACCGTCTATCTCATCGAGAGTAACCTGGTGGGAGAAGCCCAGGTTCATAACAAGCTGTTTGTCCTGTTTCTGAGCTCTGTAGCCCACGCCGTTTATCTCGAGTGTTTTGCTGAATCCTGTTGTGACGCCCACCACCATGTTGTTGATAAGGCTCCTGGTAAGGCCATGCAGCGCGCAGTTTTCCTTCTCGTCGTCGGGACGGTAAACATGCAGGGCGCCGTCCTTGATCTCCAGGGTCATGGCGGGGTGCATCTTCTGGGTGAGGGTCCCCTTGGGGCCTTTCACTGTTACTACGTTGCCCTCAGCCAGGGAAATGTCTACTCCGGCCGGTATGGTTATGGGCATTCTTCCTATTCTCGACATTCCATATACCTCCTTACCACACGAACGCGAGCACTTCGCCGCCGATGTGGGCCATTCTGGCCTTCTTGTCGGTCATAACGCCGCGCGAGGTGGAGATAATGGCCACGCCAAGCCCTCTGAGGACTTTGGGGAGCTCATCGGCTCCGGCATAAACTCGAAGGCCAGGCTTGGAGACTCTGCGAAGCCCGGTGATGGCCTTTTCTTTGCCGCCGATATACTTCAGCGTTATGCGGATGATGCCCTGAACGTTGCCGTCCAGTATCTGGAGGTTCTTGATATAGCCCTCCTCCAGAAGGATCTCCGCGATGGCCTTCTTCATCTTGGATGCAGGTATGTCGACTGTCTCGTGGTGCGCGGAGCTCGCGTTCCGGATGCGGGTCAACATATCCGCAATGGGGTCTGTAATCTGCATTTTGTTTCCTCCTTGTATAGTACAGACGCAGGTCTGTGGGTACGCCGGGTATCAGGCAGGATTTCGCCCGACCTTCGGCGTCCTTTAAACGATTTTACCAGCTCGCTTTGCGCACTCCGGGGATCTGTCCCTTGTAGGCCAGTTCCCTGAAGCAGATACGGCAGATGCCGTAGTCACGCAGATAAGCGTGGGGCCTGCCGCAGATCTTGCAGCGATTGTAACGGCGGGAGGAATACTTGGGGTCGCGCTGCTGTTTAAGGATCATTGCTTTCTTAGCCATTTTGCCCTTCCTCCTCTGATTATCTGGTGAACGGAGCGCCTATGAGGGCGAGCAGCTCTCTGGCCTCTTCGTCAGTCTTGGCTGTGGTGCAGATGACCACGTCCATGCCGCGGATCTTGTCTATCTTATCGTAATCGATCTCAGGGAATATCAGCTGCTCCTTCACTCCCACGGCGTAGTTGCCTCTGCCGTCGAAGGAGTCGGGGCTGATGCCTCTGAAGTCGCGTACGCGGGGCAGCGCCACGTTGAAGAACCTGTCCAGGAACTCCCACATGCGGTCCTGGCGGAGAGTGACCTTTACGCCCACGGGCATGCCTTCACGTACTTTGAAGTTTGCCACGGACTTTTTGGCGCGGGTAACAACGGGAGCCTGACCTGTGATGGTCTTGATGTCGTTCACGATGGCTTCCATCATCTTAGCGTTGTCTTTGGCCTCTCCGGCGCCGACGTTTACGACTATCTTCTCTATACGGGGGATCTGCATCGGGCTCTTGTATCCGAATTTTTTCATAAGAGCGGGAGCAACTTCCTCGACGTACTTGGCTTTAAGTCTTGTCATATTCCATTACCATCCTCAGATCTGTGCGCCGCACTTTTTGCAGACACGGACTTTTTCTCCGCCGTCTACGACCGTCCAGGAGGTACGGGTCGGCTTGTCGCACTTGGGGCACACGCGCATGACCTTGCAGGCACGCAGCGCGGCGGGCTTTTCGATTATCCCGCCGGGATCGCCCTGCTTGCGGGGACGGGTATGGCGTTTTACGATGTTTACGCCTTCGACGATCACCGTGCCGTCCTTGAATGAGGTGGAGAGCACCTTGCCCTTCTTGTTCTTTTCACGGCCGGATATTACGACGACCGTATCGCCTTTCTTAATGCCTAAGCTGTTCATGTCTGCCTCCCTCAAATGACCTCGGGAGCGAGAGAGAGGATCTTCATGTAATCCTTCTCGCGCAGCTCCCTGGCTACGGGGCCAAATATGCGGGTGCCACGGGGATTCTTGTCCTCCCTGATTATGACAGCCGCGTTCTCATCGAAACGTACGTATGTGCCGTCGGCCCTGCGCACGCCCTTGGCGGAACGCACTATGACAGCCCTGACGATCTCACCCTTCTTGACGGTGCCGCCGGGATTGGCCTTGCGGACGGACGCTACGACCACGTCCCCGATGTTTCCGTATTTGCGTCTTGATCCGCCCAGAACACGGATCGTTTTAAGCTCCTTGGCGCCGGTATTGTCGGCGACACGGAGGTAAGTTTCCTGTTGAATCATATCGCTGCCTCCTATTGAGCCTTACGGATGATCTCAACTACGCGCCATCTCTTGTCCTTGGAAAGGGGCCTGGTCTCCATGACCCTGACCTGGTCGCCGCTGTGGCACTCGTTGTTCTCATCATGGGCTTTCAGCTTATACGTCCGCTTGACGATCTTCTTGTAAAGGGGGTGCGCGACACGATCCTGAATGGCTACGACTACCGTCTTGTCCATCTTGTCGGAAACGACGGTGCCGGTCCGTGTTTTACGGAAATTCCTTTTTTCCTCGTTCATTACGCTCTGTCTCCTTTACTGCCTTATGCGTCGTGCCGCTGCTCGTTCTGGCGTATAATCGTCTTGACTCGGGCAATATCTCTTTTGACCGACTGTATTTTAAGGGGATTGTCCAACTGGTTCACAGCGTGCTGCATCCTGAGCGTGAAAAGGTTCTCTTTGAGCTCGCTCAGTTTCTTTTCCAGCTCTGCCGGGGACATCTGCCTGACTTCATTTGCCTTCATCTCATACACCACCTGTCTGCGAATCCGTCTCGGCCTTGCTCACTATCTTCGTCTTCATGGGGAGCTTGTGGCTGGCAAGACGGAGGGCTTCCCTTGCAACGTCCTCAGGAACGCCGGCAATCTCGAACATGACGCGGCCGGGTTTCACAACGGCCACCCAGTACTCGGGCGATCCCTTTCCGGAACCCATACGGGTCTCGGCAGGCTTCTGCGTCACGGGCTTATCCGGGAATATTTTTATCCAGACCTGGCCGCCGCGCTTAGTGTAGCGGGTCATGGCGATACGGGCTGCCTCGATCTGATTGCTCTTGACCCAGGCCGGCTCCACGGCCACCAGGCCAAACTCGCCGTAGTTCACCTTGTTGCCGCGCATGGCTTTTCCGGTCATACGTCCGCGGTGAACCCTGCGGTACTTGGTTCTTTTAGGCATCAGCATTAGTTGCTGCCCCCTTCCCTGGGTTTATCGGCTGCGGGAGCCGGGTTCGCGGGACGGTTGTAGCCTCCCTGAGGCCTGTTGTATCCGCCCTGGGGCCTGTTGTTGTATCCTCCCTGGCCCTGAGGTCTGCTGTTATAGCCGCCCTGGCCCTGGGGCCTGTTGTATCCGCCCTGGCCCTGAGGCCTGCTGTTATAGCCGCCCTGGCCTTGGGGCCTGGGTCTGTATCCGCCCTCGTTGGACCTGCGGTCGCGATCCCTGCGGTCGCGGCGGTCGCGGCGGTCACGGCGCTGGGCTGTCTCCTCCAGCTTGTTCTCGCGAAGGGTGGAGCTGAGGATCTCGCCTTTGTATATCCACACCTTGACTCCGATGCGGCCGTAGGTAGTGGCGGCCTCGGCGAAACCGTAATCGATGTCCGCGCGGAGAGTCTGCAGGGGGATCGTGCCCTCGTGGTAATGCTCGCTTCTGGCTATCTCAGCTCCGCCGAGACGGCCCGAGCAGGCAACTTTGATGCCGCGGGCGCCCAGGCGGGTGGCCCTCTGGATAGCCTGCTTCATAGCGCGGCGGAAGGATATCCTCTTCTCCAGCTGCTGGGCGATATTCTCGGCAACGAGCTGGGCGTTGAGGTCCGGCGAACGGACTTCCACGATGTTCAGCGCTACGGGCTTGCCTATCATCTTCTCGAGCTGCAGGCGGAGCTTTTCTATCTCCGCGCCGCCCCTGCCGATAACGACGCCGGGCCTGGCGCAGTGGAGGAAGATGCGCACTTTCGCGTTGTCACGTTCGATCTCTATTCTCGGCACACCGGCGGAATAGAGGGTCTTCTTGAGGTATTCTCTGATTTTATAGTCGGAGACCAGAAGGTCGCCTACGTTCTCGTTCTTGGCGTACCAGCGGGAATCCCAGTCTTTAATGACGCCCACGCGAAGGCCGTGGGGATTTACTTTCTGACCCATGTGTGCCCTCCTATTCCTTGTCCTCTACAACGATGGTTATATGCGAGGTTCTCTTGTTGATCCTGTAGCCTCTGCCCTTTGCGCGGGGCTGATATCTTTTGATTATCATACCGCCGTCGGCATATATCTTGGATATATAGAGGTTGTCGGGATCCATACCAAAATTGTTCTCGGCATTTGCCACCGCGGACTTGAGGACCTTGCGGATCACCTCGGCTGCCGCCTTGGGTGTCGCGTCAAGGATCGCGAAAGCCTGTTTCGTATCTTTGCCCCTGATAATATCGCACACGAGGCGTACCTTTCTGGGGGACATCCTCACATACTGGGCGCTTGCTCTGCTTTCCATGCTCTGCCTCCTCACTTCGTATTGGAGGTCTTGCCGCCGGAGTGACCTCTGAATGTTCTGGTTGGTACGAACTCTCCCAGTTTATGGCCGACCATATCCTCTGTGATGTAGACCGGCACGTGCTTGCGTCCGTCGTGGACCGCGAACGTGTGTCCGACAAAAGAGGGGAAAACCGTGGAGGCTCTGGACCAGGTGCGAAGGACTTTCTTCTCGCCGGTCTTGTTGAGCTCGTCGACGCGCTTCAGCAGCTCCGGTGCCGCAAAGGGACCTTTTTTTATACTTCTGCTCATACTTCAGCCTCCTTACTTAGCGTTGCGGCGCTTGACGATATACTTATCGTTGATATTCTTGCTCTTCCTGGTCTTATAACCGAGAGCCGGCTTGCCCCAAGGGGTAACAGGGCCGGGACGTCCCACCGGGCTCTTGCCCTCGCCGCCGCCGTGGGGGTGGTCCACCGGGTTCATGACGGAACCGCGGACCGTAGGCCGCACGCCCATGTGGCGCTTTCTTCCGGCCTTGCCTATGTGGATGTTCTCGTGGTCTATGTTGCCCACCTGGCCGATGGTGGCCATACAGTTCATGCGGATGAAACGGACCTCTCCGGAGGGGAGCCTTATCTTGGCCATCTTGCCCTCTTTCGCCATCAGCTGGGCGGATTCACCGGCCGAGCGGACGAGCTGTCCTCCCTTTCCGGGGTAGAGCTCTATGTTGTGGATGATCGTACCTACGGGGATGTTGCTGATAGGCAGGCAGTTGCCCGGCTTGATATCGGCAGACGCGGAGGAGATGACCTCCATCCCCTGGGTGAGGCCTACGGGGGCAAGGATGTAACGGCGCTCGCCGTCGGTATACTCGACAAGGGCTATGAAAGCGCTGCGGTTGGGGTCGTACTCGATACGGAGCACTTTCGCGGGCATATCCGTCTTGTCGCGTTTGAAATCGATTATACGGTAGATCTTCTTTCCGCCGCCGCCCTGATGGCGGACGGTTATACGGCCGTATGAGTTTCGGCCGGCGTGTTTGTTGAGCGTCTGTGTAAGGCTGCGCTCCGGCCTGGCCTTCTTGTCCACTCCATCGAAGGCCGAAACAGTCATGTGCCTTCTTGACGGAGTCGTCGGCTTATAGCTTTTAATGGCCATCTGTTTTCAACCTCCTCTTA
Organism: Oscillospiraceae bacterium; assembly: GCA_017512485.1. Lineage (GTDB taxonomy): Bacteria > Bacillota > Clostridia > Oscillospirales > Oscillospiraceae > JAAYAR01. Next base: position 14,012 of record JAFWGE010000022.1, read on the forward strand.
TACCATTCCTTCAAAGAATTCAATGCTCTTGGAATCGGGCGAGAGGGTGACTATCGCCTTTTTCCGCGCGGGCCTGCGTCCCTCGGGATAGCGCCCGGTGCGCTTCAGCTTGCCCTGGATGTTCATTGTGTTGACCTTCAGGACCTTGACCTTGAAGATCTCCTCAACTGCCTTTTTGATCTCGGGCTTCGTGGAATCCTTCGCTACCTCGAAGACGTATTTTTTGTCGTCGACGGCCTCCATGGAGCGCTCGGTGATGACCGGGCGGCGAATGATATCGTACGGTGATTTCATGCGAACACCTCCTCTATCGTCTGGAGAGCGGCCTTGTCTACGATGAAGCTGTCGTGGTTCAGTATGTCGTAGGCGCTGATTATGGTGGAGAGCGTTGTGGTCACGCCGGGGATGTTGTCGGCGCTCTTTATGACGTTCTCACGCACTTCCGGCAGAACTACGAGGGATTTCTTCCCAGCATCCAGCTTGGAGATAAGACCCGCAAAGGTCTTGGTCTTGATCTCGCTCATGTTCAGGTCGTCAATGACGATGATCTTGCCTTCGGCGGCCTTCGCGGACAGGGCGCTGCGGATGGCGAGGCGCCTCTGTTTTTTGTTCATTCTGTAGCCGTAATCTCTGGGCTTGGGTGCAAACGCCACGCCGCCGTGGGTGTAGTGCGGTCCTCTGGTGGAACCCTGACGGGCGCGGCCGGTGCCCTTCTGGCGAAGGGGCTTTATTCCGCCGCCGCTTACCTCAGCTCTGGTGAGGGCGCTCTGCGTGCCCTGACGGCAGTTTGCCAGATGGTTCTTCACGGCCTCGTGCATCACGCTGGTGTTGGGCTCAATGCCGAATACGGCATCGGAGAGCTCGATCTCGCCGGTGGGCACTGCTGCCATATTATAAACAGTTGCTTTAGGCATCTGACTTTCTCCTTTCTTAGCCGCGGGCCGACTTCTTCTGCGGGTTCTTGCTTATGGAGGCGGCCGGGCCTTTCTTCTCGCGGGCGGTCTTGGAAGTGTTCCTCAGATAAACGATGCCGCCCTTGGGACCGGGGATCGCGCCGCGGACATCTATCATGTTGAGTTCGCTGTCCACCTGGACCACGTCGAGGTTCATCACCGTGACCTGCTCGACGCCCATGTGTCCGGCGCCGATCTTGCCCTTGCGTATCCTCGAGGGGTCTGTACCGGAACCCATGGAGCCCGCGTGGCGATGCACAGGGCCGCCGCCGTGGGAAGTCGGGGTGCGCTGAGCGCCATATCTCTTGATAACACCGGCGTATCCCTTACCTTTGCTGATGCCGGTGACGTCGATCTTGTCTCCCTTGGCAAATACGTCAGCTGTGATGGTGTCCCCAACGTTCATGTTCTCGGCGTCGTCAAGACGGAACTCCTTGAGATATTTCTTGAAGGGCACTCCCGCCTTTTTGAAATGGCCCGCTTCGGGCTTGTTGAATTTCTTCTCCGCCGCGTCCTCGAAGCCCAGCTGCACGGAGCTGTACCCGTCTTTCTCGACGGTCTTCTTCTGGACTACAACACAGGGACCGGCTTCCACAACTGTGACGGGCACTACTTTTCCGGCCTCGTCAAAGATCTGTGTCATGCCGACCTTTTTGCCGATTATGACTTTGCGCATGTGTTTTCCTCCTTAACGGTTATTGGTTGACTTCCGCCAACATGACCTCCCGCGCCCTCGGCGCGGACAGGACTTAAAGCTTTATCTCAATCTCAACGCCGGCGGGAAGATTGAGGGCCATGAGGGCCTCTGTGGTCTTCTGGTTCGGCCTGAGGATATCGATCAGTCTCTTGTGGGTGCGGCGCTCGAACTGCTCGCGGCTGTCCTTGTACTTATGCACCGCGCGAAGGATGGTTACGACCTCTGTCCTTGTGGGCAGGGGTATGGGCCCGCTGACCTCGGCTCCCGTGCGCTTCGCTGTCTCAACTATCTTTTCGGCGCTCTGGTCGATGAGCTGATGGTCATACGCCTTGAGTTTGATACGGATCATTTCCTTGTTCTGTGCCATTGATTAGTTTCCTCCTTAAGTCGTACGTCTGAGCGCACGGGGGATCTTTCTTACCACGACGCCGTGCGTGTCCAAAGGGTCACAATAAGAAAACCGACGAATACGGCCGGTTTTGATCCCACAGCCGCCCGATAAACGGACATACTCCCCGAAAGTTACCGGCAAATACCGCAATCTCCCGGTTCATCGCACCGTCCGGGATAAGGGCCCCGGACTGCCCTGTTCTGTTTTTTGCGCCTTTTGGGCATAATGTCCCCATTAGCGCGCCCGCACAGTATATCAAAAGCTCCCCCTTGTGTCAAGGGGGAGCTTCCGGTTTTTTTGATATTTTATATAAATTTTGATGAGATATTTCTCACATTATTCCTTATCGCCGCCGCCGCGGATCATAGGGCGGCCGGTCCGTCCTCCCCGTCTTCATGCGGGGCTTCATCCGCGGGGCTCTGCGCAGCGGCGGGCTCCGTCTTACCGGTATCCTTCTTCTCTTTGTCTTTTTTGCGGCGGGACTTTTTTCCGCCGTTTTTGCGCTCCTTGCCGGAGGTCTTCATCACTATGGCCTTCAGCAGCCGGATTATGAGCACCAGGACCACCAGGGCCAGCGCACACCCGATGACGACCACTATAAGGATGGGTATCGCCTCAATGATATACACTATCGCGTCTTTCACCGCGCTTACTGCGGACTGCACGGAGTTTTTGAACGCGGCGGCTATGCGTTCTCCGTAAGAGACCCTGACCTGCTGTACGGGCACGATCTCCTCCACCTCATTGATGGTTATGTTGATGGTGCTGTAGCTTATCTCGCTGTCGTAATTTCGCAGGGTGGAAGTCAGGGCCTCGATCTCGTACCTGGATTCAGACAGGGTCTGCTCAATGGTGATGATATCCTCCACTGTCTCCGCTTTTTCCAGAAGCGCCAGGAGCCTCTCCTCCTGGGTCCTGAGCGACAGCAGCCGGGACTCCACGTCGGTGTACTGGGTGGTGATATTCTGGGCGTCCGAACTCAGGTTCGTTACGTATCCCAGCTGCCCCAGGTCGTTCTTCATACCCGAGAACCTCTCCGCGGGCACCCTCACTTCATAGAAGGCCCGTCTGAGCGTGGATGAAGAATAATATGTATCATAGTAGCTCTTTCCGCTGATGCTGGATGACTCCAGGAAAGCGCCGTTGGCGTCTATCATCCTCTCCAGGCTGGCGATGGTCCCGTCAAAATCTATCGTCTGGATCTCCGCCCAGGCGGTATAGATCATCTTCTGGGACGCACCGGCGCTCATCTTGGACAGGTCCGTCGACAGGTTCCCGGTCCCCGAGTCAGTGGACTCCTCCTTCGGCGCTTCATACTCCGCGGAATCGTACCCGTCGGAGTACGCGCCCGACGAGGCCGCGTAACCGCCTGAATACGCCGATTCGTTTTTGGCATAGCTTCCGGCGTTGTCATAGCCCTTGGAACATCCGCAAAGTGCCAGAGCCATGACCAGTACCGCAGCCAGGACAGCGACAAAACGTTTTTTCATGATGATCAACCCTTCCTTGGTTTATCTGCCCGGTTAGACGCAGATTCGCGTACGTTTGTTCCCGGTATTACTTTTTGCCCGTCTTGGGCAAAGCGTCCTGATACATCTTCATTATCTTATCGCCGTCCCCTTTTGCCAGACACCGGCGGGGTATAACGTTGACGGAGCTTCTGTTCGGATAAATGAATATACACTTTGGGTCCATATCCATACGCATTATCCCGTTCCACCGGCACTTCTCGGTGTTCCTGCCGTTGGAGACGGTAAATCCCCTGTTGTCGAACGTGTAGCGGATATTGGACAGGGCGGAACGGTTCCTGGTGTATCGGTTCTTTGTCGAAACACCGGACACCAGCAGCGATATCGCCAGGGCTGCCGCGGGTATGATCAGAGCCGCCCACAGGCTGGCGCGGAATATGGAGCATGCCAGTATGGCAGCGACTTCACCGGCGATGACCGCAAGGGCTGCGATACGGATGGTCACTCTCCTTGTGGCCTGCCTGAATTCACCGTATGTCAGGCTGTCGATCTCGGCGTGGACAACGTTGTCAGACATTTGTTTCTCCTTAAAAGAATGGCTTCATATCTCTGCGGTCGATTATCTCCGGCCCGGGCTTTAATAGGCGACTCCCCAAATGATGGACGTTACGGCGGGTTTGCCGCATATGGGGCATACGTCGCCCAGGTGCTCCTGCTCGAAAGGCATGCAGCGCGATGAGACCCCGGCCACGTCCTTCATTTTAAGTTCACACTCAAGGCCGCCGCACCACATGCTCTTTATAAAGCCGCCTTTCGTGCTTATGATCTCCGCCGCCTCTTCCAGAGAGTACGCGGGCCTGATATTCCCTTTGAGGTTCTCCAGGGCCCTGGAGTACATATCCGCCTGGATGGCGTCCAGCATGTCGGCGCAGCTTTTCTCTATGCCTTCAAGGGACGCGGTGACCTTATCGGAGTTGTCCCTCCTGGCCATAACGCAGACTCCCTGCGCAATGTCCCTGGGCCCCAGTTCCAGCCTGAGGGGCACGCCCTTCATCTCGTGCTCGGCATATTTCCAGCCGGGGCTCTGGTCGCTGTCGTCCAGTTTTACGCGCAGGCCCGCCTCCTTCAGCTTCCCGCAGAGTTCCTGCGCGGCCTCCGTCACACCCTGCTTGTGGCTGGCCACGGGCACTATGACTATCTGCACAGGCGCTATCTTCGGCGGCAGGACCAGGCCGTTGTCGTCTCCGTGCGTCATGATGAGACCGCCTATTATACGCGTGGACATCCCCCATGAGGTCTGATGCGGCGCGGTAAGTTTATTCTGTTTGTCCGCGAAACATATGTCGAAAGCCTTGGCAAAGCCGTCGCCGAAATAGTGGGACGTACCTCCCTGAAGGGCCTTATGATCGTGCATCATGCACTCGATGGTATACGTGGCCTCCGCGCCGGCAAATTTTTCCTTGTCAGTCTTCCTGCCCCGTATAACGGGCATGGCCAGACAGTTCTCCGCCACGTCGGCATATATCTCCAGCATGCGCAGGGTCTCCTCCATGGCCTCCTCAGCGGTGGCGTGGAGTGTGTGCCCTTCCTGCCACAGGAACTCCCTGCCCCTAAGGAACGGGCGTGTGGTCTTCTCCCAGCGGAGAACAGAACACCACTGGTTGTAAAGCTTGGGCAGATCCCTCCATGAATGCACCACGTGCTGCCAGTGCTCACAGAACAGCGTCTCCGATGTGGGGCGCACGCAGAGCCTCTCGGCGAGTTCCTCGCTGCCCCCCATCGTCACCCACGCGACTTCGGGGGCGAACCCTTCCACGTGGTCCTTCTCCTTCTGAAGCAGGGACTCCGGGATGAGCATGGGCATCTGGACGTTTTCATGCCCGGTGGCCTTGAACCGGCTGTCGAGCTCCTTCTGTATGTTCTCCCAGATGGCGAACCCGTAAGGCCTCATTACCATGAGCCCCTTGACGCTGGAGTAATCTATAAGCTCCGCCTTCGTCACCACGTCCGTATACCACTGGGCGAAATCCTCCTTCATGGAGGTAATGCTTTCTACCTGCTTCTTATCGCCTGCCATGTTATCTGTTTCCTTTCCCTGTATTATGATCCCGTATGGGACAGACCCGGCCGTCTGAATAAATAATATTATCCGCTGCTCCCCGGATTGTCAATACAGCATACCCTTTATGCGGCAAAAACAGTATTCGACTGAAATCCCGAAGTAATTCCACAGTGGAATTTACTTTGGGAATTCACTCGTTTGAAAAAGATGACTAAAACCCTCTTTTGGTTGTTTCGAAACCGCCGCGGATGGAGTATAATACATAGAATAGAGTATTATATAAACTCGCGCATTGCCGCGGAAGAGAGGACGCCATGGACAAACATACGGAGCTGCTGAAGCTTTTGGAGAAGGACTGCCGCACCACACCGGAAGCCCTGGCCGCCATGCTGGGCCGGGAACCGGCGGAGGTAAAGGAGGAGATCGCCGCCCTGGAAAAGGACGAGGTCATCCTGGGCTACAACGCCATGATCGACTGGGACCGCACCGGGGAGGAGCTGGTGACGGCCCTGATCGAGGTGCGGGTCACCCCCCAGCGTGGGGACGGTTTCGACCGCATCGCCGAGCGGGTCTATCAGTTTGAGGAAGTGGAAAGCATGTACCTCATGTCCGGGGCCTACGATTTCGTTGTGACCATCACCGGGCGCACCCTCAAGGACGTGGCCACCTTCGTCTCCGCCCGCCTCAGCACCATCGAGGGCGTAACCGGCACCGCCACCCACTTTATTCTGAAAAAATACAAAGAAAAGGGCGTGTCCTTCGAGATCCAGCCCCTGCAGGAGGAAAGGATGGAATTCTGCTGATGGAGTTCCGGGAGCTGATTGCCAAAAAGGTGACGGAGCTGAAGCCCAGCGGCATCCGCAAATTCTTCGACCTGCTGGAGACCATGGAGGACGCCATCAGTCTCGGCGTGGGCGAGCCGGATTTCCAGACCCCCTGGCACATCCGGGACGCGGGGGTCTATTCCCTGGAGAAGGGCTTTACCAAATATACTCCCAACGCGGGCATGATGGCCCTGCGGCAGGAGATCGCCAAATACATGCTGCGCCGCTTCGGCCTCCGCTATGATCCGACGGGGCAGATCATCGTCACCGTGGGCGGCTCCGAGGGCATCGATCTGAGCCTGCGGATGCTGCTGGAGCCGGGGGACGAGGTCATCATCCCCACCCCCAGCTTTGTGTGCTACGGGCCCCTCACCATCATGGCCGGGGGTACGCCCGTCTATGTGGAAACGCGGCAGGAGGACGATTTCAAACTGACGCCGGAATTGCTGAAGGGCGCGCTGACCGCCAGAACCAAGGTCCTGGTGCTGCCCTACCCCTGCAACCCCACGGGCGGCGTCATGGAAAAGGCGGACCTGGAGGCCGTCGCGGAGATACTGAAGGGCACCCGGGTGGCCGTCATTTCCGACGAGATCTACGCGGAGCTGACCTACGGTGGGAAGCACTGCTCCCCCGCTTCCCTTCCCTCGCTCTATGACCGGACCGTCGTGGTCAACGGCTTCTCGAAGGCCTACGCCATGACCGGCTGGCGGCTGGGCTACCTCTGCGCCCCCCGGGACGCCATCAGGCAGATGGTGAAGATCCACCAGTTCGGCATCATGTCCGCCCCCACCACCAGCCAATACGCCGCCATCGAGGCCATGCGCAGCGGGGACAAGGACATCGAGACCATGCACGCGGAATACGACCGCCGCCGCCGCTTCCTGGTCCACGGGCTAAGGCAGGCGGGCCTGGCCTGCTACGAGCCCAAGGGGGCCTTCTACGTTTTTCCCGACATCCGCTCCACGGGCCTCACGAGCGAGGACTTCTGCGAGCGGTTCCTGCGCGCCGAGCGGGTGGCTGCCATTCCCGGCAGCGCCTTCGGCCCCGGCGGCGAGGGTTTCGTGCGCATGTGCTACGCCGCGAGCATGGAGGACCTCAATGAAGCCCTGGTGCGGCTGAGAAGGTTTTTGGATAGTATGGAATAACCAATATCAGATAGGCTGCGCCCGTCCCGTTCCGGTTCGTTTGAACGGGGCGGGCGTATATTGTTCAGTTATACGGAGCCGGCACGGCGGCCGACGATGCGGCAATTTCGTTCGCCAACGGCACGCATAAGCGCCGCGTACTGTTCCGTCACCGCTGCTGGATCGATCGGAGGATCGTCCCCGTCGA
>JAFWGE010000023.1 GCA_017512485.1 Oscillospiraceae bacterium
CCTGACAGTTACCCATCAGACCTTTCGAGTATTCAGTTAATTCTGCTAGACAAATGAGAAGTTGTTTACTTCGATACTGTCGCCTTGATTGCACCCAGACAGTGTATTTTTACTACACGGTTCTCGTCGGTTTCTGATATTTGCTGGAGCTGTTCCATATAAGGCTGAACGAACTCCGGTCTGCGTTTGCCGAGAACACGGAATATCTCCGGCGCTTCCATTCTGACCTTGTCATCCGCGTCATTCAGAAGCTCCTCAAATATCGGCATATATTCTTCATAAATATCGGGCGTATTTGTGGCGATGTTTTCTGATGCCCAGATAAAGCTCAGCCTGACCTTTGGTTTTTCATCGTTCGCAAAACGGAACAGATTCTCCCAGTACGGTTCTATAACTTTATAACTGCCCCGTCCGATCCTTCCGAGAGCATTGACCGCACGTTCCCGCAAAAGTGGCTCCAAGCTATCAAGAAATGAAATGATTGAAGGGAGTGCGTCCTGCACAAGCTGAGGGTAGATAAGACCCATTTCACCGAGCAGCCAGAGAGCTTTTGCCTGTATTCTCACGGATTTATGAGTAAGGAGAGATGAAACATATGGAATGCTCTCTTCCCATTTAGCCCTATCCTTTGTCAATGCGCTAAGCTCTTTATAGAGTTCCGACTCGTTCAATCAATCATCTCCATAAATCCGGATTGTTGAATACCGGTTAGTACAATTTGAGCCTGCCGATTCTTTTCAGCAGGCTCAAACGTAATAACACTTTTTAAACTATTTAGGTCGACTTAGCAGAATCGCAGATTTGTTTCATGAGTCGTGGCATATTCGTGGCTTAAATTGGCATACAAATTGGCATACGACCCTGAAATCTATCTGTTTTTTGCCCGTCAGCTTTAATATAGCTTTGCGCCTGCCGGGATGTGAGGATCGACCATCAGAAGATGGAGCTTTTCTTCCTCGCCTTCCTTATGAACGGCTGAGATCAGCATGCCGCAGGAGTCGATGCCCATCATCTTCCTGGGAGGCAGGTTGACGATGGCAATGCAGGTCTTTCCGATCAGCTGCTCAGGCTCATAATAAGCGTGAATGCCGCTTAATATCGTCCTATGAGTCCCAGAACCGTCATCCAGAGTGAACTTCAGAAGCTTCTTGGACTTCGGAACAGCCTCACATTCAAGCACCTTAACGGCTCTGAAATCGCTCTTGGAGAAGGTCTCAAAGTCGACCTGATCCTCGAAAAGCGGCTCGATCACGACGTTGGAGAAGTCTATTTTTTCTTCTTCTACAGGTGCCACAGGCTCCTCGTGGGCATGTTCTTCAGGCTCAAATTCCGGAGCAATCGGACCAGTCGCGAGCTTCTCCTCAGACTTTAAGGGTTTCATTGTCGGGAAGAGGATAACGTCCCTTATGGTGGAGGTATTCGTCAGCATCATGACACATCTGTCTATCCCCAGGCCCATGCCGCCCGTGGGGGGCATGCCGTACTCCATGGCGTTGAGGAAGTCCTCGTCCAGCATCTCGGCCTCGTCGTCACCGCGCTCCCTGAGTTCAAGCTGCTTCTCGAAGCGGCGGCGCTGGTCGATGGGGTCGTTCAGCTCCGAAAAAGCGTTGCCCATCTCGTTGGCGCATATAAAGAACTCGAACCTCTCTGTAAGCCTGGGGTCTGCGGGGCTTCGCTTAGCCAGGGGAGACACTTCCACCGGGTACATGGTTATGAACGTGGGCTGTATAAGATGTTCTTCCACCTTCTGGTCGAAGCAGGCGTACAGCGCGTTGCCCCAGGTCCTGTCGGCGGTGTCCGCCAGCTCCACGCCCACGGCTTTGGCCGCGGCCACGGCCTGCGCGTCGTCTGAGACCGCGTCAAAGTCCACCCCCACGTATTCACGCACGGCCTCCGCCATGGTCATACGCTTCCAGCCGGGGTCAGGTCGATATCGTATCCCAGCCACTGGACGTTGTAGGATCCCAGTATCTCTTTCGCGGCTCCTGACAGTATCCCCTCGGCGATGTCCATCATGCCGTGGAAATCCGTGTACGCCTCGTACAGCTCCACCGACGTAAACTCGGGATTGTGTTTGGGGTCCATGCCCTCGTTGCGGAAAATGCGCCCGATCTCATAAACGCGCTCTATGCCGCCCACTATGAGCCGCTTAAGGTGCAGCTCGGTGGCTATACGCATGTACATGTCTATATCCAGGGTATTGTGGTGCGTCACGAACGGTCTCGCGGCTGCCCCTCCTGAAATGGTATTCAGTACGGGCGTCTCTACCTCCATATAGCCCCTGGCGTCCAGATAACTGCGTATATACGATATGAACCTGCTCCTCACCTCAAAAGTCCGCCTGGACTGCGGGTTCATGATCAGGTCTACGTAGCGCTGCCTGTACCTGAGTTCAGTGTTCGTCATACCGTGGTACTTCTCCGGCAGGGGCAGCAGTGATTTTGCTAGCAGCTCTATTCCGGTGCAGTGCACGGAGATCTCTCCGCGCTTCGTGCGGAACACCGTCCCCCTGGCGCCGATAATATCGCCGATATCCAGCTTTTTGAACCGGGCGTATTCCTCCTCGCCCACGTCGTTTACGCGCACGTAAAGCTGCAGGGTGCCCATACCGTCCTGGATATGAAAGAATGAGGCCTTGCCCATCCCCCTCATACTCATTATCCTGCCGCACACGCTTACCTCGGCGTTCTCAAGCGCGTCGAAGTTTTCCAGCACCTGCTTTGACCAGTGGGTACGCTCGTAACGCGTTATCTCAAAGGGGTCCCTGCCCGAAGCGCAAAGCTCCCTGAGCTTGCCGCGCCGGATAGCCAGCAGCTCAGACAGGTTCTCGTTCTCCTCTTGTATACTTTCTGTCCTAACAGGGTCGTCTGTCATAACCGTATTCCTCCGTACGTCGTTCCCGGCGCGTATTCTAATCTATGGCGAGCACCTGGTACGTGAGCGTACCTATAGGCGCCTCAAAAGAGAACTTCTCTCCCACTGTCTTGCCGATGAGAGCGCTGCCAAAGGGGGAATCCTCGGATACCCGGCCGTTCATGGGGTCCGCCTCCTGGGAACCCACGATGGTGTATTCCTCTTCTTCTCCGGTCTCTTCGTCCTTCACCCTTACTTTTGAACCCACGTTCGCCGCGTCATCCGCCACGGGCTCCTCCGCGATGACCACAGCGTTCGCGAGTATATTCTCTATCTCGGCGATACGGGAATAAAGCTTGCCCTGTTCGTTTTTTGCCTCGTCGTACTCGCTGTTCTCCGACAGGTCGCCGAAGGAGCGGGCCTCTTTTATCTGCGCTGCGACCTCTTTTTCACGAACGGTTTTGAGATATTTGAGTTCCTCCTGCAGGCCCTCCAGCCTGGCAGCCGTTACTTTATACTCCTTTGCCATGGATGTCCGTCCTTTCCCCGGCTTATGCCGATAAAGATTCTGTCTGTCAACAACAATTAAACGGCCTAAAGGCCGTTCACTCATTACTTTGCCCCCGCCGGGGCAAAAGAAGTGTCTGGATATACGCTCCTCCCCCGCGCGTGGCGGGGGAGATTTACGGTTATAATAAAGTATATACTGCCCGCGTGTCAAGCGGCTTTTTACAGTGCGTGCTCAGACCATCGTAAACGTCAGCGAGTAATAGTCCAGGGGGTCTGTATAGTCGCCGTCTATGCGTATCTCATAGTGCAGGTGCGGCCCCGTGGAATAGCCGGTGCTGCCAACGTATCCAAGAACGCTGCCCTGTACCACGTAGTCCCCCTGGGACACGGCGCGTTCGCTCATATGGGCGTAGAGGGTGGTCACCCCGTCCCCGTGGGAAACGACTACGTAGTTGCCGTAGGCATAATTCTCGTCGGAGGCTACCACCCAGCCGCCCTTGGCGGCGGTGATGGTCTGTCCGTACCACGCGCCGATATCCACCCCGGTATGGAGCTTCCACACCCCGAGTATCGGGTGCAGCCTCATCCCGTAGGGGCAGGTTATCTCGTAACAGTCCACCGGCCAGGCGAAGGACTCGTCCGTGCCGCTGCCCGTATAATAGTAGTAATCATCGCCCCAGTCATCGGAAGAGTCGTAAGAACCGGAGGATTCCTGCCTGCGGTTGGCCTCTTCCTCCTGCCTGCGCCGCTCGGCTTCTTCTTCCTCCCTGCGCTTCTGCTCCTCCAGGGCTTTCAGCGCCGCGAGGCGGGCCGCTTCCTCTTCTTCAGCCTTCTTTTTGCTGTACTCCTCCACCAGGACGTCTATCTGGTCCCAGAGCTCGTTCTCCTGGGCCTCTACAGCCTCGTACTCCCTGGCGTAATCCTGCTTTTCCTTATGGAGCTTCATGAGCAGTTCCTGGGACTGCTCAAGCTGGCTCTGCAGTTCGAGCTCCTGCTCCTCCAGCAGCGCCCGGGATTCTGCCACCGCGGCCTTGTTCTCCTCCAGGGAAGCCCTGGCCGCGTCCATCTTCTCCCTGGCTTCGGCCATGGCGGTGAGGACGCTCTTTTCATATGTCATGAGGTCGCGTACCATCTCCAGCCTGCCCAGGAGGTCCTCAAAATCGGTGGCCTGGAAGATTATTGCCAGATAAGAAGTGTCGCCGTATTCCTCCATAGCCCTGATCCGGCTGTTCAGCTGCTGCTCCCGGGTCCGCATCTGCTCTTCCGCCTCGTCCAGTTCATCCTGTTTCGCGGCGATAAGAAGCCCGTACTGCTGCATCTGGGCCACCGTGTTCTCGATCTCACTGCGGGTGAGTTCGATCTGGCGGTCCTGCGCTTCCTTAAGTTCGGATGTACTGAGTTCCTGGACAGATATAGTATCTATCTCACCCTGCAGCTCCTCCATCCTGTCTGAAAGTCCCTGCGCGGACTCTTTCAGCGAATCGATCCTGGCCTGGATCTCATCGGAGGTCTCCGCCCTGGCGTACGAGATTATCATAGCCACGGTGGGAAGTATTATCATCAGCGCCAGTATCACTATCAGGATGATAGTAAACAGTTTTCTGCCTTTTTTCGACATACAGTCACCCCGTGCCCGATCCTGTCTGCGGGCAGCTATTTCTTAAGATATTTTCCTATGGCGAGCACGCTCCCGAACACCCCTACCGCCACGCCTACCGCAAGGTCGCCCAGGGCGAGCACATAAGCGAACGACATGAACGGCAGAGCGGTCGTTATCTCCAGAAGGCCGGATCTGGCTATGGCCTTCTCCGCCAGATCATAAACCACCCATTGGAGCGCGAAAGCCGACACGGCCGATATGATGCCCAGTATGAGGCCCTGTATGACGAACGGCCAGCGAATGAATCCGTTTGTTGCCCCCACCGTCTTCATAACGGCTATCTCCTCACGCCGGTTGAACGTGGCGAGTTTTACAGTGTTGGATATTATGAATACCGATATCACCAGCAGCACAGCGGATATTCCGTATGTGACCACCCTGAGCACGTTCCTCACCGCGGCGAAGCCCCTGGCCATCTCCATATAGGCACTTACCCTGGCTACGCCCTCCACCTCCCGCAGGCTCTGCAGGGTGGAGTCCATCTGCGTGATATCACCGAGTACTATATAAAAGCGGTCCCTGAGGGCGGAAGCGTCCGTACCGGCAAACAGTTCCGGATCCTCCTGCCTGCTTATCCACTGCTCCAGGGCTTCCTTCCTGGTCATGAAAGTACAGGAAGCGACGTTTTCGATCTGGTTCAGCCTGGAACCGAGACTGCGTGCCTCCGCCTCTGTATACGTCTCGTCCACGTACACTATCACTTTGTTTTCCTGCTCCAGCCCGGTCACGATGGCGTTTGCGTTTATTATGACCATAAAGAAGCAGCCGCCTATGAGCAGGCACGCCAGTACTATCACCGCGGCGGCAAAAGACATGAGCCCGTGTCTGAAAACGCTTCTGAAGCCCTCGGATATGAAATATCCCGGGTTGGTATGCCCCTTCCTGACGGGGGCTTCGTTCTTATTCTTCATAGCCGAAATACCCGCCTGTCCCGTCGCTGACGATGCAGCCGCTGTCTATTGCTATAACGCGTTTGGACATGCTGTCCACCAGCGCCTTCTCGTGGGTGACCACCATAACGGTGGTCCCCAGAGAGTTTATCTTCTCCAGCAGCCTCATGATATCCACGCTGCGGGCAGGGTCCAGATTGCCCGTAGGCTCGTCGGCTATTATCATGCGGGGGCTGTTTACCAGGGCGCGGGCTATGGCCACCCGCTGCTGCTCGCCGCCGGACAGCTCGTCCGGCATGCGGGACGCGCAGTCCGTCAGGCCAACCAGTTCCAGGGCATACGGCACCCTTTCCGCGATGTGCCTGCGGGGCGCGCCGATGACCCTCATGGCGAAGGCCACGTTATCGTACACCGTTTTCTTCTCAAGGAGCCGGAAATCCTGGAATATGACGCCCAGGGTCCTCCTCATATACGGTATGTCGGACCGCCTCAGGGACGTGAGGTTATATCCGTTAACCATTATCTTGCCGGAGGTGGGCTTCGTCTCCCCGTTAATAAGGCGTATTATTGTGGACTTTCCGGATCCGGAAGGCCCCACCAGAAAAGCCATCTCCCCGTCGCTTATGGTGAAGCTCACGCCGTTCAGCGCCCGGGTACCGCTCTTATACTCCTTGGAAACGTCTAAAAAGCGGACCATGGCTCAGCCCCTGAACGACTTGCCTTCGCGGGAATCCAGGTATTTTTTGACCATAAGGGCAACTTTGAATACTATGGCGTCGTCAAACTCCCTCAGGTCCAGGCCGGTGAGCTTCTTTATTTTCTCAAGGCGGTAGACCAGGGTGTTCCTGTGCACGAACAGCTTCCTGGATGTTTCGGACACGTTCAGGTTGTTCTCGAAGAATTTCTGTATGGTGAACAGGGTCTCCTGATCCAGGGTGTCTATGGAGTTCTTTTTGAACACCTCGGCCAGGAACATCTCGCAGAGCGTCATGGGCAGCTGATAGATGAGCCTGCCTATGCCAAGGTTCTGGTAATGTACTATCTTTTTCTCCGTGTAGAAGATGCGTCCCACCTGGATGGCCACCTGGGCCTCCTTGAATGACGCCGCCACCTCGCGCAGGTAGTTGGACACGCTGCCGATGCCGATGACGACCTCTATGCCGCAGACCCGCTCTATTTCTTCTTCTATCTTTTCGGCATAGGAACAGAGGAACTCCTCCGTGACCGTCTCATCCACCTGCTTTATGAAGACGACGTCGGTCTCGTTTATATTCAGGACGTAATCGCCGTCACCGTCGGCGAACGCGCTCTGTACGGCTTCGAATACGCCGGCGTCTGTCCTCTCGTTCTGACGGATAAGGAACACGGCCCTCATAACGTCGATGGCAAATCCCAGCTCCTTGGCCCTGAGGTACACGTCCCCCGGCAGCACGTTGTCGGTGATGACGTTTTTTACGAACGTAGCCCTGTCGTACTTTTCGTCGCAGTGGGCCTTGACTATCCTGAGGGCTATGGCGGCCATCTGGGAGAAACTCTCCGCCATAACGTCGGTCCCGGAAATATATACCGCGTACTCGATCCTCTGTCCGTTGGAAGAGAATACACGGAAAGTCTTGTCCTCCCAAAACGCGGGTTTGCCGTCGGCTGCTGTTATGGCTCCGATGGCCCCCACCCAGGGAAGGCCTATATATGAAGTATCGCTTGCGGCAACGATTATGCCCTCTGAGTCTATGACGCCTACGCTTCTGTCCGTTGCCTTGCAAAGCTGCACTATAACGCTCTGAAACAACTTGCTCGCCACTGAAATTCCCCTTTCTGAACGCTCTCTCCCATACAGCCCGTCCTTTCTCGCAGCCCCTGCCGCGAAGCTTAAAAAGCTCATGGCAGCCCGGGTGCGCACAGGCGTATGATCCCAACCGGCTACCATGATAATATATTTTTTCGCATTAATCAATAGTTAGCGACAAAATCCCTTTATTTTTTTACTATATTTTCACCAAATGAGGTAAAGAAATGGGTAAATTATGAACAAGATATGAAGTATCATTAGTGTATATTGCCATAGTTCAAAGTGCAGGCTTTTTCCCCCACTCTCATATCAGGCCCTGTTTTTTTGCCCTGTTCACAGCGCTGAGCACTCCTTTAAGAGGCGCCACGTTGATGTTGTGGGATATGCCAACGCCGAAAACGTCCTTCCCGGACGGTGCCCTCAGCTTGATATACGCCACGGCCTTGGAGTCCGAGCCCGTGGAGATGGCGTGCTCGCTGTAGCTCTCAAAGGTGAACGCCCCGATATCCAGGTCCCTCACCGCCACGAAAAAGGCGTCTATAGGGCCGTTGCCCCATCCGGATACTTCAGCGTGTTCACCGCCGCACCGCACCACTCCGGTAAAGCATACCGCCGAGCCGGAGGAGCGGTTAGTGCGCTCCTCAAACCGATAAGACTCAAGTTCAAAGTATTTATGCGTGTCCACGTATTCACGCTGGAAGATCTCGTACACCTCGTCCGGGGAAAGTTCCCCGCCGTCCCTGTCGCAGGCCGCAGTGACCAGCGCCCCGAACTCCGGGCGCATGTCCCTGGGAAGGTCGTACCCGTAATGCACCTGCATTATGTACGCCGCGCCTCCCTTGCCGGATTGGCTGCTTATCCGGATGAGCGGCTCATACTGCCTGCCCACGTCGGCCGGGTCTATCGGCAGATAGGGCACCTCCCAGTACTTCGGCCTGTCGTCCTTCATATGGGCCAGCCCCTTGCTTATGGCGTCCTGGTGCGAGCCGGAGAGGGACGTGAAAACCAGGTCTCCCGAATACGGGTGGCGGGGACCTACGGCCATGCCCGTAGTGTCCTCATAGATCTGACGCAGCTGCCCTATATTGTGCATGTCGAGCCCCGGGTCCACCGCCTGGGACCAGAGGTTCATGGCCAGGGTCACGATGTCCACGTTGCCGGTGCGCTCGCCGTTTCCGAACATAGTCCCCTCCACGCGCTGTGCCCCGGCCAGCAGGGCCAATTCCGCCGCGGCCACCGCGGTCCCCCTGTCGTTATGGGGATGGACGCTTATTATCGCGGCTTCCCTGCCCTCCAGCCTCCTGCAGAAGGCCTCGACCAGGTCCGCGAACTGGTTGGGCATACAGTTTTCCACCGTCGCCGGCAGGTTGATTATAACCTTCCTCTCCTTTGTGGCGTCCAGCTGCCGCATCACCCTGTCGCAGACCATAAGCGCGCAGTCAAGTTCCGTAGCCGTGAAGCTTTCCGGTGAATACTCATATGTCATGGACGTGCCCGCGGCCTGCGCTTCCTCGCCGTATTCCCTGACGGCCTTTGCGGCCTCCTCGGCTATCCTGGCCACTCCCTCGGCGTCCTTCCTGAACACCACTCGCCGCTGAAGCTCTGACGTCGGGTTGCAGATATGCATTATCGCCCGTCTGGCACCCGCTATCGACTCGTAGCTGCGCTTTATCAGGTTAGGCCTTGCCGCGGAGAGCACCTGGAGGCTGACGCCCTCCGGCACAAGGTCTTCCTCTATCAGCTTCCTTATAAACTGGAACTCCGTGTCCGACGCCGAGGGAAAACCGGCTTCTATCTCCCTGAACCCTATGGACGTCAGCATCTCGAAGAAACGTGTTTTCTCCAGCACGTTCATGGGTGAAAGAAGAGCCTGGTTGCCGTCCCTCAGGTCTATGCTGCACCATACCGGGGCGGTGCGGAGCGTCCTGGACGGCCAGGTGCGGTCAGGCAGGCTGACCGGCTCAAAAGGTCTGTATTTTTCGAATCCTTTTCTCATTATGATCTCCTCCTTCTCAGCCTGACGTGATCCCCGGAAACGGTAAAAAAACCTCCGGCAGCATACGCTGCCGGAGGCGAATATATCGCTGTACCACTCCGGTTTCAGGAAGGGCTCACACCCGCTCCCCTCGCAGACTTCAATCAAAGCCCGGCCTGTAACGCGGCCCCGCGTCCTGCCTTAAAAAATTCGGGCAGGCAGCTCCGGGATGAGCTATACGCACGGATCGCACCGCCGGCTCACACCGCACCCGGCTCGCTGAGGTCAGATTCCGTACCTTATTCCCTTCATAGCCTTTTTCGGATATTTGCCAGAATGTTAGCACCATTTGCGTGCGTTGTCAAGGACGAAAAGGCGATCTGACGGCCTGTGCTGCAGATCGGACGCTGCAGGCCGCCGTCTCGGGTCGTTCCTGGTCCCGATCAGAGTTTTTCCACTATTGCCTTGGTATCCAGGGCGATCATAAGCTCCTCGTTGGTGGGGACTACCATCAGGGCGACCTTAGACTCCTCCGCACAGATAAAGCCCTCGGAGCGGAAGCCGTTGTTCTTCTCTTTATCCAGCACTATACCGAACCACTCCAGCCCTTCGAGGATGCTCTCGCGCACGCCGCTGTCGTTCTCTCCCACGCCGCCCGCGAAGGCTATGGCGTCCACTCCTCCCATGGCAGCCATGTAGGAGCCTATCGTCTTCTTAACGGTGTAGCAGAACATCTCTCTGGCGAGGGCAGACCTCTCATTTCCCTCTGACGCTGCTTTCTCAAGGTCACGGAAGTCTGACGACACGCCGGATACTCCCAGCATTCCGGATTTCTTGTTGAGTATATTCAGCACCTCGTCGGGCTTGATCCCAAAGTTGATGATCATATGCAGGACGGCTCCCGCGTCTATGTGGCCGGGGCGTGTGCCCATAGGCAGGCCGTCCATAGGAGTGAAGCCCATGGATGTATCCACGCTCTTGCCCTTATCCACGGCGCAAAGGGAGGAACCGTTGCCCAGATGGCAGACGATAAGTTTGAGATCTTCAATGGGCTTGCCAAGCATCTGTGCCATTCTGGAACTCACGTACCTGTGGGAGGTGCCGTGGAAGCCGTATTTGCGCACCCCGTACTTCTCATAAAACTCGTAGGGGATCGCGTACATATAAGCTTTCTTTTCCATGGTGTGGTGGAAAGCGGTGTCGAACACGGCCACCTGGGGCAGGGACCCCATCACTTCCATGCAGGCCTTTATACCTGTGATGTTGGCGGGGTTGTGGAGCGGGGCCAGGGGCACGCATTTTTCTATGGAAGCAAGTACTTTATCGTCTATAAGGACAGACTCGAAGAACTCCTCGCCGCCGTGTACCACCCTGTGGCCAACGGCGTCGATCTCGTCCAGGGAGGAGATCACCCCGTACTCCTTGTCCTGGAGCAGGCCGATGACCACGGAGATGGCCTTGGCGTGGTCGGGCATATCCACCAGCGCGTCGTAGACGGGTTTGCCTGTGCTGGTATGCTTTATGTGCCCGGCGTCCATACCGATGCGCTCGCAAAGGCCTTTGGCCAGGACGTTGCCGGTCTCCGGCTCGATGAGCTGGTACTTCACCGAGGAGCTGCCGGCATTGATAACGAATATCTTCATTTACAAAACCCCCATTGTTTATTATTATTGATTTGCCGAAAAGTCCCGTCCCCGGTCGATCCGGGGCCGGGTGTTATCCGGAACGGTTTCAGCGAAAAACCGCCGTTTCAAATTATATTATTCCAAATGCGGCGTTATTTCAATACGCTTGAGCAAAAAACAGGTGAGATAAATTGACGTTTTCAAATACTGTGGGCATAATCTGCGAATACGACCCTTTTCACCTGGGCCACGTACGCCATATACGGCTGACGCGCCGCCTCGCGGGAGAGGACGCCGTAGTGATATGCGCCATGAGCGGTTCCTTCACCCAGAGGGGAGATCTTGCCATGTTCCCCAAATGGGACAGGGCCGCGTGCGCCCTGAGCGAGGCTGACGTGGTCGTGGAACTGCCCCTGAGCGGCAGCCTCTCCTCCGGCGAACTGTTTGCCGTAAGAGGCGTACAGACTCTGGATGCCATGGGGGCAAAGTACCTGTCCTTCGGAAGTGAGTCCGGAAGCGTCGAACCCCTTATGCGCGCGGCCGACGCCATACTGAGCGCTGAGTACCCGCCGCTGCTCAGGCAGGCGCTGGACTCGGGCGCTTCCTACGCCTCCGCCGCCCAGACGGCCCTGTCCGCCATTCTGGGGGATGGGGCAAGGGTGCTGCTCACCCCCAACAACCTGCTGGGGATAGAGTACCTCAAAGCGATCCGGAACCTGGACAGCCCCATGGAGCCCATGACCGTCAGGCGCCCCGCTTCCCGGGACCCGGTGAGCTCCGCCCGCGTCCGCGCGGCGGTGCTGAACGGGGAAGACTTCAGGGGAACGGTCCCCGCCGTCACCTTCGACGCGATACGGCGGCTCATCTCCTCCGGCGACGCCCCGGCCAGGGCGGAGAACTGCCAGAAAGCCCTTATGCTGAAACTGCGGTCCATGTCTGCGCGTGATTTCGCCGCCCTCCCCCGGTGCACCGAGGGACTTGACGCCAAACTGGAATCAGCGTGCAGGAACGCCTGTTCCGTGGAAGCGGTGATCGACGCCGTAAAATCCAGGCGGTACGCGCGCACGAGGATACAGCGCCTGATAATGTGTGCCCTGCTGGACCTCGACGCCTCCTATTTTGAGCAGCCCCCCGCGTTTATAAGGCTCCTGGGCGCCACCGACAGGGGACGGGCGTTCCTGCGCCGGAACCGGGACGCTTTCTCCCTCCCGATCATCTCAAGGGCTTCGGAGGTAAAGAAACTTCCGTACGCCGCCCGGCGGCAGTTCGACGCCCTGTCCGCCGCCACGGACCTGCACTATATGGCCCTCCCGGGGGACAGGATATACCCCGCGGGCATGGAGTGGCGGCGAGGTCCCGTGTTCCCCGACAGCAGCGCTGCCGGCATATAAGAAACGCCCCCGTGACCTACAGCCCGAAGGCTGCTTTTCACGGGGGCTTTTATTGTACCGACAATACGTTCGCGGCGCTACAGGATGTGGACGTGGGTATTTATATGGTCCTCGCAATAACAGTAGTAACCGTTGCACCGGGAACAGTAGCGGAATTCAAGCTCCGGATGGTCGGTATCCGTCCTGCCGCAAACGGCGCATTTGTGCCTGTACGGGGCGCTTTTCTCCTTCTGCTCCGCCTGGTGCTTTGCTTTGTTGAAGTTTATCACGTTGTCCGAACGCCTGTATTTCATTGACGCGAATACCGACTTGATGAAAGGCGCGAAAAACAGGCAGTAATTTGCCAAGGCTGCCAGCGGCAGGAGGTTGGCCGGGAACGACCGTACGTTGATGAAAACGGACAGCAGTTCCAGCGCCAGGGCCGCATACGCGAGATATTTCATCTTTATGGGAATGAAGAAAAAGAAGAGCACCCGCGTGTCGGGATACATCGTGGCGAAGGCCAGAAACAGTGTCAGGTTTACGTAGGACGCGGACGCGTACCCGTTCAGCAGCACCGCCGCTATCGCCGTTATCAGTACGCCGCCGAAGTAGAACAGCGTGAACTTCAACGACCCCCACCGCTGTTCCAGTATCTTGCCGATGGTGTAATAGAAATACAGCATTATCGCGAACAGCAGAGCACTGAACATTCCCGAGGAGCCGTACGCCACGTCGGGCACCAGCACGTACGTCAGGAGCCTCCATACCTGCCCGCGAAGTATCCCGGACCTGCTGAACGTAAGAAAACTCAGTATGACCTGCCGCGAGTCCATTATACTCAGCAGGTACACCGCCACGTTCCCTATTACCACGTAAAGCATGAGGTTCTTTATGCCGTAACGCTCGTTCCGGGCGCAGAATCTGTCCAGCTTGTCGTAAAACTTCATCATAATACCTCTCATCGATCTGTCCGGGCCGCGTTTAAAGCCGCCGTCCCGCCCCGGCTGCGGGCGCCGTACCGGAGCCGCGGGACCGCCGCCCGCCGCTGATTTGGTAATTATAGCATCCCGGGGCGAAAAGGTAAATACCCGCCGCAGCTCTGCGTTCGGGTGCCGCGCCGCCCCTTTCTCAACGTCACTCGAACATATTTGAACATATTTTACAATCTGTTGGCTCTGCGGTATTGCTCTTCGACGAATTATAGTATATATTGAATAAGAGTGCCATTAAAATACAGGACCATCCGTGCCGCGTATCCGCGGCGCAGCATCCTATGTGAGGTAAAAACATGAGTTTTATTAAAGATCCGTCCCTTGCCGCCCACGGCATACAGAAGATCGAATGGGCACGGCAGTTCATGCCCGCCCTCGGCGAGATCCGCAAGGTCTTTGCCGCGGAGCAGCCTTTCAAAGGCCGTAAGGTCACCCTGTCTGTCCACATGGAGGCCAAAACCGCGAATCTGGCCCTTGCCCTCAAGGAGGCCGGGGCGGACGTCTGGGCTACGGGGTGCAACCCTTCATCCACACAGGACGACGTAGCGGCGGGGCTGGACGCCCTGGGCGTGCCCGTTTTTGCCGTATGCGGGGCCTCCCCGCAGCAGTATACCGATCACCTCCGCATGGCCCTTGAGTTTTGTCCCGAACTGATAATAGACGACGGCGGGGACCTCATTACCATACTCAGCGACACGGACCCCCAACTGGCCAAAGACCTTATAGGCGGCTGCGAGGAAACCACCACGGGCATCCACCGCCTTCACGCCAGAAGCGCCGCGGGCGCCCTGATATGCCCCATGATGAACGTCAACGACGCCAAGAGCAAGCACTACTACGACAACAAGTACGGCACGGGGCAGTCCGTCTGGACGGCGATAATGCAGACCACCAATCTGACCGTGCAGGGCAAATGCGTCGTTGTCGCCGGTTACGGCTACTGCGGCAAGGGTATAACCATGCGCGCGAAAGGCCTTGGGGCCAACGTGATCGTAACGGAGATAGACCCGTTCAAGGCCCTTGAGGCATACAACGACGGTTTCCGTGTGATGACCATGAAAGACGCGGCCCCCCTTGGAGATTATTTTATCACCGCCACCGGCTGCCGGGACGTCATCACCGCGGAACACTTCCCACTCATGAAAGACAACGCCTTCCTATGCAACGCGGGCCATTTCAACGTTGAGGTCTCCGTAAGCGATCTGGAAGCGGCGGCGGTCAGCCACTCCCCCCGCAGGGACGGTATCGAGGGGTACAAGATGCCCGACGGGCGCACCCTCAACCTGCTGGCCGAAGGCCGGCTGGTGAACCTTGCCGCCGGGAACGGCCACCCCGCTGAGATCATGGACATGAGCTTCTCCGTCCAGATGCTGGCCTTGAGGTACATGCTGGAAAACAGCGCCTCAATGGCCCCGGGAGTCTACGAGGTTCCCGACAGCATAGACGCCCAGGTCGCGCTCATGCGTCTCAGGGCAGCAGGCCTCTCCATAGACGCCCTCACAAAAGAACAGCAGGAATACCTCTCCGGCTGGGAAGTGTGACCGGACACCGCGCCTTATACCACGCCTTATACCACACCTTTAAAATACATAAAAGGAAGAGAATATCATGTATAAAACCAGACCTTTCCTGTTCACCTCCGAGTCCGTATGCCAGGGCCACCCTGACAAAGTATGCGACCAGGTCTCGGACGCCATCCTTGACGCCATCCTTGCCCAGGACCCGGTAGCCCGCGTCGCGTGCGAGTGCACAGTCACCACCGGCATGCTGTTCGTATACGGGGAGATCTCCACGGAGTGCTATGTGAACATCCCCGGCATAGCCAGAGATACGGTCAAGGGCATAGGCTACGACAAGCCGGAGTACGGCTTTGACAGTTCGTCCT
The DNA here is from genome assembly GCA_017512485.1 of Oscillospiraceae bacterium. Classification (GTDB taxonomy): domain Bacteria; phylum Bacillota; class Clostridia; order Oscillospirales; family Oscillospiraceae; genus JAAYAR01. Next base: position 15,553 of record JAFWGE010000023.1, read on the forward strand.
GCGCGGTCCTCACCTCCATAGACGAGCAGAGCCCTGACATAGCCATGGGCGTGGACAAATCGTATGAGGCGAGGCAGAACGCATCCGACCCCCTGGAGCTCATCGGCGCCGGGGATCAGGGCATGATGTTCGGTTACGCCTGCGACGAGACGCCGGAGCTGATGCCCGCCCCCATCTCCTTCGCCCACAAGCTCACCAAAAGGCTCGCCGTCCAGCGTGAGAACGGGACCCTCGGATGGCTGCGCCCCGACGGCAAGGCGCAGGTCACGGTGGAGTACGGCACCGACGGCCGCCTTTCCCGCATCCATACGGTGGTGGTATCCGCCCAGCATGACCCGGACGTGTCCTATAAAGACCTGCGCGACGGGATAATGGACGAGGTGATACTGCCCTCACTGTCAGAGCGTATGGACGCCAACACGAAGATATACATCAACCCCACAGGCAGGTTCGTCACCGGCGGCCCCGTGGGTGATTCCGGCCTCACCGGCAGAAAGATCATAGCCGACACTTACGGCGGACGCGCCGCCCACGGCGGCGGGGCGTTCTCCGGTAAAGACCCCACAAAAGTTGACCGCTCCGCGTCCTACATGGCCCGTTACGCCGCCAAGAACGTCGTTGCGGCCGGCCTTGCCACGGAGTGCGAGATCGAACTGGCCTACGCCATAGGCGTCGCCAGCCCCGTCTCGGTGTTCGTGGATACCAGGGGCACCGGCGTCATGGACGACGGCGCGCTGTCAGACCTTGTCTGCAAGGTGTTTGATTTCCGCCCCGGCGCCATAATACAGACCCTTGACCTGCGCCGCCCGATATACCGCCAGACCGCGGCTTACGGCCATTTCGGCCGTCCCGACCTTGACCTCCCGTGGGAGCGCACGGACAAAGCCGAGGAGCTCAGGCAAATGGCAAAATGACCCGCAAAGTTTACGGGACGGATCTCCGGCAGCGGAGATCCGTCCCATTTTTTTATTTCGCCTGTCCGGGCCGCGGTCCGTTATATTGCCCGTCCCCGGCCGGTCCGCCGCTTCCTCCCGGGAAGCCGCTTACCGCGCCTTTGCGTGTTTCCGGCCCGCCGTCAGCCACGGCTTTGCCGCGCGGGGCCGCTTTCCGGGCAGAACCGGTCCCACGTCATAACCCTTCTTTTCATCCCTTCCACGTCCAGCACGCCGTACGCGAACCCCTTGCGGACCAGTTCGTCGGGCACGTATTCATCATATTTTTCGAACACAGGCACCTCATCCGGATATACCAGCTCCATGGGGTCAAAGTCTTTTTCCGCTTCCCGGCACACTGTCCGGTAAAACTCCTCTTCATCCGCCTGCATGGTAAACTGCATGTAATATGGTCTGGAGGAACTGAGCCCTTTCAGCCCCAGCGCTTGTCCGCACCGGAGTTTCAGGAAACGCTCCATCGCCAGGAACGCGTAACTGCCCACCCAGGGAAACAGCGCCCACATCTTTCCTCCGAGGCGGACCAGCGGCCTCTGGGACATAAGGGGCTTCCTGAACGTTTCCCTGGCATCCGCCAGGCGGCACACCGCGTGGCGCATCAGATACGGGTACGACCTGTCCTCCGAGAGCACCGCGTACATGCGTTCCAGGATACGCGTGTGTATATCGCCCGCCACGTCCCCGAAATAGGCGGGGATGTTCCCTTTGACCAGCGTGCAGTAAACGTCCCGGCGCTTGTGGTCGACCTCCTCCACGACCCAGACGCGTCCCGCAATGGCGATCTTATCTCCCGGCGGGGGCGGCTTGACTATGGTTCCCAGCTGCTCGGAGCCCGAGCGCACGGTGTATTCGATGTTTTCCCGGAACACCGCGTAAAATTTGTAGCTGTTCACGACCCGCTCCCCGGCAAGCCCCAGGATCACTCCCCCGTTCTCCGTGCGGTTTACGTGGTCGGTCTTGATGAGGTGGCGCAGCAGGACGCGGTAATCGTCCTGCGTTATCCGGCTGAAGCAGCTCAGGGTCAGCACTCTGGACGCCAGCTCGCCGGGAGTCATCTCCCCGCAGGAAGCCAGGGTGCTCATGGTCTGGTGGTAGAGCAGGCTGTACGGCAGCCGTTCAAGGCGAGGCGGTTCCACGAACCGCTCCTCGATATATAACTGGACCAGCGCGATCCCCTGTATAAGGTACCAGGGGATACTGTCAGGCAGCATTGCCCGCGCCTCCTGGTGCTCTTCCCTCATGACGAACCACATCTCAGAGGGATCCCCGCGCCTGCCTGTGCGCCCCATGCGCTGAAGGAACCCGGACACCGTAAACGGCGCGTCTATCTGGAACGCCCTCTCCAGCCTCCCGACGTCGATCCCCAGCTCCAGCGTGGCCGTAGCGCATATGGACGCCAGGGAGTCGTCGTCCTTCATCTCCTCCTCCGCGCTCTCCCGGTATGACGCCGACAGGTTGCCATGGTGTATCAGGAACCTGTCCGGCTCGTGTTTTGCCTCGCAGTACTGGCGCAGGCTCTGGCATACCGCCTCGCACTCCTCCCGGGAGTTGGTGAAGATGAGGCACTTTTTCCCGCGGGTATGCTCAAAAATATAACCCATGCCCGGGTCCGCCGCCGCCGGCGCCTCATCGGTCGGTGTTTCCGGGAGCAGCGTCCCTTCCGGGACCGTCCTGCCCTCGTCCGCCTGGGGCGCCGAGTTGAAAAAATGCTCCATGCTCAGCCGCCACACCTCTTTCCCGCCGTCGAAGCGCGGGATCACGGTCCCCCTTCCGCTCCCAGCGGAGAGGAACTGTCCCGCCGCCTCCGGGTCGCCGATGGTGGCGGAGAGGCCTACCCTGCGGGGATCGCAGCCAGCCAGGCCGCACAGCCTCTGTATGAGGCAGAACGTCTGCAGCCCCCTGTCGCCCCGCAGCAGGGAATGTATCTCGTCTACGACGATAAAGCGGAGGTCCCCGAACAGGGACGGTATCTCCATGTGCTTGTTTATCATCATCGACTCCAGCGATTCGGGCGTGATCTGCAGTATGCCGGAGGGCTTTTTGAGAAGTTTACGCTTCTTTGACTGCGAGGCGTCGCCGTGCCAGCGGGTCACCGCGATGCCCTGTTCCCCGCAAAGTTCTTCAAGCCTGCCGAACTGGTCGTTGATCAGGGCTTTTAACGGGGCTATATACAGCACCCCGACGCTCTTCGGCGGGTCCTCGTCCAGCAGCGTCAGTATGGGAAAGAACGCCGCCTCCGTCTTTCCCGATGCGGTGGACGCCGTCAGCAGCACGTTGCTTTCCGTCCCGAAGATGGCGTCGCCCGCCGCGTTCTGCACTGCCCGGAGGCTCTGCCATCCGGAGCGGTAGATGTAATCCCTTATAAAAGGGGCATACCGTTCAAAAACGTTCATATCGTGAACTCCGCGTAATCCGCCTGCGTCTCATTTGAGACGGCGTCCGACACCGCGTAGGAAAAACTCTCCGATCCCAGAAGCTCCATGGCGCTGATCCCGGGCTCCTGGTACATGATGTCCAGCAGTTCTATGAAATCACGGATCACCTCCCGGGGGGTGATGTTCTGATCCGCGCCGATTCGCCCGTACTCGATCTTTATAAAACTCACCAGGTCGTCCCCGGTGATCCTGCGCCGGTACCCGTACAGGTCCTCGTGCATATCCAGTAATTTCTCGCACAGCACCAGCATCTCTTCGGCGGTCAGCGGCTCCAGCCGGATCACCGGAGCCAGGAGGTCCCGCGCCCCCGGCCTGGAGAAGCGCCCCTCCGACAGGCGGGAGCGCAGCGCCTCGTAGCTGTATATACCGCGGCGCCTGTCCTCCATGGCCTGCGGGGTCGCCCCCATGAGTATGCCGAGATATCTGGCTTTCCCCTGCAGCGTATCGTTATACATCGCCAGCAGTTTCTCATAGTTGTTCTGGCGGGTCACGCTGTTGGTGATCTTATAGATATTCACCAGCTCGTCGATCATTATCATCATGCCCGAATATCCCGCCAGCCTGAAAAACACGGCAAAGAGCTTGAGGTAGTCGTACCAGTCGTCGTCGGTGATGATCATGTTTACCCCCAGGGCCTGCCTTGCCTCGCTTTTCAGCGCGTATTCCCCGCGGAACCAGCGCACGACTTTTGCCTTGGTCTCGTCATCGCCTTCAATGTAAGCGTGGTAATACGCGGAGAGCAGCCTGGCAAACTCGAACCCGCGGACCAGTTCGCTCACCGAGGACGTGACCTCAACGATCTTCCTGTCCGTCGCCGCGGACAGCGCGGGGTCCCCGGGCGCGAGACCGGTCTCCCTCGCCGCCTCCGCCTGTACGGAGCTGATCCACCGATCCAGCACCAGGGTAAGCGCTCCCCCCTCGGGTCTCGTCCTGGTGGATAGGTTCCCGATCAGTTCCCGGTACGTGGCGATCCCCTGCCCTTTCGTGCCCTGCAGGCGGTGCTCCGGGGACAGGTCCGCGTCGGCCACGATGAAACCTCTCTCCATAACGTAATTGCGGATGGTCTGCAGCAGGAAGCTTTTGCCGGACCCGTAGCGCCCCACGATAAACCGGCATGACGCCCCGCCTTCGGAAATGATCTCCACGTCGTGCAGCAGCGCCTCTATCTCGTTTTTGCGTCCCACTGTGATATACGGAAGGCCTATGCGCGGGACCACACTGCCCTTCAGTGAATTTAGCACCGTCTGCGAAATGCGTCTGGGCGCTTTTTTGTCATTAGCCATGCTCACGTTCCTCCCAACATCCGGGCGACGTCATCCCTGTAGTCCTCCACCAGGGAGAGCTTATCGTCCTCGCACAGGACAGCCACGTCCCCGATCTCATCGAACAGCGCTTCGTTTATGGAATCCGCGGCCACCGAGGGCATAAGGTGATTGTCCCTGACGATCCCTTCCGCGCCCTCACCGCGCAGCAGGGAGCGCAGGATATCCCGGTACACGCCCTCCAGGCAGAGCCCCTGGACGTACTCCTCATAAAAACGCTCCGGCGGCGGGGACGCGGCGTCCTCCGGTTCCTCCCGCACTTCCGGCTCCGGGGCTTCCTCCCCGGTAAGGAGGCTGTCCCTCGTCGCCACGGACTCCTCCCTTATCCTGTCGAGGCCGGAAAAGTCTATGGTGATCCGGGGCCTCGCCGCCTCCTCCTCAGTCTTCCTGTCCGCCTCGATCACGGCGTCTATAAAAGGATCCGCCCAGGCGTCCGCCGGGTCCGGAGCAAGGCTGCGCCCGGTCTTCAGCCAGCGCCGCAGCTTGAGCTCCGTCTCGTGCAGGAATCCCCTGAGGCGCGCAGTGTCAAAATTGTGCTTTTCGTAAGAGCGTGACTGCCACACGCCGTAGGTACAGCGATAGCTGCGGCACTCGTCCAGTACGTATTCCATGCTGCGCGGTTTCTCCATCCGGAAGTATACCGCGTTCGCCAGGGGGTACCACGGCCTGGTGACCGGTTCCCCGAAGCAAAGGGAAAAAAGGTCCTTCTCCCCGCTGATGTATCCCGCCGCCGCCGAGCGCCATGCCTGCGCGAACAGGCGCGCGCCTTTTCCGCTGCCGTGCGCCAGTACCGGGGACTTAAGAAGCTTTCTCTCCCCGAACCGGAACAGCGCCGTGCACACTTCTTCATCCGTGTGCTCTTCCGGGCTGCGAAGGACAGCTATGGCCCCGTCGTTTTCCAGTATCTTCGGCTCGGCGTACTGCCTTGCCAGTTCCGCCGGCAGGTCGTTCACCACGGCCAGTTCCAGCATCCAGCGCCGTAGGTTTGGCCGCATCCTCGTGTCGCCTATGCCGGAATCCAGAAACCCCGACTCAAAAGCCTTAAGTTTTTTCAGGCTGTCCTCCGTGGACTCCGCGCCGACGCCGCCCAGGAGTTCGTAGACGTAGATGTACGCCGCGGAGGCCGCTATGGGCAGGTACTCTCCCCTTCTGACCCGGGCGCGCCAGGCGAAATATCCCCTCAGCTGCCTTGTGTTAAGATCGTTATACGTGGGGTAATAGCATACGAAGTCCCCCTCCCATGGGGCGTCGTCCTCGTAATCCTCCATAAACTTTGCCTGGCGGTAAAAATTCCTTGCCCTCTCCCCCATGGACTCCCTGCCGTAAGGACAGATTCGCCGCATCTGCCGGATCCGGTCCGGTGTCTCCTCCGGCGGGGGCCTGTAACCGCTGTTCTCAAAGGGCAGGGGGGTGTCCCTCCAGGCTGTCTCCGAGGGGTTATCTCCCCGGTCCAGCACGATGGTGTACCCGTGGGGCTCCCCGGACGATATTGCCCGGTCAAACAGGCGGAACACCACTTCCGGCTCGGTCCCCCCGTCAAAAGACACGTTTACCCACTTAGGCCCATGCATACGCAGCGGCGCGGAAAGATATCGCTTTCCGAAGCCGTACCCGTCATCCCTTCCGCATTTGAGATCGCAGCATTGGATCTCTGTCCCGGTATCCGTATCCCACTGACGCATAAGCAGCGCCACCCATTTCCCGGTACGGGGATGACACAGCACTGAAAACCCGGGGAACTCCGCCCACCTGTGCTGCTCCTCTATCCCGTATTCTTCTTTGGCGTAGGCGGTCAGTTCAGACAGTACCAATGTCCCACCTCCCCCGCGGCGCCGAGTGGTTTTTCGTTTTGATTATACCATAACCTTTTCCGGAATAAAACACACGGCATTTTCCCGCGCAGGGCGGCACGTCCTGTCCCGCGCCTGTCCGTATCATCCCTCAAACACTCCATAATTCGGTTCGTATAGTTAACATAATATTTATATTGATAATATGTCAACTCATCCACCGTTTCCCTGTATCTTCCCGCTATTGACAAACGGTTGATCCGTGCTATAATGTAACCGTCTTCAGGGCGGGGTGAAATTCCCCACCGGCAGTGATAGTCTGCGAACCCCTTTCAGGGGCCGATTCGGTGCAAATCCGAAACCGACGGTACAGTCCGGATGAGAGAAGACGGCATTTGCCCCATTTTCGGCAGCCGTGCGCCTGTGAAGTGATTTCACCGGCGCGTTTTTTGTTGCCGCCGGGAGCAAAGGAGAAAGAAATCATGGACAACACTAACCATACCCCCAGCAAGAGGATCGACGCCAAGGAGCTTACCATGCTGGCGCTCCTGGCCGCCCTGGCCTACGTGGTGATGTTCCTCTCCAAACAGATACCCGTAAACGTTCTGGGCTTCCTGAACTTCGACCTTAAGGACGTGATCGTCTGCATCACCGGCTTCCTCTTCGGTCCACTGCAGGCCGCCGGCGTAAGCCTTGTGGTCTCCTTCGTGGAGATGATCACCATCTCCTCCACCGGCCCCTGGGGCCTGCTGATGAACGTTCTCAGCACATGCGCCTTCGCGTGCACCGCGGCATGGTTCTATCAGAGGCAGCGCACCATGAAGAACGCCGTCATAGGCCTGGTGGTGGGCGTACTGCTCATGACAGCGGTGATGCTCCTGTGGAACTACCTCATTACCCCCATCTATATGAAAGCTCCCCGTGAGTATATCGTCACCCTCCTGGTACCCACCTTCCTGCCCTTCAACCTCATCAAGGGCGGCATCAACGCCACCCTCACCATCCTGATCTACAAGCCCGTGGTCACCGCGCTCCGCAAGGCCAAACTGGTGAAACCTTCCACAGGCACCAACCAGGGCGGGAAGAAAAAAACCGGCGTCCTCATCGTCGCCGCAGTCCTCCTGGTTACCTTCATCCTGCTTGCCCTGGTGCTGGCCAAGGTGATCTGAGCGGTCCCTTAACCGTGTGAAGCGGCACAGTCTCAGGAACGGGCCCCGGCACCCGCCTGCCGCGAGCGTCACGTATCATACGCGGGCTGCCGCCAGGGCAGCCCGCACCGACATAAAAAATGACATGGTCACGCGGCCATGTCATTTTTTGCTTATTAACAGTCTTCGAAGCGGGCCTGTTCACCATACACAGGCCGTCCTCGTCCGTACCGGCGGATCAGAACATCACGGGAACTTCACCGCTGCAGACGCCGTAGACCTCCATATTGTACTTGTCTATCTCGTCGTTGATGATCACGTCGTGCTCCGGGAACAGAGTACCGGGGCCGCCGTAGGTCACGCTGGGGATAAAGTGCCCCCTGGGGCCGTATTTCTCGCAGATCTGGCGGACGTTGGCGCGTATCTCCTCCTCGGTGGAATCAGCCCTGTCCACTATGCCCATCTCAAGGCCGCCCTGTATCGTCATGCGGCCGTCCACCACATCGAGGATGTGGTCTATGTTGTTCTGGGGGAGCACGCCCTGCCAGACGTCCACGTGACACTCGATCATGTCTTCGACTATCGGCTCCAGGAACGAATCCGCGTGATGGACCACTATTATACCCTGGTCATGGCAGTAGCCATAGAGCTTTTTGTAGTGGGGCTTTATAAATTCACGCCACATATCGGGCTGTATGAAGAGCGAAGTCTTCGAACCCCAGTCGTCATGCGAGAGGATAAGGTCGGGGTGCACGTTGTCAATGAGGGTCTTGAAGACCTCGAAGCGGTAATCCGCTATGCGCTGGATCAGGTCCTTAAGGTCGTCGGGCTCTTCATAAAAGTTTATGAACAGGTCCTCAAATCCCATCAGGAAATGCAGCCTCTCAAACAGGCCGGTGTGCATGAACGGCATAAGCAGCTGCTGGTCCCTGTCCACGTTGGCGATGCGCTGGTGGAAGACCTTCCAGACTTCCTCCCCGTTTACGTATTTGGCTACTTCCGGTACGTGCAGGTACTCGCGCCACCTGGTGATATCAGGTATGACCTTGTTCTCGTCGGTCACGTGGGGCATCACGGCCACGTATCCCTCCGGCCACATGAGCTCTGTCCCGAAAGCGTCCTTCTTGGGCTCCATGCCCATGGAATACGATCCCCGGATAAGGTTTTCGATGGGGTCTCCGGGCAGGAACGCGCCGTATTCATACTGTCTTACAAGCCTGTCGGGGTGTCCGTCTTTTTTCAGTGTTTCCAGAAAATTCTGTTTCGGCGTCAGCATATGATCCCTCCTCTGATTCTGCGTGTCTCAGGGCTGCAAAATTGAACGAGCGCGCAGTTCCCTGATAATTTCATTTATTGTATCAGATTATGCAGAAAAATAAAAGATAAAATAAGGACGCGTCTGCCGGCTTTTTCAGAGCCGGCATTGGATCGCAGCGCTTTTCCTCCCAAAAGCAAACCGCGGTCCTCTTGCCGGATTACGGGAAAAGCGGCCTCCGGGGCTTTGCTCCTGTTTACCCCCGCGGCGCCGTGGCGGAACCTCAGGATGATGACGTCACTTTCGCGGTGTCCCCCGCGCACGTCTCGCCCGTCCCCTCCGCCTCCTGAAGCCGCTGCGGTGGTCGATATATACCGTATCTTCGTTCCTGTCGTAAAAATATCAGCCTCGCTCTTTCAGCGAGGCTGACCGGCGCCCACCAGTTTATATCCCGGCATGGCGCATCAACGCCGGGCCGCCTACTCTTCCCTGTTCCGGTCCCTGCGTTTAAGCAGCATTTCTGGCTCCTTTACAAAGCTCCTGACTACGCTCCCGCACTTAAGGCATACGGAGTGATAAAGCGGCCTTCCGCTGAGCTTGTGGCCGGTGCCCGATACCGCGCCGTACGCGGTCTGGAAGGCTTCCACCATCCTCGTGCCGCCGCAGTACGGACAGCGCGGCACGTATGGGTCCCTGTAGTCGTTCATAACGCTCCCTCCTCATGAATGACGCCTGTTCTTTCTGTCAGATGCTTCCCCGACGCGCCCCCATGGATCATAGGGGCGGTATTGTTCTCATAACGCGGTTATCCCGCGCCCCGGCGTTTTCCCACAACGCCGCTCAATGCGATATGTCGGCCGCGGCACGGCGACACACTCGCGCAAGGAGGGGCCTTCACAGCGCGATCCAGTACCGCTGTATCACGCCGCACCGGCCCAGGCCCACGTCATCCTCCACCTCGTCCTCCAGTACGCCGCCGTTTTTTACGATGGTCCTCCTGGAGGCCTCATTGTCCCTGTCACAGGTGAGGAGCACTCTCTCTTCGCCGTACTCCCTGCACACGGGGAGCAGCAGGCGCAGCATCTCCCCGGCGTACCCTTTCCGGCGTTCCGACGGCAGGACGCTGTACCCGATATTTCCCCCGTACCGCAGCAGGAACGGTGTGAGCGGGTGCCTGTAATCGATAATGCCCACCAGCCTGTCGTCTTCCCGGCGGACGGCCAGGAACACCTCCGAAGGGACGTACCCCTCGCCGTATCTGCGCCTGAGGCGGGGCTCGAAATCAGCCCACTCTTCGAAGGTCTCCACGTCCTCCAGCCCCGCGCAGCCGTCGAAGCTGTCATTGGCGGCGTGCATCTCCGCCTTGTACCGCATGACCTGATCCGCGTAACGGCGGGTCGGCCTGATAAGTTTCAGCTGCATTCCGATCTCCCCTTAACGCCGAAGGCGACGATCAACGCGCCCCGTCGGCCCCGATCCCCGCGTCCGTCAGGACGCGGGCCTCCCCATCACCCACGAGAACGCCTTCGCCGTCCTGACGTCGGCGTCCCGGAAATGGTTCCCCGGGTTCCATTCAAGCGCGCAGTCCACACCCTGCCCCTTAAGCAGGCCGCAGGCCTGGCGTACCCTGTCGCCCACGGTGGCCATGACCGGGTTGCGCGCCTTCTCCTCCCTGTCCCCAAGGCTGAGGTACACGTGAGCGCATTTGATAGCGTTCCCCCCCATGTAGTCTGTGAACCCCGGGAACCACAGGGAGGGCGAAGCCGCGGCCACGCCCCGGAACAGGTCCGTGCGGTACGCGGCCCAGATGGCGAAGAGTCCCGCCAGCGAGTAGCCCCCGACGTAATACGTCTTCGTCCTGTCCGCGCAGTAACTCTCTATCTCCGTCAGGGTCTCCTCCGCGCCGCCGCCAAAGTCTTCCCTGCCGAACACTGCGGGAGCGGGCCACGGTGACAGGTCATTGTTCCAGTCCCCCACCCTGAAGGCGGCCAGCCTGAAATCCTGTGAAACCGATCCATGTATAAGCGCTATCTCATTTTTGATGATCTCCAGATCGTGCTCGTCTACGGGCTGCAGCAGTACGACGGACGCGTTCCTGCTGCCGTATTCGAATATGTCCATATCTCGTCCCTCTGTATAAAGGCCCCTTCTCCCGGTCCTGCCGGAGCCCTGTATTCCGGCCTCCGCGGGGCCCTGTACGCTCACGCGCGGGCCCGGCCGTATACGCCCCCCGGCGGCGCCGGTGAGCGTACGGGTAATACTATACCCGGTATCGCGTCCGACTTCAACTGTTATAAGAGATGGTACGAACAGACTGCGCGCTGCTAAAGGCGCGGGTCCCCGCCGCGCCGCCGTGAATGTTTGACAAGCAACCCTGTACGTGCTAAAATATAGAATCTGTACAATTACCGTACTGCGGGGGGCTCCGCGTCCACCGGCGCGCCGGAGTTTTTCCCCCGGCGTTACTGATGTTTATTATATATTCTTATTATACGTGATCAAACTATTCTCAACAAGGGGCTGAACAACATGTCAGGACATTCCAAGTGGCACAATATACAGAAGACCAAGGGAGCCGCCGACGCCAAGCGCGCCCAGGCGTTCACAAAGATCGCGCGTGAAATGATCGTGGCCGTCAAAGAGGGCGGCAGCGGCGACCCTGCCAACAACTCCCGCCTCGCCACCGTCGTAGCCAAGGCCAAGGCCGCCAACATGCCCAACGACAACATAAAACACACCATTGAGAAGGCTCTGGGTGCCGGCAATACCGACAACTACGAGCGCGTCACCTACGAAGGCTACGGCCCCTCCGGCGTGGCCGTGATAGTTGAGGCCATGACAGACAACCGCAAACGCACCGCCAGCGACGTGAGGCACTATTTCGACAAATACGGCGGCAATCTGGGTGCTTCCAACTGCGTCAGCTGGTCCTTTGACCGCAAGGGCGTTATAGTTATAGACAACGAGGACGGCGATTTTGAAGAGGACGCCGTTATGATGGACGCCCTGGACGCCGGGGCTGAGGACTTCGAGGCCGAGGACGGCGGCGAAGCCTTCACCGTGTACACCGCCACCGACGATATAGCCGCCGTCTCCTCCGCTCTGGAAGCCAAAGGCTACAAGCTTCTCAGCGCCCAGGAGGAGATGATCCCCCAGCAGGGCTATATATAACTCACCAACGAGGAAGACATAAAGAACATGCAGAAGATGCTGGATATGTTTGAGGACAACGACGACGTCCAGAACGTCTGGCACAACTGGGAAGACGCGGAGTAAAAGTAATTATTTCATTTGAGGTTTTGTCTGCCCGGCAAAACCTCTTTTTCCCGGCTGCGATCGCTGCCATAAAGAAAAGGCGTTGGAAAGACTCATTCTTCCAACGCCTTTTCTATTGCTTCTATTATCTCATGAGGTGGTATCTCCAGCGCATGGGCAATTTTCAACACAGTATCGACGGTGGGACTGCGAAGTCCGCGCTCTATTTTACTGTAATGCGTCCGGTCAAGATTCGCCAGCCCGCTCAGGACCTCCTGAGAAAGGCCCTTCGATTTGCGAAATCTTCGGATCACCTGTCCAACCAGAACGGCCTCAACCATGCGACCCCCTCCTGCCGTTATCATAGCAAAGCAAGGGCGGCATAATGAGCAAAGCAAGGGCGGCATAATGAGGTCACTTGACCTCATTTATTATTTGCTGTATTATTTGTTTTTAGTAAACTTAAATGTAAAACTAAACCAAACACTGGGGGGATAACGATGAAATGTCCATACTGCGGTGCAGAAACAAAAGGGACTATCTGCGAATTCTGCGGTTCTCAAATATCTGAAGAAAAACCTGCCAAGGCCACATGCGGCAAATGCGGGAGCAGCAATATTACATTCAGAAGAGAAAACCAAGGGGAAATCCGTGGCAAAAACGCCAAGAGAATAGTCCATAGAACTGTCGGAATATGCAAAAACTGCGGGAACACATGGTATGAGGATGAGGAGGAATCCGTTCCCAAAAAGCGCAAGACATGGCTGTGGGTGCTGGGCTGGATATTTATTTTCCCGCTTCCGCTCACTCTCATCCTGCTCAAAAAGAAAGAAATGAAACCCGCTCTAAAATACGGAATAATCGCCGTCGCATGGATAGTCTATCTGGTAATAGCCATCTCAGCAAGATCTTCTGACAGCAAGGCCCAAGGAACTCAGCAAGCCCCAAGTTCTTCTCAGATCTCAACCTCTGAGGCATCGTCCACAGTAAAAGAGACGAATTCTCAATAAGACGACAACGCAAAAGACAGCTCGTCAAATGTCTCCACTTCCGAGTCCAAACAAACTGCTCAATCCTAAGAACTGGGCAGTGAAAAGGAAAAACTACAGGAAGACCTTAAACACGCTTAATCACTTCAGGTATTTCAGATTTGTTCAGCATTCTTGCTACTTTTTATGTATGGCTGCGTTTGAATCCGTGCTTTTTGCCGTGATTTTTTATTAAACAAGTTGAGCGGAGAGTATCATCATGAAAAAAACAGCATTTTTCATTACCCTGATCATCGTCTTGTTATTCTCGCTTTGCGGCTGTTCTTCATCAACGCCTTCGGAGAGATCAACAGAATTGCCTGAGCATCAAATCTATCTTGAGATTAGTTTTGAGAAGAACTTATTGTTTGCGAAATATGACGTTGAAGTGTATGTTGATGATACGGAAATCGGAACAGTAGAACACGGCAAAAACCTGACTCACCTGGCAACTGTTGACGAAGGCGCACATACGATCATTTTCTATAAAGCAACAGATAACAGCGTAAAAGCGACAAAAGAAATAAAAGTTGTTGAGGATACTACATATAAATTTCTTCTTCACTCAAACAAAAGCAGTATAGATATTAAAGAATATGAGGCCGTAAGTGGTGCTTTCCAAACTCAGCTGGACTCCGTGCCCGCTCCCGCCGTATCTTTCGAGGTCGGCTCGAATGACAGTGATGAAGACGAGATCCTGCGCAGCAGTCCCTCGGACACCGAATCCGGCCCCGCCCAGGAGACCGCGGTAATTGCAGTTATAGAGGATAAATCCTCCCCCGCCCCGGAGCCGACAGTCGCTCCCACGCCGCAGCCTACGCCTGCTCCTACTCCAGAGCCTACTCCCGTTCCCTCACCGCAGCCCACATTCTCACCCACTCCGGAGACAACGCCCGCTCCTACTCCGACGCCCACGCCCTCACCCACTCCGGAGCCTACGCCCGCTCCTACTCCAGAGCCTACTCCCGCTCCAACCGAGAGCCCGACCGTTCCTGATGTAGGGAGGGCGTATATATTGAATACGAATACAGGAAAGTTTCAC
>JAFWGE010000004.1 GCA_017512485.1 Oscillospiraceae bacterium
CAGGAGAAAAAACGACAGGTGAACAGGCTGTCCAGAGTCATCGGCCATCTGCAGTACGTAAAAAGGATGATCGAAAATGACGAAGACTGCGCCGAGGTCCTTATACAGATCTCCGCGGTAAAATCCGCCCTTAACGGGCTTGGAAAAGAGATAATAAACGAACATATTGCCCACTGCATAACCCACGCGGTTGAAGACGGAGACACTGAGGCCATTGAAGAGTTCCAGAAGGCCATACAAAGATATCTGTAAGAGAGGGTCGGGATGAGACTTTTTATTGCGATAGAGCTCCCCGCTGACGTGAAGGACCAGACAGAGCGTGCGGCAGGGGATCTTAAGCAGAGGGTCGAGGCGGGACGGTTTCCGGGAAAACAGAATTATCATATAACCCTCGCCTTTTTGGGGGAGGTACCGCGGCAGCGGCTGGACAGCGTCAAAAGCGCAATGGACAGCTGCAGGGCAGAACCTTTCACACTGACATTGGGCGGCCTGGGACGGTTCCGCCGCAGGGAAGGGGACGTGGTCTGGAGAAAAGTTGAGGCGCCGGATGCGCTGTTCAGCCTGCAGAAGGATCTTTCGGACAGTTTGATTCAAAGAGGATTTGAACTCGAGAGCCGGAAATTCACCCCGCACATCACACTGGCAAGAGGGGCCGTATTCAAAAACGGATTTGGGACAGTCGCACCCGGCAGTGCGCCGGATGATGTGAGCTTTACTGTTTCCCGCATGACGCTCATGGAGTCGAGGCTGACAGGAGGAAAACGCGTATACACACCGATGTACACTACAGTACTGGGAGCATAAATCCCACATTATATCCGGTCGTCCGGTCATGGGGCGGCCGGATCGTCATTTGTAATGACAGTTTATGGATCATTGACAAAAACAGGGTTTCGGAAGAAAATACAGTAAGGCGCCGCCCGGGGGACGGTGCATGGATACAAAGGAGAGGGGGCGGGCATTTGCCGCAGCTTACAGCCGGTATGTTCCTGATCATATGCCCCATGCTGTTTCTCGCGGGGTTTGTGGACTCCATTGCCGGAGGAGGGGGAATAATCTCCCTTCCGGCATATCTGATAGCCGGAGTACCGGTACACGCCGCGATAGCGACAAATAAACTCTCGTCGTTCTGTGGAACGTCGGTCACAGCGGCGAGGTTCATAAAAAACCACCTGGTGGATTTCACCCTTGCCCTGCCGTCCGCCGCCGCGGCCGCGATAGGGTCCGCCATCGGCGCGAGGATATCCCTGGAAGCGGGGGAAAAGGTGCTGAAGTACATACTGTTCGCAGTCCTGCCCGTGGCCGCGTTTGTCGTCCTGAGGAACAGATCGTTCGGAGAGGAGCGGGAGAAAGCTTCGTCCGACGTCAGGGCATTGGCCGTGTGTGTCGTGGCATCCCTTGTTATAGGGGCGTATGACGGTTTTTACGGGCCGGGGACCGGTACGTTCCTTATCGTAGCATTTACCACCCTGGCAGGTCTTGGGATCAGACAGGCCAACGCCCAGGCGAAGATAGTCAATCTCGCTACGAATGCCGCGGCGCTGACGGTGTATCTGATAAACGGACAGGTTATAGTCGCTCTGGGCCTGGCGGGGGCGGCCTGTAATATGCTGGGTAATTATCTGGGCTCGGGACTTGTGATAACCAAGGGGCCGAAGATCGCGAAGCCTGTGATAGTGATCGTACTGATACTGCTGCTGATAAAGATCATTACGGAATAGACCGTCTTTTCCGGGATGCCGCGGTGCCTCCGGCGGGCAGGGATAAACAGTGATCGTAATATCGGCATGAGCAGCGCTGAAACAGCGGGTCGGGCAGGTTTAAACACTTTGATAAATATTGATAATGAAACGTATACAGTATGGCAATATGGGCCGCGGTGTGATATAATAAACAATGGGGCGCCGGGATTTCCGTACGCGTCCTATGAATACAGCATGGAGGGATGCCGTATCGCAGCAAGCAGCCAGTAATACCCCAGGCAATATATACATACCCCATTTTATTTCTGGAAAGGATGGCAAAAAATGGCAAAGTATCAATTTCTGTACGACCTGAAGACCCCTGAAAAGACCTGGAGAGGCAGCGGCAAGCACTATTTCAAAAACGGCGAGGTATCCTCGGAGGCCGGGCGCATCACCGATATGGAGGGCCCCCACGGCCTCTATTGGTGCCTGGACACCATAATGCACAAGGTACCCGCAGACACCGACCCCGACATAGACCATATGCCCCACTACCACGTCCACGGATATGAGACGTTTTTCGTGGACAGCGGCAGCCTGTACCTGTACATCAACGGTCAGCGCGCCGAGGCGAAAAAGGGTGATATCGTCCATCTGCAGGCGGGGCAGGCCCATGGCATGCTGTTTAAGGAAGAAGTCAAATGGCGCGGCACTTATCACGATTATCAGGTATATCATGAGGCCGGCGACGTACGCCGCGTCCATGAATATCTCCCCGAGACCAAAGACGATCCCGATCTGAACGCTCTCATGCCAAGAGGAGAAATGGACAACATCCCTCTCGAGCCGTTCCTTTATACGGACGTTCCCACAGAGCAGTGCCTGGGGATAAAGAACATCTCCCGCCCCCACGCGTCTTACGATATGTTCCCGGGTCTCAGCCTGAAGGTCGTTGTAGAGCGCTGGGAGAACGGCGGCACCAAAGAGATGGTATGCGCCGTCATGGAGCCCGGTTTCACCGCGGAGTGGGTGAAGTACCCCAAGCTTCGTGAACTGCTCTACGTCCGCAGCGGCAAAGTCAAGTTCACCGTTCTGGGTGAGGAGTTCATAGCTGACGACGAGTGCGTAGTGGATATTCCCCGCTTTGCCCCCCACAGCATAGAGGTCCTGGAGCATTCCGAAGTCTACGATATGGGCGGACAGAGCTACTGGTCCCTGTTCATGCAGAATTACGCTTCTATTCTTAAACATAAACCGGATACCCTTACCCCCGAAAAGCTGGATGAGCTGAAAAAGAAATTCGATATCCAGATCAAGAGCATCGGAATGAAATAAACAATACCTTATGCGCGCGCAGACGTCGCGGCAGACGATGTCGCCCGGGTCGGGGATGCGCTCAGACAGGCCGGAACTGAGGTTTTGGGGATACAAAGCCGAGGGTACGGCAGACCGCGGCCCGGGCGCAGGTTTTATTCGCCCTGCCTGACGAGCCCGCACATAAGGGAATCTAATTCTACGGAGGAGAGCTTAATGGCAAAATTCATCACTGCCGCCGAGGCGGCGAAGCTCATACCGGACGGGGCCAGCATCGGCGTGGCCGGAATGGGTTTGTCAGGTTTCCCTGAAGAAGTGGTTTGCGCCATCAGGGACAGTTTTAAAGAGACCGGTCACCCCTGCTCACTGGAACTGCACCAGGGCAGCGCCATGGGAGACTGGGGAGAGGGAAATTCCTTCATCGGATGGGACAAGACCCGCCGGGACGAGCCCCTTCAGGTCAAAGATGTCGGAGCCCGCGGGCTCTCCCGCCTGGGAGAGGCCGGACCCGGCCTGGTGACAAAATGGGTAGGCGCCCACGTCGGGAGCGCTTTCGCCCTCTGTCAGCTGGCTGCAGACAACAAGCTGGAGAGCTGGTGCCTGCCCCAGGGCATAGGCGTCAGCCTGTGGCGTGAGATCGCTGCCGGACGCCCCGGACTTCTCAGTAAGGTCGGACTGGGCACGTTCGTGGACCCGCGTCTCGAGGGCGGCCGCATGAATGAGTGCACAAAGACAAACGTTGCCGAGCTGGTAGAGTTTGGCGGTGAAGAGTACCTTTATTACAAGAGCTTTCCTCTGGACGTGGCTCTGCTGCGCGGCACCATTTCCGACGAGAACGGAAATATCTCCTTTGACCATGAGGGCATCATAAACGAGGGCCTGGCGGTGGCTACCGCGGCCCACAACAGCGGCGGTATCGTCATCGTTCAGGTCGAGTATCTCACCAAGAACGACACGATAGCCCCCAAGGACGTAAAGATACCCGGGATACTGGTGGATTATGTGGTCGAGGCCACCGATCCCATGGCCTGCTGGCAGACAGAGGGCAGATATTGGGAGCCGGCGTTCTCCGGACAGATCCGCCGCCCCATGGGAGCCATCCCACGCTTCCCCTGACCGAGCGCAAAGTCATTGCCCGCCGCTGCGCGGCTGAGGTCAAGAAAGGCTATGTGCTCAATCTTGGCGTGGGCATGTCCGCGGACGTCGGGAGCATACTGGCCGAAGAGGGCTATATAGATATGATCACCATGTGCTGCGAGTCTGGAATGATAGGCGGAGTGCCCTGCGCCCTGCCCAGTTTCGGCAGCAGCTATAACCCCGAGGCGGTGGTGGAGCATTCCGCCAGCTTCGACATCATTACCGGAGGCGGCCTGGATATGACCTGCCTCGGTATGGGCGAATGCGACCAGGAGGGCAACGTAAACGTAAGCAAATTCGGACCGCGTCTCACCGGCCCCGGAGGCTTTATAGATATCACCAGCGCCACACCAAAGGTGGTGTTCTGCGGCACGTTCATGGGCAAGGCCAAGTTCTCCGTAGGGGACGGCAAGATCAACATAGTACAGGAAGGAAAAATCAAGAAGTTCCTCAAGCATGTTGAGCAGGTCACCTTTGCCGGAAAATATACGAAACCCGGCCAGGAGGTCACTTACGTTACCGAACGCTGCGTCATGAAGCTTATAGACGGCAAAATGACCGTCACGGAGATAGCTCCGGGCATCGACCTGGAGAAGGATATCCTGGCCCATATGGACTTTGCTCCTGCCGTCGCGGCGGATCTGAAGCTTATGGACCCCGGTATGTTCTGTGAAAAATGGGGCAATCTCGGCGGAGCGTTTGAAGACTGAACAGCGCCAATAAAAAAGCGGCCGGATCGTGTATGATCCTGCAGCTGTCAAGCAAAAGTAGACAAACAAAAAGAAGAAGCTAAGAGAAGCCCAGTTCGGTCCTGTACTGAACTGGGCTTTTGTAGCCCAGAGCAGCATGACGGCGCCGGTAGTTGAAGTATGAAACATACTGATCAAGG
>JAFWGE010000005.1 GCA_017512485.1 Oscillospiraceae bacterium
GCCGCATCACTTTTTCTTCCGACACAGATTATTCCGACATAGGTGACACTGATCTGGTGCTTGAAGCTGCCATAGAGCGTTTGGAACTCAAGAAGCAAATATTCCGCAAGCTGGACGCTGTTGCGAAGCCCGGCTGCATCCTTGCTACCAACACCTCCTCCATCTCCATTTCGGAGATAGCTTCCGCCGCGGAGCGAAAGGAGTTGGTAATAGGAATGCACTTCTTCAACCCGCCCACAGTGATGAAACTCATCGAGATCATCCGGGGCGGCGGCACCTGTGACAGCGCCTATGAGACCGTCTTTGCCTTGGCTCAGGAGATAGGCAAGACCCCTGTCACGGTCAACGAAGCTCCAGGATTTGTGGTGAACCGTCTGCTGGTCCCAATGATAAACGAGGCCATTGAACTGGTACAGAGCGGCGTTGCCTCCCCTGAAGACATAGACACAGCCATGCGTCTGGGCTGCAATCATCCCATGGGCCCCCTGACCCTGGGCGACTTCATAGGGCTGGACACCTGCCTGGCAATTATGGAGACGCTGTACGCTGAGACCTGTGACAGTAAATACCGCCCTTCCATGCTGCTGCGCAAAATGGTGCGCTCCGGCAAATTGGGCAACAAGTCCGGTGAGGGCTTCTTCAAACACTGAAACTACGGCGGCTCACGCGCCGGCGGCGTAACGTTTTTGTCTCCGGAAAACCAAAAAAACATCAACAACATCACTATACATACAGGACATACAGGAGAACGGTATTATGGATTTCAGTCTTTCAAAGGAGGAACAGCTTGTACTGCAGATGTACAGGCAGTTCGCCGAAAACGAGGTAAAACCCATAGCCGCGGAGGTGGATGAGCAGGAGCGCTTTCCCTCCGAGACAGTTGAAAAAATGGCTAAACTGGGCATGATGGGCATATATTTCCCCAGAGAATACGGCGGTCAGGGTGCCACGTACCTGAGCTACATTCTGGCAGTTGAGGAGCTCTCAAAGGTCTGCGGCACCACTGGGGTCATCCTCTCCGCTCACACGAGCCTTTGTGCCAACCCTATTTATGACTACGGCACCCCATTTCAGAAAGAGAAGTACCTTCCGAAGTTGTGTTCCGGCCAGTGGCTTGGGGCTTTCGGTCTCACAGAACCCGGAGCGGGCACCGACGCCGGCGGCGTAAAGACTATGGCCGTGCCTGATGAAAAGGGCGAGAACTACATCCTCAACGGCTCAAAGATATTCATCACCAATGCGGGCTATGCCGACGTGTTCATAATTATTGCCATGACTGACCGCACCAAAGGACAGCGCGGTCTCACTGCTTTCATAGTTGAGCGCACGTTCCCGGGCTTCTCCGTGGGTCCCCATGAGAAGAAGATGGGTATCCGCGGCAGCAGCACCTGTGAACTCATTATGGAAAACTGCGTAGTGCCCAAAGAGAACATGCTCGGCAAAGAGAACAAAGGCTTCAACCTGGCTATGAATACCCTCAACGGCGGCCGCATAGGCATTGCCGCGCAAGCCCTGGGTCTGGCTGAGGGTGCCATAGACGAGGCCATCGCCTACACAAAGGAGCGCAGGCAGTTCGGCAAAAGCATCTTCAAACAGCAGAATACCCAGTTCCGTCTGGCGGACATGGCAGCCCGCACCGAGGCCGCCAAGTGGCTGGTATATAGTGCCGCACTCACCAAAGAACGCGGCGAGAACTACGCCGTAGCCGCAGCCAAGGCAAAGCTGGTCGCCGCCGAGACGGCCATGGCTGTTACCACCCAGGCGGTGCAGCTGTTCGGAGGTTACGGCTACACCAGGGATTACCCTGTGGAACGCATGATGCGCGACGCCAAGATCACCGAGATCTATGAGGGTACCAGCGAGGTCCAGCGCATGGTCATCGCGGGCTCGCTGTAAGGGGGAAAGGAACATGAAGATAGTCGTTTGCATGAAGCAGGTGCCCGACACCACTGAGGTGAAATTGGACCCCGTTACCAATAATCTCATACGGGACGGAATACCGGCCATAATAAACCCTGACGATAAGTGCGGTATAGAAGCGGCACTGCAGATAAAAGAGCAGCTGCCTGGCACCACCGTAACTGTGGTGACCATGGGCATCCCCTCCGCGGAGATTGCCCTCAGGGAGGCCCTGGCTATGGGCTGCGACGAGGCAGTGCTTCTCACCGACAGGAAGCTGGCCGGGGCAGATACATTGGCTACGTCGTCAGCAGTGGCCGGGGCAGTAAAGAAACTCGGAGCGGACCTTGTGGTCTGCGGCAGACAGGCCATCGACGGCGACACCGCCCAGGTGGGAGTGCAGATAGCCGTGCACCTTGGTTACCCTGTTACCTCTTATGTTGAAAAGCTGGTAGACGTCAGCGAAGAGAGCATTACCGTCCGGAGGCAGTACGAAGATCG
Organism: Oscillospiraceae bacterium; assembly: GCA_017512485.1. Lineage (GTDB taxonomy): Bacteria > Bacillota > Clostridia > Oscillospirales > Oscillospiraceae > JAAYAR01. The sequence continues at coordinate 2,401 of JAFWGE010000005.1, forward strand.
CTATCAGACGGTACGCATGCACCTTCCCGCCGTTATCACCGCCATAGGTGATCTCAACAAGCCGCGTTACATGTCCGTGGGAGGGTGCTTTGATGCCTATAAAAAGGAGATCCGCGTAATGACCTTCAGTGATATCAGCGATGTAGTTGAGGAGAGCAATATAGGCCTCAAAGGCTCCCCCACTTTCGTGGTGGCCTCGACCACAAAGGAGGCCAAGGGTGCTGGCGAGGTGCTGAAGGATCTCACCGCCGACGAGGCCGCGGCGGCTATAGCCGACAGGCTGGCTGCCCTGCACATTATTTAATGGAGGACGCCGAAATGTATAAAGACGTATATGTATTCTGCGAACAGCGCGACGGCGTTATTCAAAACGTGAGCTTCGAGCTCATCGGCAAGGCCAGAGAACTGGCCGACTCCCTTGGCCAGAAGGTCACGGCCGTCCTGGTGGGCTGCGGCATAGCCGACAAGGCTCCCCTCCTGATCGCCCGGGGCGCCGACAGGGTAATCATTGCCGACAGACCGATCCTGGAGCAGTACTCCAACCTGCCCTACACTCAGGTAATGGTGAAGATCATCCGCGATTTCTGCCCGGAGGCGGTGCTGTTCGGAGCTACCTCCATAGGCAGGGACCTGGCCCCCAGCGTCTCCGCCACGGTGCATACCGGGCTCACAGCCGATTGCACGGGGCTGGCCATAGGGGACGTTTCCAGGATCATAACCTCCGCTGAAGACAAAAAGAAGGCCGACGACGCTATAGCGCGCATAGGACAGCAGGTAGATATTGAGGACAGGAGCACCGTTGCCAAAGACAAGGACGGCAAAGAACTTGTAATAACGAACCTTGCCTACACCTATCACGATCAGCTGCGCATGACCCGCCCCGCATTCGGCGGCAATATAATAGCCACTATCTGCTGTCTGCAGCACAGGCCCCAGATGGCCACGGTACGCCCCGGGGTGATGCAGGCCCTGGAAACCGACCCTTCCCGCACCGGCGAGGTAATGGAACTGGATATAGAGCCCACCAACAACGTGGAGATCCTGGAAACGGTTAAGTCCTCCAAAACCTACCGTGATATAACCCAATCCAAAATACTGGTAAGCGCCGGCCGCGGCATGGGTTCTCCTGAACGTCTGGACGAAGTATGTGATCTGGCCGCAGTACTGGGCGGAGATGTCTCCGGCTCCCGTGCCGTGGTAGACGCCGGGTGGCTTGATAAAGACCGCCAGGTGGGTCAGACCGGAAAGACCGTGCGACCGGGTCTTTATATCGCCTGCGGTATCTCCGGAGCTATTCAGCACGTTGCGGGCATGGAGAACTCGGGTTATATAATCGCTGTAAACAAAGAGGAGAGTGCTCCCATATTCGACGTTGCCGATCTGGGCGTGGTGGGCGATGTTCACACAATACTGCCTAAGCTCGCGGAGCTTATAAGGCGCCGGCAGGCTGCAAAATAACATTTATCTCTGTCGGCGGCAGAACCCCCCGCAATCCATCCCGATGTTGGGATACACGACACAGGCAAAAATCCCCCCGGCTACCGGAAGCTTGGGGGGATTTTTATGTCCGACAAGGGTCGGGATTTTTCCTCGCAGTCATTCGTCGGAATTCCTGCCTCTTTTTTTGGTCGCACAAAGAACTGTCCCGGTTTTTCCGGAAAACGGTTTACGAACCGTAAGGAACAGTGATAAAATATTTATAATTTGTAAATAGCCGTCAGTATCCGCACGTTCTGTCTTCACGGGCTCAGGACTGTGAAATCCAAACGCCGCGGCTAGGATGAATATCATTATGTAAACTACAAGAGATCCAGTTTCAAAGGAGGTCCTATATGAAAAAGCTACTTTCCATACTCCTTGTGATCGCCCTTCTGGCGTCTGTGTCGGTGTTTGCCGCAGGTTCCTCACGCTGGTGGAGAAAAGACGCGCCAGAACCGGTAGTACGTCAAGCCTTCACTTCTTATCCGTTCTATTACTCCGAACACTATGCTTCTGAGCAGTTAGCCGAGAAGTGCGCCCTCTACTCCATGCTGGCATACAGGGATAGCGTATATCATTCCCTTGGCAGCACGAAAACGGTCCTCGTGGCAGGGCCTCAGGAGCTTTATATAAAATCCATAAACGGTTACTGGACGAGTTCCGACGGCAACTTTACCGCCGCAAAAAAGGCTCTTGCAAAGACACTTTCAGATGACGGCTTTACCGACCTGTGGTCATACAGATTAGAAGACTATACAGGCCGCGATCCGGTCACCAAGATCTTATCCATGTCAAAACGAACCGCCAGTGACCGTAACTACTCCCCTTTCATCCTGGCCCACAGGGTCATACGCACCGGGGAGCAGGCCATCCTCGTTTCGGCAGAAAACGGCTCATCATCTTACGGAGAGCTTCAGGACCAGATCCTTATCCTGTTTCGCGGCACCACTGACGCCGAGTGGTACGGAGACTTCGAGGTCACCGGAACCAGATACGACGAAAGCAAGGATTACCACGTAAGCTTCCAAAAGGCCGTAGACGATGCCGTTGCTTCCCTTGCCGACTACATTTCATTTCTGGACTTGTCCCACGATCTGAAGACCGACAAAATATCGCTGCTGGTCACCGGCCACAGCCGGGGAGCAGCCGTGGCCAACATGCTGGCCCACCAGCTTACGGATATAAGGAACGGAAAAGCTTCAGATTACAAATCGGATAAGAACATGGACACCCTGGCTTTCGTCCTCTACGACACTGAGCACTGTTTTTCTTCCGTCTATGCTTACACTTTCGCCACCCCCAACGTGGCCACCGTTGACAAAATAGCCCGCGACGGCTACTACAGCAATATATTCAACTACTGCTTCAGGGACGACTTCGTCCCTAATCTCCCTCTGTACTCATGGCAGTGGGACAAATACGGCAGGACATACTGGGCAACGGCTGCAGAGCTTCTGAAATACGGTTATCTTTCCATACCAAAGACAGACCAATTCGGCTCGCGTCCAGAGTATTATAGATACTGCATACCTAACGAATTCGCATGTGATACTGAATTGTATTTCGGGATTACTCCGCCCTATAACACAAAATACTCAAATCAGATCGTAGCAACGACCTCTGATATGACTGATCATCCAGGTGCATCCGGAGTGGGTAACTATTACAATTACAGATACAGGGATCGCAAGAACAACCTGCTGCCCCCACTGTATAACTTTATGCACACATATGTAGCAGGCGCGCTCTATAAAATGGGTATAGGTGAAGACTTCACATATGAAGGTGCCCAGCTTGCCGCGTTCGCTCTTGATTCCTGCAAGGAGTACAAGAAACTGGCCAGGGTCTTCGGTGAAGGCGCTCTAAGCGGGACTCTTATGTGTACCCATATGCCCATCTCGTACTACTCCGGCATGATGAACTGCTTCAGCAGCTTTATCGGCGAAGGCACCTACCGCTCCGCGCTGCTCATGTCCGACAGTGAGGCGGAACTGTCGGGCGCCTGGGACTCCGAATTCCAGACCGACGAAGGCGATCTCGCCGCCCTGAAGGAGATACTCTCACTGCCCGCCGCCGTTCCGGAGGGCAGTGAAAGCTCCATCGTGTGCGAGATGCTGGGCTGGGATATGGACGATCTCTCCACCTGGGACGGCGCTGACTGGGAGGTGGAGGACGGCGTCCAGCACCTATGCGGGCTGGACCTCAGCTGCGCCGGGCTGCAGGGTGTTTTCGACGCCTCCGTATTTCCCGACCTGCGCACCCTGGACGTGAGCTGCAACTCCCTCACGGAGCTGAAGCTTCAGGGGGCCAACCTCAGCGACGTTGTCTGTTTCGGCAACGCCCTTACGGAGCTGGACTGCTCGGACGTCTTCCTCTACAGTCTGGACTGTTCAGGAAACTCACTGACCTCACTGACCAACCTGGGGCTCCTGTCCTATCTGGACTGCTCCGGGAACCGATTGACGTCGCTGCCCTGGGATGAACTCGCCAGCCTGTGGTATCTTGACTGCTCCAGAAACTTGATGGACCCATACGACCAGGGGTTGGTAAAACTGTATGAGCAGCTAAGGGGGTACTCGGAGACCGCCATAATCCTCCCTCAGAACATGCCCGATGACGCCGTCTATGACGAATCTGACCTGGCGTGTCTGGCTGCCCTTGCCGCCCAGGGGGACAATGCCTCCCTGCTGGGCTGGGACCTCACGCACCCCGCCTCTCTCACCGGAGTGGAGTGGACGAGGTGCGGCGATACCTGGTATATCTCAAGGCTGAGCCTGGACGGTCTGGGCCTCACCGGCCTGGCGGACTTCTCCAGCTGCCCGCTCCTGTCCTCCGTTGACGTTTCAGATAACGAGCTCACCGGCGTATCCGCCTCCGGCTGCCCCTCCCTGCTGCTTCTTAACGCGGAAAACAATCGCATGGGGCCCGACGCGGTACAGAGCCTTGAAGCCTTGGAGGAGACAGCGGTGGTTATCGTCCGGCAAAAATACGTCCCCGAGGGTGTGACACTCTCCCCTGAAGACACGGCCGCTCTGAAGGAATTGGCGGACCGGTACTCCCTTGACTGGACAGAAGACACCCTCTTCACCAACGAAAACCTCCGTTGGGAGACGGAAGACGGCAAATCCGCCCGGCTCACATTCATCGATCTTTCGCGCACCTGCGCCTGGGGGGATCTGGACCTAACGTGCTTCACCGCACTGAAGAGCTTCCTGGCTCAGGGAACTCAGCTGGACAGCCTCAAGCTGCCGCCCTCAGTTACAGAGATCCCCGATTACGCTTTTGCGGTGAGCCTCGATCTCAATACGGTATATTGCGCCGGAAAGGCCCCGGCAGTATATGAAAATACGTTTGCCGTCTGCTCCCCTGACCTGGACGTGTTCCTTGAGTTTGACAATGCCCTCTCCCTCATGTCTGAGGGCGACACCGATACCCTGGGCGTCTCCAATTTCAATGACGGCGCTGCGCTCACATGGTACTCCTCCGACGAGACCGTGGCCGAGGTGGACTCCTCCGGCGGGGTGACGGCCGTGGGACCCGGCGCGGCGGAGATCGCCGCTGTTTCGGACGACGGTTTTATTGCCCTGGGCACGGTGTACGTCAGGGGCTTGTCGCTCCGCGCAGACTACGTTGGGACCGACGGAGCGGACGTTACGCTGTTCGCCGCGGGAACGGACGTGGGTACGGTGCGCCTGCTGCTGGCAGCGTACTCATCAGACGGGCGCATGCTGAACTGCAAAATCTCCCAGGGCGTCCCGGGAACCGAAGGCTTGCCCCTCTCCTGTCCTGCGGAAAACGCGGCTGTGTTCAAGGCATTCGCCCTGTCCGAAAGAGGAGCACCAATGCTTAAGGTGTGGGAGCGTGCTGTGGAGTGATTGAGGCTCAATATTATGTCAACTCAGTTTTCTTCTTCGGAAGGCCGTGGCGGAAGTCATTCCGGCCTTATACCGCTGTTTGGCACATAATACCCCATGCTCCGGCGCTGGATTCTGAGGCTAAAAGTGCTTGCAGGCTCCGGATACTGTGGTATTATTCTTTATGTGGTATCCGCGCTCGCGATCGGATAACAACTCAAATGCTCATTAAAAAAAACACGGTCTTTGCCGTCCACGGTAAAAGGCCCTCCGGACGGGTGAATCATATGCTCAGCTTACCGGGGGAAAACCGCACGTCCGGTGCGATCCTCCTGAACATGCTCATTGCAGCGATCAGTCTCTTCGTAAACGGCTTTGGTATTTACCTGACTATACGTGCCAATATCGGTGCGGCTCCCTGGGACGTTCTGAACCTGGGTCTGTCCCAAAGTCTGGGAATAAAATACGGCACCGCCTCAATAGCGGTGTCTGTGAGCATACTGATCATAGATATCCTGCTCAGGGAACCCATAGGGATCGCCATGTTCATAGACGCGTTCGTTGTAGGCAAAGCTGTGGATTTTTTCAACTGGCTCGACCCTGTCCCCTTGTGCGGTTCCCCGCTTACGGGGATCCCTGTGATGACAGCCGGACTGATTATACTCGCCTACACTCAGTTCACGTACATGTCTGCGTCTCTGGGGTGTGGCCCCCGTGATACCCTTCTTGTTGGCCTCGCCAAACGCCTGAAGAAGGTCCCCATCGGCGTAGTCAGCATACTTCTGCTGGGCAGCGCCACGCTGGCGGGATGGCTGTTGGGCGGCCCTGTGGGCATAGGGACGCTGATATGCGCCTTCGGTGCCGGTCCCGTGATGCAATTCGCGTTTCGGACAGTCCGTTTTGACGCCACAAAAATCAAACACCAGCGCCTGCGGGATACCTTTGCGGTTTTCGTCACCTGGCACGGCTGCGGACACGGATTCCGTTGATCTGCCTCAGGCAGCAACCACATCGGTCCCTTGACCGCCTACCGACGCGATGACTTCCCCGCAAACAAACTCTCCCGCATTTTATAATGTTTATTATTGATGAGAACGGGAAAACTTTGTATATTTCGAGATGATATCGCCGTCCGGAGGGGCGGCACATACGGACATAACTTTTACAGGGAGGCAAATGAAAATGTTTTTTACCAAATTCGACCCCATGACCGATGAAGCTATACTTAAAGCCATAGACGCTCAGCGCCGCCCTGCACACGGTGACTGCGGCGCTCTGGCGGGAAAATCCTTCAAAGCCCGTCTGGAAGGAAAGTTTGCCCCGGAGCAACTGGACTACGTATTCATGGACAGCGCTACATTGTGCTGTACAGAGAACGGCAAAACATATGAAGCTCCCTACAGCGCAATCAGCCTGGGACGCGTGACCCTGTTCAGCCATCTCGTCCCCGGGACCTCCAGGGGTTGGCACGGTGTACTTGACCGGGATACCGGCTCCCTTACAATGTTCGAGACATGGTTTGGAATTACTGTTCCGGTGGGAATAGATCTTTTCGGCCAGAAAGAGCCCGACGGTTACCGAGACATTCCCCGGGAGATACAGCGTCAGTACTCTTTCGGCTGGGCGGATTTCGGAGACAACGTCAAACCCGCCCTGATGACCACTACCAACCGCATAGAGGGCAGAGGCCTGCACTGGAAGTTCAGCACCGGCTATGAACTGCTGACATTCTTCCCCAGCGTGGTCTGCTGCACCCTGGTGGAACTCGGACCAGAGATGGGCGGTATAACTATGTCCAACCCCGCTGACTATCTGAAAGTCGATGACGGCTTCTTCATAATGAGCCGCGGAGAGGTGGAGTTTTCTGGTAAATTCTGGATCGAGGTCATGGACTTCTTCCACAATAAAGCCGTTGGTCTGGAATTCGGCTTTGATGAAAGCAACAGCCTCTGTTACAGCTTCCACACTGCCGAGCTGAAGATCACCGGCGACGCCGCACATCTAGAGAGCATCTTCTCCCACGGGGACAAGGAACCCCCCATGGCGAGGCTCTCCGAAAAGAAGGGCGGCCGTTACGCGTACCGACCGATGGATATAGATGTCCCCATGAGCCACGTGGAAGCGATTCTCCACGCCAACGAGAGCGCAAAGATCTTTGAGGTAGACGGCCCCAACATCATGGCCAGCAAAAACAACCTGCCTTTCAGTGAATTTCTGGTGGGCAAGCGCTTCAAAGTAGTCCAGGACAGAGAGAAACATTCCGCTGCCCCCTGGACCGGTGACAGATCCGTCGTCTATGAGTACGACGTTTTCGACAGGCGTTATCTCCGCTTCCGTGAGAACGGCGGGGAATGGATGGAGGCCAAGTATATTTGCTACGAAAGTGCCCACGATCTGTATTTCTTCTCACACATGGTCCCCGGGGACCCGGATTTTGCCAACGTAAGCCAGGCGTGTGACTTTTCAACGGGGCTTACTACCACCGTCCGCGCCCAGATAGGCAACTGGCACAGCGAGTGGGAGATCGGCTCCCAGGTCAATTTCGGCACTCTGGAATACGGTGATATAGTGCCGCCCTTTGCCAGAAGGCATCACTTCACCACCGACCTTGTTGGCAAGAGCTTTGCCTGGGCATACAGCGACAAAATGAATTCCATACACGTATACAGCTCCCCAGAGAGCTACAGCTGGACCATTTTTCAACAGGACAACTCCGGCGGGGCCAGCTGGTCCAGCCCCTGTTACTATATCAAGTTGAGAGAGGACGCGTATCTGTTCCAGTGGGTCGAGGAAAACTGCAACGGTATGCAAGGCCTGGTGATCATTAACCCCCAGCTTCTCCATGACAGCGGCTTCTTTTACGGCGTAAGTCATGCGGGTATAAGCCTGAATATAACCGGAGCTATCGGGCGGAATCTGGGTACTTTCGACCTTAACAAATACTTCTACGGAAAGTCCATACTCTGAGCTATACCCGGCGCACATGATGGGCGCGTCGCGGACTTCATTCCGCGGCGCGCCCTTTTACAGCAGTACGATATTTTTGCCTTTTCTTCATGGCAGATCGGCAACGGCTTTGGTATGTCTCCTGCACTGTTCCCGCTTCCGGGCTTATTTAAAGAGTTTCCTGAATATCCATACTACCAAACACGACCCGGCTATAGAGAGGATTATCCCCATTAACCAACCGTTGCCAATGCCCAGCAGGTTACCTATCAGTCCACCAACGACGCCGCCCACCAAGCCCAGGATCACGTTTTTGAGGATACTGCTTGTATCCCCTTTCATGATCTTGTTTGCCGCGAAGCCGCACGCACCTCCAATGATTAATTCGATAATAAGCTTTAACAGCATGGTACTTTCCCCTTTCTGCAAGCCAGTCTGCCGGGTCCCGGACCTTATACCTGCTCCCGTCCAAGCCCCGGATAATTATATTCTACGGGGAGATATAAATCAATGATCATACCCGTCGTCGGAAAGATACCATCCCCGGGGAGAACAAAACGGTAAAACAACCACCCTGCCGGACATTTGCCCCGCCTTCGCACGAAGCGTCGCAAACCCCAAAGGTGCATATCCGCCGCATGCCGTGAAGCCGTTGTATTGACGTCTCCGGAAACCGCGTCGCGACATAAACGGCAGAGAATCTTCTCTCACCGTTGTCCGCTGTATTTTTGAGTTGAACGAATTGATCGAATTCTGCCCGGATACCGACGCCGAATACTATCTGCGCGTATGGGTGCTCAAGTATCGTGATTATCAGGAGTATTACAACTCCTGCTATTTCTCCGACCTGATGCCAAACTTCGCAAGTTGCTGCGACCTGCATCATCCCGCTGATGAAGAAAATCCTGGAGAGTGTAAGTGGAACAGCTTCTATCTGAATCCGGGTGACTGCGAACCCGGATATAATGATTTTGTCTTCACCCATGAGGGAAAAGCCATTGCTGTCCTTCTGACTCGATTTTATTCTGACGAAGATGAACTTGGAAACAGATCCGGCGCCGAGCTGGAATCGCTGATGAAAGAATGAGGTATGCCATGTTAGAAGAAAGATTTATCAAGCTCGTAGCGGAAAACGACGGTTTTGAGTTTTATCAGGCGTATCGGAACGACGTCGATCAAATCCTCGGCGGTAAGGGGGATACATATTGGTACGTCATAATGAAAGAAGGCAAGATCACGGAGTCCTATATCGGAAAAAACAGCGGCGGCACATGGGAAGATATCTATGTCAAGGGCAGCGGCGCCAACAAAAAAACAAAAATCATGCCTTCCGGCAGTACGATCAAGCGGATAGCCGAAAAAGCGTATCTGATGCAGAACGAGAACTGGGTCACCAGACGTACACCGAAGCCCATCGAGGACGCACACCCCTATTACCATTATGTGTACGGATTCGGTGAAAAAGGGCTCGACATATCTGTGCAGTACGGAGTGACGATCTCTTATTCAGATATAAAGGACTCAGATGAAGGCTTTCATTTGAGATTCCTTAATACTGGGAACGATGTTGAACTTCCATAAGTATTCAGATAATCAAAAAAGCATGGCTTTAATTATCTGAATGCTCCTCTCATTGTGCATCCGCCGGGGTACACAAGGGGAAGAGATCATCAGCGTCCATCAGGAAAACACGGCAGGTTACTGCCTTCTCCGCGCCTGAGGGCTGGCAGAGTTCAGCCCGGGCTGACCCGCCGACAGAGTCTGTCATGCATATTTCCTTCGTTGTGCGGTCCAGGAGCCTGCCTTCACCGTCATACCATGCCGCTATCAACAACACCCGGTTGCCTGTGTCGAACCCTTTCGTGATGGTCGCCGCAACTACCTCCCCGTCATCGGACAGGACCGCTGCAAGTTCTGTCCCGGCGTAACGGATGAGCTGCCATTTCTGGGCGCTACTGTCGTGTATCATGTAGGTCTTTACATTAGACCCGTTTTCCGTACGTGCTCCCCCCACGTCCAAACACAGGCCGGTATCCACACAGGGCCGGATATAATAGTATCCGTCTCCGGCGTCGGACAGATACCACCTCTGTGAGGCCAGATTGGCAAAACCGCTCTGTTGGACGTTGGCGTTGGAGACCCACGAGCCATCGGCGACTTCCAGAGCCTTACCCGAATGAACATTCGTTATTACATAAGACCCGTCCGGCTGCAAATCTAGTCGGAACCGCTGGGCATCCGTGCCGTTGTCCTGATATATCTGTACATTTGCCCCGTCCTCGTAGGAAGCGTCGTAAATATCCAGGCGCATGTCCGCCGCGTGCCCGGGCGCCAGGGCATAAACACCGTCGGGTATGGCAGTCAGGAAATCGTCTTTTGCCCAGACTGCATATAAGGTGATCTCTGCGCTGCCTTTGGAAAGATCGGGATATATGGTCTGGGACAGATAGAACAGATCCTGATCAAACACGTAACCGCTCCCGTCCCTGTTCCTCCCCCAGCCCACAAAGGAATAGCCGTCCCGGACAAGGCCGAAAGTGGATGCGTTGAACAGCCCGCTCTCGTAGCCGTAATCGTATTCCCATTTGGAGGTGACTTCCGTCCCGCTGCGCCTGAGGACGCAGTCATATGCGTCCGTAACATAATCGTCCGACACAACGTAGCCGCCGTTGGCGTTGAACTTCATGGTAAGCACGGGCATGGTAAGCACGGGCGTTGTGTTGATGTAGTTGGGCCGTACGATGCCCACCACCTCGCTGTTGTCGCTGAACTTCCGGGTGCGGTGGTCCACCGTATTCTTGGCGTAACCATGTCCGCCCACATTGCCCTCGATGGTATATACCTTTGTCCCGCTGAAGGATTCCACAATTCCGATATGGCTCCAGTTGATCCCGCTGTCTGCGCTTTTCCAGAGATAGATGACCAAATCACCCGGCTTTGGCTCAAAGCTGTCTCTGGAGGACTTTACGCAAAGGTCCAGATGTTTAAGTTTGGGATTCTTTTCTATAAGGCTTGTATAGTTGGCGTCACGGAAATAGTAGAAAGTCCCCTTGGCATTGTTCACGAACCAGTTTGTAATTGCTCTCGGGGTGTTGGAAGAACCGGATGGAGGGAAGTCCGCCCCCGCGGTCCGCCCGCACCAGCCCACAAAGTACGAGCACCAGTTGGAAGAATAGTTCATCTCCGTACCGGTCAGACCAAGCTGCGCCTCGGCCACGGTTATAATATCCTTGGCCTGGTCACCAGTCAGGGTAAAGCTGTAGTTCCTGTCGGCATGGACAGGGACTATAAGCATAGCGGCAATAAGGATAAGAGCGGTAAAGGAAGCAAATATCCTTTTCGTCATATAAATACCTCCTCTTATGTACGTATATGTATAAATAGTATCATATATCCTCCGCCGCTTTCAACAAAAACCTTCCGCCGGCCCCGCGGTATCCCCGCCTGGACAAGCAACAAGGCCGGCCCCCTTTCGGAGGCCGGCCCCTTTTATTGTGTTTTCCGCCCGTCAGTGGAAATCGTGGGCGTCTTTCAGTATGATGTCCTTCACCTTCATCAGGCGCGTGGTGGCACTGCGCTCGTTCTCTTCCAGCTTCATGGAGATCATCCGGATGTTTTCCTCCATTTCCGGGATCATAACGTACTCCAGGGCATTGACTCTCCTGCGGGTACTCTCTATCTCCCGTGCCAGAAGCTGCATACTCTTCTCCACCTGGGACAATTCCAGCATATCCCGGAACACCCCCTCCAGGGCTACCAGAGCGTCATCCAGTTCGCCGCTGGTCTGGGCCAGCGCGTAGGGATATATCTCCCCCGGATCCTCGTTCCTGGTGCGGAACGTGTATACCGGCAGATTTACGCTCATGACGTTTCTGTACGCTATGTCCAATTCCACGCTCTGCTTGGGATACATGAGGGACTGCTCCAGCATCTCCGGGGACATCACCGCAGAGGCCACCGTAAAGGCCTGGTTGGCTTTTGCCAGCCCTTCCTCCACGCGTGAACGTATCTCCCGGTTCTTCCTCACTATCTCCAGAAAATGCTTCATCATCTCGTCGCGCTTGTCTTTCAGGAGCTTGTGCCCCCTCACGGCGGTCTTCAGACGACCTTTGAGGCGGGTCAGCTCCATCCTGGTGGGGTTTATAGTGGTTCCTGCCACTTGACCGCCTCCTCCTACTGCTGCCGGGGCATGTATTTTTCGATATACTCCGTCTTGATCCTCTTGAGCTCGGTTCGGGGGAGTATGGACAGGAGCTCCCAGCCGAGGTCCAGGGTCTGCTCTATAGTACGGTTCTCGTCTGAACCCTGTGTAACGTAGCGTTTCTCGAACTCGTCGGCAAACTTGGCGTAGAGCTTGTCGGTGTCAGTGAGGGCTGCCTCGCCAAGGATAGTCATCAGTTCCTTGGCGTCCTTGCCCGCGGCATACGCGGCGAAGAGCTGGTTCATAGTACCTGAGTGATCTTCTCTGGTCCTTCCCTCGCCTATACCCTTGTCCTTCAGCCTGGACAGGGACGGAAGTACGTCCACCGGAGGAAGTACGCCCGCTCTGTACAGGCTCCTGGAAAGGATTATCTGCCCTTCGGTTATGTAGCCCGTAAGGTCCGGTATGGGGTGAGTCTTGTCGTCCTCGGGCATGGTAAGTATGGGTATGAGGGTTATTGAACCCTCGCACCCCAGTTTCCTGCCTGCCCTCTCGTACATAGTGGCCAGGTCCGTATACAGATATCCGGGGTAACCGCGCCGGCCGGGGACCTCTTTCCTCGCCGCGGATATCTCACGCAAGGCCTCTGCATAGTTTGTTATATCCGTTATTATTACCAGTACGTGCATTCCCTGGTTGAAGGCCAGATACTCGGCCGCAGTCAGGGCCATACGTGGAGTGGCTATACGCTCTATGGCTGGGTCGTCCGCCAGGTTTGTGAAAAGTACGGTGCGGTCTATGGCGCCAGTGCGGCGGAAGTCGTTCACAAAGAATTCCGCCTCCTCAAAGGTTATACCCACCGCCGCGAAAACAACGGCGAAGTTGGAGTCGCTGCCAAGCACCTTTGCCTGGCGGGCTATCTGCGCTGCCAACTGTGCGTGCGGAAGACCGGAGCCGGAGAATATGGGCAGTTTTTGACCACGCACCAGCGTGTTAAGCCCGTCTATAGTGGATATGCCCGTCTGTATGAACTCTGAAGGGTAGTCCCTGGCGGCGGGATTCATAGGCGTACCGTTTATATCCAGATTGGCCTCACCTATAATCTCCGGTCCGCCGTCTATGGGGTTGCCCATGCCGTCAAACACGCGGCCTAGCATATCCGGCGATACTGCCAAGGAGAGGGAGTGTCCGAGAAAACGTACCTTGCTCCCTGCCAGGTTTATTCCAGTGGAACTGTCGAACAGCTGTACAAGGGCGTTGTCTCTGTCTATCTCCAGGACTTTGCAGCGGCGGATCTCGCCATTCTGCAGCTCTATCTCCGCCAGTTCGTCGTAAGTAACATTCTCAACCTTGCGGACCAGCATAAGGGGCCCGGAGATCTCCTGTATGGTACGGTATTCCTTTATCATCAGAACTCATCTCCTTTGGCGGCCGCTCTGGCAATCTGCTGTTCCATCTCCCGGCCTATAGTCTCATATTGCTCTTTGTAGATGTCCTCGGGCGTGGATTTTGCTCTGCCTATCTTCTCCCTGGCGGGTATTGAGGCCAGCAGGTCGAACTTGGCTCCGTCAGCTATTGCCTGGCGGCAGAGCTCGTCGTACCTGAGTATAAGTGAAAGGAGCCTGAGCTGCCTGTCAAAGCTGGAGTAGCAGTCCACGTCTACGAAGGCGTTCTGCTGCAGATAGTCTTCCCTTATCATCTTGGCGGTCTCCATTGTGAGGCGGTCCTCAGGCGACAGTGAGTCCATGCCGACCAGCTTTACTATCTCTTCCAGGGAGGCTTCCTCAGAGAGTATAACCATGGCCCTGGACCTGTTCTCCATGAAGCGTGCGTCAACGTTGGCGTCGAACCAGGGGCGCAGGCTGTCAACGTACAGGGAGTAGCTGTTTATCCAGTTTATCGCGGGGAAGTGGCGCTTGTACGCCAGGGAGCTGTCCAGCCCCCAGAAAACTTTGACTATGCGCATGGTCCCCTGGGAAACCGGTTCGGAGGTATCGCCGCCCGCCGGCGAGACCGCCCCTATGGCGGTGAGGCTTCCGGTCCTCTCCTCGGTGCCCAGGCAGCTCACACAGCCGGCCCTCTCATAGAACTGGGCCAGACGGGAACCCAGATATGCGGGATATCCCTCGTCTCCGGGCATTTCCTCCAGACGGCTGGACATCTCACGCAGGGCTTCCGCCCAACGGGAGGTGGAGTCGGCTATAACGGCCACGTCGTAGCCCATATCTCTGAAGTACTCCGCAATGGTTATGCCTGTATATATGGACGCCTCTCTGGCGGCCACCGGCATGTCCGAAGTGTTAGCCACCATGACGGTGCGCTTCATAAGAGAGTAGCCAGTGTGGGGATCCACCAGCTCAGGGAACTCACGGAGCACGTCCGTCATCTCGTTGCCACGCTCGCCGCAGCCTATGTAGACCACTATGTCCACATCAGACCACTTGGCCAGGGCGTGCTGCACCACCGTCTTTCCGCTGCCGAAAGGTCCGGGCACACAGGCCGTGCCGCCTTTGGCTATGGGGAAGAACGTGTCTATTATCCTCTGGCCGCTGTTCAGAGGTGCATCCGGCATGAATTTCTGTTTGTAAGGCCGCCCCTGGCGTACGCCCCATCGCTGCATCATGGTAAGAGGCGTCACCGAGCCGTCCTCTTTTTCCAGTTCCGCCACTGTCTCCGCAACGGTGAAAGAACCGCCCTGTATGCTTTTTATTGTACCGGAGAGCCCCGGGGGCACCATGATTTTATGGAGCATAATGGGGGTCTCCTGCACCGTACCTATTATGTCTCCGCCGATGACCTTATCGCCGACGGACGCCGTGGGCACGAAATCCCACTTCTTCTCCCTGTTCAGGGACGGGACATCGATACCGCGGCTTATATTGCTGCCGGATATCTTCATTATATCCTGGAGCGGGCGCTGGATACCATCGTATATCGTCTCCATCATACCAGGGCCCAGCTCCACGGACAGGGGCGCGTTTGTGGTGACCACCTCGGTACCCGGCCCAAGGCCGGAGGTCTCCTCATAGACCTGTATAGAGGCCTTGTCTCCGCGCATCTCTATTATCTCGCCGACCAATCGCTGGCTGCCGACACGCACAACGTCGTACATATTCGCGTCTGCGAGGCCCTCCGCCACTACGAGAGGTCCGGACACCTTTACGATCCTGCCGCTCAAATAACATTACCTTCCTTTGTCAAAGAATGTTCGCGCCTACAGCGCGCTCCACCGCGCGCGTCAATGCGGTACTGCCGATGCCGAGGGTGCCCCCTTTTCCCGGTATCAGGATCACCGCCGGCGTCACCGTGTCTTTAAACCTTTCTATCTCTGCCGAGAGATTCTGTGCCAGCTGCTCAGTTATATAGATTATGGCGTAGTCTTCCCTGGCCAGCTTGAAAAGCCGGCTCCTGGCCTCCACTGCGGAGCTCACCGGGAACACATCCAGCCCCAGGGCCATAAAGCCCAGCACACTGTCCCTGTCCCCCATTACGGCGATCTTATACATATGTCTCACGCAGCCTTTCTCTTATGGCTTCGGGAGCCATGTCCGACTGCCTGCCGGCCATAATTATCCTTACTGCCGTTATCTCGTTCTCTATCGCCCCGGCAAAAGCTACCACCGGCTGCTCGCCGAACGGTATCATCTTCGCCGCAGCAAGATACCTCACCAAGGAGTTCTCACACTCCCGCTCGAAAGCTGTGAAACGGCTGTCTTTTCCCAGGCCATCGGCCATCTTGGCTGCGTCCTCAAGGGGACCTCCGTTGAAGAGCTCCGCCAGGGACCCTCCCTCCAGAAGAGTTGAAGACAGGCTTTTCACATCCACGCTGCCACCTTCCATCAACACCTTTTCCAGGAAATCCAGTCCCTTGCCCATGCGTATGGCCCTTACTCCGCTGCGCAGGTTGGCGCAGTCCGCCATAAGCCGTACGTAACCCCGCAGGAACTCACTGCCGCTGAGTCTTGCCAACTCCCGCTGGCGCTCCATACATGCCCTGTCCAGCACTATGTCAGACAACTGCGGGTCCCCGGTGGAGGTCAGAACATCCCTGGCCTCACTGAACTCCTTTCCCATGCCGCCTGGCACTTCGTCGAATTCCTCGTGGATGAGGCAGTTCTTGAGAGTCTGGGGGTCAACGGTGCCGCAGTCGCTGAGCAGCAGATCTGCCCCCACGTTGGCCTGTGCGGCTTTCAGAAGGGTCTTCATATTGTGGCAGTCGTACTTCAGCCGGAACACATCCACCAGCCCAGCCCCGTTCTTAGCCGAGGCCAGCTCGGCGAACACCTCCGCTCTGCGGGCCCCCAGGGCTTTCTCCAGCCCCGAGACGTCCTGCACTTCTGGGTATCCGCACTCTGACAGGACTTTCAGGGCATCTTCGTCGGTCCTGGCGTCTATCATCCGCTCCAGTTTGTCGGATGTGAGCATCTTGCTCTCCATGGAGCGTACCCTCGCCGAGATATAGAGGAACTGCGTATCCTTTGCCTTTTTTACTCTTTTAGCCAAATTACCGTCCTCCCCTCCTGCGGGCGTTTACTCAAAGAGGAGCTTAGCCACTTGGGCTGACAGCTCAGACCTGGAAAGACGCACCAGCATGTCTATCCCGCAGTTGGTGTCCACGTCCCCCCTGCGTACGGTCAGTCCCGTGGAGTCCTCACATACGTTCCCGCTGAGGGTCAGCCGTCCTCCGCCCAGCCTGGTGTTGGCTGCCGCTACCACCTGTTCGCCGACCTCGTTTCTGTCCTTGCTGCACAGCAGAAGTTCACCTACCCCGTCCGGAGCAGCCTGGGTCGCCATTCCCGCGAGGAGTTCTATGTACTTCTCTTTTGGCAGGGCTTTTATCTGGTCAACGGCGGCGGAGAAAGCCTGGTCGATCAGGTTCTGGCGCTGAGCCAGAATATTCTTTCTGGCATCCAGCTCCGCGACACGCACCAACATACCGGTCTTCTCCCCGGCGGCCTTCCTCCCCCGGGAAAGAATATCGTTGGCGCGCTCCTCGGCCTCCTGGCGGGCGGCTTCAAGGATCTTGCGGACATTTTCTTCGCCCTCAGCCCTGATCCTTCCCACCTGATCGGTGCAGTCCTCGCGGATGCGGCCGATTATTTTCTCAATACCGTCCATAATCAAGACACGCTCACAGGTTGAGGAGCATCAGGAAGGAGATGAGAAGGGAAAGAATGGCGTAGAACTCGACGGTGATGCAGAAGATCATGCCCTTTGCCCAGTCGTCGGGCTTCTTGGCGATGATATTCATACAGGAAGCGGCCACGCGTCCCTGATAGATAGCGGAGAGGAATCCACCCAGAGCCATAGGCAGGCACGCGGTGAGATATCTGAGTCCTTCGCTCATGGACATGCTGGCAGCTGTGCCGGCCAGGAAACCCATTTTAAGCAGCGCGTAGAACGCTATAACCACGCCGTACAGGCCCTGTGTACCGGGGATTATCTGGATAATAAGGCACTTGGAGAACTTGGCCGGGTCGTCTATGATGATGCCAGTGGCAGATTCACCCGCCATGCCTGTGGCCCTTGCGGAACCGAAGCAGCAAAGGAAAGCGCTGAGACCGGCGCCCAGAAGCGCCATGGAAAGTCCGCCCAGTTTGAATAACTGATCAATCATGATTGCTAATCCTCCTCAACGATATCTACGTATTTTGTATTGATTGCGAGGGGCGTAAACAGCCTTCCTCCCTCGCGGTAGAACTTGCCGAAAAACTCGAGGTACATGAGCCTCGACGTATGCACGTAGGTCCCTATGATGTTTATGCCCATGTTAAAAATGTGGCCTATTATGAACACCGGGATAAACACTATAATGGTGCCTGCCACTGAACCGAGGATGTTCACCACGTTGGCAATAACGGCTCCGGCCAGCATCAGCGTCATCAGACGGGTGTACGACAGAATGTCTCCCACGTAACTGGTGACGTTGTAGAGCCCGTAAATACCGAACCCAATCTTGCCGCCTATGCCCTCGTTGTCCCTTCCGGCGGTGGCCACTATGAACACGGCTCCCGCCACGGCTACCCAGTAAGTGCCTCCCATGGCCAGGATGCCTATGCCCAGGAACAGCAACCACCAGGCGCCCACGTCGAACAGTGCGCTTTTCCAGTCGCCGTCACGTATAAGCATGTAGGCGTTTATCCCCATGCCGAACAGGATGTGGATAAAGCCCAGGACATACGCCACCAGCAGAACATCCACCGGCTTGTTCAGCGGATCCAGAAGCGGCTGTGTCCAGAATTTTGCCGTAACGGGATGGCCTAACAGGTCGCCAATGGCGGCTACGCTGTTTCCAAACAGGCTGCCGGACAGAGCGCCGAAAATTATGGAACCTATGCCGCAGTAAAACATCAGCGGGATAAGATATCCCTTGGGTTTCGCCTTTTTCATGATGATGAAGCAGGCAAGGGACACCAGGAAACCGTATCCAATATCCGCATACATCATTCCGAAGAACATCACGAAAAACGGCGCCATAAGGGGGTTGGGGTCCACGCCGTTATACGCCGGCATGGAGTACATCTGGGTAACCAGGGTAAATGGCCTTGTGAAGGAGTTGTTGTTCAGCTTAATGGGCACATCGTCGTCTTTGTCCGGGTCAGAAACGTCGAACACACACGTGTATTCACCCAAAAGGTCCCTGACACGTTTCTCGTCGGCTGCCGGGAACCATCCGTCTAGCTGGAACGCCCCTGTTGTGGACACCAAAGCCTGCTTTGCCTCTTCTCGCTGTATCTGCTGGGCCAGGTTGTCGCAACAGATCTTGAGGTCGGTGGTGGACTCCTTATACTGGGATATCTTACCGATAACCTCCGCCTTCTTTTCCTCCAGTTGCCGTGTCTCGACATCAAGGGCGGCTATGTTGTCCGCCGCGGTGCCTTTCAGGTCCCTGAAGACCGTCTGGGTGAAGCCCCTGGCACGCAGGGCGTTCAGTGCCTTGCGCTCCGCACTCCTGTAGCACATCAGCACCAGGTAATGCTGCTGTGAATCGGTACTTACGTGCTCAAGCTGAGCCAGCGGCTCTGCCTCTTCCAGCTCCTGCTCCAGTTCCTTAAGGTCGGTGCCCGCGGGGCACGCCCCGAACAGCACGGACATCGACACCGTAGGTCCCTGATCCAGAGGGATAGTCATACCCTTCCACGGCTCCAAGGAGAGACCCCTGGTCCTGACCTTCGCCTTCTCGTCATCAAGCTCATGCAGTCTGGAAGCCAGTTCAAGTATGGCGTCCGTCCTGCGCAGCGCCTCGTCCTTCGACATGGGATCAAAAAGCTTTCCTCTGGTGATCTCCTTGCGCGAGGGAAACAGCCCCGTCTTCTCCGGACAGTATTCCTTAAGTACATCCAGAGCTCTCTGTACCCTGTCCAGCCTGTCCCTTGCGAGATCCAAATCGTCCAGGCTGGTCTTGACAAATAGAGCGCTCTCTTCCGGGGTGAGGCTCTGGCGCGTGGCGGATATCTCCACACATCCCAGTTCCATCAGCCTCTGGAGCAGTTCGTCCGTGTCCCGGCAAAGACCCATGAGGCTGAGCTTCTTCATCTTTGCGATGGACATCAGATCGTCACTATCCTTTCCAAAATAAATGAGGCTGCTTTGGAAACATTTTTGCCGGCCTGCTCCCTGATGCTCTCGCATTCCTGCCGGTTCCGGCCCATCAGCTCGCTGATGCGGGCCTCCGCTTCGGTCTCGGCGTCAAGCATCATGGCCGTGACGGAAGCCCTTGCCTCCTCCTCCGCTTTTCGTATCATCTGGTCCGCCTGCGCTCTGGCCTCGGCCTCGGCTTTCCGTGAGTCGGCATAGGCCTGCTCGATAAGGAGCCTGTTCTCTTCTTCCGCCTTCGCCACCTGCTTTATCGCCTCCAGCGACATGGAATCACCGCCCTTTCCTGCCGGGCTTTCGCCCGTTATTCAGCGCTCCGTCCTCTGCCGCCGTCGGCGGCCCGGGGCGCGTAAACCACCCAATTTTCCGATTAATAATTATACTTTAAACCGTTCAGTTTTACAACAGAGCGTTTTTACTAAACAGCATTGCGTTTTTTGAATATTTTCACTCTTCACTTCAATAATTTACATGAACTGTTATAAAATTTGAGATTATTACCCCCCTGAAGGCGTCCGTGGAGTGCTCTGCTTTGCTGAGTCATGCCACTGTCCGCTCTCCCCGCTGCAGCAGCCAGCCCGTAACCGTATTCTTTGGAGAACTGCCCGGCGGGCGCCGCGATTGTTTCCGCGGCGCCCGCCGGTTTATTGGTTTATTATTGTATTCCTTCCCGGATGTCCGGAAAGTTTCAGGAACTCTGGCCCTCTTCCAACAGGCCTTTCAGCCCGGTGGCCAATCCCGCTATACCCTGTATCTCCGAGGGAATTATTATCTTCGTGGCTTTGCCATCCGCAACCTTTGCGAAGGTCTCCAGGGCCTTGATCTTTATTACCTGATCCGTGGGCGCGGCTTCATTGATATAACGTATACCGTCGGCCATGGCCTTCTGTACCAGCAACAGGCCTTCGGCCTCGCCGCTGGCCTTGAGTATGGCTGCCTGCTTGGCAGCGTCAGCCCTCAGCACCGCGGCTTCTTTCTCACCCTCAGCAATGAGGATGGCGCTTTGTTTAGTACCTTCGGCTTGGAGTATGGCTTCGCGGCGCTCGCGCTCTGCCTTCATCTGGCGCTCCATGGCATCCTGAATCTCCCTGGGCGGCTGGATGTTTTTGAGTTCCACGCGGTTCACCTTGATACCCCAGGGGTCTGTGGCCTCGTCCAGGATAGTGCGCATACGGGTGTTTATTATATCCCTGGAAGTGAGGGTCTGGTCGAGCTCCAGCTCGCCTATGATGTTCCTCAGGGTGGTGGCCGCCAGATTCTCTATGGCTGACATGGGATGTTCGACGCCGTAGGCGTAGAGCTTCGGGTCGGTGATCTGGAAAAACAGCACCGTATCGATCTGCATCGTTACGTTATCCTTTGTGATGACGGGCTGAGGCGGGAAATCCGCCACCTGTTCCTTTAGTGAGACCACCTTCGCGACTCTCTCAATAAAGGGGACCTTAAGGTGCAGCCCAACGCCCCACACAGAGTGGAAAGCCCCGAGTCTCTCTACCACGTAAGCCCTTGACTGCTGTACGACGCGGATGTTTTTTACGATTGTGAGCAGGACTATAAGTCCCAGGATTGCCCATACGATCCACTGCCACGGCATTATTGTTTACCTCCTTCAGTTGTGCACTTTCTTTCTCCCGGAGCGGGAGCCACTATGAGCTTCACTCCGTCTATCTTCATCACCGTTACGGTCTCCCCCGCGGGTATGGCGGTGTCCCCCTGGGCTCTGGCCGTCCACTCCACCCCGGAGAGTTTCACCGCCCCGGTGCCGCAGATATTGTCTATCCTCTGGGTCACCACCGCCTGCTTTCCGATGTTCATATCGGCGTTGGTGGCCACCAGATTGGTCTTGAGTTTCTTTTTCACAGTAGGATACACGAACACCAGCAGCCCGGCAGATATTATAAGGAATACCGCAATCTGGACCGCTATGGACGCCTTCAGGCTGGCTGTGATAAGCGCTGCCAGCGCCCCTCCCGCGAACCATATGGACGTCAGCTGCACCGTTGCCGCTTCAAGTATGATGAAGAATACCAGCAGCCCAGCCCATATAAGTACCTGTATCGTCTGTGTCATATCATCACTCCCTAACATCTGCCTCCGCTTCCTCAGTTCTCCTTCCGAAGCCGTCTTACTGCTTCTGCTATCTCCGGTCGGCACTGCTCCATGAGCTCAGCCCAGTCGCCTTCGTAATCGTACGTCAGCTCATCCGGCGATGCGGCGTTGTTAATTCTGTCCACGTACCCCGCCAGCAGTTCCAGATCCCTCTCGTAGCAGTGGAAGGAGTTGGCCCTGTGGGTGTAGCTGCCCACCGGATAGCCCAGCTCTCCCGCCAGACGTTCCTGGATTTTAATAAGGGCAAAAGCGTTCATGAACGTGGCCTTCACAGCGTCGTTGGACCTGAACAGCACCTTGCAATGCAGCTTTCCTTCCCTTACAAAGTACTGTATGTGCTGCAGGCACGCGGGAGAATCGTTGCCGGGCAGGGTATCGTGCTGCCAGTCCCTTATATCCACCACTGCCCGCCTGCTGTAGGGATTCCTCTTTAGTTCAGATCGCAGCCAATCCAGCTGCGGAGCCATGCGGCTGTGGTAAGTGTATTCCCAGTTGCCTCGGTCTATCTCGAAATCCAGTATGCCGTCCAGCATTTCCTGGCAATACTGCTCCAACTCCCTGTATCCGCCGATGAACAGTCTGGAGATAGCGGGCTCCTCCAACGGTTCTTCCACCACCATTGTCATGGACAGTTCCTTCTGAGTGGTGCCATAGTCCGGGCAGGGCGTTATGTCCGCCCTTTCATGCAGTGCCTTGACCGCTGCGTGATACGCCTCCGGCAACGTCCTGCCGGAGACCATTACCTCCTGCATCTGCTTCACCTCCGAATCATTTCCGCGCCCCCTGAGGGACTGGTTCGGTCGCTGGACTTCTTCCGCCCCGACCGTTGAAAGCATTATATCATATGGTTATAGTCTTAACAAGTTCGTCATTTTCAGGCATTATAATTCAAAAAACGGGATAACAGCCGATTATTCTGATATAATATATACTTTTCAAAATATTTCTTTGATTTTCGTATGTATATAAATAGGGTCACATCAAGTAAAAAAACCTGTTAAGGCCTTGGGGTGCAAAGCTTTCCGCCTCCTTACCGATCAGCTTTACGAGACTGTCTTTTGCCATATTGCCCTGTGCAGCTCCAGCAACAGCCGGCTTCCGTGCGCGTCAAGATAATTGTGCAATTACAGTCTGCAGTTCCGACAATGAAACCGGCCGGCAAGGGATACAGTGTCCAATGACGCCACGTGCTTCATGTTCATATACTTCCAGTTGCCCCGCTGTGTTCCGGCTACGTGGCAAAGCCGGGTACACACGAGTATCGTGGCTGAGTTTCCGTCCGGAAAACAGCCGACCACACGTGTCCGCTGACGAATCTCCCGGTTCAGCCGTTCAACAAAGTTATTGGTTCGGATCCGAGTACAATGCTTCGGCAGAAAGCCGCAGCAGGTCAGCGTTTATGATCCCATCCGTTATCTTTTGGCAGTTTCCGGCAGCCTCTCGCTTGGATTCTTCGCTGTGTTTTCGCTGCCTCATTTTGCGCCCTTCTATATGAATTCCCTTGAATCATAGCTAGTTCGTTGACTCTATATTTACAGGGTATGCTCACCATTTTGTGTTTTATATACTATACAATATCCGATAACGGTATAATTACGCATGTAAAAGCCTGAAAGCGGTCCGGCTGCATAACCCAGCTCGGCATGGGCCTCGCCGTCTCACATAAACCACACCCCACAAAGTTTTATCTTCAACGTGCCCGGACGTTGTGATACAATATTTCAAAAGGACATCCCGGCGCGAGCCGCGAAAAACATCATTCTATCAAGGGAGGTAAACGAATGGGGACCTGGCATGAGTATCTGCAAAGTGAAGGAATGCCACCTGAGTGGCCGTATCCGATAAAGTTCGGTGAAGAGACCGAACTGGATGCGGATGTACTGGTCCTTGGCGGCGGCATAGCGGGCTGCTGGGCGGCCATAAGCGCCGCGCGGCAGGGTGCGAAGGTCGTGATGATGGAAAAAGGCGATGTGCGGCGGTCCGGGGCCGGCGGCCCGGGCTGTGACCACTGGTGCAACGTTCCCGCAAACCCGCTCAGCCGCGTAGATCCCGACGAATGGGCTATCCTGGAGATGGAGTCTCTGGGCGACTATTCCAATGGGATCGGCATAGAGATCCAGTGCCGCGAGGACTTCGACGCGCTCCTGGAAATGGAGCAAATGGGCGGCAAGATCCGCGATACCGACGACGAGTTTCTGGGTGTCGAAGGCCGCGACGACGCCACCAAATTTATGGTATCCCCGCGGTACAGCGTTGACGGCGCCCTTGCCCCGGCCAAGGGCTGGGGCGAGCCGGGCTTCAATCCTCCGGAGAAACGAAACAACACTGTACTGCGCATATGGGGCAGCACTTTCAAGCCGGTGCTCAAAAAGGAATGTCTCCGCCTCGGCGTCAGGATCCTGGACCGTACCATGGCCACCTGCATTTTAAATGAAAAGGGCAGGCAGGGCGCCCGCGCTGTCGGGGCAACCGGCATCAACGTCCGCACCGGTGAATTTGTCATAGTAAAAGCAGGCGCCGTTATCATCTCCACTGCCGGAGCCGGCCACCTGTGGTACCTGGACATGGAACACGGCGGTTACTCTACGATGTACTCCCGCAACCAGAGCGGCGACGGCACGGCTATGGCATGGCGCGCCGGCGCTAAGGTCACGATGATGGAGGTCTCCAGTCCCAACCGCTTCTCGGGAGGCCTCAAGCATAAGTGGTACACCGGCGGCGGTGACGCCAGTTACGAGAACGTCCCTCTGGTGGACGCCAACAACAAAAGACTTCCGGCTCCTACCCAAGGCTGGACGGACGGCGGCGCCATGTTTTCCCCGCAGGCGGACATCATCGCCCGGGTCCGGGAGGGTGTAAAGCGCGGTGAATACGAGCTGCCCTTCTATGCTGATTTCGCGTCCATGAAGCCGGAGGAGAGCCATGCCACCTGGGACCTGATGCTCACAGAGGAAAGCACCACGAAAATAATGGTGCAGACCATGGAGGCCGGAGGTTTTGACAAACACCGCGATCAAATAATGAACTACACTCTCATTGAAGCGCAGCCCAGCCAGCAGTACCGCGACCCCGCGGGCGGCGGCGGCATAATGACCGACTGGGACCTGATGACCAGCGTCGACGGCCTCTTCGCCGCTGGAATGAGCACTTTTTCCCCCGGAGACCACAGCTACGCCGCAGCCACCGGGCGTTACGCCGGACGTAAAGCGGCGGTATGGGCAAAACAGAGAGGCGCCGGAGAGATTTCCCGCGAGCAGGTGGACGCTGAGAAGGAGCGTGTACTTGCCCCCACAAAGCGTACCGGCGGCATAGAATGGAAAGAACTGCATAATGGTCTCAGCCGCGTGATGCAATACTATGCCGGAGAATTCAGAAACGAGCGCATGCTGGACATGGCGCTGGAGGAGATTGGCAGGATAGAAGAGTTCGCCGTACCGCAGCTCTACGCCCTGGACCCTCACAAGCTTATGCGCTCCCTGGAGGACCTGAGCATCATCGAATACGCGAAGATCGTACTCAACGCTATTAAGGAGCGCCGCTTCACTTCTCAGAAGCTACGCATTGAGCGGCAGGACTATCCCGAGAACGACCCGGAGGAAGAGAAGAATTACCTTGCCCTGTATCAGGAGGACGGCAAGGTGTGCTTCCAGCGCGTCCCTATCCGCTACTGGGGCACTATGAAAGAGCAGTATGAGGCGCATAACCCGGACTATACCGGCGTTTACAAAGGCTAAATGAGGAAATGACGATGGACAACAAAGTTTACGCTATCCCCAACGTACAGACTCCCGGCATGCCGGTACTGATTGACCCCCAAAAATGCATTGGCTGTAACACCTGTGTGGAGACATGTCAGATCGACGTGTTTATCCCAAATCCCGTAAGAGGCAGGCCGCCCATTATCCTACACCCCGAGGAGTGCTGGTACTGCGGCTGCTGCGCCACCGACTGCCCCACGCCTGGCGCCATGCAGTTCAACTGGCCTCTGCCTTTGAAGCCCCGCTGGAGGAACAGGGAAACTGGCACCGTCAGCCAGGTCCGCTGAGTATCAGAGCCCCGGTACCATATCCGTGGATACGATACCGGGGCTCTTTGTTCCGCGGCTTCCAGGGCAACCTGAATCCTTGCTGCTCTCTGAGGGGGGTTCCGGATTCGATGATAAAGCCTGCGCAGAGTCGTAGGTTTATAGTCAACATAACAATTCAACGGGGCGTCTAATGAAAGATATAACGCCGAACACACGTTTTTCTTCAAAAGCCGGGAGATGTGTGATATGATATATTTATTTCTACCATAGTTTATAATGGAGGGGTTTCTATGAATAACTCTGCGGCGGTATGGGCGGTATGGCCATGCCTCAACGGGTACTGCCTCACTGCGCAGGCCGGGAACGCAGGTGACTGAGCCATGGCGCGGGATATGACTACCGGCCGGGAAGGAAAACACATCCTGGTTTTCGCCCTGCCTATCATGGGCGGGCTGGTACTGCAGCAACTCTACAACACTGTGGACAGCGTTGTCGTGGGCCAGATACTTGGTCCCACCGCTCTGGGAGCCGTAGGCACATGTGCCGCCCTCACTATGTTCGCGGTATCCTTTGCCGTGGGTCTCACCAACGGCTCCAGCGTCATCTTTGCCCAACTGTTCGGTGCCAAGCACATGGAGGACCTGAGAAAGAACCTGTCTACCGCCTTCATTCTTCTGACCGCGCTGGGTCTGTTCATCTCCATCCTGGGCTTTTTTCTCGCCAGACCGCTGCTGAAAGCCCTGGCCGCCCCGGACGAAATACTGGATATGGCTTCCGGGTACTTCCGCATCTACTGTCTTGGCCTTGTGTTCCAGTTCGTTTACAACGTATCTGCGGGGGCGCTGCGCAGTGTGGGAGACTCCAAAGCCACACTGTACTTTCTGTGCATCTCCAGCGTGGTGAACATCGTACTGGATCTGCTGTTCGTAATAGTTTTCCACTGGGGAGTGGAGGGTACAGCCGTCGCCACGGTTATCGCTCAGGGGTTGAGCGCTGTAGTGAGCCTGATATATATCTTTCGAAAATACGAGTTTTATCGTTTCAGCAAAGGAGAATTTCGCTTTGACGGCGCTTGCTGCGCACAGATTCTGAAGCTTGGCGTCCCTACCATGGTGCATATGTGCATCGTCTCCGGGGGCAACGTACTCATCCAGCGCGTGGTCAACGATCTGGGCACCGTACCGTTGGCGGCGAACACCGCCGCCGGGCGCATAGAGAATTACATGTTCATCCCTGTACAGGGTATGAATAACGGCATCGCCACATTTACGGGGCAAAATGTGGGTGCCGGGCGCTACGACCGCGTACGTACCGGTCGGCGCCACGCCAGATACATCCTTGTGCCCACCGCCCTCACCATATCCCTGATACTCTGGGTCTTTGCGAAACCGCTGGTATCCATCTTCGGGGTAGAGGGTGAAGCACTTACCCTGGGCATTCAGCACCTGCGGTTCATAGCGCCTTTTTTCGTGGTCTTTGCGTTGTATATGTCCACAGCAGGTATCCTAACCGGTTCTGGCGATGTGCTGGCGGCGGCGTGTGTGACCCTCTCGGTCCTGGGGGTAAGGGTGGCCGCCACATATATATTCAACTACGTCTTCCATCTGGGCTTCCCCTCCCTATACTACGCGAACCCCATCGGCTGGGCTTTCGGCTTCATCGTTGTCTGGCTCCGGTTCCGCACCGGTATCTGGGAAACCAAATCCGTTGTCAGGCGGGGCAAGCCCAGATGGAAGACGTAGTTGAATATATATGTGGCGGCCACCCTTACC
>JAFWGE010000024.1 GCA_017512485.1 Oscillospiraceae bacterium
GGCGGGGGCAGCCGTTTCGGTGCTTCCGCTGTCGGTGGACGTGGAACCTGAGGAAGTGCCCGCGGAGGAACTGGGTTTTCCGGCGGAACCGGTGGTGGCGTCTTCCTTTACAATGTTAGGGCCACTGCCGGACTTACCGGAATCTGTCCCCGTGTCGCTGCCGCCGTCTTTGGAGCAGGCCGCAAAGACCAGGACCATGGACAGCGCCAGAACGATGCACAGGACCGCTCTGAGTTTTTTCATTTTGCATTCTCCTTTTTTGATTTTTCGGGCGATATACGACCGCCCGTTGATAACGTTGGATGATGCATGATATTTACCGGATCAAAGATATGGAAACGCTGATATCCTGATCCGTCTGCCGCTTGCCGAGAATTACTAGTAACTGTAAATACGATGATACTGTAAAATGTCACATAAATCAAGCGTTAATTACAAAAACAATGGTTAATATTTTCAAACAAAAATGACACATTTGCATAAATAGAACAATATTACGAACATTTAACAGGAGTAATTATGATGTTTTGCCATATTCACTTCCGGAGCTGATGAGGGATACTGCCGCCGGAACTATGAAAAAATCTCCCCGGGCAAAAGCCCGGGGAGATTCGCAGATCCGGAATATAACTCACTGACGAAAATGGAATCGTCTGTTGATCGACCGGTGATCCACTGCCTATTAATAGTACATATACCACACCAGGTGGCAGTGGTTCTCGGTGGTGATGACTATGTTCTTAAGGCTCTTGTCGAAAGCGGCGAAGTAGGGGGCCTGGATGCCGTTCAGTCCGCCGAAGTCTTCCTGCTCGTACTTGGTCAGCTGGTGGCAGTGGACAAGCATCTCGTCCCATGTGGGTGCGCTGGTCATGCCGTTATACTCGTCTACCATCTTGGCGTATAGATCAGGATCGTAAAGATCCT
Source organism: Oscillospiraceae bacterium (assembly GCA_017512485.1). Taxonomy (GTDB): domain Bacteria; phylum Bacillota; class Clostridia; order Oscillospirales; family Oscillospiraceae; genus JAAYAR01. Next base: position 925 of record JAFWGE010000024.1, read on the forward strand.
GCCAGCACTCCTTGATAAGATGTTCAGGCAGCAGGATGAAGGTCCACGGCCCGTACGGGGCGGAATCCGCGTACCCGGAGTTGCCTGCGGTTATGGTCCAGTCGCCGTTCTTGAGGAACGTGAAGTTGGCTTCGGGCTCCAGAGGTTGGACCTCCATGTTGATGCCGACCTTGTTGAGCTGGCCCTGGATGGTCACGAAGAAGTCGCCCGAGGAGTCTATTATCTTGGCCGGGAAGTTCATGCTGTTGGGATCGACGCCGGCCTGGGCCATGAGCTCGAGGCCTTCGTCAGGATCGTAATAATATCCATCGAAGGGAACCTCACCGGAGGAGCCGACGGACCAGAGGCTCGTCTGAACAAGACCCATGTTATCATACATCAGGTTGTTGATAGCTTCAAAGTCGATGAAGCGGCTGATGGCCTTCCTGACCTCGAAGTGCATGAACTCGGGAACGGTCTTGGCGCTGAGGAACAGCGGGTTGCAGTTGCCGTTGGAGACCAGCATCGTTCCGTCGAAATCATGCTCCATCAGGTAGTAATAACTTTCCAGGGCGCTGAAAGCGTAGCCGTCAATGTCGCCGTTGGCCATGGCCATCAGCTTCGTGGTGGCGTCGGCTATGATGGAGAAGTGGACGGTCTCGATGACGGGCATCCTCTCATAATAGTAGTAGTCAGGATTGGCAGTGAAAACGAATTCAACGCCGGTGGTGTAGGAGGATACATAGTACGGGGCTGTGCCGATGGCGGCACGGTTATCGTTGGGGCCGTACTGCTCCATGGCCGTGGGGCTCAGGACGTACATACGGGTCAGAGTGTTGGCGAAGTATGAGCAGGGGGCGCTAAGGTGGGCTACGAACTCGTAGTCGCCGGTGGCTTCCCAGGACTCCCAGTGGACGTTGTTGAAGGAAGCGGGGCTGACTTCTTTGTAGAAATCATATGCTTTCGCAATAGCGGGGGCGTCGCAGACGGTGCCGTCGGTGAATTTGATGCCCTCACGGATCTTGAAGGTCCAGGTGAGGTAGTCGTCGCTGACGGTGTAGCTCTCGGCTATCAGGGGACGGATGTCGTCGGACTTGCCCATGTAGCTCCACAGGAGGCCTTCATAAATGTTGGGGAGCAGCCAGACTTCCGCGGTGGCGTTCCACGGGGTGTAGGCAGGCACGTCGTTGGTGGCGACGAGCCTTACGGAAGAGCCGGGCTCGATTTCATGAGGCCTGTTGAAGTACTCGTCCAGGTTGCTGAACATGTGGAGGGCCGTGCTGTCGATGTTGGGGTCGGGCAGCTGGTCAGCCGGGATGTCCGCGGTGTCTGGGGCGGGGGCAGCCGTTTCGGTGCTTCCGCTGTCGGTGGACGTAGAGCCTGAGGAAGTGCCCGCGGAGGAACTGGGTTTTCCGGCGGAACCGGTGGTGGCGTCTTCCTTTACAATGTTGGCGCCGCCGGACTTGCCGGAATCTGTCCCCGTGTCGCTGCCGCCGTCTTTGGAGCAGGCCGCAAAGACCAGGACCATGGACAGCGCCAGAACGATGCACAGGACCGCTCTGAGTTTTTTCATTTTGCATTCTCCTTTTCTGATTTTTCGGGCGATATACGACCGCCCGTTGATAACGTTGGATGGATGGCGATAATGATCCGCATAACAGCGCTGATAAAATGTTTACCGACTATGGGTGTATATAGCACTGATCGCCCTTCCGTTCTGGATTTCAACTTGATAATAAAGTAATTATGCATATAAATCAAGACAAATGTTAAAAAAATATAGTAAAAAAATTCAAACAAAAATCATAATATTGCATAAATATCATAATTAAATGAAAATATTATGAAATACTTCTGTGATATTTGTATCCGATCGGCCAGAGTGCGGATCAGATCGGGAGCAGTGTCTTTTGAAAAAGCTCTCTCCGGGTCCCGGGACCCGGAGAGAGCTGCGAGATCGCCTTGTTATTCTATTGTTTAACGACAACTACTGTTAATAATAGAGGTAGTACAGGAGAAGGACATGGTTTTCGGTAATTATTACTATGTCCTTAACATCTTTGGAATAAGCGGCAAAATACGGAGGCTGGATACCGTTCTGACCGGCAAAGTCCTCTTGCTGGTATTTAGTCAGTTGGTGGCAGTGCTCCAGCATTTCATCCCAGGTGGGGGCGCTGGTCATGGCGTTGTACTCTTCTTTCATCTTGTCGTACAGTTCGGGATCGTAAAGGTCCTGCCAGCACTCACGAATGAGGTGCTCGGGCAGCAGGATAAACGTCCAGGGACCGTAAGGGGAAGAGTCCGCGTACCCGGAGTTGCCGCAGGTTATGGTCCAGTCGCCGTTCTTAAGGAACGTGAAGTTGGCTTCGGGCTCCAGGGGCTCGACGTCCATTTTTATTCCGACCTTGTCAAGCTGTCCCTGAATGGTTACAAAGAAGTCTCCGGCGGTGTCTATTATCTTGGCTGCGAAGGTCATGGATTTTGGATCAATCCCTGCCTGGGCCATCAGTTCAAGGCCCTCGTCGGGGTCATAATAGAAGCCGTCAAACGGCACCTCGCCGGAGGAGCCCACGGTCCACATGCTTTTCTGAACAAGCCCCATGCCGTCGTACATGAGATTGTTGATGCCTTCAAAATCTATGAAGCGGTTCATGGCCTTCCTGACTTCAAAATGCATGAACTCAGGTACGGTTTTGGGGTTGAGGAACAGCGGGTCGCAGTTGCCGTTGGACATGAGCAGTGTACCGTCAAAATCGTGCTCCATCAGGTAGTAGTAGCTTTCAAGGGCCCTGAAAGCGTAACCGTCGATATCGCCGTTGACCATGGCCATCAGTTTTGTGGTGTTGTCGTTGATGATGCTGAAGTGGACGGTCTCAATGACGGGCATCCTGTCATAATAATAGTAGTCGGGGTTGGCGGTGAAGATGAATTCGACACCGGTGGTGTAGGACGAGATATAGTACGGAGCGGTGCCGATGGCGGAACGGTTGTCGTTTACTCCATACTGCTCCATTGCCGTGGGGCTGAGGATGTACAGGCGGGTCACGGTGTTGGCGAAATATGAGCACGGGGAACTAAGGCGTGCCACGAACTCATAGTCTCCGGTGGCCTTCCATTCCACGAGGTGGACGTTGTTGAAGGACGCGGGGCTGGCCTGATTGTAGAAATCCCATGCCTTCTCTATCGCGGGGGCGTCGCATACGGTGCCGTCGGTAAACTTTATTCCCTCACGGATCTTGAAGGTCCATGTGAGGTAGTCGTCACTGACGGTATAACTCTCCGCTATAAGGGGACGGATGTCAGTGACCTGGCCCATGTAGCTCCACAGGAGGCCCTCATATACGTTGGGGAGCATCCATGTTTCGGCTGTAGCGTTCCATGGCGTATAGGCCGGCACGTCGTTGGTGGCAAGAAGCCTGATGGAGCTGCCCTTTTCGATTTCGTGCGGACGATTATAGTACTCTTCAAGATTGCTGAACATGTGAAGGGCAGTGCTGGTCATATTGGGGTCGGGAAGCTGGTCCGCGGGGACATCCGCGGTGCCCTCCGGCGCGGAGGCCGGAGCGGTGGTCTCGCTGTCAGAAGAGGACGAGTCTGAAGAACCTGAGGAAGTGCCCGCGGAGGAGTTGGGCTTGCCGGCAGAAGCGGAGGTGGCGTCTTCCTTTACGATTTTGGCGCCGCCGGATTTGCCGGACTCTGTTCCTGAGCCGCTGTCGCTGTCTTTGGAACATGCTGCAAACACCAGGACCATGGACAGCGCCAGAACGATGCACAGGATCGCTCTGAGTTTTTTCATGCTGCATTCTCCTTCTTTATTTATTCGGACGCAGCATTCTGCGTCCGTGGGTCGCATTCTCATGGGGGAGGTCTATCTATCGAACTGTGGATAATGACTATATTCGAATAAGATCAACGCCCATGCCTTTATATTATCGTAACAATATCTAAATATCAAAATAAAGATATTAATACTATTGTTAAAACTTGAAGAATATATTTAACAATAATACACAAAATCGATAATTATCCTGACCCACGGACTATGTTGTTTATGCTATTTTGCGCAGAGGGATTTACTCAAGCTCAGAGTTTACGGCGTCTATCTCTTTGGAAATGCAGTCGTACACGCCGGGGTATGTGCTCCCCGGGCCGCCGCCGGCTGCGCAAGGTATATAGTAATACCGTGAACCCTCGGCAATGGCCTGACGCACCGCGTCCCTGATCAGCTCGGGCGTCCAGTCCTCTTTATCCAGGTCGGCATTGTCCAATCCGCCCATAAAGCTTATCCTGCCGCCGTACTGCCTGATGAGCGCGGGGATATCATTGGAGCGCATGCACCCCTGCCAGATGTCTATCCCCATTTTTATCATATAGGGCACCAGCGTTGCCGCGTAAGAGTCAGAGTGGTGGACGACCACCTCGACACCGTGGCTCTTGTAAAAACCGTATATCTTTTCATAGGGGGCAAGATAAAACTCTTCAAACATCTCCGGGGACATGAACGTGGAAGTACGGCTCCCCCAGTCGTCATGGTGGAGAATGGCGTCAGGCTGAATGTATTTGCAGAGCTCGGCAGCCCAGCGGAGTTCCCAGTCTGTGAGCATGTCTATTATCTCATGCATTTCATCCGGGTACTCATATAGGGCAGTAAGGCAGTTTACCATCTCCAACAGATAGTGACATTGCTCAAAGACCCCGGGGGCTATCATAGCGGTGACAAAGTACTCGTGTCGGTCGATCTCCTGAGCGGCTTTAATGAAGGGCTCCCACTCTTGTGCGGGAAAGACCACTTCCGGGATCTTGACGTAATCCCTCCAGTGTGAGACGTCCTTTATAACTATGTGTTCGCTGTCATGGACCGGAAACGCACCGGGGACGTTTTCCGGCCAGGAGCGAGTGACCCCCCACGCGTTGACGACGTTCATCTCCCCGCGTTTCGGCATGGGGTTTACTTTTGACATGGGAGTGCCCCTCACGAGGGCAAAGGCCTCAAATTGGTTTACGTACCGGTCAGGGTTGCCACCGTGGATGGTCTCGAGCAGGTTTTGTCTTTTGGTAAGCATAGCGAGGTCACCTTTTTCTGTATAGTATTATTTGATCTTTTTACTGAGGAAGAATGCATAATAGAGGATGCAGAGCGCAACGGGTATCAGTCCCAGAAGAAACATCCTCCTGTATCCGAAACTGTCCGTAAGTATGCCTCCGGTCAGCGAACCGCAGATTATCCCTATGTCTGTAGCACACAGAAACGTGCTGCCGGCGGCGCCGCGGCGTTCGACAGGGGCGGTGCCCACAGCCATGCTTTGCAGTTGGGGTACCAGTATACCATAGATGACCGACCATAGCAGCGCCGCACCGAGATACATGAATATATTGCTGCAGAATGAAAGCATAAGGAAATAAACCACAAGGACCCCGTAAGCCAGATATATGATACCGCGTCTGGTCCCGGCTCTCATATGCGTGCGGTCAAGAAGAAAACGGACGATCAGCAGGCCTATGGCGCTGACACTGGTGAACCAGCCCGGGTTGCTTATGCCTATGGAACGGCCGAACAGGATAATGTATGACCTTACGCCAAAAGCAAAGTTCACTGAGAAAGCGGCAAGGAGCGAAGGGGAGAGGGCGCTTTTTTCAAACAACTGCCTGAGGTTGAACACGTCCCTGAATCTGAAAGGCCGTCTGTCCGCGGGGGACCGAAATACCACAGTGAATGAAAGGAGAACTCCAACTGCCACGGCAATGACACTGAACAAAACTATGACCGCGGGTCCCCTGTTGGTGTAAGTTCCCACGCTAAGGGTGGCGGTAAGGGCAGAGATGAGGCTGCTGAACAGAGTCATGTAGCCCACACCCTTCTCCATCTTGTCACGGGGCATATAATCGTAGGCGCTGGTGTTGCACACAGTATAGGAGCACCCGTTTCCGGCACCCTGGATCAGGCGCATCGCGACAAACAGACCAAATATGGGAGAGTAAAGCATCAGTACCAACGAAAGAGCATAAACTATGGAAGAGAGTATGAATGCCTTCTTCCTGTCACCATGGTCGATCATCCAACCGGTCACAGGCCTTGCCAGCATCGCGACAAGGGAAAAAAGACTATGGAGAGTGCCATATGCGGCGTGGCTGCGTCCCATGTCTATAAGCCACAGTGACAGCGAGGACCCCACAAAATAGTTTGCGAAGTTGGTGCAGCATGCCATGGCGGCGATAATGCAAAAATTTCTGTTCCACAGCGCGCTGCCGGGTTCAGGGGCAATATACGTGTTTTTTTGAACTGATCTCAAGTTGAACATTATCGCACCCTCCGGTTGACGCTGCCGCCCGGCATAGGACAGCAGCGGTGGTTATTGTGTTTTTTGTCGGTATACAGCGTCAAGATAATACTGCGGCTTACATATATACCGGCTTAAATGCGAGGAAGGTCTTCTCCAACCCGTCTTTAAAGGGAGTGTACGTGAGGCCAAGGCTTGCGGTTATCTTCTTGCCGGAAAACAGTTCGTTGTCCTCCGGGACAAGGGGGAAGGGCAGCGGGATGTTTTCCCGAAGCACCTGTTCCACGGTGACTCCGCGGATCGAAAAGGACACGTCGCTCACGGCGCCGAGAACATCTGCGAAAGAGTTGTACGTTAGTATCTCCGGCGCGGAAAGATTGTACGCCTCCCCAGCCGCGTTTTCAGCGCCGATGCATTTTATTATTGCTTCTGCGGCGTCTTTTACATAAACGAACTGAAAGCTGGATTTGGAGTCCGTGGGGACAGGTATCTCCCCCCTGCGGATTATCTGCTGGATGAACCAGGACTCCCGGGGGGCGTAGTTGTACGGGCCATATATGAACGAAGGACGGAGGATCACCGGCTCGATCCCACGTGTTGAGCATTGCCTCAGGAGCTCATCCTCCAGCATGCGCTTGTTGAAAGTGTACTCGGCGGCCGGTCCTGAGCCGGGGGAAGACTGCAGAGGGGAGTCCTCATTTGTTCCGGGGCTGTACGGACGCTGGTATACGTCGGCGGTACTTATAAAAATGTATTTTTTTACAGATCCTGGTAAGTGATCCAGCAGGAAGGATATGTCGCCGGGAGAGTACGCGCAGAGATCCACTACGGCGTCATAATCGACAACAGGGAGTGTGGACAGGCATATGGCGTTATGCCTGTCGCACCTATACTCGGTGACGCCGCTCAGGTGGGACATGGAATACCTGCCCCTGTTTATCAGGGCAAGGTCGAAGTCACCGGAACGGGATGCAAGGGTGGTGAAGACCCTTCCAAGGAAATAACTCCCCCCCACCGCAAGTACTTTATATGACATATTTGCCAGCTCCTAATATATATAACATATATTTCATTATAAATGGATTTATATATTATATCATCAGTTGAGGGGCGCGGCAACACGGTACTTAATCCTCGGGCCATGGCGTATGCTGACGGGCAGGCGCACACGGTGTTGCATTATTATGAACGCGGTGGTAATCTTTTAACCGGGAAGTTTGTCCGCCGCTTACGGACGCTGCGGTTCCTGACCGCGCAGCCCTGGACACTGCACCTGAATGCCGGATATGTGAAAAAAGGTACGTTTGTATAGGGAGACGCAACGCTGCGTAAGAGGAGAGAATATGGATTATCAGGATATAAACGCCGAGACGATTGACAGATGGGTGGATGAAGGCTGGGAGTGGGGCGTCCCCATCAGCCACGAAGAGTACTCCAGAGCCGCAAACGGACAGTGGGACGTCAAACTCACCCCGACAAAAAACGTACCTCATATCTGGTTGGGAGAACTCAGCGGCAGAAAGGTCCTGGGGCTTGCCTGCGGCGGCGGGCAGCAGATACCGATATTCGCCGCCCTGGGCGCGGAATGTACGGTGTTTGATTATTCCAAAAAACAGCTCGACAGTGAGAGGGCAGTCTCCCTGCGGGAAGGTTACAATGTCAGGATAATTCGCGGAGACATGACGAAGCCTTTGCCGTTTGAAGACGGAGAGTTCGATCTTATTTTTCACCCCGTCTCGAATTGTTATGTCAGGGAGGTAAAACCTATATGGAGGGAGTGTTTCCGGGTGCTCAGACCGGGCGGGGTGCTCCTGTCCGGGGTGGACCATTATATTAATTATATAGTAGACGACGGGGAGAAAGAGATAATCTACTCTTTGCCGTTCGATCCGACAGAAAACGAACTCTACCGACAGCTTCTCATGGAGCAGGATGCGGGGATGCAGTTCTCCCACACGTTGGAGGAACAGATAAACGGACAGTTGGAAGCCGGTTTCATCCTGAAGAGCCTGTATGAGGATATAAACGGTGAAGGGAGGCTGCACGATATGAACATACCGACATTTTTGGCAATGCTTTCCCAAAAACCGGCACCATAAATCTGTTTTACCGCGACGGGAGGAAATGTTGGCAAAAAACTGGTATCTTCTGGTGTTTGTTTCACGGAAACATTGCTGTTTTTGGCACTTTTGATATATAATATTCTTAATCGATCGTTTTACTTATTTCAAGGAGGCCGCAAATGAAAGATAACGGAACAGGCGAAGCTATCAGACTCATCCTTTCGGGGAGGATAGATTCAAACAACGCTTCCCAGGTGGAGAAAGAACTTCTGGCCAAGGTGGAAGGAAGCCCGTCCGCGCCTGTAATAATGGACGCGTCAGAACTGGACTATATCTCAAGCGCGGGGTTGAGGGTCCTGCTCCATATCAAAAAGACCAATCCGAACCTGGAGATCATCGACGTACAGCCGGAAGTATATGATATATTGGATATGACCGGTTTTACCCAGATGATGAAAATAGAGAAAGCGTACCGAGTCGTGTCCGTGGAGGGGTGCCAGGAGATAGGTAGGGGCGCAAACGGTACCATCTACCGAATAGATCAGGACAACGTGGTTAAGGTATACAACAACGCCGACGCTCTGGATGAGATTCAGCACGAGCGGGAGGTGGCAAAGCTTGCCCTGGTGCTGGGGATACCCACAGCAATATCCTATGACGTAGTAAAAGTCGGGGACAGCTATGGCTCCGTATTCGAATTGCTGAACGCCAAGTCCTTCTCCAGTATACTGGCGTCGGAACCGGACAAGATGGATTGGTGCGTAGGAGAATACGTGGATATGCTCAAAAAGATCCACTCGACGCTGGTGCCCGAAGGAAAACTTCCGGATATGCTTGAGACGGCAATCTCATGGGCGGAGTTCGTGCAGGATCAGCTTCCTGAGGATACGGCCAGGAAACTCCTCGCGCTTGTACACGCCGTGCCCCACGACGACCACATGATCCATGGGGATTATCACACCAAGAACCTGGAACTGCAGAACGGGGAAGTACTGCTTATCGATATGGATACGCTGGCAGTTGGCCATCCCATTTTTGAACTTGCCTCCATGTTCAACGCCTTCATAGGTTTTTATGAGCTGGACAGAGATAAGATTCAGAAGTTCCAGGGTTTCGATTTTGATACTTCAAAACTATTTTGGAACAAAGTGCTTGCCGCATACCTGGGAACTCAGAACCCGGACACTATCCGCGCGGTGGAGGACAAAGCCAGGATAGTTGGGTACACCCGCCTTATCCGCAGGTCAATACGCAGGGGAGGAATGGACACCGAGCAGGGGAGAAAAGAGATAGCGTACTGGAAGGAGCAGCTCATACAGCTGGTTCAGGATACTGATACCCTGCTCTTTGCCCGCAACGAACTTGAAATCGAGGCCGCTGCCGAGAATCTTCCAAGGGTGCTGGATTTTATAGAGGAAAACCTGGAAGAGTGCGGCTGTTCCCCGAAGGCAAGAATGCAGATATCCGTTGCCGCGGAAGAAGTGTTTATAAACATAGCCAGCTACGCATACTCTCCCGAGATCGGACGAGCTACCGTCCGCGTGGAAGTAACCGAGATGCCCGTGACGGTAACGATAACGTTCGTGGATAACGGAACGCCATATGATCCACTGGCTGCAGAGGATCCGGACGTCACACTTCCGGCCGGTGAACGAGAGATCGGCGGGCTCGGGGTGTTCATGGTGAAAAAGACGATGGACGACGTCTCATATGAATACCGTGCGGGCCAGAACATCCTGAAACTGAAGAAGAACCTTTGAACCTGTGCCCGGACCTGACCGGCAGGCAGCCGGGTCACGGTGTGGGATTTCGGCCGGGGATATGCTCATCGTATGACAGGAGATGCGGATTTGGACGAGAGGATCAGGAAACAGCTTGATTTTTCCCTGGAGTTGGACAAAGAGAAAAACGTTTTCAGACAGACACATCTCTCCGGGCACGGCCGGAACGAGAATGACGCCGAGCACGCATGGCATATGGCGGTGATGGCGTACGTGTTAAGGGAGTATTCCAACGAACCGGTGGACATGCTCAGGACGGTTATCATGTGCCTGATACATGACGTTGTTGAGATAGACGTCGGAGACACTTACGCCTATGACGATGAGGGGAAAACGACCCAGAAATATCGGGAGGATGAGGCGAAGGAACGGATATTTTCCATACTTCCTGAAGACCAGAAGGAGGAACTGAAAGCGCTGTTCGATGAGTTTGAGGAGAACAAAACGCCCGAAGCCAGATTCGCCCATGCCATGGACAATCTACAGCCGCTTATACTCAACCACAGCAACAGCGGGGGGGACTGGAGGGAACATGGCGTCACGGCGGAACAGGTCTACGGCAGACAGTCGGGGACGAAGGCGGGGTCGGAGAAGCTCTACGCTATCACTGATGCGATACTCAGGGAAAACATTGAGAAAGGGAGCCTGAAAAGGAGCGGGAAACGTTCAGAAGACTAAGCCCCGGCTCATGAAATATTGCGCATGGCCGCATACGGACAGGACATATCGATACAAGCGGGCAGTATTTGCCGAAAGCGAACCTGCGGCCGTGCGTGCGTGTGCTAAAGATCATATCTAAAATCCCATGCGCGGGTGAGCTGTGCTGCTTTCCCGCGCAAACGTTTTTGTATGTACAGACGACTGAACATACGCATTGAAGCGCGCTGACCGGTATGATATAATAAACTGCAGATTTCAGAACCGCCTGCCGTGCCCCGGGGATCCCCAGGCGGTTCCGGGAGGGGGAAGGTCCCATGGCCCTGGTTCGCGAAGCCCGGCTCACAGACGCCGAACGGCTTCTTGAAATATACGGTTACTATGTGGAGAACACCGCTGTAAGCTTTGAATATACCACCCCGTCCCTTGAAGAGTTCCTGGACCGCATGAAGGGGACCATGGAGTGGTTTCCTTATGTTGTGGTGGAGGAGGACGGGATCGTGGCGGGGTACGCTTACGCCGGCCCGTTCGCAAAGAGGGCGGCTTATAGCTGGTGCTGTGAACTGAGTATATATATTGACAAGGGATCAAGGGGGAGAGGGCTTGGAAGAGCGCTGTACGCGGCCTTGGAGGACAAACTGCGTAAAATGGGATATGTGAATATGTATGCCTGCATAGCATGGCCGGAGACCGAGGACGAGTATCTGACCACCGACAGCGCCGACTTCCACAGGCATCTCGGATTTTCCGAGGCGGGGAGATTCAGAAAGTGCGGCTATAAGTTCGGCAGATGGTACACGATGATATGGATGGAGAAAACAATAGGGGAGCGTTTCACGCGGCAACCGCCGGTGACCTGCCCGGACGGGCTGCGGGAAGATCCACTGTCTCCTATTTCACGGGAAAGAGGGGCGTTCAATGAAACGTAACGGGATAACCTCTGCTTTGGCTGCAATCGGGATCGCCGTTGTGATCCTGATCCTTGTAGTGGGGACCGTCTGGCTTGGCCGCAGGGCGCGCAATGACACCGAGGACGCCGTACGCTCGGTCAGCCTTCTGTATCTTGACGAGCTCGCGGGACGGCGTGAGCAGGTGGTTGAAGAAAACCTGAACGACAATATAAACGTTATCAATATCGCAATGAGCTTGTTAACGGATGAGGACCTGAGCGACGTGGATCATTTAAGGGCGTATCAGGACAGAATGAAGCGCCTGTTCAATCTGGAAAAATTTGCTTTCGTGGATTCCGATGGACTGATCTATACCGCATTGGGAATACAGCAGAATATTGACGAATACAGTTTTGATTATCAGACGATCGACGGTCCGGAGATATATGTAAAGGACCCGGACGGTGAGGAAAAGAAAGTGGTGATCGCCGTTCCGGTTGATGATATATGGCTTGAGGGCAAAGAACTCACTGTATGCTTCATGGAGATAGACATGAATGTCATGCTGCGGGGAGTATCCATGCAGTCCCAGAGTTCCAGTACTACGTTCTGCAATATTTATACTTGGGACGGAATAGCCCTCAGCAACACGGTCCTTGGTGGGCTGGCCGTGGAGGACAACCTGCTAAAAGCGATGGAACACGCCGATTTTGAAAAGGGATATTCTCTGGAGAGAATGCTCGAAGACTTCCGGGAAGGGCGGAAAGGAGTCGTATCTTTTACCTATGACGGCATACGAGAGACTCTGAGTTACGTCCCCGTCGACAGGACGGACTGGTTCCTGACGTATCTTATCCGGGAGAGCGTCATAAGCGAACAGATAAGCTCTGTTTCAGACGGGATCATACGCAGGAGTCTTATACAGTCCGTGCTTACTGTCCTGGTGCTTGTCGGACTTTTCAGTGTTATTATCATACAGACCAGAAAGTCCGCGCGCATAGCTCTTGAAAAAGAGACATTGGAAGCGGAAAACAGGGTAAAGCATCAGGAACTTGAGAGCAGGATAGCCCTGCAGGAACAGCTCCTTGAACAGGAGCGGATGAGGACACGACAGGACAACCTGATAACCGCCCTGTCCTCGGACTACTGGAGTGTATACTATTTGGACCTGGACAGGGACGAGGGAATATGCTTCCAGGAGCATCCCGATGTTGACCACGGTTTTAAGGCCGGAGAGAAGTTCAGTTATGTTGAGTCTGTGAACAATTACGCGCAGCAGTATATTACAGAACAGTACAGAGAAGAGTTCATTCGATTCGTTCAGCCCGAATCGATACGGGCTGGCTTGATGAAGGACAGGGTGATATCTTACAGATATGTGGTGAACCGTCATGGAAAAGAGTCGTACGAGATGGTCCGTTTTGCCGGTGTACGCCACCCTGAGGACAGGGACGACCATGTAGTCCATGCGGTGGGGGCCTGTTTCGCGAACGTTGACGCCGAGACCCGCAGAAACCTTGAACAGAACGAGGCACTGAATTCTGCCCTGGAAGCGGCGAGGGAAGCAAATAAGGCAAAAACTGCTTTCCTTTCAAATATGAGCCACGAGATCAGGACGCCCATGAATGCCATAATCGGGCTTGACAGCATTGCCCTGAATGACCCCGACGTGCCGGAGAAAACAAAAGGATATCTTGAAAAGATAGGGGATTCGGCAGGACACCTGCTCAACCTCATTAATGACATCCTGGACATGTCCAGAATTGAGTCGGGCCGTATGACGCTGAAGAACGAAGAGTTTTCTTTCCGCAAGCTGTTGGAGACGATAAACACTATGTTCAGCGGACAGTGCCAGGAAAAAGGCCTGGAATATCAGTGCCGGATCATCGGACACGTGGAAAACGATTATATTGGGGACAACACGAAGCTTCGCCAGGTGCTTATCAACATCCTCGGAAATGCCGTGAAGTTCACGCCCGCGGGCGGGAAAGTAGAACTGGACGTCGAATGTACGGCACGTTATGACAGAAACAGTACGTTGAGGTTTACGATCTCCGATACCGGGATAGGGATGAGAAAAGACTATCTGCCCCACGTGTTCGACGCTTTCTCCCAGGAGGATTCATCCACTACCAGCAAATACGGCAGCTCCGGCCTGGGACTGGCTATAACCAGAAATATCGTGGAATTGATGAACGGGGATATAAGTGTGGAGAGCGAGAAGGGAGCGGGGACAACGTTCACTGTCTCTGTCACACTGATGGATTGCCGTTCGGAGACCGAGGACAGAATGCATAAGGATGTTTCGCCCCAGGATATGTCTGTGCTTATAGTGGACGATGACGCGGTAGACTGCGAGCACGCGAAGCTGGTACTGGAAAAGGTAGGCATATCGTCTGAGACAGCGTCGTCCGGGGAGGAAGCGGTGGAGATGGTCAAGCTGCGCGAAGCCCGCCGGAACCGCTATAACCTTATCCTCATAGACTGGAAGATGCCGGATATGGATGGAGTTGAGACCGCTCGCAGGATAAGGTCCGTAGTCGGGGATGATTCAGCTATCATCATACTTACGGCTTACAGATGGGACGACGTGCTGGAAAGCGCCCTCTCAGCGGGCGTAGACAGCTTTATTTCCAAGCCACTGTTTGCGGATACCGTACTGGAGGAATTTGGTGAGGCGCTGAAAAGGAAAGCGATCCCGGAGGAGACGGGCAGGAAAAAGGTCGACCTTGTCGGGCGGAGGGTACTGCTGGCAGAGGACATGGAGATCAACGCCGAGATCATGGTAATGGTCCTTGAGATGCGGCAGATGAAAGTGGACATTGCGCAGAACGGGAGGATCGCGGTGGAGAAATTCAGTTCAAGCCCGGAGGGATATTACGACGCCATCCTTATGGATATGCGGATGCCTGAAATGGACGGGCTTGAAGCCACCGAAGCGATACGTGCCATGGACCGCCCGGACGCGAAGAAGATACCCATAATAGCCCTGACGGCCAATGCTTTCGATGAGGACGTCCAGAGAAGCCTCCAGGCGGGACTCAACGCTCATCTCAGCAAGCCAGTGGAGCCACAGGTACTGTTTGAGACGCTGGAGGGGCTTATAGAATAAAAAGCGCTGACAAATAAAAAGTGAGCCGCGTTCTTCCGCGGACGGTCTGAAACATCCCCTATAAAGGGTGCATATCAGTCCGCGGTCAGGAGGCGGCTCTTTTGTTTGTATGGTAATGTGCAGATATGTTTATTCCCCGGGCCATGCCCGGGGAATAAACAACAATATCAGGATGATTCGTTTTACACGGCTTACCGGATCGCTGAACGCCGTCAGCCCCGTTCGTAAAGCCGGCGGCTTTGGAGGTACAGCTCTGAGTAAATATCCCACATTGTTTCCGGAGAAGCTCCGTAGACCGCGGGGAGGAAACCTCCACCCTGCGCGAACATATCCAGATTGTCTTTCACGATCTTCGCCGTTTCCCCGGGGGAGTACCGTACGCCGGGGACAAGCCCCTCAAGACCCGTATTGAACCCGAGGTGTGAGCCATACAGCTTCTTGTAACCGGGAGTATCGTTCACGCGGCGCTGCAGCTGGACAAAGTCCGGTCCTAGCTCGCACATGGCGGACATGAACCTGTCCACTTTGCCGCAACAGTGGAACTGGTACAGCTTTCCAAGAGAATGCACATGGTCTATGACTTTTTTTGTGGGTTCAAATAGCAGGGTCTCCATCATGTGGGGGGAGAAGAAAGTGTCCCGCTCGGTTCCCCAGTCGTCATGGACGGTGAACATATCCGCCGGGTAGAGAGAACTCAGTTTGTCAATCAACCAGATAAGCCAGTCCGTAAACCTGTCGAAAAACGCACGGCAGGCTTCCGGTTCCTCGAACATGGCTTCAAGGGCGTCGGCAAAACTCCCCAGCAGGTCGGAAAGAGCCTGGAAAGGGCCATGATATATATCCAGATGAAGGATACGTTCAGGGTCGTATCGCGTGGCCATGAAATGCCGGGCAGTTTCTTCCAGATCCCACTCATGCAGGTCCGGAAAACGTATCTGTTCCTCCCACTTGAGAATATCGTCACAGACACGGGTGCCGATGGTCATACACGCACCTCCGGCATTCCTGTCCCATGTCCAACTGCTGCCAAATGAATCCAGATACGTGTAGCGGTCGCTTTTCGCACTGAGGTCAGGCCCAAGTTGGCGGCCCGGAGGACCGTGCTCCGCCAGATGGGCCATGTGGAGTTCCTGCATATCCGCAGCAGGGAAGGGCACCCAGCGTGGGGTGTCCCTCCTTGCCGTACGATAGAAGTTCTCTTTAACTGAAATGGGATGTTCGAAAGCCGGAAGACTTATGTTTTGATTCGCAAAGGGAAGTCTGGCCTCCAATATTTTGCCGGTACCGAAAGCCGGCCTTTCAGGTGTCATTCCTGTCAAATCCTGTGTGCAGGTTTATAGACAGCTTAAATATCGGCCAGGTGCATGCGGTCCTTCATATCGACCTTTTTGCTGGGACGGATGGCAGCAAAGTCGCCCTTGGTGACTACGAGGTCACCCTCCATCTCACGCAGCTCTGCCCAGTAGCCGCTGGTGGGCTTGTCAAGGGGTACGCCCTCGTCTATAAGCAGCTGACGAACGCGGGTGCCGGGGATGTCGCGGGGACGGACCTTCTCATTCACAGCGATGGCTGCCGCCAGACCTGCGGCATGGCCGGTGCCCATGGCCGGTCCGATTATGCGCATGGCTCCGTTGGCGTGGAACTCGGAGGAGCAGCAGCGTCCGGCGCAGAGCAGGTTGTCAACTACCTGAGGCAGCAGTGAACGGTACGGGATCTCGCAGTAGTCCCTGGGGTTGGAGCGGGCGGGAAGACCGGCGGGGATGCCGAAGGGGTGCATATTGGCTGTGCAGCACTGGCCGTGCTCCTCTTCTTCTATAACAGCGGAACCCACGGGGACGGGCATATGCATATGGCGCTGGAAGACCCAGTAATCGCTGGTGGGATGGTGGGCGTCGAACATCTCGGGGAAGCGAGCGATGCCGTCCTCAAACTTCACGCCGCCGCATACGTCGCTGGATTTGAGCATATACTCGCCGAATATCCTCCTGCTGTCTCTGGAGCCGGGGATGGAACCCATGCCGACAAGGCGCAGGTTCTCGAATCCGGGAACATGATTTTTCAGGAAGGCGTGGAACTGCTTCATCAGCTGATGCTGCTCCAGGATCTGACGGGTGATGTCCTCGGGGTCGGTATTGTGGCAGTAATAGCTGTGGAAAGAGAAGGTAACGTAAGAGGCGTTGTCGTCGGGAGTGTTGGGGATCCTGACGCGGAAGAAATCGCCGTGACGATTGCATACGTGCCTGGTCATTTCGCCCCTGGCAATAGCCTCTTCCTCAAGCACATAGACCATGGGCAGGGGGTTCTCCACGCCCTTCGCTATTTGCTCCTTCTTCCATGCGTCTGCTGCCGCGAGATATTTGGGGAGGTTGGCGCCTGCCCAGCGGGAGCCCTGGGTGGTGGACTGGTTGAGACCAGCGAAGTCCTGACCGCCTACTTCAAAGGGAACTCCGGCCATGGCAGCAACGTCGCCGTCACCGGTGGCGTCGATGTAGACTTTGGCCTTGCAGCGAAGGATGCCGGCCTTGGTGTAGAAATACAAGCAGTTGATGTTGGAGCCGTCCATCTCCGCGTTGATGAAGATGGAGTCGTACACTATACGGCTGCCAGCCTTGAAAAGCATGTCCTCAAGGATAATCTTGCCGTACTCAGGCTCGAAAGAGGGGTTTCTGTAGTAATTCTTGGAGGGATCGGGCTTTCTGAGCTGGCCGACTTTTTCAAGCTCCTCGGCGAATTCCTGGCAGATACCCTCAATGTTGCCCGCTATCTGGGGGACGTAGCCGTTGGTGGCAAGACCGCCGAGGGTGGTGCCTCTTTCAAAGAGAATGGTGTGCATACCCTTTCGGGCAGCCTCGATGGCAGCCGCGCAGCCGCCGGTCCCGCCGCCTACGACGGCAACGTCGCAATAAAGTGTTTTGTAAACTTCCTGCATGATTTCATCTCCTTATTATTTGCGGTAATACTGATGCACGGACGAAGCCGGGCACGAATAGAGTAAACACTCTAATTGGAGCGCCTGAGCGCACAAGGACGCTCCTTATACTATTATAACATATTTTACGAAAAAGTACATATTAAGTTTTTGAAGTTGCGCAGGGAAACAGCAAAAGGAGCCTGCGGGAAGGACCCGCAGACTCCCTTAAAAGGAAGCGTGGCTGATTATCTTCCGGCGGAATGATCCCAATCCTCGCCCTGCTCCAGGCCCCAGATCTCAAACAGCCTGTTGTAGAACGGGGGACGCGGGAAGTCCAGAGGAATCTCCAGCATCTTGTCGTCCGCCTTCATCATTTTGCTCATGTTCTCTACAGATTTGACAAGAGCTTCAAATTTTGCGGGCGGAACAGTGAGAATGACCTCATCGTCCCTGGCTCTGGCGCGCTCGACCTCGCCGGGGTCGGGGAGAGTCACGCGGAACTCGCCGGTCTGGAAGGTAGGTACGGTGCAGTAGATACATGAGTCGATGCCGTCGAACACGCTGGTAAAATGTCCGCCGAGTATGCTCTTTATACACCTGGTGAGGTAATTGATCTTGAAAGGAGTGGAATAGATCATTATGACGTCGGGCTCAAAGGTGCAGGTGGTGAGAGGAGCTACGACGACGGCCTCGTATTTGCCCAGGGGGAGGCGCGGGAATTTCTCGAAGAATTTGGCTGCCTGTTCCTTGTCGGGGATGCCGATAAATTTGACGACCTCGTCGAACTGGGGCTGTCCGGGAACGCATTCCACGTTGCCATAGCCAATCAGGGGGTTCCAGCACCAGTGATCCTTGGTGGTCATGGCTATGGTCTGGCCTTTCATCCTTGCATAGGAGAACACCTGGCACATGGCCATATGCTTGTGCATATCTCTGGTGGGGAAGATCGCCTCCGCGGGAACGTCCGCTGCCTTTTCGTACCACTTGATGGCCAGGGGGAAAGTGCGAAGCTGTATGAGCTCCGACAGCTGCTTGGCATATGCGTTGTACTGTTCTACCGTCATGATTTCAACCTCCATTTATATATTGTTCCGGATATTTATGGATATACGGGTACTTACACGCTGACGACGTCCGCTTCAGCCATGGCCTTTTCCGACCATTCGTTCCCAAGCCCCGGGAGTTCCGGAGCAGTAAAGAAACCGTCTTTAGGCTGGTAGTCGTTGACGCACAGATCTATGTTGTACCCGTGCAGGAAGCACAGATGGTGCTCGTGGATGATGAAATTGGGGAGCGCGGTTTCCAGATGTACAGCCGCAATGGAGCTGATGGGGGTGCCGCAGGCATGGGCCTGAATAGCAACGTCATACGTGTGGGCCATATCGGCAATCTTCTTGCCCTCAGTGAAACCGCCGCAGGTACCCAGATCCGGCTGGGCAACCTGGAGGCAGCTGTTTTCAAAGTAGGGCAGGTACTGCCACCGGGTGTAGATCCTTTCCCCATTGGCCAGAGGTATGTTGATGTTGTCGCATATATATTTGGAAGTTTTGGCTGAGGGAGTGTTGGGTTCCTCAAAGAAGAATATGTCGTAGGGTTCCGAAGCGTTGGCAAACTGGATGGCGCCCAAGGCATCCAAATTGGAGTGGTTCTCGATTATGATATCCACGTCGTCGCCCACGCGGCGGCGTATAGCCTCCAGGCGGGACACGCCGACACGGAGGGTTTTGGGATCCAGTTTGGCGCGTTTACGGTTGCGGTCCATCATGCTGCCAAACTCATCATACAGGAAGAAGTCCACTTTTACCGCGTCGTATCCCAGTTCCTTGACGCAGTACTCGGCTATGTCAGCGTATTCCTCGGGGGTTATCTTTTTCTCATGGACAGGCCCGAAGCCCTGTTGTATCTGGCTGGCATAGCAGCGGAGCTTTTCGTTGCGTTTTCCGCCCAGAAGCTTGTAAACCGGGGCATTGAAAAACTTGCCTTTGATATCCCAGAGCGCCATATCTATGGCGGAAATACCGGCAGCCACCACCGGGCCGGCAGCCTGGCCCCAGAAAGTCGTCCTGTGGAGTTTATCCCAAACCACTTCGTTATCCAGCGGATCCATGCCGATTATGAGGGCGCTAAGATCCTTTACCATACCGAAAGCGGCTGAGGCCCCGGTGCCGTAGGACAGTGCGGCCTCGCCGTCGCCGTAGACGCCCTCATCGGTATAAATGCGGCATCCCACGGGCTTGAACGGAATGGGGACGTGGCAGTTGAAAGCGAATATATCCACTTTTGTTATCTTCATACGAACTTGCCTCCATAGTAAGTGTAACGCTGTATTGACTCTATTATAACTGTATTATAACTGTTTTCGCAAAAAAAACAATGAATAACAGTGCGCCTCTTTAAATTATTTGCCGTCTTGTGTATAATCTGTTATACGAATTGTAGCGGACGGACCGGCGGACGCGGAGCACGCTGGACCGGAAGCGTGTTTCAGCACGTATAATAGGACCATACAGGTAAAAAACGAGTATTGAACGGCAGGGATATCCAATGGGAACAATTGAAAACAGCGCGGCAGGCAGCCTTATGTCCGGGCTTTCCGGACTTATGGAGTTCCTGAAAAACAGCCCCACGGCTTTCCACGCAGTGGAAAATATACGCATCAGGCTGGAGACAGAGGGATTTGAGAGACTTACGGAAGCCGATGCATGGAACATAACTCCGGGAGGGAAATACTATACGGTCCGGGGAGGATCAAGTATAATAGCCTTCAGAGTGGGAGAGAAATTCGCCGGCGGCGGTTTCATGATAGCCGCTTCCCACAGCGATTCCCCATGTTTCAAGCTGAAACCGAACTGTGAGTTGAATGTTAAAGGGCAGTACGTACAGCTGAATACCGAGGGATACGGAGGCATGATATGTTCATCATGGATGGACAGGCCCCTGTCCGTGGCGGGCCGACTGTTGGTGAGAAAAACCGGCCGGGGGGTGACTGAGTTCGAGTCCCGTCTGGTGGATCTCGGAAGGGACCTGGTACTTATACCGAACCTGGCTATACACATGAACCGCCGCGTGAACGATTCGCAGTCGTACAATAAGCAGACGGACATGTTGCCCCTGTTTTCGTGCGGGAATACGGACAGCGGAGAACTGCTGCGCATGGCTGCGGAGCTCGCGGGAGCGGAACCGCAGGACGTACTGGGCAGCGACCTTTGCTTATACAACCGTACGGAACCGACAGTATGGGGCGCCGGGAACGAATTCATCTCCTCGGGCAGGCTGGACGACCTGGAGTGCGCGTTTTGCTCGTTGGAGGGGTTCCTTGCCGGACGAAACGAAAAGACCATACAGGTCTTCTGCTGCTTCGACAACGAGGAAGTCGGGTCCCACACTAAGCAGGGGGCAGTTTCGACGTTCCTGCCGGACGTGCTTCGGAGGGCGGCTTCAGCCTTGGGGGCCGACGGCGAAGAGTTCAGACGCATGGCGGCTGGCAGTTTTATGCTTAGCTGTGATAACGCCCACGCCGTACACCCGAACCATCCGGAGAAGACAGACACAAAAAACTGTGTATATATGAACGGCGGGGTGGTAATAAAGTATAATTCCGCGCAGAAATATACCACCGACGGAGTGTCCATGGCCGTTTTCAGAGAGCTTTGCGGGAGAGCGGGCGTACCTGTGCAGTATTTCGCGAACCGTTCCGACGAACCCGGAGGAAGTACCCTTGGAAATCTGGCAATGGCGCAGTTTTCAGTGAACACGGTGGATATAGGCCTTGCCCAGCTGGCTATGCACAGCGCGTACGAGACGGCGGGGGCTGAAGATCCGGGGTATATGACAGCGGCGTGCAGGGAGTTCTTTTCCGCCAGAGTGTTTGCCGCCCGGGACGGGAGCATTGCGCTGGAGGACTGAAAAAGAGCAGTCAAAAAGCAACTCAAAAGGAGTATAATAATAGTAGTAATAATGGTATGAATCGAAAGGCCGCCCGGACCGGGCGGCCTGATCGTTTTTCTGATATCTGGAGGGTCACGCTTTGAGGTCGCATCTGGTCCCGGTGATCTCCGCCAGCTCCTGCCAGTGGTCCATGCGGCGTTTCAGCTCAGCCTTACTATCCTCGTCATCCCTGAAAGCAATGAGTTCCCAGTCCATCTCCTCCAGGGCCTGAAAGAATTCCGGAAGTTTGCGGAACGGTACGCTTATCATGCGCAGCCCCTGAGGGTAAGCCTTGCGGCGCTTGAGGCCGTGATAGAACCCGGTGGTGATGTGGTTAACCTTGCCGGAGATGATCGGATGGGCTATCATCCACGCGCAGCTGATTATTGGGGACGACACCGACTCCCAAAGGTCCCCGGATATATATGAGGTGGCCCTCATGATTATGTCCGCCTGGGGGAAATCAGCGACGAAATACAGCAGGTCAGGGTCGAAGTTGCATTCTGCCGCTGGACAGTACTCTACATAATTTACGGTATGGGGCTCCAAAATGGGCAGTCTCTGGTACAGCTGTTGAGCCGCGACAGGGGCTTTGTAACAGCCGAAATCGTAACCCGCCTGGCCGCTGGCGGTGACGGGAGGCTTCCCTTCCATCCCCAGCACCATCTTTCCCACACAGGCCTCGTCTTCGATGCCTATATAAAAGTGTTTTCCCGTGTCCTGGGTGTATTTGACGAACTGGCAAAGGGCAATAGGGGGGCCGTCATAGCGCGGTACCCCGGGGGGCTCGAATCTGAGCTTTATGGCTACGGCGGGATAAGGGAGATCCAGCTTTTTGATGAGTTCTCTGTCTTTTTCTCGCATCATGGGGATTACCTCCTGTATATGATGTAGGTATTAAACGGTTTCAAAACAGCGCAGGGCGACGGCCGCGCCGTTGATGTTGGAGCCGGCGGGGACCATGACAATGAGCCCGCCTGACAGCCTGAGGGCGCGATAAGAGCCGTTGCTATCGAGGGCAGCCGCCGCATTTCGGATATTGAGGGCGGTTCTGGCCATCCTACGGGCAGCCTTGCCTACGGCGATGAGGATCTTTCTGCCTGTCCCACGGGCGGCAGTCTGCCATTGCAAATCGCACCGAGGCGTTCGGAAACACGGCGTCTATGCTCTCGAGGACTATTCCTTCGGCATGTGCGCGGAGAGTTCTGCCCAATATATCATTCTCCCTGAAACAGCATTATATATTAAATATAAGGACAATAACAGCATTTCATTTCCCAACGGCATAATTGTTCGTGATGTTGACAGGATAAGACCTGTGTATATACAATATGTGAGGCAGATCTGGACCCCGGACCGAACTATATTTCGGCAGACGCCGTAACACGGAGGTAAAAATGAAGAGTCTCAAGATCCTGATCACACTGGCAAAGGTTGGTCGGGTACTCAGCAAAATAGTGTTTATAATCAGCCTTGTAGGAGCAATACTTGCCCTCTTGACCATAATCGCTCTGAAAAGTGTCGGCGGGGAGCTGAATCCTATCGGGGGTAACCTGCACTTGACCATAGTTGACGTACAGGACTATTCCGCGGAGACTATTTACGCGTATATGGGGGTTGCAGTATTGATATGCGCCGGGGAGGTGTTCGTTGCCAGAAAGGCCGTGAAGTATTTTGAACACGTGCTCTCCGAAGGGACGCCTTTCACGACCGGGCTGTCGACGCAGCTCAGAGATCTCGGCATAACAAACATAGCAGTCAGTCTCGGCATGGTTATAGTCTGCAGCGTGGCACTGGCGGCGGCAAAACGCTTCTACCCGGATCTGCCGGACCTCAGAGTCGAGAATACCGGGTCTATAAGCATGGGGATATCCATGCTCGTATGCTCCGCGCTTTGCAGGTACGCGGCGGAGCTCAGAGAGCAGGGCGGCACAGGCACAGATGCCCTGCCATCCGGGGACCGCAAAGAGAAAGAAGACCGCCGGCATGGACCGGAGGATCAATAACGGAGGTGTTTATTATGGATATCGGGACTATAAATCGTTGGGGGCGTATACTCGAGGACTCCATGAGACTGCGCAGCCTTCCTATCGCAGTCAAATTCTATGAAAAGAGCGCAGATATTCCCGCGGAGGCAGTGAGGCCCATGGAGAGGTACGGGAAGCATATGGCTTTCTGCCAGTCACTGGCGTATACCCGGATGAAAGGCATGACCATGGCGCTGTGTACCCAGGACCACTGGTGCTGGACACCGCTGGTGTGCTTTGGCAACGTGGACTGTGCGCCCGGAGACCCGGCTTTTGAGATGATCAGCAGCAGGATAGGCGTTCCCGAGTCGGATGCAGCCAGAAAGTTTTTTGCACGGCTCCCTCGTTTCCCTCGCGGAAAGTATGAGGCGGTCGTGAGCGCCCCGCTTTCCAAGTGCTCCTTTGAGCCGGATGTTGTGCTGGTATATGCCGACGCAGCCAGGACAAATCACATGGTCCGCACCATAAAGGCGGTAATAGGTGGACGGCTTGACAGTTCCTTCGACTACATAGATTCCTGCATTTACAGCACCATACCCCCGTTCGTAAACAATGAATACCGCATCACGTTCCCTGATCCCGGAGACAGGGAGAGGGCGAGGGCCAGGGATGACGAGGTAATAGTGAGTATCCCGGGGGCCAGGCTGGGGGAATTTATGGAAACATTTGAGAAGCAGAACGATTCCATGGCCTTCGGGGATCAGATGTTTGATTTCCGGCTGGATTTCCCCAGACCGAAGTTCTATAACGACCTTTTCGATATCTGGGGCCTGGAGACAGGGGAAGAATGGGAGCGGAACAGCTCCGCCTCTAAATGACACACGCGGCGCAAAACAACTGACAAAGCATGGTGCGATTATAAATAGATAAGCTATCCTTGCCGGATATTAATACAGCGCCGGGCAAACGGCGCGTGTAAAAAAGCCCCGCTCAAAGTGCTATGAGCGGGGCTTGGCGTATGCAAACTTACAATTCGAACTCGCTGCGGTAGATAACGTCGTCCTGTATCTCCGGGGACAACTGTACGAAATAAGCGGAGAACCCGCCTATACGGACTATCAGGTCCGAGTAATCACCCGGGTTGGATTTGGCTTCCTTAAGCTGCTCGGTATCCAGAAGGTTGTACTGTATGTGCGTGCCCCCCGCCGACATAAACGCATTGGTGTAAGCGATAAGCTTGTCTACGCTGTCGGGGCTGGCGGCTACCGAGGAGGAGAACTTCTGATTGAGTACCGAGGCGTATGCCACGTCTGAGAAGCAGCTGGAACAGGCGGAGCGCAGCACCGCGGTGGGGCCCTTTGTATCCATGCCGCGCATGGGGGAGAGGCTGCCGTCGTTGAGGGGTTCCAGGGCTTTCCTGCCGTTTGGCAGCGCCCCTGCGCCCAGGCCTCCGTAGTAGTGCCAGGCAAGGCCCTCCCTGGAGATTATGTGCTGTGGGAACGGGGAGTTGTCGAAACTGTGTATTATGGCCGCGGAATCCTGACTGATGCGGCGTACCAGACTGTCCGCTTCGGGGTCGTCGTTGCCGTATTTAGGCTGGTTCATGCACAGACGGCGTATGCGTTCGCCCTCAGCACCCGCAAAGTTTGAATCGAGAGCGTCCATAATCTGCTCCATGGTCAGAGCACCGGACTCGAACACCAGCTTTTTCAGCGCCGTGAGGGAGTCAGCAACGTCTATAATTGCTCTGTCGGATATACCGAAAAGTGAATAGTCGGGATGGGGGAACATGAGATCCTGACCCAGATCCATGCTGGCGTCGATACCGAGTATCGAAAGAAGAGGCAGCCTCAGGTATTCGTGACCCATATCCCTTGCCACAGCTCCCAGCCACAGCACCCTGTGGCAGAGGTATCTGTGCTGGGTAAGGAAAGCGGCGTATAGGCTCTCAAAATCCTTGTAGTCTCTGCCCTCGCCGGTGGCGAGGCCTGTCTGCTTCCCGTTAATATCACGCCCGTTGTGCAGGGTCATGTGCAGTATGCCGGCCAGATTGAATGCGGCCACACCCTCGGCACCGTAGTGTTCTGAGCGGCTGGGGACCGTGGGGTACACGCACCCCAGGCCGCACCACTCCACGGCCTCCTCGTAAGGAATGCCGTCGCGCACGAAGCTGGCGGTAACTGCGTCGTCATTTTCGAACAGGGGGATGCCACCCTTGGTGGCAAGGTTCGTACGTATGGCTTTGTTCATGAGCCATTCCGGAGTCTGGCTGTTCCAGCGCAGGCCTACGGTTGGGGAGGACAGATGAAGCAGGGATACCAGATGCAGGAAAAGATAGCTTAACTCGTTGGACCTGTCTTTTCCGTCGGCGCCCATGCCGCCTACCATGACGTTGTTTATGCCGAAGTTTATCTGATGGGACTCCTTCTGGGAGCCCGAAGAAACGAATGTCTGAGTGCCCCAGCGGCCGATGAGGTCAGCCAGGAGACTCGCCTCATCTTCAAGGGGAACGCCGGAGTCTATATCTTTTATGAAATACGGGTACAGGTACTGGTCGCCCCTGCCCCAGTGGGCGTTGTTTTGGATGGGGTTTTCCAGCATTTTGGCCAGATTGCAGAACTGCATGGACTGCAGAGCCTCACGCAGGGAGGAGGCGGGATGTTCCGGCACCCTGCGGCACGTGGCGGCTATCCGCAGGTAATGCTCACGCTCTTCAGACTCAGTCGACGCAGCCGCGAGGCTTTCGGCCAGGTCCGCATATCGGTTGGCGTGGCGGATTACGGCCTCAAGGCAGATGATGGATGCCTCCCAGAAGTATATTTTGCGGATATCCGTTTCCATGGCGGTCCGGGCTGCCTCTATGTGCTGGCGGCACTGCTCTATGTAGCCCCGCAGACCGACTTTGAGTATTTTGTCCCAGTGGAGTACCGAGGTGGATTGCCCGGTAATGGCAGAGTCCAGGGACGGGTCCTTAAGTTTGGCGGCCTCGGCGTCTTTCTCCCAGCTGCCAACAAGCGCTTCCCATGCCTTGTAGGTCATTTCCGGCATGGTCTTCACGCGAAACAGACGCGCGCTCTCCCGCAGTATCTCCAATCCCTCGGCGTCTATATGTACGCTGGCGTCCAAAGTGGCGGCAAAGTCCCCCGAGTCGTTCCAGATCCCGGGAATGTAGTCTCCGCACACGTCAAAAGACGTTTGGCAGCCTATTACCCATGGGGTGGGGCGGCCCACTATCTCGTCATAAGGCTGGATGGCGATGGTGAGATTGTCCAGTATGCAAGCCAACAGTTTGGCGCGGCGTATCTCAAGATCTTCCCCCTCGGTCTCCTTCCACGATTTTACTGTCCAGCGCTCCCTGTCCGGGCTTACCCGCCAGCCTGCCGCTTTCATGGCGGCGCGCCACGCCCTGTTCCTGGGGCTGAGCTCCAGCCTGTCTATCTTCTCAAGCAGGTCTTTTCTTACAGTACTCATTGTCATACCTCCTGTAGGCGTTTACGCGGCACGGTCACCTGGAGACCGTACACTTTATACCGTAGGATATATATAGCTTTCCCGTCTCCTCTGCTTCGGCGGGAGAGAGGGGAGAAAGTTCCCCGGTGGCATAGCTCATATCCAGAGCTTCGTATTTGGTCTTACCTGCCCGATGGTAGGGCATCAGCTCCAGCCGAGGAACGCCAAGCTCTTTCAGGAATGAGGAAGTAGCCGAAATATCCTCCATGCAGTCGTTTACTCCGGGGATCAGGGGCTTTCTGAAGCATACTACAGAAGACTCTGCCGCCAGGAGCCGGGCGTTCTCGAGGATAAGGGCGTTGTCTGCGCCGGTCTGTTCACGGTGGAGTTCGGGGTCCATTATTTTCAAATCACAGTAGAACATATCAGTGAGTGGAATGAGGGCGCGGATACTGTCCGGACTGACGCAGGCGCAGGTCTCCACGCAGGTGTGAATGCCCGCGCCGCGGCACAGACTGAACAGTTCCTCAAGAAATTCCGGCCACATAAAGGGCTCACCGCCTGAAACGGTAACTCCTCCACCGGAAGCCCTGTAAAACATATCGTCCTTTTTTACCTGTTCGAAAACGTCACCGGCTTCCATAAAACTGCCGTACTGCACCAGGGCGCCGGTATCGCAGACTTTTACACAGTCTCCGCAGTTGTCGCACTTTTCCCTGTCTATCCTCCGGGGACCCGGGAGAACGGCACCCTTTGAACAGGCGGTAAGGCACGTCCCGCAGCTCCTGCACAGCCTTGAGAGAAAGCCGGTTTTGGGGGAGCGGCTGAGATTTTCGGGATTCGCACACCAGCGGCAGCGCAAAGGACAGCCCTGGACAAAAACCGTGGTGCGTATCCCCGGACCGTCGTGGATTGAGTAGCCCTGTATATTGGATATGAGTGCCTCAGACAAACGGGTACCTCCTTGCCGGATCTCACATATTTTCTGCTATGATTATATTACATCTTATGCGGGTTTTACAATACCAAGGGCGAATGATAATAGGTAATAATGAAAGAGCAAGACCGCATAAGCGGTCAAAGCAGTGCATTTTGGGAACGTGCTATGAAAACCGCATGAAATATGCTGCCGCAGGGGACAGCGTACAATGATAAAAGCTGAAATGATAATTTGCACGCAGACACATGGAAAAATGATGTTTAAGGTGATAAAATACACTTATTATGAGAAACCTAGACCGGTCCTACAAATCCGGAGAGGTTTTCAAATGCTGGGGAGGAAGCGGAAAGATGAAGAGTAAATGCGTGAAAAAACTGCAGGCGTTTTTCACACTGACCATTTTAACGATGTGCGCCGCAGTACTTGTATTTGCCGCACCGTTAACGGAAGCGGACGACGGCGCGGATTTGCAGGAGG
Source organism: Oscillospiraceae bacterium (assembly GCA_017512485.1). Taxonomy (GTDB): domain Bacteria; phylum Bacillota; class Clostridia; order Oscillospirales; family Oscillospiraceae; genus JAAYAR01. The sequence continues at coordinate 29,357 of JAFWGE010000024.1, forward strand.
AGCTGTCATACGGCCAGCTCCGGTATGTTGTGAGCGCCGGGGCGGTTACAATAAAAAGCTGCAGTACACAGGCAGTAAACGTAGAGATACCGGAGACCATCGACGGTATGCCCGTGACCGCTTTGGGTTATCAGGCGTTCCGGAACTGTAAGGACCTGGCCAGCGTGATAATTCCTGCCGGTGTGAAAAGCTTTGCCAGCGGAGGTGCTTTCTACGGGTGCGAGTCCCTGACTTCCGCAGGTCCCATAGGGGGAGACTATGCTATTCAGTTCGGATGGACAGAAGCCATACCGGCATACGCGTTCGCGGATTGCGGCGGTCTTCAGAAGGCCGTAATTCCCGATACGATAACAGAGATCGGGGGACACGCGTTTTTTAACTGCGGCAGTCTGGCGGAGATTGTGATACCTGCCGGTGTCAGCAAGGTGGGAGACGGGGCGTTTTACGGGTGTGAGTCTCTGACTTCCGCCGGCCCGATCGGAGGGGATTATTCCGTACAGTTCGGGTGGACGGAGACTTTGCCTTCCAAAGCGTTAAACGACCTGAAAGGCTTGGAGCTTCTGGTGGTGCCGGACGGGGCAAAATGGTCGAACTTTCTCTACGGGAAGGAGCATCTGAAGACTGCGGGCCCCGCGGGAGGAGACTACGACATCCAACTTGGGCAGATGGAAGAGGTACCCGCCCAAATGTTCAAGGAGAGCAGCCTTGTGAGCATCGTGCTCCCGTCAAAAGTGATGTCTGTGGGTGATTATGCCTTCGCCAACAGCAGGGGCTTGAAAACAGTTGAGTTCCCCGACAAACTCGTCTCCATCGGAAGCTGCGCTTTCGACAACTGCGAGGCTCTCGAAGGGAAACTCGTCCTTCCTGACAGCGTGAATACCCTTGGGACACACGTTTTCAGAAACTGCAGTTCCCTTGAGGAGGTAGCGCTGCCTTCTGGGATAACCACTCTGGAAAGCGGTACGTTTTCCAAATGCACCGGTCTCAGGCGTGCGGTCATACCGGACGGCGTGACACAGCTGGGCAGGGGATCAGGATATGTTTTCGAGTACTGTTCAAATCTGGAGAGCGTCACGATACCGGCCGGATGCTCCATATTCGGTTATTCCACGTTCCGCGGATGCGATAAGCTTAAGTCCGCCGGTCCCATAGGAGGGGACTATAATATACAGTTCGGTTGGACGGAAGCTATCCCTGGCAACGCTTTCCAGGACTGCTCCGCGCTGGAACTTGTGGTGATACCGGCATCCGTTGCTCAGATGCCGTACACCGGAGCTTTCAGCGGCTGCCCCGGACTGAAGACCGCGGGCCCTGTGGGCGGCGGCTACAATATACAGTTCGGCTGGACTGATACGATACCGGCGAGCGCCTTCCAAAGCTGTACCAGCCTGGAAGAGGTGATTGTACCTGCAGGCATAACCGCCATAAAGGACAGCGCGTTCAATAACTGCCCCGCCCTTAGATCGGCCACTTTGAATGAGGGGCTCCTGACAATGGGCGTCAACTCTTTCGGGACCTGCAAGTCATTGGAGACGATAGAGCTTCCCGCCAGCCTTAACAGCTTTGATTACAGGGCGTTCACGGGGTGTACGGCTCTGGCGGAGATCAATGTACGGCAGGGGAACGAAGTATACTCCTCCGAGAGAGGAGTGGTTTTCAGCGCGGACAAAAAAACGCTTATCATCTGTCCCCCGGGTTTTGGGGGAGAAAAATATACCATTCCGGATACAGTTGAGAAGATAGGCAACAACGCGTTTTCCGGCAATCAGGGACTGACGGAAGTGATCATACCTGAAAGCGTAAATAACATAGGTCTATCGGCGTTTCGCGAGTGCCAAGGCCTGCAGCGAGTCACCATTCCGGACAGCGTCACCTACCTGGGAGCTAATGCGTTTTACAACTGTCCCGCACTTGCGGAGGCGGAACTGTCCGCGAACCTGGGGCAGTTCAACGGAAACGAATTTGAACGATGCCCCGGGCTGACGATAAAGAGCCACGAACGCACGTGGGCAAAGATTTATGCCATGGATTACGGCATTGCGTGGGAATCGCTGGGAGTATATGAACCAACGGTGGTATATTATGAGCCCGGTGATTATATCGATTGGTCCAAACTCGGGAATCATACAAAGATATTATTGCCCGACGGAACATATCCGTGCATTTCTGTTGAGCTGAAGGCTTGTGATATAAGCATCGAGGCAGAGAATCCCGGCAGGGCGGAGCTGTTGTCAAAGTCAGATGATTCTCCCGTGCTGCCCATGAGACAGTCCGCCTACGTTGATATAACGGGCCTGATAATGGGACATGAGCAGATCAGTACGGACAGCAGAGTGGGGTGCGGGGCAAGCATCCCGGCGTATTCAGACCAAAACGCCGCACACGTCCTGGTCGCAACGGGGTCGAGATTCATTTCGGTGGACAGGTGTGACCTGTGGGGCTGTGGTCTTACGTCAATATTCCTCTCCAGGTCGCGGGATATCGCAGTTAAGGACAGCGTCCTCAGGGACTGTGTGTTCGGCGCGGTATATTCCAGCGAGTCAGAGGCGGCATTCGAAAACTGCGTCATCAGCGGCAATGCGTATCATGAGGAGTACAGGGACCGTCCGTGCATTTACCTGAATAACACCTACGATAATAGTGACTACCCCACGGATGTGAGCTTCAAGGGATGTGAGTTTTACGGCAATTACAACCCGAAGCTTATCGGGGGACAGATCATGATTAAAAGCCATTATGAAGATCGGGATGGAATAAACGTATATATCCCCGCGGGATACACAGACATTGACGAGGGCAGATACTTCACAGACTGTGTATTTCATGACAACGCCTGGGACGGCGGGATCCCGGGGATGTACGGCATATGCGCGGTGGGCCGGGTCACCTGGCAGATCACCGCGGACAAAGACGGGAAAATGACCCTGGTAATGGGTAAGGACATATCGTTTGCCGACGGCGGCACCTACAAGGGAGTTTCAGGGGAGACGCCCCTTTACAGCGAATACAGCCTTCCATGGGCCCGTTACATAAAGGAGATATCCTCATATTCGCTGATACCGGGGGTGTGTACATATTTGCCGGCGAACAGCCAGGCCGACGTTGTTCTGGATCTTGCGGCATCGGGGGTGCCCGCCGGGAGTTATACGCTGGTAAAAGCAGTGTTCAGCAGCAGTAACGCCAACGACGGAGGGCGGATGGACACCGTCTTATTGGAAAAAGTCGACTTCGACGGGGCGGCACCGTTGGGACTGTCCGCGGACAGCCCGGTGCGGCAGATAACTGTATTCATGCTGCTTAGTGAGGACGGGTCCGTACCGGCCTGCGGAAGGACAAGCCTGCAGTTCGTTCACGTACGGTAACGGCAGATCATAGGGTCCCGCCGAACCTCGACGGGATCCTGCTTAACGGCGGAAAAGCAAAATCCAGGCGCGCGTCGGCTTATGAACGGGAGGGAAGCGTATGGAGATCGCGGGATATGAACGTGTTCCGGGAGAAACCGTAAAGGATTATTCATTGGCAGAGGGTACGGATATACTGGTACCTTATGTACTGCTCTGGGGAGCCCGGGAGGGCCCCACCGTGGTGGTGACAGCCGGCATACACTGCGCCGAGTATGTAGGGATAGACGCCGCACTGCGGCTCTCACTGGAACTTGACCCGGCTGAGCTCGCAGGGAACGTGGTGATCCTGCCGCTTTGCAACCGGTCGGGGTTTGAACATCGGACCATGAGCACTGTATATGAGGACGGGAAAAACCTTAACCGCGTGTTCCCGGGAGACCCGGAGGGAACCGCTGCTCAGAGGCTTGCGGATATGCTTTACCGTACTTTTATCTCAAAAGCGGACGCGTACATAGACCTGCACAGCGGGGACGGCTATGAGGGACTCGTCCCGTTTGCGTATTACGTGGGCGGCACCTCCGTCGAAAAAGAGTCCGCCGAGATGCTTGAGTGTATCGACGTGCCTTTGTGTGTCCGCTCGCGCTGTACGGAGGGGGGCGCTTACAACACGGCGTCCGCAGCGGGAATACCGTCTGTCCTCATAGAGAGAGGCTGCATGGGCGTACTGGACCGGGGGCAGTCCGACGCCGATATGGAGGACGTGAGAAACATCCTCAGAAGGCTCGGAGTGCTCAAAGGAGAGTACAGGACATACCCCAAGACAGAGCTTGAGGAGTATGACGAGCCCTCGCCCATCACCGGCTTGTGGTACCCGGAGATGAGAGTCGGGCAGCGGTTCAGTAAAGGGGACCGCTTTGGAGAAATAAAAGACTGTTTCGGGCGGGTACTGCACACAGCCATAGCCCGGCGGGATGGCATACTGCTGTATCAAACACAGTCACTTAACATACTGTGCGGAGGTCCAATGGTGGCATACGGTGCTGTCCGTACGCAGTCAAATCAGGAATAGATCATATTATTATATAAACGTGTATGGGACCGAACCGGCGGCTAGCCGGCGCTTCGGTTTGAACTGTCGTATGGGATTGATCGATACTGAAGGAATATGAACAGAGCGGGCCGCGCTTCCGGTTTTCGGAGGCGCGGCCCACGTGATATGAGTTGATATGAGTCCGTCAGAGAGCTGCAGGATCGACCATCAGGCCGTCCCACTGCGTATCACAGAACGGGCCGGGCAAAGTGGAACATCCCCGGGGGCGGGAAAAGAAGTCGCGGTCAAAAACGATATCGGAACCGTCCGGGGCTTCAAAACGCTGTTCCGGTTCAAATGCCTCTCCCAGGGTAGCAGTGCTTATCTGTTCGCAGTTGAAGGAGGAGAGCAGTTCACCGATGTCCGTTTCCAGATACCAGCCGTCGCCCCGTTCTGTCAGGGACAGTGATACCGGGTGGGAGACGTCCTCACGGGAGCCCTGTTCCGCTCTCCAGGGTCTTGCCCCGTTGAAGTATACGTTGCCCGCAGCCCATACAGGCAGGGGGACATAGTATCTGTCACTGGCAGGGGAACCCATGCCGCAGTACCCCTCAAACTTGCTGAGCCACTCCTCATCTTCGGGGCAAAAATCAAATACGTGCAGGCCGTTGACAACGTTGCCTTCGTCCCACGGGTCGTCTTTCAGGTCCTCCATGCTTTTTACCAGGAAGGGGTCGACCTTCTGCTGTACGAAAACGTTGTTATAAAAGCGCATATCTCCGTGGAGAATGGACATGAATCCGGCTATATCGGTACTGTGGGGCGCGTGGTACGGGGTGTACCTGGGAGAGGGAAGGCTTAGGGAGCCATTCTCTACGCCCCTGCCCACTGCGGATATGGAGCCGGCTATCAGATTATGTACAAAGGCGCAGCCCTGTGTAGCCAACCGCAGAGAGCGCACTGAAAGGAGAAGGTTATTGTCTATGAGGGTGGGGCCGTGGGATACTTCCACGAATATATCCTCTCCGTACCCCCCCAGAGCCTCTGAACGCATGAGATACGGGAAAGGAAGGGCGTTGTCGTGGAATAAGTTGCCTGTCACACGGGTCCCCTGGGCCTGCCAGTCCAGCCATAGCCCTCTGGTGCAGTGGTGTATATGGTTCCTCCTGAAGACCACGTCTATGGCGGCGTGCATCTTTATGCCGCCTATCTCCGCGCCGGAGAGATTCTGCTTGTTGTTTATATGGTGGATGTGGTTGTCTTCTATGACGGAAAAAACTCCCCCCAGATGGCCCACTATGCCCGTTTGCCCACAATGGTGTATCTCACAGCGCCGTACGGTATGGGAGCCCACGTTATCCCTGGTCCAGCCCTCGCTGCGGGCCTGGCAGATACAGTCACGTTCCGTCTGGGTACCGTCCTTGAACTTTTGTTTAAGCCACTTGTTGTCGTTGGCAGGCTGGAAGTATTTTCCCAGAGAAATGCCGCTGCATTCGGATTCAGAAATATCACAGTCCTCTATTATCCAACCTTTGGACCAGTTGGGTCCTATCATTCCCTCTTGGTACGCCGTAGGGGGAGCCCACTGGGTGGCTGCCTTGCATATACGAAATCCACAGACGGTGATATATCCGACCCCGGTGTCGGCCGGCCAGAAGCAGTGCTTTCTCACGCTTATCTCAACGTCCCTATCGTTGGGGTCCAGATCATGGAAGTTGGCCATTATCTCCGTACACGTACCATCTTCAGACAGTTGTGCGAACCACGTGTACGTACTGAACTCCGGTTCCCAGGACGCAGGGGACTCCGCGGGGGAAAGCACTCCCTCGGGCCCTGAGGCTTCGTACATGGACTTTCCGTCCAGATACACATCCCCGGTGTGGGAGCACTGGCTTGGGATGAGCCAGTCACCGCTCACGGGGGTGGTGAAGGGATTACGGTCTGTAAACATCGAATTGGGTATCGAGACGGTCCAGACGCCCCCATCCCCGCGGCTCCAGTTCTTTATGCTCTCCGCCCCTGTGATGACCGCGGCGCCTTTTACCGCAGAACGGTAGATTATCCTGCGGGAGGGGGTGCCGGCGCGCCTGGGTTTTACCCACTCGCGGTATACTCCGGGATGGACCAGCACTTCGTCGCCCGGAAGCGCTGCGTCTGCTGCTTCCTGGATGGTGCGGAACGGCTTTTTCGCAGAACCGTCGCCGAAGGGAAGAGAGTTGGCGTTCACGTGATAGATCATAACAAAACCTCCAGTTTTTGCACTCGGGGAAATGGGACAGACCGCCCCGACGTATTTATACAGTTCATGAGTTTTGCGGAAATAATCCGTCCGCGGGAAGTGGCCTTTTGCTTTGGCCTTAGAATTATTTCCCATTATACTATTTTGCGTACGAATTTGTCTATTACCGCACACTCTGTATTTGACATACATTTGCGCCGATGATATATATAATCAGTGTCGCCGGATCTTGACCCGGATGACAAGCCGATATATGACGATATGACGGGATCCGGTGAGAGAGGTAGCTTGAATGGACAGGGAACTCGGAAAAAACGGCCGTATGGCGGCCCATATCAGGAAGCTGTTTTCGGACGGCGGATACAGGAGAAGCTGCGGGCAGTTCGTATGCGAGGGAGACAAATTGCTGAAAGACGCCGTACTCTCCGGAGCCGAAGTCCTTACGGTGGTATATACCGACGGCATACGGCTGCCGGAGACAGCGGAAGGTACTGAGTTTATTCACTGCTCAGAAGAACTGATGAGGTCCCTTTCACCGCAGAAGTCGCCGCAGGGGGCGATGTTCATATGCGCCCTGCGTGAACGGGAAGGTCCCATCCCCCAGGGATTCTTGCTCGTCCTGGACGGGGTACAGGACCCCGGAAACGTGGGCACCGTACTGCGCACGGCCGAGGCCTTCGGCGCAGCCAGCGTGATACTCTGTCCCGGGTGCGCGGACCCGTTCCTTCACAAGACGGTCAGGGCGAGCATGGGTTCCGTGTTCAGGCAGGACTTTCGCCTGATGACCAGAGAGGAACTTCTGCGGATTGTAGAAGACAGGGGAACGCATTTGTTCATTGCCGATGGGTATTCGGATATGACGATAGACCTGATCCCCAAAGGGAGCTGTGCCGTAGCCGTAGGGAGCGAGGGCTCAGGTGTCTCCCGTGAGCTCAGAATGGGGGCGGAAGGTTCTGTGAGGATCCCGATGAAAGGACGGTGCGAGTCGCTCAACGCGGCAGTGGCGGCGTCCGTGATCATGTGGGAAGTCTCGGGCAGACGGGGCAGTGCAGATGAAGGGAGGGCAGGCTGTGTCTGACACCGTTTACTGGATATGGCTTTCCCGGCTGAAAGGCATGAGCCCGGCCAGAGCTGCGGCAGCCCTTACGGCGTGCCCGGATCCCGCAGACCTGTGGCGCATGGGGCCGCAGGAGGCGGTGCTGGAGGGAGTGCCGGCGGCAGCCGCTGACGCCGCTGTCGACAAAGATCTGGATGCCGCTAAGAGGATCGCTGAACGGTGCTGGGAGTTGGATATAACCGTTCTGACCAGAACTGATACGCGGTATCCGCGCAGGCTGCTGGAACTTAGGGACGCCCCGGCCGTGCTGTATTCGAAAGGGACCGCATTCGGACGGGAGGCGGTAATTGCCGTCGTGGGATCGAGGAACTGCAGCGAATACGCGTCCCGGGCGGCCACCAAGCTCTCTGCGGACTTGGCAAAGGGAGGGGCGTGTGTGGCATCGGGTTTTGCACGCGGTGTTGACACTCAGGCTGCCTGGGGATGCCTTTCCACGGGAGGGGCGGCGATAGGGATACTGGGCTGCGGAATAGATGTGGTTTATCCCCCGGAGAACGCGGAGCTGTATGAAAAAGCATTCGAGAACGGCCTGGTATTGAGCGAGTACCCGCCCGGGACTACTCCGCAGGCCAGATACTTCCCCGTGAGAAACAGGCTCATAAGCGGCCTGGCGCTTGGAGTGGTTGTGGTCGAGGCCGGGGAGAACAGCGGGTCCATGATAACCGCTTCCCTGGCAAAAAAACAGGGAAGGGACCTTTTTGCCGTGCCGGCAGACCTGTCCCGTAAAGGCGCGGCAGGTTCCGTCAGGCTCCTTAAGGAGGGAGCCAGACTGGTTACGTGTGCGGAGGATGTACTTGGATTATACCGGGCAGATTTCCCCGATGAACTCAGCGGACCGGTCCGGAACGATAATCTGATCTTACAGGGAGAAGAGATCTCTGCGATCGCTCCCCAACGGAGACCGGGCGCGCCCAGACAAGCACCGGTGAGGGAAAAAGAGATTGACAACACTGCTGTCAGCGATTATATTGACCTAAAAGAAAAAGCGGACGTGTCGGAATACGACTCCCGGCGGATAGTCCAGACGCTTCTGGACAATCCTTCGGATGCAGACGGATTGACAAGAAAGCTGGGTATTCCGGTGCGAAGGGTTATGAATGCCATTACCGTACTGGAGCTTGAAGGAAAAGTCAGGAGCGGACCGGGAGGAGTGTATTCCCTTATATAGGGAAGCATCGTCCGGCGCGGACCAATAGGATATAACGTTATTATCCAATATCATCTAACAACGGGAGAGTTGTATGTCAGGAAAGAATCTTGTGATAGTGGAATCCCCGGCGAAGGCACATACTATAGCCAGGTACCTGGGCGGAGGGTACACGGTGAAGGCTTCAATGGGGCATCTCAGAGACCTGCCCAAGAGCAAACTGGGCGTAGATATAGATAAGGGTTTTGAACCGCACTACCAGGCTATAAAGGGAAGGGAGAACCTTATAGACGAGCTGAGGACAGCCGCAGAACGCAGCGACAGGGTCTACCTTGCCACAGACCCTGACCGCGAGGGGGAAGCCATATCCTGGCACCTTAAGGAACTGCTCAATCTTCCGGACGACAGGGCGTGCCGGGTCACGTTCAATGAGATAACGAAAAATACGGTGCTTCAGAGCATGAAGTCCCCGAGGCAGATAGATATGAATCTGGTGGACTCCCAGCAGGCCAGGAGGATACTTGACAGGATCGTAGGTTACCAGCTCAGCCCGCTCCTGTGGAGAAAGGTCAGGAGAGGGCTCAGCGCGGGCAGGGTACAGTCCGTGGTGACCCGTATGGTAGTCGACAGGGAGAACGAGATACGGTCTTTCATACCCAGGGAGTATTGGAGTCTGGACGTAACATTCAACGCACCCGGAGGGGCAAAGTTCACCGCGAAGTATTTCGGAGAAGGCGGAAAGAAAGCGGAACTGGAGTCTGAGGAACAGACGGACGCAATTATTGAGGACGTCAAAAAAGGCCCGGTAACAGTCTCTGCAATGAAGAAGGGCGAAAAGAGCAGAAACCCGTCTCCCCCGTTCACCACGTCGACCATGCAGCAGGAGGCGTCCAGGAAGCTGGGCATGACCACGCGTCGGACTATGGCTGTGGCGCAGCAGTTATATGAGGGTATAGAGATTACCGGCAAGGGAGCGGTGGGACTCATAACATATATGAGGACCGATTCCCTGCGCATATCACAGGAAGCGTTAAACGCCGCTGCGGCGTTCATAAAAGGCAAATACGGGGCTGAATTCAGCCCGGCAAAACCGCGCGCATTCAAAAACAGCTCCTCTGCACAGGACGCCCACGAGGCGGTGAGGCCTACGGATGTCGCGCTGGAGCCGGACAGTATAAAAGGAGACCTTACAGCAGACCAGTATAAGCTGTACAGGCTCATATGGAGCCGTTTCATAGCGAGCCAGATGGCAAAGGCAGTTTATTCCACGGCATCCATAGACGCAAAATGCCTGAGTCACGTTTTCAGGGCAAACCATCAGAGCCTTGTGTTCCCGGGGTTCCTAGCCGTATATGACGATCAGAAAGACGACCCGGCTGAAAATACGGCCCCCCCGCTGCCGGACCTTGAAGAAGGCTGCGTACTCACGGCGGGGGACACCGTGAAAGAGCAGCACTTCACCCAGCCACCCCCCAGGTATATGGAAGCGAGCCTTGTGAAAGCTATGGAAGAGAACGGGGTAGGCCGTCCGAGTACGTATGCAGCTACAATAGCCACCATACAGGACAGGGAATACGTCGAGAAAAATGGTAAGACGCTCCAGCCGACCCCTCTCGGAGAGGTGGTCACGAAGCTGCTGGAGGAGAAGTTCTCTGACATAGTGGACGTGGAATTCACTGCCAATATGGAGAAGAGCCTTGATGGGATCGAGAGCGGACGGAGCGACTGGAGAGGGATCCTTGGAGATTTCTACAACGGGTTCAGCTCATCCCTTGAGAAGGCGGAGGAAGAACTGAAGGACACACGGATAAAGGTTCCCGACGTGGAAAGCGATGAAGTCTGCGACATCTGCGGGCGAAAAATGGTGATCAAAACCGGCAGGTTTGGACGGTTCCTGGCTTGCCCCGGTTTCCCGGAGTGCAAGTTTACGAAACCAATCGTAGTGGAAATGCCCGGCAGGTGCCCGGTGTGCTCCGGAAGAATACTTAAAAAGACCTCCAAGAAAGGGTACACGTATTACGGATGTGAAAAGAATCCATCCTGTTCTTTCATGACGTGGGACGTACCCACCAGGGAGGACTGTCCCGTCTGCGGACATACGATGTTCAAGAAACCGGGCAAGGGACATAAAAAAGCCTATTGCATCAATGAGCAGTGCAGCAATTTCACACCGGAGGAGAAGCGGGGAGGCTACAGGAAGAGGGCCGCGGCGCAGTCCGGAAAGACGACCGGATCGGAAAACACCACGGCGGAAGAAACGGCAGCCGCGACCGATGGGCAGCCGGCAAAGAAGAAGGCCGCGAAAAAAACACCCGCAAAAACCGTATCCGGAAAGACTGCCGCGAAAAAGAGCCCCGCCAGGCCCTCGAAGACCGATAATGAGTGATATTACCGTAATCGGAGCGGGCCTTGCCGGAAGCGAAGCCGCCTGGCAGCTGGCGAAAGCCGGACTGTCGGTCACTCTGGAGGAGATGCGGCCCAAGGAGATGACTCCCGCGCACAAAACCGGATGCTTCGCGGAACTGGTCTGCTCCAACTCGCTGAGGGCGGCTGACGTCACAAACGCCGTGGGCCTGCTGAAAGAAGAGATGCGCAGGATGGGGAGCCTGATAATCCGTTGCGCTGATATGAACCGGGTAGAAGCGGGGGGAGCCCTGGCCGTGGACAGGAACGCTTTCTCCGAATCGGTCACACGAGCCATCGAGGAAGAGCCGCTGATCGAGGTGAGGCGGCTCAGGGCCAATACGATACCCGACGGGCCGGTGATAATAGCCACAGGACCTCTTACAGAAGGGACTTTCGCCAGTGCCGTGTGCGATTTCTTCGGAGGCATGGATTATCTCAGCTTTTACGACGCTGCGGCGCCGCTGGTGAGTTTTTCCGGCATAGATATGGGCAGCGCATGGTTCGCATCCCGCTACGGCAAAGGGGGGGACGACTATATAAACTGTCCTCTTACACGGGAGGAGTACTCACTTTTCGTCCGTGAGCTGGCATCCGCCAAACAGGCGCCGGTCCATGGATTTGAGGATTCCCGCGTCTTTGAAGGCTGTATGCCGGTGGAGACAATGGCGAGGCGCGGGGAGGACACCCTGCGATTCGGACCGATGAAGCCCGTGGGGCTGGTCAGCCCATACACAGGGACGGTTCCATACGCGGTGGTCCAGCTGAGGAGGGACAACGCAGCGGGAAGCGTTTACAACATGGTGGGATTCCAGACACATCTTCTGTTCGCGGAACAAAAGAGGGTGTTTTCAATGATCCCCGCTCTCAGCAACGCGCAGTTCCTCCGCTACGGAGTGATGCACAGAAACAGCTTTTTGTGTTCCCCGGCTCTCCTGGACGACAGGTACAGGGCAACGAAAGATCCCAGAGTGTCGTTTGCGGGGCAGTTTACCGGAGTGGAGGGATACGTGGAATCCGCGGCATCAGGGCTGTACGCCGCGCTTTCGGCCGCAGCGGATATAAAAGGACTCCGCTTCAGACCGCTGCCCCCGGAGACCGCCACTGGTGCTCTTGCGAGATATATCAGCTCGGCGTCCCCAGACAGTTTTCAGCCCATGAACATCAATTTCGGGATCATTTCCCCCCTTGGTGAGAGGGTGCGGGGCAAAAAAGAGAAGAACGCCAGACTGGCGGAAAGAGCGTTGCGGATCATAGACGAATACGTCCCGTGGCTCATGGATGAGGAGGGGGAAAACAGTGAGGATAGTGATTGACGCCATGGGCGGGGACAACGCCCCTGACGAGATAGTAAAAGGAGCGGCCGACGCCGCCCGTGAACTGGGAATTACAGTGGTCCTTACGGGAGACGAACAGACGGTCATGCAGAAGTTGGACGGGCTCAGTTATCCCAAAGGAAGTGTGGAGGTGGTTCACGCCTCGCAAGTGGTCCTGATGGAAGACGAGGGCCCTACGGTAATGAGGACCAAGAAGGATTCCTCAATGATGGTGGGACTCAAGCTGCTGAAGGACGGGTCCGCGGACGCGATGGTGAGCGCCGGGAATACAGGGGCTCTCCTGACGTGCGCCACCCTGACGGTGGGGCGTGTCAAAGGGGTGAGAAGGGCAGCCATAGCCACTGTACTGCCCACATCCGCAGGTCACTGCATACTTCTGGACAGTGGCGCCAATGCCGAGTGCACACCTGAGTTCCTGCTGCAGTTTGCATTTATGGGTTCATATTATGCGCGCATGGTCCTGGGATTGAAGAATCCCACCGTGGGCTTGCTGAACAACGGCACTGAGGAGATCAAGGGACCGCCGTCCCACAGGGAGGCACACGCCCTGCTCTCCGCTGCCGCCCAAGCCGGTGAGATCAACTTTATAGGGAACATTGAAGCGCGAGAAGTCCCGCGCGGCGGTGCCGACGTGGTGGTGGCGGACGGGTTTTCCGGAAACATACTTATGAAAGGCATCGAAGGTACGGCCCAACTCATAACCGGAATGATGAAGGAGATGTTCCTGAAAAACGCCCTGACCAAGATAGCAGCCCTTTCCCTAAAAGGACAGATAGCCGAGATGAAAGGGAAAATGGACTACAGGGAAGTGGGAGGAGCTCCGCTCATCGGCCTTAAGGGGGGCGTAATAAAAGCACACGGCTCTTCTGATGCCAGGGCTATCAGGAACGCCGCGGCCCAGGCTGTCAGGTACGCGTCTTCCGGAGTAATAGGTTTTATCGGGGAAAACATAAGCCTCATGCAGACAGAAAAATAATTACGGTGGTATTGACATATTATATGTTTTTGCTAATATGTAGATTGTCATACAGGCGCGGCGCCGTTGGGAGGCGCCGGATATCTCAAAACTAATTTGCGTTTTTGACGCATGGAGGGATTATAGTGATATTTAAAAGAGTCTGTGAAATGATCGCCGAACAGTTCGGTCTGGATGAGGAAAGCATCACGATGGACACCCTTTTCCAGGAGGACCTCAGCGCTGATTCTCTTGACCTGGTGGAGCTCACCATGGCCATAGAAGAGGAGTTTGAGATAGGCGAAATAGAGGACGAGGATCTTGTGGAATTGCGTTCGGTCGGCGATGTAGTGAACTACATCATGAACAAGCGCGGCGAGAACTGACCTCAGCGGACTTTATTCATCCTGATCTTTACGCGGCCGACCGGTCACGGAGCAGCGCCTGACGGGGTTGTATCGCCCCGGGCAAAGCCCCTGCGATGGCGGCCGCATTTCGTTTGCGGTTTTACCGGATGGGAGCGGGTATGGAACTTCAGGATATTATAGGATACAGGTTCAGGGATGCAGGGCTTCTTACGGATGCCTTGACTCACAGCTCATATGCAAATGAGCATCGTTTACAGGGAGTGTCGAGCAATGAGAGGCTGGAGTTCCTGGGTGATTCAATATTGGGCATGACAGCGGCAGAGCACCTATACAGGGACAATCCGGAACTGCCTGAGGGCAAACTCACCAGACTCAGGGCTGCCTTGGTATGCGAGGAGAGCCTCGCGGCCACTGCGTCACGAATCGGTCTTGAGAAGTATCTGAGACTGGGCAGGGGAGAGGAGAAAAGCGGCGGAAGGGGTAAGAGCGCCATCTGTGCCGACGCAGTGGAAGCCCTGATAGCGGCCATCTACCTGGATGGGGGAAGGGACGAAGCGGAGCGTTTCATCACAAGGTTCATCCTGACAAACGACGCCAGGGAGACAGACAGTAAAACGACACTCCAGGAACTGGTACAGATGGACCGATCCAGTGTAATAGAGTATCGCCACACTGGTGAGAGCGGCCCGCCCCACGACAGACGTTTTACCGCCGAGGTATATATTAATGGGACGAGCGCCGGAAAAGGCTCCGGAAGGTCGAAGAAAGAGGCGGAGCAGGCGGCTGCCGCACAAGCGCTGAAGAGCCTGCCCGCAAAAAGGCCATGAGCGTCCCGTCCCGCAGGCTGATCCCGGTGTTCGTGCCGCATCTCGGGTGCCCAAACGCCTGCGTGTTCTGCAACCAGCGCCGCATCTCCGGAGCACAGGAGGCACCGACCGGGGAAGGGGCGGCGCGGATCGTCAGGGAAGCCCTTGAAAAGACCGGGCCTGGGGCGGAAGCCGCTTTTTACGGGGGGAGCTTTACAGCCATCGACGAGGACCTGCAGGAGGAACTGTTGCGAGCCATGGACCCGTTTCTTCGTACAGGTGCTCTCGAACGCCTCAGAGTGTCTACCCGCCCCGACTGCGTTAACGAAAAGAGCCTCGAGAGGCTCAGGGTACACGGGGTGAGGACTGTGGAACTCGGGGCTCAATCCATGGATGACGAGGTGCTCCGGCTTTCCGGGAGGGGGCATCGTGCTGCGGACGTGGTGAACGCCTCCCGCTTGGTGAAGAAGATGGGGTTTTCACTTATACTGCAGATGATGACAGGCCTGCCCGGCGATACAAGGGAGAAGGCCGCGAAAACTGCCCGCAGCCTCGCCGATCTGGCACCGGACGGAGTACGGATCTATCCAACAGTAGTGGTGGAAGACACCCCGTTGGCGGATATGTGGAGAGAGGGGAAGTATTTTCCACACACTCCCGAAGAGGCGGCTGTATGGTGCGCCGATCTTATTGCGATATTTGAGAGCCAGTCCATCCCCATCATACGACTGGGCTTGAATCCTACCGAAGAACTCTCAGGTGGAAAAGCCCTGGCGGGGGCGTATCATCCCGCCATGGGGGAACTTGCCCGGGGAGAACTGATGCTCAGAAAAATTGAAGCCCTTCTGGACGGACGCCGTGGAGGGAAACTCACAATAAGGGCACCCAGGGGTATGACCTCGATAATAATCGGACAGAATCGCAGGAACGTCAGAGTGCTTATGGAAAAATACGGGTTTGCCTCGGTCAAAGTTTATGAGGACGGCGAAGCGTCGGAAGTCGGTATCCTGTGACGGAATAGCAGTAAAACAACAGCCGCGCGGTACAAAAGCAGTACCGCGCGGCTAAACAGTATATCGGTGTTAAGATCATGCGTATGCCGCTGTGTCAGTCGGAGCAGCAGTCTTCATCGTCATCCTTTACCTCGTTGCCGAGTGTCTCGGGGATGGTATAAAACAGAGGCATGCGTATGAACAGATCTATGGCAATAAATATGATGAATGTCCATACAGGCCCCAGATTGTCGTAAACAAAGCCCGCCACCACCGCCATTATGGCGGATATGACTGCGTTGGTGAGCTTGGTGGTACCCAACCATACGCCCATTATTCCGGGCTTGACTATTTCCCTTTGTACAGCGCCGAATAAGGGCTGGCCTATATCAACAAAGCCAAGCAGGAGGCCTGAGATGATAAGGAAAATTGCGTTGTGCAGGGGAGCGGTCATAAGCAGTATCAGAGATAGCCATACAAGGGGCACCAGTACAAAAAGCACCTTCTTGCGGCCGTATTTATCGGCAAGAATACCCACGGGGTAACCCAGTATGGTGGAGGTCACAGCCTGACATGTCACCATGGCGGCAAGGACTGCCGGAGTAGCCAACTTGTGTTCCGCCGCGTAAACGGAGATATAGGGGATCACCATGGCGGTGGGGAGATTGCCCACGGCGCCGATGAGTATCCACTTCCTGGCGTTGATGTTTTCCTTGAGAATGTTAAAACCGTCTTTAAGAGCGAAACCTGTGGTTTTGCCGGAGCCCATTTTGGTATTGGACAGCTTTAAGAAGACTATGAAGAAGGATATAGCAGTAAAGAACGCGGAGGCGTAGAACAACGGGCGGAAGTCATTGGCGACCGCCAGAGCGGTATCTGTAACACCGGATACGTGGGTGAATATCCACGCACCGATCATTGGGCCTATCATGCCAAGAAGTCCCGCGGCCAGGGATTCGCATATCATCATGCCCTTTGCCCTGTCGCAGTTCTTGAGGCAGTAGCCGCATATGGTCGCGCAGCTCTGCATTGACAGGCCGTTGCCGAAATAATACAGGACCATTGCAACGGCGTAGATCTTCCAGTCCGGGGCGACGGCGTAGGTTATATAAGACAGGAACGTAACGACGATACCAAGGATATATACCTTCTTAGCCCCGTTTCTGTCTATCCAGCCGCCAACGAAGGGGCCGAGGACGCCCATTACAAGCATACCGACACTGGTTATTATACCCAGCTGCGACTTGGTCGCTCCCAGAGCGACTATATACAGCGACAAGTACGCCAGTATCGTTTTGTAGCCAAGACGCTCAAGGGATGTTCGGATAACCGTGACTTTCCAGTCTGTCTGCTGGATCTTCCAGAAGGGGACGAGGTTAATGAGCTGTTTGAAAAAGCTCTCATGGTTGGATTCGAGAGATTGATTAGGTTTTTCGTTCATATATTCGTCTGCCTCCAATACTGCGGTAAACGGGAAACGGGCGACGGCTTTGGGGCACAGTTTTTGAGAAAGGCGCCGCTTGCCCCCGTTTCGGCCATGACGCGGCCGATAGCTTTAAATAATTGTAACATGTGTATAGTTAACAGTCAACAATTCCGATGGGAAGAATCTGCGGTTTTTAGATAAAATGCCGTGCTGACAAAACACTTCCCGATGCCGCCGGGCGGTTCACGAGAGAAAGCACGGGGACCACAGTCGAGGTGATGTCACTCACTCACAGCAGGAGTCGTCTTCATCGTCTTTTACTTCGTTGCCGAGGGTCTCCGGGATGGTGTAAAAGAGGGGAACGCGCACCAGAAGATCACAGGCGATAAAAATAATAAAAGTCCAGATCGGGCCGAAGTGGTCATAGACCAGGCCTGCTACTATTGCCATAATCGCGGAAATTACAGCATTGGTCAGCCGGGTAGTGCCCAGCCATACGCCCATTATGCCCGGTTTTACTATCTCCCGCTGAACGGCGGAGAACAGCGGGCTGGATATGTCCATGAAGCCAAGAAGAAGGCCGGAAGCTATCAGGAAGAACGCGCTGTGGACCGGGGCGGCCATCAGAAGTATAAGTCCCGTCCAAACCAGGGGCACGAGTACGAACAGGACTTTTTTGCGGCCGTTTTTGTCTGCCAGAATACCCACTGGGAAACCC
Source organism: Oscillospiraceae bacterium (assembly GCA_017512485.1). GTDB lineage: Bacteria > Bacillota > Clostridia > Oscillospirales > Oscillospiraceae > JAAYAR01. Next base: position 47,239 of record JAFWGE010000024.1, read on the forward strand.
ATGATAGTGGAAGTGACGGCCTGGCACGTTACCATGGCTGCCAGTACCGCCGGTGCGGCAAGCTTGTGTTCAGCAGCGTAAATGGAGATATAAGGTACCACCATGGCAGTGGGAAGATGTTGTACCGCCGCTATAAAAATCCATTTTCTGGCATTGACGTTATCTTTGAGGATGTTGAAGCCGTCTTTAAGGGCAAAGCCGGATGTTTTTGTGGTACCCATCCTGACGTTGGACAGTTTGAAGAATACCAGGAAGAATGAGACCGCCGTGAAGAACGCCGACGCCGCGAACAAGGGACGGAAATCGTTGGCGACGGCCAGAGCGGTGTCCGTGACGCCGGAAATATGGGTGAATATCCACGCCCCTATCATAGGGCCTATCATGCCGAGCAGCCCCGCGGCCAGGGACTCGCATATCATCATGCCTTTGGCCCTGTCACAGTTTCTGAGGCAGTAGCCGCAAATTATGCTGCAGCTCTGGATGGCAAGACCGTTGCCAAAATAATACAGGACCATGGCCACGGCGTAGACCTTCCAATTGGGAGCGAAAGCATACGTGACGTATGATAGGAACGTGACGACGATACCCAGAATGTATATCCGCTTGGCGCCGTTCCTGTCTATCCATCCGCCTACGAAGGGCCCAAGGATGCCCATCACCAGCATACCGATACTGGTGATCATGCCCAACTGGGACTTTGAAGCCCCGAGGGCGACTATGTACAGCGAGAGGTACGCGAGGATCGTTTTGTACCCGAGCCGCTCAAGGGAGGTCCTGATGACAGTGACCTTCCAGTCTGTCTGCTGGGCTTTCCAAAAAGGTACAAGGTTTATTAGCTGCCGGAAAAAGCCCTGGGTGTTTGTATCCTGCAGCCTATTCGGTTTTTCATCCATTTTATCAGCCTCCGACGTGTTTGGACTGGCATGGGTCGTATTCAATACCGATCTTTGTCAGAATAGACAAGCTGGTCGGTAAAAATTGACAATTACTCTATCATACAAAGCCAGGACAGTCAACGAAGCGCTTGGGTGGGTTTTGCGCCGTAAAAACGATACAGTGACGGAAAAGAAGACAGATATTTCAAAAGCAGTACCCGGAGCCGGCCCGGGTACTGCTTTGGGACGCTGTGTCGAAACGGGTTCAGCAGCAACAGTCTGAATCATCTGTGACCTCGTTGCCAAGGGTCTCAGGAATGGATGAAAACAGGGGCATGCGGATAAGGGCATCGCACGCGATAAATATGACAAAGGTCCAAACAGGGCCGAGATGGTCGTAAACATAACCGGCGACAACGGCCATGATGGCGGCAAAAATAGCGTTGGTGAACTGGGTCGTCCCCAGCCATACGCCCATCACACCGGGCTTTACTATCTCTCTTTGGACCGCGGCAAACAGCGGCTGCCCAATATCGAAGAAACCCATGAGAAGGCCTGAGAGGATCAGGAATACCGCCTTGTGAGCGGGGGCCATGATCAGCAGTATGATCGAAAGCCAGACCATGGGGACCAGGACGTAGAGAACTTTCTTGCGTCCGAGTTTGTCAGCCAGGATGCCGACGGGATACCCGAGGATCGTTGAGGTGACGGCCTGGCAGGTTACCATTGCGGCAAGAATTGCCGGAGCCGCCAGCTTGTGCTCCGCAGCGTATACGGAGATATAAGGGATCACCATGGCGGTGGGGAGATATCCTACCGCGCCGATAAAAAGCCACTTGCGCGCGTTTTTGTTCTCCTTGATTATCCGGTAACTGTCCTTGAGTGCAAAACGGGATGAGTTGGAAGAGCCCATCTTTGTGTTGGAAAGTTTGAAGAGCACAAGGAAGAAAGAAGCGGCGGTAATTATGGCCGATGCGATGAACAGGGGACGAAAGTCGTTGGCAACGGCCTTCGCGGTATCTGTAACCCCGGAGATATGAGTGAATATCCATGCGCCTATCATGGGACCTGTCATTCCCAACAGCCCCGCGGCCAGGGACTCGCATATCATCATACCTTTGGCTCTGTCGCAGTTTTTGAGACAGTTGCCGCAAATTATGCCGCAGCTCTGCCCCGCAAGGCCGGTGCCAAAATAGTATAACACCATGGCCAGGGCGTAGATTTTCCAGTTCGGAGCTGAAGCGTAGGTTATGTATGCGAGAAAAGTAAGGATTATACCGATGATATAGACTTTCTTGGCGCCGTTCCTGTCTATCCATCCGCCAACGAACGGGGCAAGGATGCCCATGACTACCATGCCTATACTGGTGATGATGCCCAGCTGGGACTTGGTGGCCCCCAAGGATACCACAAACAAAGAGAGATACGCTAGTACCGTTTTGTAACTCAGACGGTCAAGCGAGGTACGTATGACCGTGACCTTCCAGTCTGTCATCTGGGCTTTCCAGAATGGAACAAGGTTTATAAGCTGTCTGAAAAAACCCTGATCCTGATTGACGGGTTCCTGCTCTTTGACTGACATGTTAATCTCCTCCGTTACCGGGCTGTGTTTGCAAACAAACGCGCTGCCGCAGAAATAATGCAGAAGAATCAATAAAACTATTTTACCATCTGTACGCAGAAGCGTCAACGAAAATGAAGAAGGGAATGCAACAGTTATATTGTGAAAGACGGGGATAATCAAAACAGGTAAACTCAGGTATTGCGTGAATTTCATAAAAGATATATAATTAACAGAATAGTTTTGCTGTTTTTGTATCTGATAAAGATTGTCTTACGGTATTCCGGGAACATATTGTCCCGGAGAGAACGGGGTCGGCAGGTATGTCGGCCGGAGAGGTGTTTTAATGCGTTTGCTCTCACTTGAGATCCACGGTTTCAAGTCTTTTCCGGACAGGACGGTACTGAATTTCAACGAACCAGTCACTGCCATAGTCGGCCCCAACGGCAGCGGGAAATCCAATATTTCCGACGCGATCCGCTGGGTCATGGGCGAGCAGAGCAATAAGGCGCTGCGCGGAAACAAAATGGATGACGTGGTGTTCGGAGGAACTTCGGGCAGATCGCCGTCCGGATTTGCGCAGGTGACCCTTACTCTTGACAATGAGGACGGGACTTTGCCTATTGAAGCGCCTCAGGTGGCTGTCACAAGGCGGGTGTACAGGTCCGGAGAGAGCGAATACTATATCAACAGGCGGAGCGTACGCCTTAAGGATATAAATGAGATGTTTATGGATACCGGCCTTGGGAAAGACGGCTACTCCATAATAGGACAGGGAAGGATAGACGAGATCCTCTCTGTAAAAAGCACACAGCGCAGGGAACTGTTTGAGGAGGCAGCGGGAATATCCCGATATCGTTCACGGCGGGAGGAAGCGCTTCGCAGGCTGGAGGCCGCAGCTTCGAATCTTGTCAGGATAAACGATAAGATCTCCGAACTGGAGCTTCAGCTGGATCCTCTCAAGGAACAGGCGGCAGCCGCGGAGAAATATCTGGATATGCGACGGGAGCTGATGGGGCTGGAGTGCGCAGTGTGGCTGCGTGAGCTTGATACGGCTTCGGCGGCTGAGAAAGAGAGCACGATACAGGCCGAGGAGACCTCCGGACAGCTCGAATCAGCCAGGCAGGCGCTGGCTGGATTGTATGCTCTCGCCCGTGAGGAAGATGAGAATCAGAGGGAGAACAGAGAAAAAGCGGATCAGCTGAGACAGCGTGTCGCGGAACTGGAGACGGAAGCTCTTTCTCTGGAGAATGGTGCGGAGATGGCCGTCAGCGGGATAGAAGCAAACAGGAAAAACGCTGCGGCATTGATGGAAGAGCTGGCGGACAGGCTCCGTCGGGGCGAGGAACTGCGGCGTCAGACAGCGGAGCGCTCCGGAGAGGCGGAGAGGCTGGCTTCAGTGCTTATGACGCTTGATAAAGAGATGCGAGGAGTCTCAGCACAGGCCGGAAAGATCAATTCGGAGACGGATCGCGTGCGTGAGGAGATAAGACAGCTGTCGGTGGCAGTCATGACCCTGTCGGGGGATAGAGCCGCAGCCGCGGCGAGACTGGACGCGCTGAAGGCCGATGGCGGAAGCCGGACAGAGAGACTGCAGCGCATGGAACAGCAGTTGAACGCGGCGCGGGAACGCCGGGATGAGGCGGCCCTGGAGGCCGACGCGGCACGGAAAGCCCTGGCCGATGCCGAGCAGAAGGTCGGAGCGTGCAGGAACATCCTCAGAGGGTGCGAACTTAAAGTGAGCTCCCGGGAAGAGGAAGTGGAGCGCGCTGTCTCCCGGGAAAGCGCACACAAAGAAGGCCTGGGCGCCCTGCGTTCCCGGTTCGGTGCGCTTAGCGAGCTGGAAAGAGATTACGACGGCTACAGCCGGGCGGTAAAAAAGATAATGCACGAGAGTGAGAAGGGCTCTCTGAAAAGGATAAGGGGTCCCGTTTCAAGGCTCATAGAGGTCAGACAGGAATACGTCACGGCTATACAGACGGCTTTGGGCGCCAGTCTCCAGAACATAGTTGTGGAGACCAGGGAGGACGCTAAAGCTGCTATATACATGCTTAAACGGACCGATTCCGGAAGGGCGACTTTCCTGCCAATGGATGCGGTCGAAGGTATCCCAATGGTTCCCGGAACGTTGGAAAAAGAGCTAGGTTTCGTGGATATAGCCAGCAATCTGGTGACACACGCCCCGGAGTATGACGGCATATTCAGCAGCCTTCTGGGACGCACTGCCGTGGTCGAGGACCTGGACAGCGCCATCGCCATCTCGAGAAAGCGATCCGGAAAACTGCGTATAGTGACCCTGGACGGGCAGGTTATGAACGTCGGCGGATCCATGACAGGGGGCAGTACAGGAAGCTCCGGAGGAATACTGTCCAGAGCTGCGGAGCTGAGCGCACTGAGGGAACGGATAGCCGGAGAAGAGTCTGCCATGCAAGAACTGTCGGCCGCCAGGGAGGCGGCACAGGGAGCCCGGGATGATGCGGTTCGCGAGCGGGATGAAGCCGCCTCCGCCCTGCGCAGCAGCGAGGACAGTGTGCTGAGACTGAACGGCGCCCTGTTAGAGAAGAACACACTGCTCTCCGGGGCTGAGAAGACGCACGAGGATGCGGCGCAGAGTGTGAGAGAGGAACAGCAGCGCTCAATGGACGACCGCGCTTTCGCTCTGGAGCTTGAGAAAGAACTCTCACGCGCGGACTCGGAACTGGGGGAACTCAGGGAACAGATCTCCGGACGTGAGGAAGAACTCAGACAACTGGAGAACTCCGCGTCAGAGCTGGGAGTCCGGCAGGACAGGCTCCGCGGAGAGTATGCAGCGGCCGACGCCAGGAGGAACGCGGAACTTACGCTTACAGCCGAGTATGAAGCCATGGTAAGGGATACCGACTCACTGCGCGCCGAGACCGAACGCCGCACGGCTCAGCTGGAGGAGGAGAGTGCAGCCCTCGCGGTCAGGGAAATGGACCTCAGGGAACAGGCTGCCGAAAGGAGAAAAAGCGCGGAAGAGCTTAGAGGGCAGTTTCAGACTCTGACAGCCGAGACAACCAGAGCTGAGAGCCTGAGGGCACAAAGACAGGAAGAGATACAGGGCAGGAACGACGAGGTGATCGTTCTGGAGCGACAGGCCGCAAGGATCGAAAACCGCGCAGCTCAAGCTAAGATGGCTCAGACACAGATACTGGACAGGATGTGGGACTCATACGGCCTTACAAGGCAGGGGGCCGTGGAAACGGCAAGTAAGATACAGAGCATCACAGCTGCCAGACAGACGGTGGCGGGATTGAAATCCAGAATGGAGGCTATGGGGACCGTAAACCTCGGGGCAGTGGACGAATATGCCAGGGTGAGCCAGAGATGGGAGTACCTGAGCGGCCAAAGGGATGACGCCCAAGGGGCAAAGAAGGAACTGGAGAACCTTATACGCTCCGTTTCAGAAGATATGAAGCAGGTGTTCCTGGAGAAATTCGCACAGATTAACGAGAGCTTCCAGGAGACATTCGAAGAGATATTCGGCGGAGGCAAAGCGCAGGTGTCTCTGGAGGATCCCGAGGATGTGCTTGAGTGCGGCATAGATATCCGGGTACAGCCGCCGGGAAAGAAAGTCCGGACGCTCTCACTGCTGTCGGGAGGCGAGAGGGCGTTCGCTGCCATAGCTCTGTATTTTGCGATCATCAAAATAAGGCCTACGCCATTCTGCGTCCTTGACGAGATTGAGACAGCTCTGGACGAGATAAACGGTATACGGTTTGCGGAATATCTCAAATTCATGTCCCGGAGGACACAGATCATTGTTATTACCCACCGGCGTCCCACCATGGAGAGCGCCGGGGTGCTGTACGGCGTGACGATGCAGACCAAGGGTGTCTCCAGAGTCCTTGCTCTGGCACTGGACGCTGTTGAAGAGCAACTGGGCCAGGGAGTATAATTTACCGCCGTTGAGCGGCATTCAAACGAATCTTGCGGAGGATTTATCGGCAATGTCTATATTCAACAGGATAGCAAAAGGGCTCTCAAGGACCAGAGACGGCCTTGCAGGGCTGCTGGACAGCGCTTTCTCGGGTTTTTCACATTTGGATGACGAATTTTACGAGGAACTTGAAGAGATACTCATAATGTCGGATGTCGGGGCTTCCACAGCGGAAGAGACCACGGCGCAGCTTCGCAGGCGTGTTAAGGAGCGGGGTATCAAAGACGCCGAGGGGGGCGAGAGAGGAACTCAGGCAAATACTCAAGGAGCTTCTGACGGCTTCTGACAACTCCATGAAGCTGGAGACGAAACCGTCGGTGATACTGACCGTGGGCGTCAACGGCGTTGGCAAGACCACGATCATCGGCAAGCTGGCAGCCATGTATGCTTCCCAAGGCAGACACGTGCTGCTGTGTGCGGCGGATACGTTCCGCGCGGCGGCTGCTGAGCAGCTTACGGTGTGGGCAGAGCGCTCAGGATGCGCAATAGTCAGCCAGCATGAGGGAGCGGACCCGGCATCGGTGGTTTATGACGCCATATCTGCGGCAGCCGCTAGGGGATCGGACCTCATAATCTGCGATACCGCAGGGAGACTGCACAACAAAGTCAACCTGATGAATGAGCTCAACAAGATATACCGTATAATAGCCAGACAGCTTCCGAACAGCGACGTAGAATCCCTGCTGGTGGTCGACGCGGCCACAGGTCAGAACGGTCTTGCTCAGGCCAGACAGTTTAAACAGAGTGTGGATCTTACCGGGTTGGTACTGACAAAGCTGGACGGCACCGCAAAGGGGGGCATAGTAGTGGCCGTCGCTTCGGAACTGGAACTGCCGGTCAAGTTCATAGGGGTCGGCGAACAGATCGAAGACCTTATGCCTTTCGACGCCGACAGTTTTGTGCGGGCTATCATCTGAGGGGCATATATAATGGAGAAGATAATATGCGCCACCCACAACAGTGGAAAGCTAAGAGAAATAAGATCTGTGCTTGAGCCGCTTGGCTATACGGTGGTCTCTGCCAGTGACGCCGGGCTCACGGACGAGCCGGAGGAGACGGGCGTCACTTTCGCGGAGAACGCCCGTATCAAGGCGGAGGCGGTAATGAAAGCCACCGGGCTTCCGGCGCTGGCCGATGACTCCGGACTGTGCGTAAGAGCGCTGGGGGGCGAACCAGGGGTGTATTCCGCCAGGTATGGAGGTATGGAGGACGACCCCGGGAGAATCGACCTGCTTCTGCGGAACATTTCCGCTTCAGGTGAGTCTAACAGAGAAGCGTCTTTTATATGCGCACTGTGCTGCCTCTTTCCCGACGGGGAGGAGATCACCGCGTACGGTGAGTGCAAAGGCGAAATATCCGACGCACCGAGGGGTGAAGGGGGATTCGGTTACGACCCGGTGTTCCTTTTGCCTGAACTGGGAGCCACCATGGCTGAACTGACCATGGAGCAGAAAAACAGGATCTCACACAGGGCAAAGGCCTTGGCTATATTCGCTCAGAAGATGAAGGAGAGAAACAAATGGAGTTGACAAGCAGGCAGAGGGCGGCTCTTCGTTCCCAGGCAAACGGTCTCGAACCTGTGATATTCGTGGGACACAGCGGTGTGACTGACAGCGTGGTACATCAGGCGGAGGAGGTCCTTACCGCCCGGGAGTTGGTAAAAGGTACCGTACTTGAAAACGCACCGGTGACGGCCAGGGAGGCCTGTGACGAATTGGCCGAACGTACCGGGGCCGCAGGGGTACAGGTTATAGGAAGAAAATTTGTACTGTTCAGGGAAAACCCGGAGGACAGAAAAGTTTTCTATTAATTCATGAAATATCCGATTTTTCGGTTTAAAATGGTGATCGGATGAACATCGGGATTTTCGGTGGGGCGTTTGACCCGCCTCACCTTGGACATGTGGACAATGCGGTCAGAGCTTTTGAAAGTCTGGGTCTGGACCGCCTTATAATCGTACCCACCGGGCAGTCCCCGCATAAGGCCGGAGGTGTGCTCAGACCGGCCGCCGAAGACAGGTTCAATATGGCGAAACTGGCGTTCGGTATAAGGGAAGGGGTATCGGTGGACGACTTGGAGCTGAGGCGCGAAGGAAGAAGCTATACTGCCGACACTGTTGCGCAGATCAGGGAGCGTTACCCCGGTGACAGGCTGATATTTATAATGGGCTCCGATATGCTGCTCACATTTGCTTCCTGGTACAGGCCGGAGGAAATTGTCCGGGCGGCTGATCTGGCGTATCTATCCAGGGGTGCGGACGACACTGCTCTTTCGGAATGCACCGCCAGGTTGGAGAGGGACATGTCCGCAAGAGTAATACGTATAGAGAACAAGTATATAGACGTATCATCCACCAAACTCAGAAGACTGCTTGCACTGGGTCTGTTAGGTGAGATGCTTCCTTTGGGGGTATACGATTATATAAAAGCCAGAGGCCTGTACGATACGGGAGAACGTCCCACAGGAGGGGACAGGCTGCTTGAATGGTCCCTACGTCGCGTGGATGACAAGCGCGCGAGGCATGTCAGAGGGGTATGTGAAACGGCGGCGGATCTTGCCAGGCGGTGGGGGGCGGACGCTGAGGACGCGTTTTCCGCGGCGGCCCTGCACGACGTTACCAAGGGAGCGGACGCCGGACTCCAGAAAGTGCTGTGCAGCCTGTATAAAGTGGTGCCGGATCAGTGGGAGGAACGTATGCCGCAGCTGCTCCACGCAAAGACCGGGGCTGCGGCTGCCGCAGCACTGTTGGGGATGAGTGAAGAGATCTGCAGCGCCATCAGGTGGCATACCACAGGAAGATCAGGGATGACCATGCTTGAAAAAATCGTCTGTATGGCGGATTATACAGAACCGGGAAGGGATTATCCCGGAGTGGACAAACTAAGATATCTGTCCTTGAGAGATCTCAATGGGGCGCTGCTGGCAGCACTGCAGATGACCGTACAACATGAAACGGAGAGATCCGGCAGTATACATCCGGATACACTGCGAACAGTGGAGTGGCTGAAAAGCCAGGGAAAGGAAAAATGTGATGCCTGATAACAATTTGAACGGTTTTCTCGATGACGGGGAGCACGGCAAATACGCTTTTACCAGTGAAGAGCTTGAAAACATCCTGAGAGAGGTCCGCGAACAGGCGGAGCCGGTACCGGAGACGGGACCCTCCCAGGAAGTTGTCAAGGAGGGAACTGTTAAAGGGGAAGCCGTTAAAACGGCACAGAGCGGCAACGTTCCCGCAGGAGAGGCAGCCGCTCAGGAGAAGACGGGCACGGCTGAGGCAGCGGCACCCGCCGTGAGACATACCGCAAAAGAAGCTCCGGCTAAAAGCACTGTCAGCGACGCCGCGCCAAAGGCAGCCCCGGCGCCGGCAGCCGTTAATCCCGCTCCGGCGAACAGGACACAGGGCACGCGGACAAATGCCGCAGGCGCCGCTTACACCGCGGGTATGGCAGCAAAGAGGAACACGCCGGTACAGACGGGCAATTCAGCTGTGTACTCGGGGGGGGCTGTCGTACGGTATAACAATTCCGGACATGGCCTGAGAACCTGGCACAAAGCGCTGCTGGTGTTTTCTCTTGTTATACTTCTGTTCAGTACGGCAGTGTTCGCGCTGTCAAGGATACTCATTAAACCGCCGGAACAGTCCGCCACAGACAGCGCTTCAAGATACTCAGACACTTCCAATGTGAGCACCACCCCCAGCCCTCAGGCCGGAGGCATTTCGATAAAGCCCTCCTCGTCCCCGAAGACAGACGGCCAGGAGGATATACAGGAAGCAGAGCCCTATACTGAGGTTCCGAAGAGCCTGAATTCCAACGTGTATAACGTCCTTTTCGCCGGATTCGACGCCATAGAGGAGAGTATCCACACCGATACCATAATGGTGTTGTCCTTTAACGAAGAAAAAGGTACCGCCAGCCTTGTCAGCATCCCCAGGGATACCTACTGCAACGTGGGCTGGACCAGTACGAAAAAACTGAACTCTGCGTATGCTATCGGCGGTATAGAGACCCTGAGCAGGGAAGTAGGCAAACTGGTGGGATTTGAGTGCAATTATTACGTGCTGGTGGAGATGACCGCCATGGAGAGGCTGGTGGACACCATCGGCGGAGTGGAGTACAATGTCCCTTACCGCATGCATTACGTGGATCCTGTTCAATCGCTGTATATTGATATTTATGAGGGCCAGCAGGTGCTTGACGGCGAACACGCGGTACAGTTGTGCCGATGGAGGCAGAACAATGACGGCTATACCGGGGAACTCAACGGTGATCTGGGACGAATAGAACTTCAGCATGATTTTATAGTGGCGCTCATAAAACAGGGTTTATCCATAAAGAACGTTGCCACCAACATTACAAACTACGCGAAGATATTCAAGGAGTGTGTGGATTCGAACCTAACTGTGGGAGAAATGGCTTGGTTCGGTCTTAAACTGAAAGATCTGGGGCTCGAAAACGTAAATATGTTCACACTGCCCGGCGACGCATTTATGTTCGGGGACGTTTCGTATTACTTCCTGTACGCCAGTGAAGTGGCTGAAATAATGGACAGTTATTTCAATCCTTACGACGGACATACCATTACTACAGCTGACCTGGATATTTTCTATCCGACGTCGAGCCAGATAAGCGCAGCGGAATCATATTATGACGATTATGACAGCAGCGATTACGACTACTGGTCGGACGATGGTGAGGAAAACCCGGACCTGTTCACTACTCCCGGAGAGGATACAGAAACAGACGACCCGGATGAAACAAATCCGGATGAAGGCGACCCCGACGTGACCAACCCGGACGAGACAAATCCGGATGAGAACGATCCCAATGTGACCAACCCGGATGAAACCAATCCTGATGAGACGGATCAGGGCGGTGAGGGGGATTCAGGGACCCAGGAGCCGAACCCGGGTGAATCGGACGATACCGAACCCGTTTCCGGAGACGGCGGTTTCTTTGAGGAACCGACCGGGGAATAAGCACTGTGCTCGTTCAGCGAGCGGGACTATGTGTGACGTGAATATTAGCACATTAGGGCATAAGGCGCCGCCGCGCCGATGATCCTGGAAGGAGAATGATTAAGTGAAGACCCCGATTGAACTGGCTGAGATAGCGGCCAGAGCTCTGGAAGAGAAAAAGGCAGACAATATAAGCGTGCTGGAGATAACCGACCTGACAGTCATGGCGGACTATTTCGTGATTTGCACCGGTTCATCCAACACACACCTCAAGACTCTCTGTGACGCGGTGGAAGAGGCCCTTGAAAACGCAGGCGAAAAGCTGGATCATGTTGAAGGCCGTGGCGGCGGAACATGGGTGCTTATGGATTTCGGCTGCGTGGTGGTACATCTGTTCACGCAGGATATGAGGGCTCACTACGATCTGGAAAGAGTTTGGCAGGATGCCAAAAAGATAAAAATCGAAGGTCTGGGGGATCAACTCGGAAGATGAAGTATGATTTTAAAGCCGCTGAGAGCAAGTGGCAGCGCATCTGGGAAGAAAAACAGCTGTTCCGTGCTGACAACAACAGCGACAAGAAGAAGTATTATGCGCTGGTGGAGTTCCCGTATCCGTCCGGAGTAGGCCTCCATGTGGGACATGCGAGGCCGTATACTGCTATGGACATAGTGGCAAGGAAGCGCCGCATGCAGGGGTATAATGTGTTGTTCCCCATAGGCTGGGACGCGTTCGGGCTTCCTACAGAGAATTACGCCATCAAGAACCATATCCCGCCCAAAGAAGTGACCCGAGTGAATGTTGCGCAGTTCACTTCTCAGTTGCGCATGTTGGGATATTCTTTCGACTGGTCAAGGGAAATCTCCACAACCGACCCGGAGTATTACAGATGGACGCAGTGGATATTCCTCAAATTGTTTGAGAAGGGCCTGGCGTACAAGGCCAGGATGCCAGTGAACTGGTGCACGTCCTGTAAAGTGGTACTGGCAAATGAAGAGGTCGTGGAGGGCGTCTGCGAGCGCTGCGGCGGGGCCGTGGTACGCAAAGAGAAGAGCCAGTGGATGCTGAAGATAACCGAGTATGCTCAGAGGCTCATTGACGATCTGGACGGACTTGATTTTATTGAGCGTGTAAAGATACAGCAGAAGAACTGGATAGGCAGGAGCACCGGGGCGAACGTACGATTCAGCACCACCGCGGGCGATGAGATAGAGGTCTTCACCACAAGGCCGGACACCCTGTTTGGAGTTACTTACATGGTTCTGTCACCTGAACACGCCTTGGTAGAGCGTTGGAAAGAGATCCTGAAGAATTATCCTCAGGTGGCTGAATACCGTGCACAGGCTGAAAAGAAATCAGACCTTGAGCGCACTGAACTCTCCAAAGAAAAAACCGGGGTCGAACTGCTGGGTGTCAGGGCTGTAAACCCGGTCACGGGGGCGGAGATACCTATATTTATTTCCGATTACGTTCTGTCCACCTACGGGACAGGGGCGATCATGGCTGTCCCCGGGCACGACCAGCGCGACTGGGAGTTCGCAAAGAAGTTTGGAGTACCCATAGTAGAAGTGGTTATGGGAGGAGACGTACAGCAAGAGGCGTATACCGATTCCGAGACCGGCGTTATGGTGAACTCCGGTTTCCTGGATGGGCTGGAGGTACCTGACGCCAAGAAGAGAATAACAGCCTGGCTTGAGGAAAAAGGCTTGGGAAGAGCCGCCGTGAATTACAAGCTGCGCGACTGGGTGTTTACAAGGCAGCGTTACTGGGGAGAGCCCATCCCCCTTGTGTACTGCGATAAATGCGGATGGGTGCCACTGCCGGAGAGCGAGCTGCCGTTGATTCTTCCTGAGGTGGAATCATATGAACCTACCGATACAGGGGAATCCCCTCTCTCTACTATGACGGACTGGGTGCACACTACCTGTCCTCACTGCGGGGGAGAGGCACACCGCGAGACGGATACTATGCCACAGTGGGCCGGTTCCAGCTGGTATTTCCTGCGCTATATGGATCCCCATAATACGCAGGCCCTGGCTTCCAAGGAAGCGCTTGACTACTGGGGACAGGTGGATTGGTACAACGGAGGAATGGAACACACGACTTTGCATTTGCTGTACTCCCGTTTCTGGCACAAATTCCTTTATGATATAGGCGTCGTTCCGTACAGTGAGCCATATGCACGCAGGACCAGCCATGGCATGATACTGGGTGAAGATAAACAAAAAATGTCCAAGTCCAGGGGTAACGTAGTCAATCCAAACGACGTCGTGGAGCAGTACGGCGCGGATACCATGCGCCTGTATATAATGTTCATAGGCGATTTCGAGAAAGCAGCACCCTGGTCCTCTGCCGCGGTGAAAGGATGCCAACGTTTCGTGGACAGGGTCTGGGCGCTGGCACAGCAGGCTTCGGATTCAGACTACGTCACACCACAGCATGAAGCCCTCATACACCGCACTATAAAGAAGGTCGGTGAGGACATAGAGGTTCTAAAGTTCAACACAGCCATCGCCTCGCTTATGACTCTTGCGAACGAGATGGCGGAAAAGGGCTGCACACGCGGCGATATGAAGGTGTTCCTGACGCTGCTGTCACCCTTTGCTCCCCATGTTTGTGACGAGAGTTGGGAGGCCCTTGGTTTGGAAGGTATGGCTTCCTGTCAGGCCTGGCCTGAGTACGATGAAGCCAAGGCGCGCCCTGAGGAAGTGGAGATCGCCATACAGATAAACGGCAAATTCCGCGATACGGTCACGGTGCCGGCTGACTGCGGACAGGATGAGACTGTGGAGGCAGCCAGAAACGTGCCTAAAGTGCAGAGATATCTGGAGGGAGGAACGCTGGTCAAAACGATTTTTGTAAAGGGAAGACTTGTAAACTTCATCGTTAAATAAAAACCCGCTAATACGGGCATATACCTGAATTATTGCGAAGGGCTGTTTCGGGGGAAATTTTGGTTGACACACGCCCCCTGTTGCGATATAATAACTAAACGGGAACGGAACCCGGTTGCCCTTAATGCGCCCGTCGGGCGTAGTGGAAGGAGGGAAAATGATGTCTGAGGTCCATGTAAAGGAAAATGAGTCGCTTGAGAGCGCTCTGAAAAGATTTAAGCGCAGCTGTGCCAAGGCCGGTGTTATGGCAGAGGTTCGCAAAAGAGAACATTATGTCAGCCCCAGTGTGAAGCGCCGCAAGAAATCCGAGGCGGCCAGAAAGAACAGGAAGAAGTTCGGCTGAGGCATTACGGCGCACGAAAAAGAGATAAAGTATATCAAACGGCATAGCGTCAGCTATGCCGTTTTGGTTGAAAGGCATAGTTTTGCGGAACTCGGTACGTGCGATATCACCGGGGCACGGGACGTGTCAGCGCAAGGCGCGGCTGTTTGCACGCGTGTCCCGGAGTGCAGCGTAAAGATGAGAAATGGCGATTCCTGAGTTGGAATCGGACGTCAGCGGTGGTATAATGTTTTCGTAAAAGGGACGACAGTAAGGGTATCCGCCCTTTCAGAAACTTATTATTCCGGTTGGTATCAGTATATGAGTTTTTCATTCGTTCCCCGGGTCATGGCAAAGAAGCTCACTGACGTCACCCCGGCGTTCCTGATCTCCAGAGATATAAAAGTGCTCTTATGCGATCTGGATAACACGATCTCCCTTAAGAGACACGCCGTTCCTCCGGAAAAGGTGATGCAGTGGGCAAATGAGCTGGGCAGCGCGGGTATAGAAATTATTATTTTCAGCAATAACCGTCACGGGAGGGCACGCAAAACAGCTGGACAGTTGGGGGTGAGGTGCCTGGAGCGTGTAGGCAAACCGCGTATTGGTGGTTTCCTTGAGGCGGAGAAGCTTACGGGGGTGACCCGCGGCCGTATGGCGCTTGCCGGGGACCAGATATTTACCGACGTCCTGGGCGCTAACCGTGCCGACGTCACGAGCATATGGGTGGAACCGATAAATCACCGCGCACCGCACCTGTGGCTGAGATTCCTGGTGGAGCGGATCGTGGTGGCTTTGAGTATATTATTCGGAGGTTGTAATTATGAAAAACTATGAAAAAATACGCCAGAAACTGATAGAGCATTCCCTTGACGCTGTTTACGTAACAAGCCCCATTAACAGGGCATACGCTTCGGGATTTTTTTCCACGGACGGCCTGGCGGTGATCACGCCGGATAACCAGTATTTCTTCACCGATTCGCGCTATATCGAGGCGGCGGAGGCGGCAATGCCTGATTTTACTGTAGAGATGGTCACACAGGAAAACAGTTACACGGACTGTATGAACAGGCTTATAAACAAGCATAGTCTCTCAGTTGTCGGTTTCGAGGAAGAAAGAGCATCTTTCCGCCAGTACAACGCAATGACGAAGGCGTTTCAGGTAAAATTTGCTGCAGCCCAGGGGATATTCGAGGAACTGAGGGCTGTAAAATCTCCCGAAGAGGTGCAAAAGCTCATCTCCGCCCAGCGGCTGGCGGAGGAGGCATTTCGGCAGACCCTTGGAGTGCTGAAGGCCGGTATGACCGAAAAGGAAGCCGCCGCGGAGCTGGTATACAGAATGCTCAGGCTAGGAGCGGATGGCCTGTCGTTCGAGCCCATAGTAGTATCCGGAGTGCGGTCGAGTATGCCCCATGGGGTACCGACAACGGAGAAAATTGAACCCGGTACCTTCCTTACAATGGATTTCGGATGCATCAAAGACGGTTATTGCTCGGATATGACCCGCACGGTGGCCGTCGGCGGATATACCGACGAGATGGAAAAGGTATATAATGTGGTCCTCAAAGCCCAAAAGGCAGGTATAGACGCCGCCCGGGCAGGGATTCCCGGGTGTGAAGTCCATATGGCGGCGGCAAACGTGATAGCCGAGGCAGGTTACGGAGAGTACTTCGGCCATGGCTTTGGGCACGGTATAGGGATGGAAGTCCATGAAGGCAATGGGGCTTCCCAGTCGGAAAAAAGACTGCTCAGGGCAGGCAACGTCATTTCAGCCGAGCCGGGCATATATATGCCGGGAAAATTCGGGGTTAGGATAGAGGACGTGCTTGTCATAGAGGAAGGCGGAAGGACGGATATCACAAAAACGCCAAAGGAGCTTATGGTCATCTGACGGAGGTAAGGAGATTCGTTCAATGGACATGGACAGTTATTTCCGGGCACTGCGCGGAAAGAGGACGGCCGTGCTCGGAGTGGGCATAAGCAATCTCCCTCTGGCACAGAAGCTTCTGGAGTATGGCGCCGTTGTGACGCTGCACGACAGGAAAGAGGTACTGAAAGGGAAGGCGCTGGAACTTTCACGGCAGGCGTTTGCAGTATGCCTGGGAGCCGGATATCTCGATGAGATAGACGCCGACGTCATTTTCCGATCTCCCGGCATCAGGCCGGATGAAGCGGGCATTCTGCGCGCTGTGGCGGGAGGCGCTGTCCTCACTTCGGAGATGGAAGCCTTTTTTGAGGTTTGCCCCTGTCCCATAACGGCAGTCACAGGTAGTGATGGAAAGACTACGACGACTACCCTGATAGCCCTTATGCTGGAGCGCCAGGGGAAAAGGGTACATCTGGGAGGAAATATCGGTATGCCGCTGCTGTGCAAGGCAGGGAACATGTCCCCGGATGACGAAGCGGTAGTGGAGCTGAGCTCTTTCCAACTTATGACGATGTCTGTACCGGCACATAGGGCTGTGATAACGAATCTTGCCCCAAATCATCTGGACAAACACAGATCTATGGAGGAATATGTGGATTCCAAGATGAACATATTCAGAGGACAGGGGCCGGATGACCTGCTGGTACTGAACGCGGACAACCGGATCACGGCTCCAATGGCAGCCCAGGCAGGGGGGAGAGTGAGAATGTTCTCCCGCGCAGCCCCTGTGGAGGAGGGCTGTTATCTGGACAGGGACTCTGTCATGTTCTCCTCAGGGGGAAACGCGCGCGAAATATTCAAAAGGAAAGATATTCTTCTCCGTGGGGATCATAACACAGAGAACTACATGGCGGCAGCGGCTTGTCTTATGGGGCAGGTAGAACCGGAGACGATGGCGGAAGTGGCAAGGACCTTCAAGGGAGTTGCGCACCGTATGGAGCTCATACGTACGTTGAACGGTGTGGAGTTCTATAACGATTCCATAGCGTCCAGCCCCACCCGTACGGCGGCGGGTCTGAGTTGCTTCGGGGACAATGTAGTGCTTATTGCAGGGGGATATGATAAAAAAATCCCGTTTGATCCCCTTGGACCGGATATCTGTGCTCATGTAAAACAGCTATTTCTATACGGTCCTACGGCGTCTGCCATAGCTGGAGCCGTTGAAAGAGCACCCGGTAGCGAGAAACCAAAAATCGTCATGTGTGGCAATTTCGATGAGGCGGTTCTGGAAGCGGCCCATGGAGCCCTGTCGGGCCAATGCGTACTGATGTCCCCCGCCTGCGCATCCTTCGACTCCTTCAAAAATTTTGAGGAGCGTGGAGAACGTTTCAGACAGTTGGTGAACGGGCTGTGATCAATATGGATTGTATCTCCCCCCGAGTGTTGGAGATGGCAGAGCGGGCGGAGAAAAGAGTGCTCGGGATATTCAGACAGATAGACGATAACGCCCTCATGAATTCTGCCAGGGTCCTCAGCGCTTTCAGGAACAACAGGGTAGACGAGTCTTGTTTCCACGGTACGACAGGGTATGGTTACAGTGACAGGGGCAGGCAGGTGCTGGGCCGCGTCTTTGCCGACATTTTCGGTGGGGAGGACGGCGCCGCAGGGGCGTCATTTGTGAGCGGCACCCATGCCATAACCTGCGGCCTGTTTGGAGCCCTGCGGCCGGGCGACACCCTGATAAGTGCAGTGGGGGCCCCATATGATACGCTGATGACCGTTATCAAGGGAAAAGAAGCTGTCGGGACGCTGGAGAGTTACGGTGTGCATTACACGGAGATACCTCTGACAGAAGACCTGAAGCCGGATGTTACGGCAATTGAGCAGGAGTGCGCACGCATACGCAGCGGCGCGGTGCTTATTCAGCGCTCCAGGGGATACTCCCAGAGAGATTCCCTTTCGGTCGAAGAGATAGGGAAACTCACAGCCGCTGTGAAAAACGCGAATCCTGCACTGAAAGTACTGGTGGATAACTGCTACGGGGAGTTCGTTGAGACGAGCGAACCGGGATTTGCGGGGGCGGACCTGGTTATGGGTTCCCTGATAAAGAATCCGGGAGGCGGTATCGCACCGATGGGAGGATATCTCGTAGGTTTATCAGAGTTGGTGGACGCCGGCTGCCAGAGGCTTACGGTCCCGGGGATTGGAAGAGAGAGCGGAGCTTCCCTTGACACACTCAGACCGATGTTCCAGGGGATATTCCTTGCGCCTCACGTGACTGCACAGGCACTTAAGACCGCCGTGTTCTGCGCCGCCATCATGGAGGACTTGGGGTACGGCACACTGCCGGGTTCCACGGATACTCGCCACGATATAACCCAGATGATAAGGTTCGGCGACGCGCAGACACTGTGCCGTTTCTGTGAAGGCATCCAGGCGGCTTCACCGGTGGATTCGTACGTAACGCCGGTACCGTGGGACATGCCGGGATATGATTGCCCTGTCATTATGGCGGCGGGTTCCTTCGTGCAGGGAGCTTCAATAGAACTGTCCTGCGACGGCCCCATGAGGGAACCATACTGTGCCTATATGCAGGGAGGAATAACGTATGAATCGGGCAAACTGGGGGTTATGATAGCAATTAGCCGATTTTTTGATAAATAATCGTTGATTTTTTATGAAAAATAGTGTAAAATTAAAGCAGTATTATAGCATTTTACATTAATTCCCTGCATATTCTGGTTTGCACGGCCTTTCCCGCGGGCGGAAACCTTAAAGGAGGAGACGGCATGTTTTCAGTCGGAGATAAGATCGTTCACCCCATGCACGGCGCCGGATACGTTGACAGCGTCGTAGTTAAGGATGTCTCCGGCGAAAAGGTAGAGTACTATGTTATGAAGATCTCCGACGGACGCATAGTGGTAATGATCCCGGTAGGGGCATGCGATGCGGTGGGAGTGCGGCAGGTAGTAAGCACCGGGGTTGCAAATGACGTAATGGAGTATTTCAATACAGAGTGCGAAAACATGACCGATAACTGGAACCGCAGGTACCGGGAGAACATGGTCCGGCTGAAAAGCGGCGACCTCATGCAGGTGGCCGTGGTCGTAAAAGGCCTTCTGGAGAGAGATATGGTAAAGGGTCTATCCACAGGGGAGCGTAAGATGCTGCATAGCGCCAAGCAGATACTCGTTTCCGAGCTGGTTATGGCGCTGGACTCCACCGAGGAAGAAATAGAAGCGCGAATACTAAAGTCTATCGCGCATTGACAGATAAGATAAAAGGAACGGGCCCTGTCGTCCGGGCCCATGAGCCCGGAGGGAGGGCCTTCGTTTTATGTCAGTAAAAAAGATAGCAAAATCCGCTGTGCGGTTTGCGGCGCGCGCTGCGCTGAGACGTTCAAAAGGGGAAGCGGCAAGGGTGCGCTGCAGCGCCGTTATTGTCGCCGCCGGTTCCGCAACACGTATGCAAGGCACAGATAAGATATTTGTACCGCTGAGAGGCATCCCGGTAGTGGTACGCTCCTGCCGGGCATATCAGAACTGTGAAGAGATAGACGAGATCATACTTGTGGTAAAGAAGGACGATTTGGAACGGGCTGCCGAACTGTGCCATACATGGGGAATCACCAAACTGACAAAGGTCGTTGCCGGAGGTAACAGTCGTACGGAGTCAGTGCTTCACGGCGTGGAAGCTGCGAGCGCCCTTTCGGACGTTATTGCCGTACATGACGGTGCGCGGCCTCTCGTTACGGAGGACGTAATACACGCAGCAGTACGGAAAGCTTCTGTGAGTGGGGCCGCCATCGCACAGGTGCCGGTGACTGATACAGTTAAAACACATAAAAACGGCGTTGTCACCGGTACACCGGATCGAAAAGGTATGTGCCTTGTACAGACGCCTCAGGCCTTTAACGCAGATATGTTCCGGGCGGTTCTGGACAGGTGTATAAAGGAAAGATGGGAAGTGACCGATGACGCTTCGGCGGTAGAACTGTGCGGCCTGCCGGTGGCACTTACTGACGGCAACCCGGAGAACATAAAAATTACCACACCCGTTGATCTGATCATTGCGGGGGCGATACTCGATGGGAGGGACGAGGGTTGCGAATAGGTCACGGTTATGACGTCCATGTACTTACCGAAGGCAGGGCGTTGGTTTTGGGTGGAGCGGAGATACCATATCACCTGGGCCTCCTCGGACATTCGGACGCGGACGCTGCGCTGCATGCACTTATGGACGCAATGCTGGGCGCCGCTGGGCTTGGGGATATAGGCAGGCATTTCCCTGACAGCGATGACAGATTCAAAGGGATATCCAGTCTGGAGCTTTTGCACCGCACAGCTCTGCTTGTTGAGGAGCGCGGATACAGACTCGGCAACGCGGATATCACCATAATTGCGCAGGCCCCCAAACTGGCGCCGTATATCCCACAAATGCGCGAGAAAACCGCGGGCGTGCTTGGCTGTGACGTATCCAAAATCAACTATAAAGCCACTACAGAGGAAAAACTCGGTTTCACCGGAGCCGGGCAGGGCATATCAGCCCATGCCGTGGTACTGCTGGAGGAACTTTGACAGACCACGAATATAACGTTGAAGGGCGGTCGAAAGCAGCCCTTCAACTGTACCATAGGTATATGGACCGATGCGTCGCGGAACGAGTCCTACGTAAAGAAAAACTCTTGATTTTGAGTAGAGGAGACTTTATAATATGCACAAATGATAAGCCGGCGTGATGGAATTGGCAGACGTGTTGGACTCAAAAGACGTCAACTTCCGCTATCTTCCGCGAGAATCCATGACCGGAAATCGCTTGAAGAGCCAAGCTGTTTTGGCAATCCTGAGAGGTTATCCTTTTTTGAGGGTGCCTCCGTCGCTGACCGCCTAACGAGAGAAAGTATCAGAACGCATTTTCCCACCCAAAAACACCTATGCCGGTGTGGTGGAATTGGCA
>JAFWGE010000025.1 GCA_017512485.1 Oscillospiraceae bacterium
ACGATGACGGGAGGATCGCTTATGATGCGAAGCTTCCCGTCGACGATCTCGGTCATCTTCTGGATGGCGCGGGCCGAATTCTTGGCTGCAGCCAAAGGTCGTCCTTCCTGGCGGTTTTAAAAGTGAGGGCGTCGTTCTGGGTATTGTTCCTGCCAACCAGGATCTCGTACCCCGAATCGCTTATATATTTATACGGCGACGTTGCCGGGACGCTCTTCTGTTTTCCCGGCTTTTTTTTCTCTCGTATTACGCCTGACCTGGCCAGCTCATAGCGTATCTCCTCAAGTTCCCTGGCTGAAGAGGCCCTGTCGATCTCGTCGACCACGCTCTCAAGGTAGAAGATCTGCTCCTTCCCCTGTTCGGCCAGCACCGTGAGGTGTTCTATGGCCGCTCCGGCCTTTTTGTATTCCTTGAAATATGCCGCGGCGTTCTGCTGTGGGGTCTTGAGCGGGTCGAGCCTGACGGTGCGCATAGGCTCCCCATCTGTAGAGTAGTCAGGGGCTGTAAGGGTGCTCTCGCCCTTCTTCATACGGTATATGTTCCCTATGATGAGTTCCGCGTCTTTTCTCAGGCTGTCCCTGTCGGCGCACTGGGCAAGCTCGTTCATGCGGGCTTCCAGTTTGCGCTGTTCGCGCTTCAGAGCGCCGGAGGCGTACTTTCGAAGGTCTTTTCCCAGCCTTCTGATGTTTTCAGCCGAAGTTCGGCGGGCATACCACGCGTCCATCATCCCACTGAAGGAATCGAAAGCTTCAGCGCTCTTACCGGGTGGACAGCAGACCGGGCGCGTATAGTATATGTCCCAGGGCTCAGCACCCTGATTGATCAAAGTGGCCTT
Source organism: Oscillospiraceae bacterium (assembly GCA_017512485.1). Classification (GTDB taxonomy): domain Bacteria; phylum Bacillota; class Clostridia; order Oscillospirales; family Oscillospiraceae; genus JAAYAR01. The sequence continues at coordinate 836 of JAFWGE010000025.1, forward strand.
GTATGCGCCGCCCAGCAGGGACTGCCTGAAAGCAAGGGCCTGTTCCAGCACCTTTTTACGGTCCCACTCCTGTTCTCCGGCTCCGGCCGAGCAGCATATCTGTGAGGCGGCAAAGGAACTGAGGCCACCCATGGCCCTCGTGAGGGCCTGGACCGGGGGGACTGTCTCCAGCAGGCGCTCCAGCTCGCCGGCGTCCCACCCATCACTGAGAAAATACACCCTGTCCATCGGCTTCGGGGCCTCGTAGAGCAGGCCAGGAAGCATTCTCCTGCCGGCGGGGTCGTCCGGGGTGACCCTTTTTAGGCAGTCCAGCGTCATGCCGTCTTCTTTGGCCAGCACCAGGTTTGTGCGCCTGCCCATGAGCTCCGCTATGAGAAGCCTGTCTTCACGCTCGCCAAATTCTCCCAGACAGCTGAATCTGAGAGTGACTATCCTCTCTCCCGGCTGCTGTTCGACAGCGGTTATCCTGCCTCCGGTGAGATGCTTCCTCAGGAGCATGCAGAACATAGGGGGCGTACTGGGGTTTTCACGTCGGTTCCTGGTAAAGTATATGCCCGGGAATCCCGGATTCAGGGATAAGGCCAGCTGCCTCGTCCCGTTTTTTGTCCTTAATGACAGTATTATCTCGTCTCTGGAGGGCTGCAGTACCTTGTCCACACAGGCGGACAGTGCGGCCTGCCTTATCTCACGGACCAGGGCGCCCAGGAGGACGCTGTCAAGTGCCATGTTATCGGTCCCCTTTATCTGCAGATTTGTCCCGCACGGAGGTCCAGGAGCCCATATCGGCGGCTACTTCCTCCAAACGTGACCAGATGAGTTCAAACAGTTCCCAGGCTCTGAGGCTGCCGCCTCCCAGCCACAGCCATCCGAAGAGCGCCTCCAGCCCGGTGGCGTCAGTGTATTCCATGGGTGAAGCGTGCCTGGGGTGGGCGTGTCCGCTGGCGTTTCTGCCCCTGCGGAAAACGTCAGCCTCTTCCCGGGTTAGAGAATCGCGTATTACCCGGTATGCCCTCTGCTGGGACTGTGCGTTAACAATAGATACCGCCTGCAGGTGCATCCGGGTATTGGTGACGGGCGTCCTGCTCAGTGAGATCCTTACAAAAAGCTCGTAGACCGCGTCGCCCACATAGGCATGGACCAGCGGGTCGGTCTGCTTCAGTTCGTATGCACCCAGCACGGGCAGGAAGGGATACGGGCAGCCGGGGACGGACCCGGCGGGAGATCCCCCACGCTGAGCCGGGGAGGTCATTTCTTCTATTTCCATTTCCACTGTCTCTCTTTGTCAGGGTACATATAAAGATCGCATTTGATCATTCCGTTGTACAGTTTTCTTTTCTTATCCGCCTTGCTGCCAAAGGAACTCTCAAAATCGGCGTCGGCCGTGAGCACGCAGAAACTCCAGCCATCCATGGCGGAGCACCGTTTGCCGAATCTTCGCATCAGCAGGGCGGCTTCCCTGCGCTCCATCATCCGCTCCCCATAAGGAGGGTTGGCGACTATCCGACCGGGACCCCGGCGAAGTTCAAGTTCACCGGCATCGGCCCTGAAGAATTCGATGAGTTTCGAGACACCGGCTTTCGACGCGTTGGACCTGGCGATCTCCAGGGCGCCCTCGTCAATATCACTGGCCAGTATCTCGTACCCGCCCGTGAACTCCGCCGCAGACGCCTCCTGCCTTACCTGCGGCCATATCTTCCTGTTGACCCAGCGCCAGTTCATGGCGTCGAAAGCCCTGTTCAGGCCCGGAGCCCTGTTGAGGGCGATCAGCGCGGCCTCGATGGCTATTGTACCGGAGCCGCAGAAGGGATCCCAGAAGACGCCCTTGCCCCTGTAGCCGGACAGATCCGCCATGGCGGCCGCCAGCGTCTCCCTGAGGGGGGCCGCGGTGCCCACCGCGCGGTATCCCCTTTTGTGGAGGGCCTGACCGCTGGCGTCTATATACAGTTCCACCCTGTCGCGGATGACGGTGAACCGTATCTGGTACAGTTCTGCTTTTTCCTCAGCCCAGGACAAGCGGTATTTCTCCATTATCCGCCTGGCGGCGGCCTTCTTGATGATCTTCTGGCAGTCCGGAACTGAATGAAGTACGGAACTGACGCAGGACCCTGTTACGGGAAAAGCCCCGTCCACGGGGATGAATCTTTCCCATGGGAGCTCATAGGTCCTGTCAAACAGTTCGGTAAAAGACACAGCGTCAAACGACCCGATATTTATCATGACTCTCTCCGCAAAGCGAAGGTTGACAAGCGCTTTCGCCAGGGCTGTCTCGTCCCCGGAAAAAGTGACCCTGCCGTTTTCGGCGCTCACGTCCCGGAACCCGAGCCTTTTGAGCTGTGATGAGGTAAGCCCCTCCAGACCGAACAGGCACGTGGCGCACAGCTTCATAGTGTTCAAAGTTCACACCTCCAGTAAACGGGATCGGCGCCAGGCCGCCGGGCCACATTGCCGGAGCCTCGTTCCGTTATCCCGCAGACAGCATATCGCGATCCGGCACCCCGGGCAATTAAGATCCGTAACTCGCGTCAGGAGCCGGCAGCGCGGCGCCGGGAGTGCTTTCAAACCAGTATACACTTCATTGAGCAAATTGCATAGTGCAATATTATCCTTCCCGGCGCGCTCCGCGGCACGGCGGGAAATTATGAAAAATAAGGCAAATATATATTGACAGCGCCGCGGGGGGCTGTTATAATAATCGAGCCAATAAAGCAGGAACGATAATTCGTCCTCACCCCAGGGCACAGCCCAAAGGGTCAACATTGCTCAAGCACAGCCCGCGCAGCCATGCGTGTTCTGTGCTGCCGCGTGGGTGCTTTAGGGCGTCCGCGTTTTTTGTTGGCCGCGGCAGAGCTTCGTTCACAAACAGGAGGTGCTTTCATATCAGCAACACAAATCATCAGATCAATGAAGAGATCAGGGACAGGGAGATCCGTCTAATCGGCGCTGACGGCGCCCAGCTGGGGATCATGTCCCCCACCGCCGCCAGACAGCTGGCATATGAAGCAGATCTCGATCTGGTCAAGATCGCCCCCACTGCCGTACCTCCGGTATGCAAGATCATGGACTACGGCAAGTACAGGTTCGAGCAGACCAAGCGTCTCAAGGAAGCCAAGAAGAACCAGCACATGGTGGAGGTCAATGAAATACGCATGTCCCCGGTCATTGACGTGAATGATTTCAACGTCAAGCTGAAGAATGCACAGAAATTCCTCACGGAAGGAGACAGAGTAAAAGTCACCGTACGCTTCCGCGGGCGTGAGATGGCCCACACCAACATCGGTGAGGACCTGCTGAACCGCTTTGCGGAAGGCTGCGCGTCCGTTGCCGTACTGGACAAGAAGCCAAAGCTGGACGGAAGGTTCATGACTATTTTCCTTTCTCCGAAAACCCAGAAGGACAACAAGTGACCTGCTTATTTTCTCCGCACGGACAGGCGGACGGGTAATACACGGAAGGAGAGAAACAATGCCCAAGATCAAGACCCACAGCGGTGCCAAAAAGAGATTCAATCTCACCAAGACAGGCAAAATCAAAAGGGCTCACGCTTTTAAGAGCCACATCCTCAACAAAAAGAGCACAAAGCGCAAAAGGACCCTCCGTCAGGGCACCTATGCCGACGTGACGAACGAGAGCGCCGTCAAGCGCATGATCCCCTATAAATAATCGATACTTGCAGGAGGCTATGAATAATGGCTAGAGTTAAGGGCGCAATGATGACGCGCAAAAGAAGGAAGAAGACTTTAAAGCTTGCCCAGGGTTACTGGGGCGCCAAGAGCAAACATTTTAAGATGGCCAAACAGGCCGTTATTAAATCCGGTGTTTACGCCTACACAGGCCGCCGCCTGAAAAAGCGTGATTTCCGCAGGCTCTGGATCACCCGCATCAGCGCCGGAGCCAAGGCCAATGGTATGAACTATTCCACCTTTACCCACGGTCTCAAACTGGCCGGGATAGAGATGAACCGCAAAGTCCTCTCGGAGATGGCGATCAACGATAAGGCCGCTTTCACCGCACTGGCGGAAAAGGCGAAAGCAGCTCTTTAAAGTGCTGCCGCCCGTGCCTGGGTCGTCTGGTATCTATCATCTGTATATATAAACGCCCGGAAGATCACAACGTGTTCTTCCGGGGTGTTTTCGTTTATATGGTGTATAAAATGGGGCGGACAACTGTCCGCCCCATTTTGGGTCGATCTGTCCGTAATGCCGTCAGTCTTCGTCGGTCCTGGCGGCCTGCTCCGCCTGAATGTCCGGGAAGGCGGAGAGCATGGGCTCGATCTTTTCGGAGTGGATCTCCCTGCGTACGTAGTTCCTGGTGAGGCGCACTACAATGGGGCTGAGTACAAGGACTCCGATGAGGTTCGGTATCATCATAAGGCCGTTGAACGTATCTGAGATATCCCACGCCAGGGACGAGGTGAGGAGGCTGCCGGTGATGATGATAACCACGAAGATGACCTTGTATACGGAAGCGGCTTTCTCCCCGCCGAGGTACTCGATGGACTTCGTACCGTAATGTGACCAGCCAAGCACCGTAGTGAAGGCGAACAGGAAGAGAGCGACAGCGACGAACTTCGCCCCGAAAGAACCGAAAACAGTGGAGAATGCCGTGGCCACCAATGTGGCGCCCTCTCCTCCGCCCTGGACTATAGCCCCTGTCTCGAGGTCTATAACGCCGGAGGTGAGGATAACGAGGGCTACCAGAGTACAGATGACTATCGTGTCCACGAAGACCTCAAATATACCCCACAGGCCCTGGTGTACGGGTTCTTTGACGTTGGAGTTTGAGTGGACCATGACCGAGGAGCCGAGGCCGGCCTCGTTGGAGAAACAGCCTCTCTTAAACCCCCAGACCACCATGGTCTTGATGGTGAGTCCGGTGACCGCGCCCCAGGCGGCCTTGGCAGAGAATGCGGATCTGAAGATGGCTGCGAACGCGACGCCCAGATTGCCGACGTTTTTGATGATAACGACGATGGCGCCGATAAGGAAGCAGATGATCATGAACGGGACGATCTTTTCCGCCACGCTGGCGATCCTCTTTAGGCCGCCCACAATGACAAGGGCGGACAGTATGAGGACAACGGCCGCTATGATGATCTTGTACAGGTTAACGTTGTTGTAGAGCACTATACTGCTGAGCGACGGGATCGCGAAAGAACTCTCGATATTGAGGACTATAGTGTTTACCTGGCTGATGTTGCCTATGCCGAAGGATGCCAGCACGGCGAAGCAGGAAAACAGGATGGCCAGTACCGCGCCAACTGTTTTCATGCCTTTCTTTGCGCCGAGGCCGTCCCTCAGATAGTACATGGCTCCTCCGGACCACTCCCCTTTGGAATTCCTGCGGCGGAAGAAGATGCCCAGTACGTTTTCGGAATAGTTTGTCATCATACCGAAGAACGCAGCCACCCACATCCAGAAAATGGCGCCGGGCCCTCCCATGGTGATGGCGGCGGCGACTCCGGCGATGTTTCCGGTACCCACCGTGGCGGAGAGGGCGGTACACAGCGCCTGGAACTGCGAAATGGTGCCCTTTTCGCCGGTGTGGGCGATGACCCGCTTTTTGAACACGCTTCCGATGGTTTTCTTTATCCAGTGCCCGAAATGGGATACCTGGAAAAAGCCTGTCAGGACCGTCATTATGACGCCGCTGCCCACCAGCAGCCAGACGCCGATGGTGATCCATACAAAAGTATTAACGCTGTCATTAAGATCAGCCAGCCATTGAAACATAGGATCCTGTCCTTTCCGGCCGGATAAAAATGGAAAGCGGCCATCCGGAGACGGCCGCAAAAATCAGGATACGCCGGCAGTTTATGCCGGTAATATTCTGTCCTTTTGCCTGAGAGATTTGGCGCAAGCGCCTTACACCTTCGGCCCCCGCGGTATGCGGGCTTCTCCAGAACGCTGTCCTGCCACAGTCCTGCCCCGACGGGGGCGCCTGAGAGTTTTACTCCTTCGGCAAGGCAAAACGCCTGTTTTCCAGTGGTTTTCATCCAGCCATATTTAATTTGATTGTATTTTAATTCGATAATTTGATATTGTCAACAATAATTGATCGATAATTTGTATAAATTTGCAGTTTGGATGAGAAAATCACCCCTCTGGGTCCAGATGTTCTTTGGCGGTCTTCCAGGCCAGGGAGAAATACAGCAGCGACAGCAGGATGGGTACTATGCCCACGATGAGGAACATACTGGCGTACCCCCAAAGGGCGTAGACGATGCCGCCCAGGGTCGGGCTTAGGAAATTGCCTATATCCAGGCCGAAATACTGCGTGTTGCTGGCCACTCCCCTTTTTTCCGCCGTGGTGCACCGTACCGTCAGCGCCATGATGGCGGGGTTGACAGTGCCGTAGCTGATGGCCGCGATGAAGCCGGCTATGAACAGCATCCACAGCTTTGTGGCAAAAGCCGCGATGACGAAAGTCAGTATGTATACCACGCAGCCGGGATAGAACACTCTCTCTATACCAAGCTTATCCACAAGTTTGCCGCAGAAAGGCCTTGTGGCCAGCGTAACTATGGCGTATACAGTGAAATACAGGCCTATATTTTCTATTCCCCGCTCCTTTGCCACAGGCACGAGGTAGGAAGTGAACAGCATGGAGGAGATGGAAGTGAAGCACATGAGGACCGCGGGCAGTATGGCTTCCTTGCATATTATGTTTTTGTACCACGGTCCCAGGCCGGCAAGTACCTCTTTAGAGGGCTTGCTGTTGGGAAGCATAAAAGCGGGGATGATGGCCACTACCATAAGTATGGCGGACGCCAGGAACACAGCGGTGTATCCCCCGCTCTCGCCCCATTTGGCTGCGGCCCAGTTGTTTATAGCCAGGCCGAGATTGGGCCCAAGGGCGGCGCAGAGGGATATGCCGACACCGATCATTCCCACAGCCAGGCCCAGACGCTCCTTTGGCGTACAGTCCCCTATTATTGTGAGACTCAGGGAACCTACGAACGCGAACTCGATGCCGTGGAATATCCTTACAAGGATGAACATGGGTATACTGTTGCAGAAAGCGTAGCCCACGCTGGTGATGATGCCTATGATGTATGTGTATATCATCACCTTCTTTTTATCGCATTTGGTGATCACGGGGCCGGCGAAAGGCCTTGCAGCCACGGCCACAGCGAAATACAGGCCTGTTACGAGACCGGTCACCATGGCTCCGGCGCCCAGATACTTGGCGTAGGTGGTCATAAGGGCGCTTACCGTCTGTTGGCTGAAAGTCAGCAAAATGTTTGCGAGAAGCGCGCATGTGTATGTTTTTGACCAGATGGAGATCCTCTTCCTGGGTTCGTCCATTTTTGTTTCTCACCCTCTCTTTCAGCAGTTCCTTTGGGTGTACTTCAGTACAGTTTCTTCCTGAGCGTCCTCCAGCCGAAAAAGAAGAATATGCCGCACAGGACCAGGGGGACCAGAGCGCTGAAGTACATGTTTGAGTAACCGAGATAAGCGTTGACGGTACCTCCCAGGGTCGGGCCCAGGAAGTATCCGAAATCCATACCGAAATAGAGAGTGTTGCTGGCCACTCCCCTTCGCTCAAATGGGACGCACCTCATGCTCAGGGTCATTATGGCGGGGTTGAGGGTGCCGAAACCCAGGGCCGCGGGGATGGCGGCGGATATAAGCAGGGGCAGGCTTCTTGAAGAGGCTATCATTACGAACGCGGCGCAAAAGACCAGCAGACTGGGGAAGAACACCTTGCCTATGCCGAATTTATCCACAAGTTTGCCGCAGAAAGGCCTGGTAAAAAGCAGGAATATGGCGTATACAGTGAAAAACAGGCTTATATTGCCCAGAGATTTTGAAGCCGCGAGGGCACCATGTAGACGGTGATGAGGTTGCTGGCCATACATACGAAGCATATGAGGAACGCCGGTATTACGGCTTCCTTTGCCGCTATGTTTTTGTACCAGGGACCCAGGGCTTCCACAGTCTCCCTGTCTGGCTTGGAGGGTTCCAGCATGATCGCGGGGATAAGGCCTAAAAGCATGAAGGCGGCGGAGAGGAAGAAGACCGTCATATAACCGGTGGTCTCCCCCCACAGTTTCGTGGCCCACTCGTATACCGCAATACCCATTCCGGGTCCTACCGCGGTGGCTATGGCGCCGCCTATCCCGAAAGTCCCTATGCCGGTGCCCAGTTTCTCCTTGGGTAGGCTGTTGCTGGCAACGGTAAGGTTAAGGGAGCCCACGAAGGCAAATTCTATACCGTGCATTATCCTGGCGGTGACAAACATGGGTATGCTGCGTGAGACGGCGTAGAGCACGCCGGTGATGACGCCCAGGATGTAAGTGTAGATCATAATCTTGCGCTTGTCGCAGTTGTTGATTATGGGGCCGGAGAACGGCCTGGCGGCCACGGCTACGGCGAAATACAGCCCGGAGACCGCACCTACCAGCACAGCGCCGGCGCCAAGAAAAGCTGCGTAACTGCTGACTAGCGTATTTACAGACTGTTGGCTGAAGCAAAGCATGAAATTAGCGAGGAATGCCAGAGTAAACTGTCGGTTCCAGATAGTTGAGTTCTTTTTCACGATCCCACCCGCAATACTCTGTCCGGACGAACAACACGATCGGTAAAAACCAGCCGGACTGATATGTCCCCGATAAGGGAGAATACTGTGAGACGATCACAATATTTGTTTATTTATCATAGCATGTTTAAATTTTATCGTCAAAGGTTTTATGTAATATATTTAAAAACATTTACAGCATCTTCCATGATCCGGCCGCGGCGGAATGCGATCTCACTTCCCAAAAAAACTGCCCCGGCCGGAAAAGACTCCGGCAGGGGCGATACGCTGTATTCAGGGCGTCATGATCTCGTGAGGCCCCGGCAGAGGGCGCAGGGTCATTTGTCATTTGTGACGTTGCCGTCTCCCGATATGGGGATGGGGTCGCCAAGGAACGTGGGCTCAGGCCTCAGAACACAGTATAAGAGATCCTTCACCCTGGCGACCTGCTCCCTGGCAGACCTGTAGAACCGGCCGGAGTACTCAACGTCCCTGGCGGGGACTGCCACGC
>JAFWGE010000006.1 GCA_017512485.1 Oscillospiraceae bacterium
CCCTTGAACTGGCCGCTTCCCTGGCCGTCATGCACTCCCAGGCGGAGGGCAGGGCTGCTGTGGATATCACCAGGGTCAGATACGTAAAAAAGACGCCCGGCGCAAAGCCGGGCATGGTGACGTTTTCCAACAATACCACAGTGATCGCTCAGGCGTCGCCTGAACTGCTGAATTTGCGCAGCACGTCGCTGTAGAGCACCTTGAGGTCCGAAGAGATACCGCTGAAGATGCCGCTGGCCAGGATATTCACGACCACAACGGCGAATATAGGCCCGATTATCATACCCACCACACCAACAAGCTTCCATCCCACGAAGCTGCTTATCACTGTCAGCAGGGGAGACAGACCGGTCTGGCTCCCCATTACTTTCGGGTAGATCAGGTTCCGTGTAAAGCTGGTGACGGCTACCGTTATGAACAATATCAGCGCCCCTGAAGTATCCCCGGTAAAAAGCAGTATGACGCCCCAGGGTATGAGGACCGCCCCCGCTCCGAAGTTGGGAAGTATATCGCACACGGCCATAAGCAGCCCCAGCAGTACCGCGTACGGCTGTCCCATAATGAAGAACCCGATCATACACAGGAAGCCCACCCACGCGCCGAGGATCAGGGTGGCCCTCAGGTACCCCACCAATCCGGTGCGCAGCACACGTTTTACAAGGTTTACGGGATGGTCGGGGTCCGAATCAGTACCCTGGGATATCATTCCCCTGTACATGGGTATCCTGAAAGAGAACATCACCGTCCCCACAATAAACGCCGCGGCAAACAGCAGCCATGACGGCATTTTGAGGGCGTAGCCGCTTATGCTCTTGGTAAGTGAGGATATAAACGAAGAATAACTGTTGTTGACGCCGTCCATAAGGTTTGAGACGGCGGACATTACCTGTACCGACATGCTTTCCGGCAGGCCGCCCACCCTGTTCCTCACAGCCGTCAGGGCCCGTGTGGCGAAACCCTCTATGGAATCCGTGATACCCTGCATGGCGGAGGCCAGTGTGAACAGCTCGTTTATAACGCTGTATATGAGCACACCCAGCAGCGTCCCTACCACGGCGAAACAGAGAAGGCATACGATTATCGAACATGCTCTGTGTCCCAGGCCGGTCTTCCTGTTGAGGTATTTAACAACGGGGTCCAGCAGCCACGCGAAAAGCAGCCCCAGGATGCAGGGGGCGAAAGCCCTGAGCAGGAACGGGCCCCAGAGCGCCGCAGCCGTGACCGCCGCAGCCGTCAGTGCCAGGTCAAGGACAAGCCTCTTGTATACCCTTACGTCGCTCATGCTTTCATTCCTCCCCGCGCCGCCGTTCAGGCGGCTGTTTTTATGCGCAAATCGCGCCCGGTCTTGCTTTCGGACAGGCCGGATATTCGCCCGCGCAGTTATTTTCCCGCTTTCTCTATGACCTTCCTGTAAGGCATCAGCATGCCCCCGGTCATCTCCGAGGAGAACTTACGGCTCAGCTTTTTGCTGTTCATAACCCCTCCCACCAGGTACATCCCCGCTATCTTGCCGACTTGTTTCTGGGGGAAATCGTAGAACCCGTGCTGTTTATAGAACCGGTGGTCTTCCCGCATGAGGCCGCGCATGGTGTATATGAGGTCCCGGAATATCTTCAGCCCGCCCACGCCGTAAAAGTCGGCAGGCTGCCTGTAATCGTTCTCAATGGCATATTCCAGGTCCCTGGCCAGCATGTCCACAGCGGCGTCGGCGTCGGATTCGTTGCACGCTGTCCGGGCCAGGTAATTTCCGCCTACCTGGGCCCGGGCTTCCATCAGCTGCCGCAGGCCGGGCTGGCGGCTGAGCTCCCCGTCGACGATATATCCCACGGGCCTGCCCATGGTAACTGTCCTGTGTCCGTTGCAGAACTGCCTGTCGTCGTACAATTTGAAACGGTACCCCATGGAATGGTCTTTTATCGTAAAAGCGTAAACGGTGGCATCCGCCGTCTGTATGCTGTCTCTGAGAAGGACATCAAAACCGTCTTTATAAATACAAGTGCCGTCGGAAGCGCACCGGAAGCAGCCCAGACAGCCTCCGGCAAAGCGGAAATCTCTGAGATTGACCACACTGCAGCTGTACGGGCACACGCGAATGAACCTCTCGGTCATGCTGTCAAGGGCGGAACCGGACGAGTCGGAGTCTGTAACTATCACGACGCGGCCGCGGTCCTTCTTCACGGTCTCCCGCTCCGGCAGCGACGCCCTCTGCAGCCTGTCGGCAGCGTCCGGCGCCGCGTTCTTTTCCTCGAATACCCCGTTCCCGGCTGCCCACAGTGTCCTGCGGAAAAACGCCTCAGCCTCTCTTTGCCCTTTCTCGTGCAGCAGATCCTCCATATCCGCCGACAGGCCCGTTATATAATTCAGTCCCAGGTCCATGCAGTTTTCCATTATGAACCGGTGGGCCGTCACGTCGTAAAAGTGTTTTGACGTTGTTATCTGTGTCGCGCATTTCCCGGAGACGTCCGTGCCGCTCTCCTTCAACAGTTCTATGAATCTGTGCAGCTGCGCCGGGGCAAGGAAGGTGTAAACGGGGTAGCAGAAAACTATCATGTCGGCGCCGGACAGGGCTCTCACGGCTGGGGAAAAATCCTTTTCAAGGCTTTTTATCCGCTGCGCGGCGTTAAGCAGGAAATACCTGTGTTCCGGAAACAGTTTTTTTATATAACGGACAGTCTGAAGGGTTATGCTGTTGTCTCCTGACGGAGACCCGTTCACAACGAGGATCTTCACTGTCTCTTACCTCCGCAATTTAATTATCGGCCTATCTCATAGAACCTGATATGGAGGCCATCATCCTCCATACTGCCCTCTCCGGTGAACCTGCTGCTGTGCAGGTATTTCGCCAGGGCCGCGCTGTCTGTGTAAAAAGCAGGTACCGTGACGAACGGCTTTGGCAGGTCGTCACCCTGGAACCAGCCGTTGTTTTCCACGTATATCCTGGCTTCGCTGCCGTCCCTGTCCCTGCCTGTCAGCATGTATCTTGCCGACATGTGACGCACGCCCGCGGCGTTGACCACCTGTGTATCGACACCGCAGGGCTCGACGATCCCGGAAAAGATCTCTCCCGAAACGGTCCCGCCAAACGGTATCATTATCACCTGGGCATTCTCGCCCGAGAGCCTCTGCACGGGGCCGTTGAACTCCACTTTTACATCCATTATAGCTTTCCTGTCCATACTATCCTCCTGTTCCTTCATGAGTCAGCCGGTCCGGGACCTGTATGTATTCCAATCCCAGTGTTACGGTCACATCTCCTCTGCCGAACGCCTCCAGAAGTTCTTCGCCGGAAACGCCCCATATCTTCCCCAGGCGCGTGAACTCCCAGCTGTTTGCGGCGTAATATACAACTAACCGGTTCCCTTTGTATAAAATCACGTCCCCGGCCTGCGTTGTGATATCCTCGTCGTTGGAGGGAAGCTCCCAGGGAAGCTCCCCAACTTTCTCGAAGTTCCCGTAGTCTGTCATCTCCAGTACCACCGGTCCCTGGCCGAGCATTTCCTTCAAAGCTTCCGCGGAAGAGTTTCCCGCGGGCTCGGCATAGAACTTATAGCCGTTTGCGTCTATGGAGAAAAATGCCTTTTCCTCCGCCTGGGGTCCATATTCCATGAGGTCCATGATCTCAAGCTGTACTATCCGGACATTCAGGCCCTCATCCACGTACGCTTCGTATACGGCGTCAAAATTGTCAGCAACAGGGGAGCGGGCCCGCACAGTCAGCTTTGTCCTGCCGGGCTTCAGCCCCGTAAAAGTAAAAGTCACGGTGAAGCCCGCCCCGGTGAGTTCATCATGGTCTTCCCGGGCGTAACTGACAGACCTCCCGCAGGATACTACGCCGGGGTCGTCCACGGTCACTTCAAACTCCGGACCCCCGCCGTCAAATGATTCGAAGGAGAGGGAAGCGTCCTGTCCGTTAGGGGACGGATCCCGCGGTATTTCGATCTCCCCGGTCCAGTCTATAATGCCCCCGAACTCGTAAACCGCGGTATAGCCCATATCCGCCAGTTTCTGCGCCGCCTCCTTGCTCCGCCTGCCGCTGCGGCAGTATACAAGTATCGTCCGGTCTTTATCCGGCAGGGACGCCGGCGGATCGGTACCGATCTCCTCGTTTGGCAGACATACCGCACCGGGGATATGGCCCTCGTCGTACTCATCCTGCCTGCGCACGTCAAGTATTATGTGTCCGTCATCACGTGCCATCATTTCCGACGCCTCTTCCTGGGTTATGCGGAAATATACGGCGTCCGCCGGCTCAGCGGATGCCGGTGCGGGGGACGCCTCAGCCCCGGTGCCGTTGCCGGTCCCGGTCTCCACGGCGGCGCAGCCGGAAAGGCACACGAGCAGCGCGAGCAGTACACACGTTCTCCTCATTTCGTCCCCCTCTTCCCGCCGTATTCAGCGTCTCAATTATACCCTTTACGCCGTTTTATATCAAGCTCCGGGCGGTGCCCGTATTCCGTCCGATTCCATTACGCGGAGCTTTGCCGCGGTCCGGCTTTTATGAAAAATACCCACTTTAAAACTCTGTTGATATATGTTATAATTAAACAGGTAAAAGTTTCCGTAACAAGGCCGGCATATACGCCGGTATCCCATTAAGACATTATAAGTCTTTACCGATCAGGAGGTTTGAAAATGTCAAAGCTGGCAAAAGGCGATAAATTCCCCAACGCCAAAGTAGAGACCCTGGCAAAGGGCGCCACAAACGTCGCGGACCTGGTTTCTCCCAACGGCAAAACGGCGATCGTATTCCTGCGTTATTACGGCTGCTCACTCAGCCAGTTTGATCTGTCAAACTACGCGGAGAAATTCGCCGAGATAACCGCGGGAGGCAATTCCCTGGTGGTTGGGATCCAGTCCACCCCGGAGAGCATCAGGAAACAGTGCCCGTTCACCATCCCGTTTGATATGATCTGCGATCCCGAAGCCGTACTGTACAAGGAACTCGAGATCCTCCCTGTGGACGACATGTCCAAGGCCGGCGGTGAGCTTACCATGAGCAAGATCCAGGTCATAAAAGAGACCACCCAGATCCAGCACGGCGATTTTGAGGGCATAGAGGAACAGCTTCCCGCCTATTTCGTGGTGGACAAAGACCTCAACGTCCTGGTGGCGCATTACTCCAAGGAGATGGGCGATGTGCCCGCTCCCGATGATTTTGCGAAGCTCTTCAGCGACGGGAAATGCTGCTGCAAAAAGTGATCTGACCTTCACAGAACCTCACCGGCATATTTAATCGATTCTGGCTCCCCGGGTACGCGCGCATGGAGGCGGCAGCCCGGGGAGCTCAAGCATTGAACGCGTCCGGGGTAACGGTCAAAGCCGCGAAGAACCCCTGCACGGTCAATAATATATCACTGCGCACCGCCCCGGCTCATGTAACAGATATTTATCAACGCGGGGGCGGTCAGGAGGAAGATTTGAAGAAAACAGCAGCCGCTGTGCTGACCGTATTGATATTGCTGTCGGGATGTTCCGTGGACGTCGGGCGGACCATCGAAACCGAGGCGTCGCTTCAGGAACCCATACCGGAGATCTCCCCGGAACCGTCCGTGGAGGAGATGCTGGATATAATAACGTCTTCCCCGGAATACCCCGGGGCGCTCGTTAAACTGGCCCTGAAGAACCGGGAAACAGCAGAATACGTTTACCTTTATCCCGAGCTTCAGGGAAGGGTATTTGAGGCGGACCTCTCTGAGGAAGCTGCCCTGGGCAAAACGCCGCTATTTCTGCAGTGGGACCTGCGCTGGGGATATAAGGATTACGGCGGGAGCCCGCTGGGACTTTCCGGTTGCGGACCCACGTGTCTGTCGATGGTCGCTGTGTACCTTCTGGAAGACCCGACCCTGGACCCCGGCTCCATGGCGCAGTTCGCCCTTGAGAATGACTTCAGGATACCTGGGAACGGTACCAGCTGGGGCCTTTTCACCGACGGCTGCCGTAAACTGGGGCTGGATTCAGACGAACTTCCGCTGGACCGGGGCGTAATGGAAGCTGCCCTGGACGACGGCAAACCCATAGTAGCGGTCCTTGGAAAAGGGGACTTTACAGACTCCGGTCATTTTATCGTTATAACAGGGTACGGGCCGGAGGGTTTTACAGTTAACGACCCCAACAGCATAGCCAGAAGCGGGGCGGTTTGGCCTTATGACCGAGTGAGCGTGCAGATCAACAATATGTGGGCAATGTCCCGGTCATAGATAAAAATGGGGAGCGGGCCGTAAAAGGCTGCCGCTCCCCGCTGCATATTATGGTGCAAGCAAGTCTGTAAGCCGGGTTCTGTATTTGACAGTCATCTATCTTGGCGCACCGTTGCCGGTACGCTCACGCCACCTCCCGGAAGCGGCCGGGCCGGCCATATGCTTCACCCACGGTGTTGCTCCGAATAGAGTTTACAGGGCCGAGCCGTCTCCGGTCGGCCGGTGAGCTCTTACCTCGCCTTTCCACCCTTACCGCACAAGTGCGGCGGTATATCTCTGTTGCACTTTTCCTGAAGTCGCCTTCGGCGGGCGTTACCCGTTATTCTTGCCCTGTGGAGCCCGGACTTTCCTCATACGCGGCCTTTCGGCGCTGTGCACGCGACTGTCTGGCTTACTTGCGGGACAGATTATAGCGCAAACGCTCCCCGGTGTCAAATGAAGTGGTTTCACGGTAAGTGTCCGACTGTTTGCACGGCCTGGTTGCTGATTGACCTTTTATCCCAACATCCCGGATATGGCGTGTATCTGTAGGTTTGTCAATGATGTGTTACACATCAGGGAAAGCGGAAAGGACCTGTTTAGGAGAGCGCCAGTTGAGGGGACGCATAGGGAAGTCGTTGTATTTGTACTGCCATACGGCGAGCTGCTTGCGGAAGTCCTCAAAGGA
>JAFWGE010000026.1 GCA_017512485.1 Oscillospiraceae bacterium
CCTTCGGAGACTTCCAGAAACAGCTTGCTGTCTGGAACAGAAAGTACAACGACTTCCCAATGCGCCCCCTCTATTGGCACTCTCCTAAAGAAATCCTTTTTTCTTTCCCTGTCTGTAAAGTATGATTGTCTAACCTACAATGTTTGCAGCCGGGTATTTGCGGCGTCCGGACCACGGCCGCCCGCGCACGGTCTCGCTCCTGTAAGGCATTGAGGCCGCTGCCGCCGCGCCGGGATTTGTTGCCGACGGAACGCGGTACACATTATGTTGTGGCGTCGTCCGCGCCTATGTTACGGTTACGTTACAAAGGCCCAGGCGCGGTTGACAGCGGCGGGATGAAATGATAATCTCTCTCCACAGGATGAAGCGTGTCAGTGCGCCCATCTGTATGACTGTCGGTCTTCGGATCCATTGGCGTTCTTCAGTGTGCGCGGCGGGGAGTCCACGGAGTATTCCGCTTCTTCCCGCAGCGCCCTCCTTGAGGACGCGGCAGGCAAGGTGTAATCGCGGCAGCGAACACATAGCCCGTTATTCATGTGCGGGCGCAAAAAATCTTAAAAGGAGGAACACACATGAAGAACCTCAAGCGCATCGTTTGCCTTGTGTTGGCGATCGCTGTGGTCTGCGGTCTGGCATCACTGCCTTTGCCGCCAGCGAGGATCCTTATCAGGATGCCACCGCTGACGTCCGCGGGAAACAATTCCCCGACGTTTCCGCAGCGAACCACGAGGAAGCGATCTACGCCCTCGTTGCTCTCGGAGTATTTGAGGGCTATCCCGATGGGCAGTTCAAGCCCGACAGGATCATCGAGCGTGACGAGTTCGCAAAGATAGTCTTCTATTTCTGCGGAAACGACGCCAACGATGTTCCCTATTTCCAGAGCATGAAGTCTCAGTTCCCCGATGTAGCGGAAGGCTACTGGGCAGAAGGCTACATCAACTACGCTTCTCTGCATGGCTTCTTCATCGGCTATCCCGACGGAGAGTTCAAGAGCAACAACCAGCTGACCATGCAGGAGGCCGTTGCCGTCCTTCTCCGTGTCCTCGGCTACACCGACGACCTGAAGGGCGTATGGCCCAACGACTACAACCGTAAGGCTGTTGACGTGGGACTGACCGACTATGTCGATTACATCGGCGGAGCCCCCGCTTCCCGTGACGTAGTTGCCCAGCTCTCCTACAACACCCTGGACTGCTACAAGGTCACCTACATTGAGGACAAGACCGTCGCCAACGTAGGTTACCTCTCCGGCGGCGCCATTGCTGTTGTCAACACCCTGTACACAGACTACAAGGCCACTGTTGACAAGTATGTCAATGCCGCCATCGCCGCCACCACCGGCCTGTCCAACGAAGCCAAGGTCGGCAAGGCCATCAGCGGCACCCTGGGCTACATCAACATGTACGGAATCGACGATGAGCAGTACGCTTATATGTATGGCCGCACCAACGAGGGCGAGTTCATTTACTACGATCTGCTCGCTGCCGCTTTCGGCGCCACCAAGGTCAACGTACATTTCTATGATCTCGACAACAAGTTCGGCAAAGAGATGATCGAGTCCGCCGGCTGGTATGTTGAGAACCGCAACCTCGGCACCCTGGGCCTTGAGTACTACACCGGCTTCAACCGCACCACGGGCAAGGGCTCCGGCCTCACCCAGACTCCTCTCGCCAGCACCTACTATCTGGTGGGCGGCGACCTGGTCGACCTGGGCGATACCGTTGGCCGCGTGCTGATGAACTCCAGGGGCGAGGCCATTATGGCCGCCACCGGTGGAAGGGTCAACCCCGGCTCTTCCTGGAGGTACAGCTACGATGCCATCAACAGGGCGTCCTATCCGTTCTACAGCAACTACGCTTACGGCGCTGACTACTACGACAACTACACCAACGCTCCTTACATGATCTTTGCCGGCAAGTCTGAGGACCGCCTCGGCTACACCACCGTCAGGACCTTCGGAGTTGGCGGAGTTGCCAACGTACAGACCATCAGGACCGCTGACATCGACCGTGTGAACCTGTTCTACAACATGAGCACCGGCAAGTTCATCAAGCACGATGAGATCGTCCCCGGCGACGTTATCTACAATGCCGGCCTGCTCAGGCAGGGCGCTGGCGTCCAGCTGAACCTGGTCTACAACGCTGCCAACGGCAACTTCACCGAGCTGACCAACAACACCCCGTTCGCTAACGGCGTGGCCACCATCGACGCTGCCAACTACACCTACAGCATCGGCGCGCAGGCGGTTTACACCATCAACGGCGGTGCGTCCTATGCTCCGTTCACCTATGACGCCATCAACGCCATCAAGGCTCTCACCACCATGAGCGTCGCTTACGTACCTGCTTACAGGAGCACCCAGCTGGTGTACCTGAGCACCAACATTACGCCGAAGTACACCTATCCTGTTGGCGTAGTGACCGGCTACACCTACGGCGATGCCTGGGAGGCCATTGGCCCCGCCGGACAGTTTGTCCATGTACGTACCTACAGCGGCGTGACCATCTTCAACGAGCAGGGCGAGACCGTTTCCTACGAGTTTGAGAGACCCTTCGATCTCCTCACCTCCAACGCGGGCACCTTGGGCGACCTGGTCACCCTGGAGCTCAACGCGGACGGCAAGGTTGCCAACTGGAAGAACGGTACCATCATTCCCGAGAACTTCACCACCGTTCCTTACTTTGTTGACTTTGCTCCTTCCGTTGCGATCTCTTCCATCATCACCACCAACGCTGCCCAGAGCAGGGTCACCATTCAGGACCTCGTTGCCGGCACCAGTGACATCTACACCCTGGCTTCTGATGCCGTCATCTTCCTGCTCAACACCAACGCTGCCAACCGCTTTGCCAGCGTGAAACTCGTCTCCGCTGCCGACTTCCTGGCCGGAGCCCGCTACCAGTCCCAGCAGTACGCCATCTATAAGGGCTTTGGTGACAACAACACCATCACCGGCCTCTATCTGGTGAACTGTGTTGACGCCGACAGGCTCAGCGTGGGTCTGGCTGTCAAGGCCTCCATCCTCGAGGGCAAGAGCGTTATCACCCTGGTCGACGGTTCTCAGTTTGAGGTCGTGGGCGACGCCGAGCTCTTCAACGCTTACGTGCCTTCCTTCATCGCCTTCAAGATCAACGCCGACGGCAAGATGTTTGACGTACAGCCCATAGCCCGCAAGGATGCGGCTACCGGCACGACCGAGATCTTCCAGAGCGTGTTCAACGCCACCTACGGCGCTGGCGGAAGAATGGTAATGGGCATCGGCACCTTCCAGGATATCTATAAGAACTCCATAGTCGACAACGCTGCCAACGTTAACGCCGGCGGCACGCTGTTCATGAGCAGCGACGTCCTCTTCTACAACTTCAACATCAACGCCCCGACCGCTGTCACCGCTCTCGTAAGCGACACCGAGGCTGCCCGCGACGGACTCGCCGCCACCAACCTCGTGTACGTGTACGACTCCCTGACCCACGAGCTCGCGTTCGTGTTCGTAGTCGGCGCGACCACAGTCAATCCCTAACGGTTCCTGACCGGTTCGGGAGAACATTGTGACACAAAAGGCCCGGCGCAGAAATGCGCCGGGCCTTTTTGCGTGCGAGAGGTGAGCGCGCGCCGCGTGTACTGCGAACTTAAACGTGACCGGCGGATGGGAGCGATCCGTGACGGCCCCGAAAGCGGCCCGGTCAAGTTTTGACGATATGGCCTGGATCACTCGGGGAGGCAGATTATTTATACTCCGTTAAACGTTATCATTTTTATTGACACTCATAAGCTGATAATGTAAAATATTTAATTAAAATATGATCGTTAATTGAGGGGGCAGCTTATGACAAAAATTGAAAAAATAAAGGAAGGGCTTACCTTTGACGACGTTCTTCTTATTCCAGCCGAGAGCAGCGTCGTTCCTTCCCAAGTGGATCTCTCTACCAAACTTACAAACAGCATAACCCTTAAAATTCCCCTTCTCAGCGCCGCCATGGATACCGTTACCGAGAACGATATGGCCATCGCCATGGCCAGGGAGGGCGGTATAGGCATAATCCATAAGAATATGAGCATTGAGGCGCAGGCGGAGCAGATCGACAGGGTGAAGCGTTCAGAGAACGGGGTCATATCCAACCCATTCTCGCTTTCACCAAAGAACACCCTCAGAGAAGCGGAAGCCCTCATGTCAAAGTTCCGGATCTCCGGGGTGCCCATATGTGACAACGGCCGCCTTGTGGGTATAATCACCAACAGGGATCTCAAGTTCGAAGAGGATTATTCCAGACCGATAAGCGAGGTCATGACAAAGGATAACCTTGTCACTGCAAAGGAAGGCATTACCCTCCCCGAAGCTAAAGAGATACTGAGCCGCCATAAAATAGAAAAATTGCCCATAGTGGACGACAATTTCAACCTTAAAGGCCTCATAACGATAAAAGACATAGAGAAGGCAGTCATGTACCCCAACTCCGCCAGGGACAGCAGCGGAAGGCTCCTGGTCGGCGCCGCAATAGGGGTTACTTCGGACGTCCTCGACAGGGCCGGTGAGGCGCTCAAAGCCAACGTGGACGTACTCGTACTGGACTCTGCCCACGGCCACTCCAAAAATATCCTTGAATGCCTGAAAAAGATCAAAAAAGAATTCCCCAACTGCCAGATCATAGCCGGCAACGTGGCGACAGCTGCCGGTACGAAGGCCCTTATAGACGCCGGCGCCGACTGCGTGAAGGTGGGGATAGGGCCCGGTTCGATCTGTACTACCAGGGTGGTGGCCGGAATAGGAGTGCCCCAGATAACTGCGGTAAGCGAGTGCGCCGAGATGGCGGACAAATACAATATCCCCATCATCTCTGACGGGGGCATAAAGTATTCGGGAGATATCGTCAAAGCCATTGCCGCGGGCGCCAGGTCCGTTATGCTGGGCTCCGTTCTCGCCGGGTGCGAGGAAAGCCCGGGGGAGATGGAGGTCTACCAGGGCCGCCAGTTCAAGGTGTACAGAGGTATGGGGTCCCTGGCCGCCATGGCAAAGGGCAGCAGCGACAGGTACTTCCAGGAGGGCAACGGGAAACTGGTGCCGGAAGGAGTGGAAGGGCGCGTTCCTTATAAGGGACCGCTGTATGACACTGTTTTCCAGCTGATGGGCGGTATCCGTTCAGGCATGGGATACTGCGGGGCGGAGAACATCGAGATGCTCAGGGAAAAAGGAGAGTTTATACGGATAACCAGCGCGGGACTGCGTGAGAGCCACCCCCATGATATATATATCACCCGCGAAGCGCCCAACTATTCCGCGGTATCTCAATAAAAAAGATAAAGAGAAGAATATCCCATACCGCTTTCGGCGGGTGCCCATAAGAAAATGTTGGATAAAACAATTGGATCGGGGGCCTGCCTGCGGGGGCTTTACTGGAAGAAAATCGGGATGCTGTGTGCGGGAAATGTGCGCGGCATCCCGGTTTATCATGCTTTTTCACGTTCCGCAGAGGTGATCCCTTATATAGGAAGTATGGCTCACCCCATAAAACATACTGAAAGCCCGGGCAGCGCGCGAAAAAACCGTGCACCGCCCGGGTGTTCTTTCTGCCCCGAATAAGTGTATATAGGGACGTCACCGGTCCCGGTACGGTTTTGCCGGAACGGGAAACGGCATGATCCGCAGATCATGCCGCTCCTGAGAAAACTGTAACCCGTTTTATTGAACCCCCGGCTTCAGGCGGGGGACTTTTTGTGGGACAGATTTTTTATACCAGTATCAGTTCGATAATAAATACGACGGCGCAGCATGCCCCGGCAACGGTGATGAGGCTTCCTCCGAACCACGCCACCGCTATGCCAACGACAAGGGCGGCTATCCCGGCGGCGGGTACTGAGGTGGCGTATATGATGGCGGGAAAGGTCATGACCGCCAGCGTCACATATGGCACGTAGTAGAGGAAAGAGCGCAGGAACCGGCTTCTTATAGGCTTCCGGATGATCGTGAGGGGCAGTACGCGTATGGCGTATATTACGGCAAAAGCCAGAAAGATGTATATATAATTCTTACTCATCCGCCGGTTCCTCCTTTATCGGGAAAGCAATGGCTATAACGGCGGATATGAGCACAGTGAGAAGGATGGTCTGGGTCCCCGTTGACATGGCAGAGACGCCCGGGATTACCGCGGCGGCATAGCTCAGTATGAAACCGGCAGCCACACAGAGGGCCACAGGGCCTTCCTTTTTGGCCGGAGGGATGATTATCGCCAGGAACATGCCGTAAAGCGCTACGCTGAGGGCGCTGACCGCACGCGCGGGAAGTATGGAGCCCATCATTATTCCCAGGGCTGTCCCCACCGACCAGCACGGCACGGCCACCGCGATGGCCCCGTAGTTGTACGCCGGTTCCAGCTTGCCCGGCCTTGCGATGGTTATACCGAATATTTCGTCGGTGACGACGGCTCCCACAGTAAAACGGTGATAGTTCCGCATGAGCGGGGAGATGCGCTGGCTGAGGGCGCAGCTCATAAGAAAGTATCTGGCGTTTGTGATGAGGGTCACCAGGGCGACTTCCCAATATGCGGCTCCTGCCCCTATAAGGGTAAACAGGGCGTACTCCCCGGCGGACGCGGTGCACAGTGCGCTGGCAAGCATGCCCTGGAAAGGGGTGAGGCCGGCATCCCTGGCGGCAATGCCCAGGGAAAAAGCCACTGCGAAATAACCCAGGCCTATGGGGACACCGTCCCGCATACCCTGTATGAACAGGCCGGATCTGCCTGTTTTGTTCTCCATGTGATTCACTCTCCCGGGATAGTTCGCCGGGCGTGCGCGCGCCCGGTGTAAGCGGGGAAATTGTACCATCACAGCCCGTTCCCGTCAAGGACTGTAAAAGCGTCCGCGGGTCCCGGGAAGGGTATGGCGGGGTAAAACTGACATGAAACAGGCAGACCCGCCGTTGCCGCTGGGGAAGATGTCTGGTATACTAATATTTACATTTATTATTCTATTCCTGCAAAGAAACGGGAGGAACGATGAAAAAGATCTTTTGCCGCGAAAACCGCCGTATGCACGCGTATTTTGCCGCGGTATTGGCCCTGATCGCGGCGAGCTTTCTTATAGGGAGAAACGACGGGGCGGTCGAGTTTTTTAAAACAAGGGTCGATATGCCGTTAAAGCATTTCCTGGCGGGATTATGTTCTGCGGTGCCCTTCTCTGTGGGGGAAATAATTATTATACTGGCTGTCATCGGCGCGCTGTGGTATCTGGTCCGTACCGTGACGGCAGTTATAAAGGCAAAGGACAAGGGACCTCTCCTGTACAGGAGGTTTATGCGCGCGGTGTGTTTCCTGCTTACCGTGGCCCTGCTCCTGCTGCTGGGGTTGGGGCCCCTCAACCGGTCAAGGAGCTTTCAGGAGAACAGCGGCATATATGCCGTAAAGAGCGACGTAGAGACACTGTACAAGGTGACCCGCCTTTTCGCGGATATGGCAAACAGGACGGGAGCCGGGCTTGACAGGGACGGAAGCGGTGTGTTCACCGCGGACCTGGACAGCGTCCTGGCCGCCGGCACTTCGGTATATGATGAACTGGAGAAACAGTTCCCGTTTCTGTCCATGAAAGCCGTGAAGCCGAAAAAGCTCCTGCTGTCAAGGCTGTTCAGCGCGTGCGGATATACAGGTTTTTATTTTCCGATCACCGGCGAGGCCAACCTGAACAGCGACAGCCCGATCTGCATGATACCGTCCACAGCGGCGCACGAGATGGCCCACCAGAGGGGTGTGGCCCGGGAGCAGGAGGCAAACTTTGTTGCGGTGCTGGCGTGTACCTCCTGCGATGATCCGGTGTATCAGTACTCCGGGTGGCTTATGGGGTATGTTAATCTTTCCAACGCCCTGTACAGACAGGATGAGGAACTTTGGGGGCAGGTCAGGTCTTCACTGGCGGACCACGTCGTTTCCGACCTTCGGGCCAACAGTGAATACTGGGCACAGTTCGATAAGGGGATCTCCAAAGTGGCGGGCAAGGTAAGCGACTCGGTATATAACACCTACCTCAAAAGCAGCGGGCAGGAACTTGGACTCAGAAGTTACGGGGCGGTGGTGGACCTGCTTATAGCATACTACGGGTGATGGCCGCGGATATCGGGTGATTCCTTCTGAAAAAGCGGGGGCTATGCAATCGTGTGTATTGCATAGCCCCCGTTGGGGTCTATTCCGTTTGATCTTCATGCGGCTCCGGCTGAGGGCCTTCTTCGGAAATACCTGGTTCCGGCTGTGCGTCCGGGCGGGCTTCCGGCGGAGCGTCAGCGGACGGAGAAGCCAGGGGGTCCTGCGGGCCGGCGGGAGTTTCCCCGCCCGCTTCCGGGGAGGAGTCCTCCTGAAGTTCTTCCATAGGCCAGGATTCGGCGCATATGGGATAATTTGAGAGGTTCCACCTGTATTCATCGCTGAGGGAGGTATCACTGAGCAGAAAAACAGGGGAGAGTTCCGGGTCGGAGAAAGTGGAGGGATCCAGATGATAATAACCGTCGCCTATCCTGACTATATTCCAGCAGTGGAAAAATCCTCCGCGGCGTCCCTGTACGACCCGGCAGTCGATATCCAGCATGTCGCAGATAAGTTTAACGGCGAGAGAATATCCTTCCGACGCTGCCTTGCCGTCGTGCAGGGCGCCGTATGCCGTGAAGGGGGAGTCTTTTACATATGATTCGTCAAAGAACGCGTTGTCCTCGGAGTCGTAATCGTATACAACGTTTTCCCCGAGCCAGCCGCAAAGGGCGTAAAGACTGTCCGCGGCGACCTGACCGTCCTCAGGGTCGGAGGTAAGCCGGAGGGTGTTTATCAGTTTCTGTGAAATAGTTTTCAGCCGTTCCGTGCGGATGGACAGGACCCTGGTCGAAAAATCGTATTCGATATTTACTTCAAGTATGCGCTGTTGGCCGCTCTCCGGGTAAGTCTGTACGTTTACGGTGGGAAAGGCCAGGGCGTAGGCCGGCAGTTCGTAATAGATCGAGGATATGTACTGCGACAGCTCGTCCGCCCAGTCGTCGTAGTTGTAACATCTGAGCAGGAGGGACTCGTCCCTGTCCGTGTATGCTTCCGCCAGTTCTTTCTTGGCACGGTCCAGGGAGTATATGTGGACTATACTGTCCACCTCTTCCCTGGTGCGGCTGTAGTAAAAGTTGAGGGTTATCTCATAGTATGAGACTATACGCGAGTAGTCATGAGTTATATAGTCAACGCAAAAAGCGCCTATGGGATCATTTCTCGAGATATCCAGACAGGCCTCAGCTACGTCGTTGGCTATGTTCCCGGTATATTTGCTCAGCCTTATCACGCCTGTGTCGGCCATCTCAGACACAAAGTACATTATTGCGCTGCGAAGCCCCTGATAGTTCTCCACTATCAGGAACTGGCCGTTGTTCTCCTCAATGTAGTCCCGCGGATGGTCCGCGACGTATGAGTACTCCCGCTCTATCAGCCTGGCACAACCGGACAGCGTGAGAAGGAGCAGCATCGCGGCGGCAAAAGGCACGGCTTTACGTTTCATCTATAAAACTCCCTCTATTGAGCGTCCTGGGAGTCCAGGCTGAGCTGGCGCTCAAACATATCCTCCTGCTTAAGTATGGCTCCCGCGGCGGGGATGGATCTTACCCGGTATCGACTTTTGTTGGTGATGCTTGAACCATCAAGGAGCTCCATCCGGGCAAGGGACTGGCGGGCTTTCAGCCGCACAACGGATATGCCCTGCGAGGTGCGGGTCTGTTTCATGGCGATGAGGGAGGAATTGACGATCACCGCCCTGAGATCGCTGGTGGTGAAAACCAGCGGGGCGTCGCCTTCCAGCAGCAGCATCGATACGGCCGGACTGTCTGAACTGTAAGCCCCGGTAAGTTTGCGGCGGTTGGTTTTGGTAACGTAGACGGACATGGGGAGTTTTATGGCCTTGCCGTTTGCGAAGGCGATAACGAGCGTTCCCGAATAATCCCCCGGTATAACTGCGCATATTATGTTCTCGCCGTCATCCATTCCCAGACGGGCGGGCAGGTACTCTCCCAGAAGAGAGGCTTTCATATCCGCGAAGTCGGAGATCTTTATGGGGTAGACCTGTGATCTGTCCGTAAAAAGAAGGATCTCGTCGGCATTGGAAGCTTCGCTCGTCCACATTAGGCTGTCGCCGGGTTTGAATTTCTGGGTACTGCCCATACGAAGGGACAGGGGGGTGATCTTTTTGAAATATCCGTCTCTGGAGAGGAACACATGTACGGGGTAGTCCGGTATCTCCTCCTCGGGCTGCTGCTCCGCGTCGGCGTCGTAGATTATGGACGTACGGCGCGGGATACCGAAGTCTTTCGAGATCCTGCGCAGTTCCCGGATGATCACGTCATGGATAAGCTTCTGGCTCTTAAGGGTCTTTTCCAGATCGGCGATCTCCTCGCTAAGAGAGTTGATGTCCTGGGTCCTTTTGAGGATAAACTCCCGGTTGATATTTCTCAGTTTGATCTCGGCAATGTATTCGGCCTGCCGTTCGTCAACCGAAACCGATCATCAGGTTGGGTACGACTTCGTTTTCATGTTCCGTCTCGCGAATGATCCTGATGGCCCTGTCTATATCCAGAAGTATCGCTTCCAGACCCTGGAGGAGGTGGAGTTTGTCCCTCTTCTGTTCCAGGGTGAAGTAGATGCGCCTCTTAACGCACTCGGTACGCCACGCGATCCACTCTTCGAGTATCTCCTTGACCCCCATCTGGCGGGGCATCCCGCTGATCAGGACGTTAAAATTGCACGGGAACTGTTTTACAAGGGAGGTGTGGCGCATCATTTTCTGCATGAGCGCTTCAGGATTGGAACCCCGTTTCAGCTCTATGGTAAGCTTGAGACCGCCTATGTCCGTCTCGTCGCGCATATCGTTTATCTCTTTCAGCTTACCGCTCTTTATAAGCTTGGCCGTCTCGTCGATAACGGCCTCCACCGTGGTGTTGTAAGGGATCTCGTATATCTCGATGAGATTCAGCTTCTCCACGTAACGCCATCTGGCCCTCAGACGGAAAGACCCCCTCCCGGTGTCGTATATCTTTCGCAGGGAGGCCTCGTCGTAGAGGATCTCCCCTCCGGTGGGGAGGTCCGGCGCCGTAAGGGTGGACATTATGTCGTGCCGGGGGTCTTTCATCAGGGCTATAGCGGTATTGCAGACTTCCGTAAGATTGAAACCGCATATCTGGCAGGCCATTCCAACGGCAATACCCTGGTTCACACTGGTGAGTATGTTGGGGAACGCGGTGGGGAGCAGCGTCGGCTCCTTCATCGTGTTGTCGTAGTTGTCCTGGAAATCGACCGTGTCCGAATCGATATCCCTGAAGATCTCGGAGCAGATCTTCTCAAGCTTAGCCTCCGTGTATCTTGAGGCGGCGTATGCCATATCCCTGGAATAGACTTTTCCGAAGTTCCCCTTGGAGTCCACGAACGGGTGGAGCAGCGACCCGTTGCCCCGGCTGAGACGGACGAGGGTGTCGTATATGGCGGCCTCCCCGTGGGGGTTAAGGCGCATCGTCTGTCCCACGATGTTGGCGCATTTCGTTCGCTGCCCGCTCAGAAGCCCCATCTTATACATGGTGTAAAGCAGCTTTCTGTGGGAGGGCTTAAACCCGTCGATCTCCGGTATGGCGCGCGATACGATAACGCTCATGGCGTAGGGCATGTAGTTCGTCTCCAGGGTATCGGTGATATTCTGTTCCCTTACAACGGCGTCCAGCCCCTCCGCGGCGGCGGGATCGGGTTTTTTGCTGTCGGAAGCTTTCTTTCTGGCCATAACTGTTCTCCTGTATTATGCCGGGACAGTTCTCCGGCGGCGTAGTGTCGTTAGGAAATATCCGCCATGTCGAGGTAGCGATAACCCTCATCGGCGATGTGCCTCTTGCGGCCTTCAAGGTTGTCCCCCAGGAGCAGGTCGAAGATCATATCCATGTGCTCCCTGCCCTCGGGCAGTACTTTTATGAGGCGGCGGGTGAGAGGGTTCATGGTAGTCAGCCACATCATCTCGGGTTCGTTCTCACCCAGCCCCTTGGAGCGGGAGACGGTATACTTGTCGGTGGGAAGGCCTTTTATTATATCGGCCTTGTCCGACTCGCTGTACGCGAAATACGTTTTGCCCTTGCAGGTTATCTCAAAAAGGGGCGACTCGGCGATAAAGACGAGGCCTTCGTTTATAAGGGTGGGCACCAGCCTGTACAGCATGGTGAGGATAAGCGTCCTTATCTGATAGCCGTCCTCGTCGGCATCCGTACAGATGATTATCTTGCTCCAGCGCAGGTTCTGAAGGTCGAAGGACGCCAGGTCTTTGTGGCTTCGCCCGCTTATCTCGACGCCGCAGCCCAGGACTTTCAGCAGGTCCGTTATTATGTCGCTGGCAAAGATACGGGTATAATCCGCTTTGAGGCAGTTCAGTATTTTGCCTCGCACGGGCATTATGCCCTGGAACTCCGCGTCTCTGCCCAGTTTACAGGCGCCCAGCGCCGAATCCCCCTCCACGATGTACAACTCACGCCGGGAGATGTCCTTCGTGCGGCAGTCAACAAATTTCTCAACGCGGTTTGTGATGTCCAGACCTCCGGAGAGGCGCTTGCGCATGTTCTGCCTGGTACGTTCCGCGCTCTCTCTGGAACGTTTGTTTACCAGCATCTGCTCGCCTATGCGCTCCGCGTCCTGCCGGTTTTCGATGAAGTATGCCTCAAGGTTCGCTTTCAGGAAGGCCGTCATGGCTTCCTGGATAAACCTGTTGGTTATGGCTTTCTTAGTCTGGTTTTCGTATGAAGTCTGGGTGGAGAAGTTGTTGGTTACGAGTATCAGGCTCTCCTGTATGTCCGTATATGTTATGCGGCTCTCGTTTTTCTGGTATTTGTTGTTCTGGCGCAGCCAGCCGTCTATTGCCGATACGAAAGCGCTGCGGGCCGCCCTGTCGGGGCTGCCGCCGTGCTCAAGCCATGAGGAATTGTGATAGTGCTCCACCATGGCGGTCTTGTTGGAGAAACAGAAGGCGGCCGACATGCGGACCTTATATTCGGGTTTGTCGTCCCTGTCTTTGCCCCGGGTCTCAGACTGCCAGAAACGGGGCTGCGTAAGGGAGTCTTCCCCGGCTGTTTCGCTTACGTAATCGATGATACCGTTCTCGTAAAGGAATACTTTTTCTTCCCAGCCCTGCTCTTTCTGCGTGAAGAGGGTGAATTTAAGCCCGGCGTTTACTACCGCCTGGCGCTTCAGGGTGCTGTCAAAATAGTCGTCGGGTATGGAGATGTCGGTGAATACTTCCAAGTCCGGCAGCCAGCGGATGAGGGTGCCGCTTTTCTTGCCGGAGAAGCGTTCCTTTGAGAGTTCCCCCACGGCGTTTCCTTTTTCAAAGTGGAGGCTGTATTTGAAGCCGTCCCTCCATACGGTCACGTCCATATACTCGGAAGCGTACTGGGTGGCGCAGGTGCCAAGCCCGTTCAGCCCCAGGGAGTACTCGTAATTGCTGTCGTTTTCGTTGTCGTACTTCCCCCCGGCGTACAGTTCGCAGAAGACAAGTTCCCAGTTATACCTGCCCTCGGCCTCGTTCCAGTCCAGAGGGCAGCCACGGCCGAAATCCTCGACCTCGAAGGAACCGTCGGAGTACCTTCTTACGTTTATGCGGTCCCCGTGGCCCTCCCTGGCTTCGTCTATCGCGTTGGACAGAATTTCGAAGAACGCGTGTTCGCAGCCTTCCAGACCGTCTGAGCCAAAGATCACCCCCGGCCTTTTCCTTACCCTGTCCGCGCCTTTAAGAGAGGTTATGCTCTGGTTGCCGTAATCGCGTTTAGCAGCCATTGTCCGTTTTCTCCCCGTGTTATAAATTCGATCTGCCCGGAAGCCGGCGCCGCACGATCAGGCCGATAATAACGGTATGAAAAGGCAGCGCAGGCACATCCGGAGTATTATATTATCCAATTAATATATATCTTATACGGCAATAAAGTCAAGTTCAGCCGCCGTCCTGTATGACACACCCCATCGCTGGTCCGACGGAGCCCCGGGAAGGCGCCTCGGGCCGCGTTGGCAAGCCGGACCGCATACTGCCGGAAAACAGAAAACAGGCATTCCCGCGGGCCGCAAACCGTCGTTCGGGAACGCCTGTATAATTACTGTTATTTCTGTTCTTTCACCGCAAAACGCTTTACGGCCGGGCGCCGGTCTTACGTCAGATCCCCCGGGGAAATGGGCGGTGTTTCGGACGTTACCGGATCACAGTCAGCCACTTCAGCACGCCGCCGTCGTTTTTTGTAACGACCAGGTAATCGTTCTCCGAAATATCCTCAGCCGAAGCGCCGTTCCAGCCCCCGTTTTCGATCTTATAAACGGAGACGCTTTCGTCTATGGCAAGATCCTCGGTCTGCCCGGTGGGCGCGTATTTTGATGGATCCAACAGGGAATAGTCGCCTATATCGTCCCCGCTGTAATACTCCACGGTGCATGAACCCCCTGAAACGGAGACGACCCTGGCAAGGCGGTCCCCGGTGTCATCGTTGTTCTGGGTGATCTCTGGCATGCCCCCCTCCGCGGTGGCCGGGGGCTCGGCAGGTTCCTCCGGCTTTTTGGAACAGGCGCACAGACTCAGCACAAGTATCAGCGCGCATACGAGCGCGGAAAGCTTAATGATATTACGCATCTCAAATCCATCCTGTCTGATATGATGATCCGGTGTTCAGAAGGGCATAGTGTCGTCGTTATATACCCAATCGCGCACGTTTATGCTTATGAACTCATCCTTGCTGACGCGGCAGATAACAACGGATATTCCCGCGTTGATTATCAGCCTCTTGCACATGGAGCACGGTGTGATGTCGCTGATATATTCCCCGGTATCGACCTCCCTGCCCGCAAGGTAGAGGGTGGCGCCGTACATATCGGCCCTTTTGGCGGAAATGATGGCGTTGGCTTCCGCGTGAACGGAACGGCAGAGTTCGTATCTCTCCCCGCTGGGAATGTTCATGGCGTTTCTTGTGCAATAAGAGAGATCGACGCAGTTGGAGCGCCCCCTTGGGGCTCCGTTATACCCGGTGGAAACTATTTCGTCGTTGGCAACGATTATTGCGCCGTAGTTCCTTCTGAGGCAGGTGGAACGTTCCAGAACGGTTTCCGCTATGTCCAGATAATAATTGGCCTTGTCTCTTCTTGTCATGTCGTCCTCCCGATAAGCATGTATTTTGATGTGGATGCGATGAATATCAGCCGCGGGGGGCCCTGCGGCCGGAAGATCTGGCAAATCTTGAATGCGCTTCCTTAAGGGCGGAACAGAGGGCAATGACGTCCTCTTCGCATGAGAAACGCGAGAAACTGACGCGTACGGCGCAGTCGATAAGTTCCGGTCTGAGGCCCATGGCACTGAGCACGTGTGAGCGTTTCCCGCGGCTGCATGCGCTGCCCGCAGAGACGAAAACGTCTTTCTCCGCCAGGAGGGATATTACGGGCTGGCTGGGGCATCCTGGTATGGATACGGTAAGGATATGGGGAGCGTCCCCGCTTATCACGGTGCATTCGGGGATATCCCTTTTTAGAGCTGATTCAGCCATGGCCTTCAGTGCGTGAATGCGTACGGCATCTTCCGCGAAGCTTTTAGCGCCCGCGCTGCAGGCGGCGCCGAAAGCGGTTATCTGCGGTACGGCCTGGGTGCCGGATCGAAGCCCGGATTCCTGCCCTCCGCCATATATAAACGGCGGCAGCCTGAGCCCCTTCTTTATATAGAGGGCGCCGCACCCTTTTACGCCGTGCACCTTATGGGAACTCAGGGAAAGAAGATCCGCGCCCAGCGAACGTACGTCCACGGGTATTTTCAAAAGCGCCTGAACCGCGTCTGTATGGAGCAGGGCGGAGGAACCTGAGGCCTTTATCGCGCGGGATATTTCCGATACAGGCATGACCGCGCCCGTTTCGTTGTTGACCAGCATTACGGACACCAGGACAGTCTCGGGTCTGAGGGCTTTCGCCACCCGGTCCGCCGATACAGTGCCGTTTGAGTCCGGAGGCAGGTATGTCACTTCAAAACCCCTGTTCTCCAGCGCACGGCAGCTGTTCAGCACCGCGTCATGCTCCACCATTGTGGTGATGATGTGAGAACCCTTGTGCCGCATGAGAGAGGCCCCGGAAAACAGAGCCCAGTTGTCAGCTTCGGTCCCCCCGCTGGTAAAAAAGATCTCGCCGGGGGAGGCATTGACACACAGGGCTACCTGCGACCTCGCGGCCTCCACGGCGCTCTCGGATTCCCGACCGAGCCTGTGAAGGGAGGATGGGTTGCCGAACCCCGTTGTCATCGCATGAGAGGCGGCTTCCACTGCCTGACTGCATGGTTTTGTGGTGGACGCGTTGTCAAGATAGTGCATGTCTGGTTCTCCGGTCAGCAGATAATATGTATTCCCTCAAAGAATAGTATATTACATTTTAGAGTTTAAAACATGTACTGTCAACATCATAACCATTAACTTTTCAGGCGAGTAAGGTTTTTGCCAATGAGGATGCGGGGCCTGCAAACGCCCGGCGGGAAGGCTGACGGGTCCCAGGGAGCGGCAAAAGAATAAATATAATGCAGAAATCCTTTACACGCGGGGCAGAATTCTGTATAATCCCTTGTGAAAATATAGTATTACATCGAAGCGGCCGCTTAAACACATATAAGGATTGGATAGTATGCTGGAATTTGATGAGTTTAAACTTAAAGTAAATGCGCTCAAACCCGAACTTGAAAACCTCAAAGCAGCGCTGGATTATGACAGCGTCGTCTCTCAGATAGCCGATCTGGAGGAGCAGGCAGCGCAGGACGGATTCTGGAGCGACGTGGAAAATTCCCAGAAGGTCCTGCAGAAGACCAAAAGACTCAAATCTCAGGCGGCAAAGTATGAGCGGCTGAATGACAAGTGGGAAGATCTCTACACGCTTTTTGAGCTTGCCAGGGATGAGGAAGACCTGTCCCTTCTGCCTGAGCTGGAAGAAGGTTGGGACAGCCTGAATTCGGGCATAGCCGACGTCAGACTGCAGACACAGTTGAACGGCGAGTACGACGCCAACAACGCCATCCTCTCTTTTCACGCCGGCGCCGGAGGGACGGAGGCACAGGACTGGGCCCAGATGCTCTACCGCATGTACACGCGCTGGGCAGAGCGCAGGGGGTTCAGATATAAAGTGCTGGATTACCTCGACGGGGACGAAGCCGGAATCAAAAGCGCTGTCATCGTCATTGAAGGGGAGAACGCGTACGGATATCTGCAGAGTGAGAACGGGGTCCACCGTCTGGTCAGGATATCGCCCTTCGACGCATCGGGCAGAAGGCATACTTCTTTTGCCGCTGTTGAGGTGACCCCGGAGATATCTGACGATGTTGTTATAGACATACGGGACGAAGACCTGAAAGTGGATACGTATCGTTCCAGCGGGGCCGGAGGACAGCACGTAAACAAGACCGAGTCCGCCATCAGGATCACCCATATCCCAACGGGCATAATCGTCGCGTGCCAGAACGAGCGGAGCCAGCACCAGAACAGGGAAGTGGCAATGAGGATGCTCAGATCAAAGCTTATAGAGATCAAAGAGCGGGAGCATCTTGAGAAGATAGAAGATATAAAGGGCGTACAGATGAAGATCGAGTGGGGAAGCCAGATACGCTCATACGTGTTTATGCCCTACACGCTCGCCAAGGATCACCGGACTGGATATGAAAACGGCAATATCAACGCGGTCATGGACGGGGACATCGACGGGTTCATCAACGCGTATCTTAACGCCAAAGCTTCAGGGAACCTGTAGGCCTCAGCCGCTGTCACCGCGGGGCGGCATTATCCGGAAATCAAAATAGCTGCAAAAAATGCTTGCATTACATAATACAGTATGCTACAATAAATCTCTGCCGGTACAGATCGCAACAATTATTGGCTTGCGTTCCAGTCAGAGTATGATATGTGCGGTACCTGCACAGTATAAGCAGAAGCTGCGAAAGGGCGGAACATCATAATGGATACATTCAAACTCATTCTTACTATAATTCAGCTCATATCTTCGATATGCCTTATCGTTATAGTCAGCGCACAGTCGGGCAAGGATGCCGGCCTCGGTTCCGTTGTCGGCGGCAGCTCCGCTACAGATACGTTTTATGCGAAGAACAAGGCCAACACTACCAGCGCAAAACTGGCCAGGGCCACAAAATGGGTCGCGTGCGCTTTTATAGTGCTCACCCTTGTACTCAACCTTATAAGCTGACCGTCTGTATACTGCAAGCCGCTGTGAAGTAAACGCTTCGCAGCGGCTTTTTTACAACAAGGGGGCCGGAATGTCGGCGGCGTGCGGGGAGGATGATATGCATCTGTTTTTAACGGGAGAGATCCAGGTGGGAAAATCCACGGCGATAAAGAGGTTTTTGCGGGCAAGCGGGGCCGTGGCCTGCGGTTTCAGGACTTTTTGGGACGGCGGTGCGCTGAAGATCGCTCCGTACGGGGCGGCGCCGTCTGCCGGGGAAACGGTGGCGCTAAAGGGTGAGAAAGGCCTCACAGTGCTGCCTCATGCATTTGACGCCGCGTCGGAGAGGTTGTTTGACGTGCCGGAAGGGTCCGATTTGATGATAATGGACGAACTGGGGTTCCTTGAGTCTGAGGACCCGATGTTCCAGAGAAGGGTGCTCGACAGCCTTGAGCTTCCGATCACGGTACTGGGCGTGATAAAACCCGCGGGGAACGCGTTCCTGGATAAAGTGAGGGCCCACCCTCGCGTAAGGACTGTCCTTGTTACTCCCGGCAACCGGGAAGAAGTGTATCAGATGCTCTGCAAGGAACTAGGCTCAGCATACGGAATAAGACTCTGAATACATCTCAGAGGTAAAATCGGCAGGTGGATATGATGGATATACCGGTATACTCGTTCGTAGCGTATTCGAACACGGGCAAGACTACGTTTCTTGAGAAACTGGTGCCTGTTCTGAAAGAAAAAGGCCTCAGGACGGCCGTATTAAAGCATGACTCTCATGAGTTTGAAGTGGATATGCCCGGCAAGGACACCTGGCGTATGACACGGGCGGGAGCGGAGGTGACGGCAATATGCTCTTCCTCCCACGCCGCCATTATGGAAAACAGACAGACGGAACCGGAACGCCTCCTGGAGAAGATCACGGACGTGGATGTGATACTTACAGAGGGCTGTAAACACGGCCCGTGGAAAAAGATCGGGCTTGTCAGGGCTGCGAACGGAAAACCCCTCCCCGAAATAGAAGGAGAATACTTTGCGGTGATCTCCGATATGCCGCTGGATATGAACGTCCCCGTGTTCAGCTTCGACGACCCTCAAGGGCTGGCCCGGCTGATATATGACGATATGCGCGCGACGAAACATGGAAACATCCGGGAGCTGCGGCGGTTCGAAAGGTTGTTTGACAGCAAGTGGCGCGTTGGTGAAGAGGACAGCGGCCGCAGCTGGGACGCGCGCTCCGACGATTGGGACAGAAAATACCGCGACGGCAGCGACAGAGGACGTGAGAGCTCAAAGCGCGTTACGGATACCGTGGATTTCCTGCTGGCCCGCGGCCTGATCAAGAATGACTTCGCAGTAGCGGACGTGGGATGCGGTCCCGGAAGATATGCCGCGCTGTTTGCGGATCACGCCAAAAGCGTGGTTGGGATAGACGTGTCTGAAAAGATGACCGACTACGCTCGCAGGTACGCGGAAGAGACAGGCCGAAAAAACGTATCTTTTGTCACGGGCGAATTTCATGACATGGATATTAAGGGGATGGGTCTGGAGAGACGTTTCGATCTTGCGTTCTCTTCTCTGACCCCCGCTGTGGGAGGGGTCGGCGGACTGAATAATTTTATAGCCCTCAGCCGGCAGTGGTGCTGCAATATCTGTTTTGTGAGATTCGAGAACGAGCTGAACGACTCGGTGCTGAAGGACGTATTTTCCCGAAGTCCCAGGAGAGACAAGACTACCCACTCCCAGTGGTTCTGGGAAATGTTCAACGTGCTTTATCTCAGAGGTTACGAACCAGAGGTGACGTACGTCGACCAGACCAGGAGGACCATGCAGTCAGCTGACTTGGATACAGCGAGATATCTCGCCTGGTATCTGCTTCCGCCGGAGGACCGTACCACGCGCAATGAAGAGAAAATCCTGTCGTATCTTAAGGAGAGGGCAGACACGGATGGGTTCGTAACGGAGGACAGCTTCTGCAAATATGCCCGGACGGTATGGAACGTCGCTTCCTCCGCGGGCAGGAAATAAAAAATGCCGCGTTCACCTGCTCGCAGGAGAACGCGGCAATGTATTCCAATAAGCGTCATGCGCCGAGGCGAAGCTCTCCTTTCCTGCACATCCATGCATAGATGAGCAGACATGGGATGACGTCCACCGTTGAGCCGAAATACCACGCCCAGAACAGGCCCGTATAGCTGTTCAGAGCGCCGGTAAGTATGAAGCACATGGCGACACGCACGGTAAAATCCACTACGGTTACGATGAAAAAGTCCCTGATCCTCCCGACTCCGCGCATAAGGCCGCCGGTAGTGATGATGAAGCAGATGATTAGATAGTCAGGCGAGATTATCCTGAGGAATTTCACGCCCACTTCTATTACCTCCGCACCTTTTGACCCGTCGATAAACAGGCGGATAAGCTGTGCGGGGAAGACCTGCATTACGAGCACCACGGCAACAGTCAGGGTAAAACACATGGCGGTGGAGGCCCTGTACCCCTGGCGGATACGGTCTTTTTTGCCTGCCCCGAAATTCTGGGCCGCGTAGCTCGACAGGGCGGTGCCCAATGTGTTGAAGCTCATATACGCAAAATTGTGTATCTTTGAGGCAACTTCATAACCAGCTATAACAGATGTCGAGAAGGTGTTTACAAGCCCCTGTACAATGGTGTGGGCCAGGGCGACGCACGACTGCTGGAATATGCTTGGGACGGCTATGCGGGCCATGGAGCCCAGAAGTTCCCGGCTGAACACCTGTGTCTTTTCCCCAACATCTATCCTGCGGATCTGTGATATGAGGGAGACAACGGCGAGGGCCGCGGCAGCCGTTATTGAAACTGTGGTTGCCCAGGCAGAACCCGTTACCCCCATGTGCAGCGCACGGACCGCGACAAGGTCCAGGACCACGTTGAGAATCGATGAGAAGATAAGGAAATACAGCGGCTTTTTTGACACGCCGAGACCTGTGAAGATGGCGTTGGCAGTATTGTAAATGAACAGGGGCAAAACTCCCGCGGAGTATATTGCCAGATACATGCTCGCGTCGCGGAAAATATCATCGGAAGCATTCAGTATACGCATCAGGGGACGGCTCAGAATTATCCCGAGAGCGGATACGGCGACCCCCAGTATAAAAAGCGAGATGATCGCGGTGAATACCGCGCTTTTCATCCGCGCCATCTTTTTCGCGCCGAAGAGCTGGGAGATTATTACCGAACAGCCCATAGAAGACCCGGTGGCCATGGCGACGAAAAAAAGTGTGATCGGGTATGCCGCACCGATAGCAGCCAATGCCCCGGAACCGACGAAGCGGCCGACGATCACGCTGTCGGTGATATTGTATATCTGCTGGATAGCTGTGCTCAGCAGCAGGGGAGTGGAGAACCGCAGGATTATCTTTCCGGGACTTCCTGTAGTCAGGTCGTTGAGCAAACGTTCTCACCTCCTTGGAGATAAGCTGCCCGGTATCAAAAACAGATAAGGCAGCACGGGCCTGTCTGTGAGAACCGTCACGCCCGGGGGAGTACGGCGAAAAACACGAGGTCTGTGTCCCCGACGTTGACAAGGTCGTGGGTATGGCCCTGCGGGCAGTACTGGCACATTCCTGGCCCGAGCCTGTCGAGACAGCCGTCCAGTTCACTCTCGGCTACGCCTTCCACAATGTACATTACCTCATAATCATCGGTGTGAGTGTGTTTCCCGATAGAGGCGCCGGGCTCCAGCCTGTTCAAAATGATCTTAACGCTGTCGTCAAAGAAGGCTTTGGAAACGACGTCCTTGAGGCCTCCGCGGAAATTATGTTCTGTCTTTGCCGGCATGGAGCTGAAATCCAAAAGCATTTTTAACTTCCTTTCTTTACGTGAGAGTAATACCGATAAGCGTAGATGTTAAGCGTAGATGATATATGTTTTATATTTCATATATATCATATATCATAGTATCATCGTCCCGCAAAGGCAAGGCCATTTCCCGGGAAACAGGATATTATCCGGCTTCATGAAAACAGGTACCCGGTTTCCGGAGGCTGCGCCGGGACCGCGTGAACGGGATCGGCAGCACGCTGAGGGCCGTAAAATCACTGGACTTTCCGCCTGTTCGCCTGTATAATTATCTGCAGTAAAAATATAGAAATCAGACGTCCGGCGGGACGTGTCAACTCGAAAGGAGAAAATAGAAATGGACAAGACCGCTTTGTATAAACTTGGGTACGGACTATACGTCCTCACAGCGCGCGAAGGGGATAAGGACAACGGATGTATAATCAACACCGCGATCCAGGTGGCCAGCGATCCGCTGAGGATCGCGATATCAGTTATAAACGCGAACTATACCTGCGATATGATAAAAAGGACGGGACAGTTCAATATTTCCTGCCTTACACAGAGCGCCCCGTTCGGAACGTTTTCCCATTTCGGATTCAGCAGCGGAAGGGATACTGACAAATTCGCGGATTGGAGTGGGGCACAGAGGGCGGAGAATGGTATACTGTACGTTTCGGACAATACGAACGGATACCTCTCCTGCAGGGTGCTGTCAAGTACGGACCTGGGTTCGCACACGCTTTTCGTAGCGGAGCTGACGGATGCGGCCGTGCTTTCTGACGAAATTTCTGTGACTTACGCGTATTACCAGAGCGACATCAAGCCGAAACCCAGACCGAAGACCCAGAAAAAAGTGGTCTATATCTGCAAAGTATGCGGTTACGTATATGAGGGAGACCAACTGCCGGAAGATTTCATATGTCCCCTCTGCCACCATACGGCGGACGATTTTGAACGGGTGGAACTGGACGGCTGACGGTATAAGCGCGTCCATACCCGAAGACCCATATGCGTGTGACAGCTATGTCGTTCCCGGATCGGACGGCATAGCTGTTTTTGGTACCGCAGACGCGGACAGTCCGGCGGCGCCCGGACTTCTCACGGATCGGACTCCCCGGCATTCATTCGCCGCGGTGAGAGGCCGCCATGTGAACCGCAGGGAAAGCGGCCGAAAAAAACATGTGGTGCAGAGCAGTACGATATTGTATAATTACGTCAGGATCACTGCGGTGAAAGGGGAGTTAAAATGGACAGTATTATGATGAAGCAGGCCGTTGAACAGGGAAAAACGTATCTCGGCATCGAACTCGGGTCAACACGTATAAAAGCTATGCTTATAGACGGAGGTCACCGGGTCGTGGCGGCAGGAGGATACGATTGGGAGAACAGTCTCGTTGACGGCATATGGACTTACGATATGAAGCAGGTCTGGGAAGGCCTGCAGGCATGTTACCGGGAACTTGCCGGGCAGGTGGAGCAGCTGTACGGGACCGAACTGAAAACCATCGGGGCCATCGGCATCAGCGCCATGATGCACGGGTATCTTCCGTTTGACAGTGAGGGCAGGCAGCTGGCGGCCTTCCGCACCTGGAGGAATACCAATACGGGCCTGGCAGCCGGGGAACTCTCCGGGCTGTTTGATTTCAATATTCCCCACAGGTGGAGCGTGTCCCATTTTTACCAGTCAATTCTGGAAGGGCAGGAGCACGTTGAAAAAGTCGCATTCCTCACCACCCTTGCGGGGTATGTTCATTGGAAGCTGACGGGCAGGAAAGTCCTGGGTGTGGGTGACGCCAGCGGTATGTTCCCCATCGATAGTGAAACGAACGATTTTGACAGTGTCATGCTGGAAAAATTCGATAAAGCCGCAGCTGAAAAGGCAAATGTGAAGCCGCTTAAGGAACTGCTCCCCAAGGTACTAAGCGCGGGAGAAGACGCGGGATGGCTCACGGTGGAGGGGGCAATGCTCCTTGATCCGACAGGTACTCTCGGGGAAGGTGTGCCCATGTGTCCGCCTGAGGGAGATGCCGGGACAGGTATGACGGCAACGAACAGCGTGTTGAAACGCACGGGAAACGTGTCGGCAGGCACCTCCATTTTCGCAATGGTGGTTTTGGACAGGCCTTTGAGCAGGCCGTACCCGCAGATAGACATGGTGACTACCCCCGACGGCAAGCCGGTGGCAATGGTACACTGCAACAACTGTTCCTCCGACATTGACGCGTGGGCGGAGATTTTCAGAGAGTTTGCATCGGAGGCGGGGCTGGACATGTCCAGGAAGCAGGTCCTGGATATGCTGTTTTTCAAGGCGCTTGAGGGCGAAGCGGACTGCGGGGGGCTCATCTCCTACAACTTTTTCTCGGGAGAACCCATAGCAGAGATCGAGGAAGGCCGGCCTATGTTTATCCGGTACCCGGACAGCCGATTCACTTTGGCCAATTTCATGCGTGCGCACCTTCAGTCGGCCCTCGCAACGCTGAAGACAGGCCTTGATATCCTGCGTTCCGAAGATGTGATAATTGAACGCATGTACGGACACGGGGGGTACTTCAAGGCAAAGGGAGTGGGACAGAGGCTCATGTCCGCGGCCATAGAGGCACCCGTGTACGTGATGGAGACGGCCGGGGAAGGAGGCGCCTGGGGGGCGGCCCTGCTGGCTGCGTATATGGTGAAAAAACTTCCCGGACAGAGCTTGGGTGATTATCTTTCGAAGACAGTGTTCGCGCTGTCTGAGGGAGAACCGGTCTGCGCTTCACCCGAGGACTCCGCGGGATTTGACAGGTTTATCGCAGAATTTGTACGCGCCCTGCCCGTTCAGAGGAAGGCCGCGGAACTGATGAAGGGCGGAAAACAGGATGCTTGAAAGCTTAAAAGAGGAAGTGCTTGAGGCCAACCTCAAACTTCCGGAATACGGCCTTGTGGTATTTACCTGGGGAAACGTTTCGGGTATAGACGCGCAGCGCGGCCTTGTCGTGATAAAACCGTCGGGAGTCGAGTACGGGGAGATGCGGGCGGAGGACATGGTCGTTGTCGATCTGGAGACAGGGAAGACCGTGGAGGGGAAAATGAAGCCATCCTCGGACACTCCGACACATCTGGAACTGTATAAAGCATTCGGATGCGCGGGAGGGATAGTCCACACTCACAGCCGCTGGGCGACGAGTTTTGCCCAGGCGGGCAGAGGGATCTGCGCTTTCGGAACGACGCACGCCGATCATTTTTACGGGGAGGTACCGTGCACCCGCGCGATGACGCCCTTCGAGATAGACGGGGAGTACGAGAAAGAGACAGGCAAGGTCATTGTCGAGACCTTTGAGGATAAAGACCCGTCCCGGATCCCTGCCGTCCTTGTCAGGAGCCACGGCCCGTTCGTATGGGGAAAGGACCCTCTTGAAGCGGTGCACAACGCAGTGGTGCTGGAGGAGACCGCGTTCATGGCGTTCCACACGCTTATGCTGGAGCCCCAGTCGCATTCAATCCCAGGGCAGCTTCTTGACAGGCATTATCTGCGTAAACACGGCCCGGGGGCGTATTATGGGCAGGGTTGAAGCGGCGTGACGGCTGTACGCGCGGACGTTTACGCACGCAGGAGGAGCTGAGCCCGACCCTGACAGGAGCGGGCGCGGGACCGGACCGCAGCGCAGCGGTTTTCATAAACTTTAACAGAATCATATACCGCAAATAAGGGTGATACCGTGCTGGAAAAGATGGCGGAGTTTTTTGAGCGGCGTCTTGACGAATATGACAGGCACCAGCTGACGTGCATAGAATCCGCTCCGGAGTTTTACACGTTCACGTCAAAATGCCTCCCGGCACTGGAAAACGCCCGGATCCTGGATCTCGGCTGCGGGACCGGGCTGGAGCTGGAAGGATATCTGGAAGACAATCCCACGGCAGAGATAACGGGGATCGATCTCTCCCCGCGCATGCTTGAAGCTGCCAAAAAGAAGTTTCCCGGCAGGAAACTCACGCTGATAACGGGGTCATATTTTGACGTGTCCTTTCCCACGGACGTGTTTGACGCCGCGGTCTCGGTGGAGTCCCTGCACCATTTTACCAGGGAGGAAAAGATCCCCCTGTATGCCAGGGTCCGAGCGGCGCTGAAGGCCTCGGGATATTTCCTGCTTACAGACTATTATGCCCAGTCGGATGAGGAAGAAGAACGTTTCAGGCGTGAACTGTACAGGCTTAAGAGGGAGCAAAACACCGAACAAGGGGAGTTATACCACTACGACACGCCTCTGACAGCGGAACACGAGGCACAGGCGCTGTCCGAAGCCGGCTTCTCTTCAGTTGAGGTGCTCGGAAGATGGGGCGTGACATATACTTTGAAGGCGTGCAGATAACCGTTCACGACTCGTTGCCGGTACGTTGTTAAAAAAGGGGTGCAGTCCCATTCACAGGACTGCACCCCGAGTTTATGATCCGGATCAAACCCGAAATAAATACAGGCAGCGATATCAGATATGCGCGGCAACACCGAAAGCGCCGTTCGTGGCGGTGGAGATGTTGCCGATTTTCAGCGCGTCGCCCACTATGAACACCTGGGTCTCCGGGGCGCAGTGGCGCAGTTCGCTGACGGTCTTCCTGCGCGGGGTCATCCCCATTGCCAGAAGGACGTTGTCCGCGGGGATCTCGGTTTTTTCTCCGGTGACCGTGTCCGCGCAGATGATCCTGTCGTCAAGGATCTCCTCAAGCTTGCAGCTGTAACGGCACGGGATGTTCTTTTCCTCCACGATGGAGAAGAGCTCCCTTGAGGGAGGGCCGGAATTCCTGGAAACGGTGACGCGGTTGGTCTCCTTGTCAGCCATCTCTATGATCGTTACGTCTTTGCCGGCCGCGTTGAAATCGATGGCGGCTTCCAGACCCACGGCACCCGCTCCGACGACGACCAGCTTTTCGCCCAGTTCATATTTTCCAAGTTCAGCGTCGGGAGCCCAGTGAACGTGGGGCTTGTCTATGCCGGGAATACTAGCGGGCATTATGGGGTCGGCGCCCACTGCCAGGATGATGGCGTCATACGCCTCTTTTTCAAGCATTTCCTTGGTGGCTTCCGTGTTGAGGAGCACTTTGGCGGAAGTCTTGTTGACCTGGCGTACTATCCAGTCGAAATAATCGCGGCAGTCCATTTTGAACGGGGGGGCGCAGGCGGTTATGAGGTTTCCGCCAAGCTTTTCGCCCTTCTCATAGAGAGTGACGTCATGCCCGCGTTCACACAGAGTGAGGGTGGCCTGAAGTCCGGCTGGTCCGCCGCCGACCACGGCGACGCGCAGCTTTTTGTCCGCAATGGGGACTTTGCAGTCCTTGAACTCAACTATAGCACCGGAGTAAGGGTTCACGGCGCAGTTGAGAGGTCTGGGACCGGCAAAACGCATGGCGCATTCGTCGCAGCGAAGGCACGGCCTGCGCTCCTCGGGCATGTTAACAGCGTACTTCTTGGGCATGTCGGGGTCGGCCATGAGCGGACGGCACATGGCGACAAAGTCTGCCCAGCCGTTTCCGATGATCTCCTCAGCCAGGTCGATACTGGTTATGGAGCCGACAGTGTCGACCAGGACGTTGGGGAAGTTCTTTTTGACGTCTCTGGCGAAATGCACGTTGTATCCGCGGGGCATCATGTAGTTCTGACACCAGTTGCGGTAGTACTTCATGTTATAGTCGCTGTGGAGTCCGGCGGAAACATTGAAAACGTCGACGTGGTCTTTCAGTATGTCAATAAGGTCCAGAGTCTCGGGGAAATGCATTCCCTCTTCCTGGATCTCGTCGGCCGAAATGCGGAACTCGATAACAAAGTCTTCACCGCACTTCTGGCGTATGGCGTCACAGACCTCAACAGCAAAGCGTGCCCGGTTCTCCAGACTGCCGCCGTACTTATCCTCGCGGTGGTTGTAAAGGGGGCTGGTGAACTGTGAGATGAGGTTTCCGTGGCCGCCGTGGACAAGGCATATGTCCATGCCGGCGCGCTTCATGCGGTATGCGGCCATTGCGAATTTCTCCACCGTCTCATCGATCTTGGCCTGGTCCATCTCTATGGCGGGTATCGGGTCGCGCCCGAGACGCTTCGCCCTGGTGTACTCGCTGGCAGTAATGATGGGGGAGGCACTGTACGGCGCGTGGCCGATGGTCTCCGGGGCGGTGTCTTTTCCGTTGTGGTTGATCTCCAGAGAAGCGTGGCAGTTGT
This sequence comes from Oscillospiraceae bacterium, assembly GCA_017512485.1. GTDB lineage: Bacteria > Bacillota > Clostridia > Oscillospirales > Oscillospiraceae > JAAYAR01. The sequence goes on from JAFWGE010000026.1 coordinate 28,189, forward strand.
ACTGCGCGGCCATCTCTGCGTACCATGAGAGGTTGAGTATACATGAGTCCGTACCGAGGTTCAGCTGGCAGTCTTCGTCGCGGCATTCGTCGAAGGCAACGGACGCGTTGCCGCAGTACATGGTGGCGACACCGCCGCGGGCGATCATTCTGAACCAGTCGACAAAGTCATGTGTTACGACGCCGTCCTGACTGGCTCTGTTCGGCGAGGGGGGAGCCAGGACCAGGCGATTTTTAAAATCGATGCCCCTGATCTGGATAGGCTCAAATACATGTTTATAGCGTGATCCCATATACCATTCTCCTTTTCCTTTTAATCGGAGGCAGCGGTGCGCGCGCCCCTTTGTTTTTCAAATTCCGGGGATAAACAGATTATAATACGAAATGCCAGAAAATTCAAATACCACGTTGGCCCGGGACAGCGTGTATATCACTGAAAGCTGCCCGATTCGTCCGTTGACTCGCGTCGGCAGCTGCGTCTTTCGTCGATGAGGGCGTTTATCTCGCTTCCGAGTATTATGGACAGGCTGCCAAGATTGAGCCACAGCAACAGGACGATAATAGTGCTCAGTGAGCCGTAAATATTGGTATAATTTGCAATGTTTGCAGCGTACCAGGCGAAGAGGACCGACAGGAGGAACCAACTGAGCAGCGAGAACAGGACTCCTGGCATGACCTGCCGGAGAGAGAGTGCTCGCTCGGGGCCGTGCCTGAACAGGACGGAGAGAATAACGTAAACTATACTGGCAAGGAGGGGGTAACGAAGGTATCCCCATATGCGTATCAGGACTCCCGCGGAAGAGGAGTGGTCAGTGAGTATCCTGAGCAAATTGGTGTTGAGAGCGACGAGAGCAATGACGAGGAATATACAAAGCGTTATAAAAAGCGTCAGGATCACGGTGCGCATGAAAGAACGGAACAGGTTTTCCCCGGGCTGTATCCCCCAGGCTTTGTTCATCGCCGTGACGATGGTGGCTACCGCTCTGTAAATGGACCACATCATCAGTACGATGCCGCCGCCCAGAAGATGGCTGGTACCGCTCTCTTCCACGTACCGGACATATGATGTTATAAGTTCCAGGACCTGAGCGGGTACCATGGAAGCCAGACCGTGGGACAGTATTTCGATAACATCGGTGTGAGAAAGCGATACGCACAGTATGAGCAGGAACGGGAACAGCATGAATACGAGATAATACGTCAGGGAGGCCGCGGTCCTGGGAAGCTCATGCTCGGTATATCTCTTCACTGCCGAGGAAAACAGATTGGTTTTTTTCACTGGATACTCCCTTAAAGCATCTTTTTTAAGTATTGGCCGGTATATGATTCAGGTACGGCGGCGACCTCTTCAGGGGTCCCGCAGCAAACGACGCGCCCGCCTGAATCGCCGCCCTCGGGGCCGAGATCGATTATATAATCGGCGGTTTTTATGACTTCCAGGTTGTGGTCAATAACGACCACGGTGTTTCCCTCATCCACAAAGCGGGAGAAGATCTCTGTAAGCTTGCGCACATCGGCTGTATGGAGCCCCGTCGTCGGTTCGTCAAGTATATACAGGGTGTTGCCGGTGGAGCGCTTCGACAGTTCATACGCCAGCTTTACCCTCTGCGCCTCACCCCCCGACAGGTTGGTCGACGGGTGGCCGAGTTTGACGTATTCGAATCCCACGTCGCACAGCGTCCGGAGCTTGGAAGCAATTTTGGGGATGTTTGAGAAAAACTCAAGCGCCTCGCTGGCGGTCATGTCAAGGACGTCCGCAATGTTTTTGCCCTTATAGCGGACCTCCAGAGTCTCGCGGTTATATCTTTTCCCGCCGCATACGTCACAGGGTACGTAGACGTTTGGCAGGAAATGCATCTCGATTTTTATAAGGCCGTCGCCGCAGCAGGTCTCGCATCTGCCCCCGCGCACGTTGAAAGAGAAACGGCCGGGGCCGTAGCCTCTCTCACGGGCAGACTGCGTAGAAGCGAAAAGGTCGCGTATATCATTAAAAAGCGTGATATACGTGGCCGGGTTTGACCTGGGAGAGCGGCCTATGGGGCTCTGGTCTATGTTGATCACCTTGTCGAGATACTCCATGCCTTCAATGGACTTGTGCTTCCCGGGGCGCGTGCGGGCGCGGTTGAGCGCGGCGGCCAGGGATTTATATAATATTTCGTTGACAAGGGAGGATTTGCCGCTGCCTGAAACCCCCGTCACGCACGTCAAAGTCCCCAGCGGGATGTGGACGTCGATGTCTTTCAGATTGTTGACGGCCGCGCCTCTCACGGTGAGGGTCTTCCCACTGCCCTTTCGCCTCACCGGGGGAACAGGGATCTTTTCCCTGCCGGAGAGATAGCGCCCGGTTACGGAACTGCTGCACTCAGCCAGTTCGGCAGGAGTTCCGGTGAAGACCACTTCACCGCCATGCTCCCCGGCTCCGGGCCCGAGATCCACTACGTAGTCTGCCGAGGCGATGGTGTCCTCGTCGTGTTCCACCACTATCAGGGTGTTCCCCAGATCCCTGAGGCGGCGCATCGTATTGAGAAGCTTGTAATTATCCCTCTGATGAAGGCCTATACTGGGTTCGTCCAATATGTAGAGCACTCCCACAAGTGAGGAACCTATCTGGGTAGCAAGACGGATACGCTGGTTCTCCCCTCCGGAAAGGCTCTCCGAGGACCGGGCGAGGTTCAGGTAATCAAGGCCTACGGATCTGAGAAAATCAAGACGGCTGACGATTTCTTTTATTATACGTTCTGCAATGATCGCCTCTTTGCGGGTGAGTTCAAGGTTTGAAATAAACTCTATTTCCTGGGATATCGGCATGGAAGTGAACTCAAAAATGTTCATGCCTCCGACAGTGACCGCGAGGCTGGATTTTGACAGGCGCATACCTCCGCAGGACGGGCAGGGCTGGAAACTCATCACCTCTTCCAGTTCGCGTTTTACCGAGTCGCTCTGCGTTTCGAGGTACCGCCGTTCAATATTGTTGATAATGCCTTCAAACGGCTGTTTCAGCACGCCTTTGCCCCGCTCATGATCGTAGTGGAGTTCCAGTTTGGCGCCTTTGGTGCCGTATAACAGGGCGTCCATCTGCTGCTTGGAAAGCGTGTTGAGGGGCTGTGACAAGGAAAACCCGTATTGTCTGGACAGGGCATCCAGATACATGCGGGTGATGCCGTCGGACCTGACGTTCCCCCAACCGCTGGCGCAGATGGCGCCCTCCATTATCGAGAGCGCGCGGTTGGGTATTATGAGGTCCGCGTCGACCTTGAGATTTGAGCCCAGCCCTGTGCATTCCGGGCACGCGCCGTAAGGATTGTTGAAGGAGAACATCCGCGGCTGCAGGTCTTCGATGGAGATGCCGCATTCCTCACAGGCGTAGTTCTGGGAGAAGAATATGTCCCGGTCTTCGTCCGGGATGTTTATTGTTATAAGCCCGCCGGACAGGGAGGACGCTGTTTCGACAGAGTCTGTCAGACGTCTGCCTATCCCTTCCCGTATGACCAGTCTGTCGACTATTATATCAATACTGTGTTTTACGTTTTTATCCAGTTCGATCCTGTCAGACAGGTCGTACAGAATGCCGTCGACCCGAGCCCTGACGTATCCGCCGCGTCTGGCGTCGTCGAAGACCTTCTGATGCTCTCCTTTGCGGGACCGTACCACCGGCGAGAGGATCTGTATTCGGGTTTTTTCGGGCAGCAGCAACACCTGGTCCACTATCTGGTCCACTGATTGCTGGCGGATCTCTTTGCCGCAGTTGGGACAGTGGGGGATCCCCACCCTTGCCCAAAGGAGGCGGAGATAGTCGTATATTTCGGTTACTGTGCCCACGGTGGAACGCGGGTTTTTTGACGTGGTTTTCTGATCTATCGAAATGGCGGGAGACAAGCCCTCTATGGAGTCCACGTCGGGTTTGTCAAGCTGCCCGAGGAACTGTCTGGCGTAAGCCGACAGGGATTCGATATAGCGCCTTTGTCCTTCGGCGTAAATGGTGTCGAAGGCAAGGGAACTTTTACCGGAACCGGAGAGTCCTGTCATAACGACGAGCTTGTTCCGCGGTATATCCACGTTGATGTTTTTGAGATTGTTTGTTCTGGCTCCCCTGATACGTATGAAGTCGTTAATAGCCATAGGCGCCTCGCTGAAACTGTTCTGAAGTTTTCCGCAAATAATCCTGAGTATTATAGCACACGGAGCGGCGCGCTTCAATACAAATAAATGTATACAATAAACAGTATACAATAAACAGTATACAATAAACAGACGATCCGCAGTCGGGCAGCCGGAAGGGTACTGACGTACCGGATAACCGTCTGACGGGCGCCCGGCGTCCCTGGGACATCCCGGCCGGTGAGCTATTGACGTATTCGGCAACAGGTTGTAGAATACACATGATTCGGGAAGGACCGTATGGGGCGGCATATCGACGGCCGCCGGAATGGGAGGCTTATATAGTGGCAAATATGATCAGGTGCGCAAAATGCGGTGAGCTGTGTCCGGCAAACTACAAGCACTGCCCGAAATGCGGAAAGAAACTCAAGTACGCGGATACAGTCAGCGTACCGTCCGGCTCCTCGGCCGAGTATGGAAAACATGCATCCGGCACTGGGAACGCGCAATCGGACAACAAGGGGTCGGGTGTAGGCGCAGTAGTTATCATGGTGGCGATCATGTCGGTCGTAATATCCGCGTTCCTGATAAAGAGCGCCCTTCGTCCTATTTCGGGCCTTCGAAAAAACACGGGCAAAACGTCATCCGTAAGCACCGTGTCCCCGTCCATACCGAGCGCCGATCTCAGTCAGGCGTTCACCTCCGATTCGGAGAAAAACAGCGAACAGGATCCTTCGCAGACCGAGCCGGATGCTTCTTCACCGGTGGTTGAATCCGTGGTCCTCTCCCAGTACATGTCGGAACCTCTGGCTCCCGGGGACACGCTTCAGCTGTCAGCGGACGTATATCCCAGCACTTCCGCGGAGCTTCTGAAATGGCACAGCGAAAACGAGAGCATTGCCACCGTGGATGAAAACGGCCTTGTCACCGCGGTGGGGGAGGGGGCGGCCACCATCGTGGCTTCCGCTCTCGACAAGTCGGTTTCATGCGTTATTACGGTATCCGGGCAGGGCACACAGACTCCATCGGGTCAGAACGTTGCCGAAGTCAAGGTTTACAATATTTACTACTCGGCGGATTCCTTCCCCGGAGAGATGAGCATCGGCATTTCGGAAACGGTACAGATGTGCGCGGAGGCCGACGGGACGCGCGTTTATGAGGGCGTGTACTGGTCCAGCAGCGACGAAAGCGTCGCCACGGTGAACGCGGACGGGACCGTCAGAGGGGTAGGCGTCGGCACGGTCAGGATATCGGCCCAGATCGGAGACAAAAGCGCGGACTGCCTGTGCCGGGTCGGATAGGAGAAGCACAGCGCCGGAAAACACCTGTTTAACTGATATTATTGGATCATTATCCAACTTGGAAAGGCGGCCCGTTTCCGGGCCGCCTTTTGCTGATGTGAATATTTTGTAAAAGGCTACGCTGCATATTGAAATTGCGGGCCGGTTGTATTATAGTGTATTAGCAGTCTGGGGCTTGGAGTGCTAAGAGCACTGAGAGCTGACAGGCTTATAATAATGTCCGTCGGGAGGAAAACGAAATGGCGAAGAAACAGTTTAAAGCTGAATCAAAGCGACTTCTTGAATTAATGATCGACTCCATATATACAAACAAGGATATTTTCCTCAGGGAGATGATCTCGAACGCCAGCGACGCCGAGGACAAGCTGTGCTACATGGCGCTCACGGATGATACCATCGGGATGTCGAGGGACGATTTCTATATCCGTATTGACATAGACAAGGAAAACCGTCTGCTCACGGTATCAGATAACGGTGTAGGCATGTCGAAAGAGGAACTGGAGTCAAATCTGGGAACAATTGCCCGCAGCGGTTCCCTTAAATTCCGGGACGGGATGGAGAAGAAGGAAGATATCGATATAATCGGGCAGTTCGGAGTGGGGTTCTATTCCGCGTTCATGGTCAGTGACAAGGTGACGGTCATGAGCAAAAGATACGATTCACAGGAGGCATGGTGCTGGACGTCCTCCGGGGTCGACGGGTATCAGGTGAGTGAATGCGAGAAGGACGGCCACGGGACAAGTGTTGTCATGCACATAAAAGAAGATACCGAGGACGACAATTTCGGGCAGTATCTCGAACAATACACGATCCAGACCCTCGTACGCAGATATTCGGATTATATCCGCTATCCGATCAAACTCCTCATGAAGCGTACCCGGCGGGTGGAAGGCGAAAACGACGAAAAACCCCGCTACGAGGATTATACCGAGGACGTTACTCTCAACAGCATGGTACCCATATGGCAGCGCAACAAGGGCGAGGTCCCCAAGGAGGACTACGACAGCTTCTATTCGGAGAAGTTTCTCAGGCCGGACAAGCCGCTGCGCGTGATAACAATGAACGCGGAGGGCCTTGTCAGTTTCCGCGCCCTGCTGTACGTACCGGGAGAGGTGCCGTACGACTACTATACTACCGAGTATAAAAGGGGACTGCAGCTGTATTCCAGCGGCGTGCTGATCATGGACTCGTGCGAGGAGCTGCTCCCGGAGCATTTCAGATTTGTAAAGGGCGTGGTGGATACTCAGGACGTCAGCCTGAATATATCCAGAGAGACACTGCAGAAGAGCAGACAGGTCAAAGTCATTGCGGGCAATATCGAGAAACGCATTCGCTCCGAGCTGAAGAAAATGATGGACGAGGACAGGGAGAACTATGAGAAGTTTTTCAGGTGTTTCGGCCTGCAGCTGAAATACGGGATACTGGCCTCTTACGGCGCGGCGTCCGAGGACCTGAAAGACCTGCTCATGTATCACTCATCCACCCAGGGCGGGCTTGTGACTCTCAGGGAATATGTTTCACGCATGCCGGAGGACCAGAAATACATCTACTACGCTTCCGGAGACGACACCGCCAGGATAGACAGGCTCCCCCAGACCGAGGTTATAAAGCAGCGGGGCATGGAGATGCTCTATCTTACAGACAGCGTGGATGAATTCGTGATCCAGACCCTCAGGGAGTATGACAACAGGCAGTTCAAATCGGTCAATGACGATGACGGTCTGGTGGGGGACGAAGAAAAGGAGAAGGTAAAACAGAAGAACGAGAAGCACAAACAGCTACTGGACTTCGTGGGAAAAGCACTTGAGGGAAAAATAAAAGAGGCCAGGATCTCCGGTCAGCTGGTTTCCCAGCCCGTATGCCTCACCGCAGAGGGCGGGATATCCTTCGAGATGGAGAAATATCTTAAAACCGTTGCCAGGGATGAGGAGAGCGCGGGGCAGATAAAAGCCCAGAGGATCCTCCAGCTGAATCCCGAACACGAAGTGTTCGCCAAGCTTGAGGCGGCCGTCAATGAAGACCCGGACAGGGCGGAGAAGCTGTGCAGGGTGCTTTATGGACAGGCGTGCCTTATGGCGGATCTGCCGCTGGAAGACCCCGCGGAATTTTCCCAGCTGGTTTCTTCCCTTATATTTTGAACATAATGTACAGAGGCGGCGCTGACATTATGTGAATGAACGAAAAAATACGTCCGGACGTTGGTTATACGAACCAAAATCCGGACGTATTTTTTACCATGCGGAGAGGCTTTCAGGCGTAAAATACATTTGCAAGATCGGTAATAATGGAGTATATTTAACCCAACAAAACAAGTGTTCAAAGCAACTCCAGAAAGCGCTTCAGAGCCGGGTTTCCGTTTATCTCTTTCCATACGAAAAAGACTTGTATCCCGGTGTCAAAACCGGACAGTTCTATGTGGCGCATGTCCGGATAGAGTTCCATGGCGGACGATTTTCCCATAAGCCGGACTCCGAGGCCGGCCCTCAGCTGGAACATCAGGGTCTCGTCGTTGTTGAACGTAACTATGTTGGTGCGTTTCTCGGAAAGAAGGCGGGTAAGTCTTCCGTGGGCTTCCGCCACGGATTCGCTGTAGCCGGTCTTTATGGGCCCGAATTCCAGTATCTTTTCCTGCACGAGGTCGTCGGCGGAGATGCTGCTTCTGTCGGAAAGGGCGTGATTCGCGGACACGACTGCGCAGAACGGTTCCTGCGCTATTACGCGTACGCTGAATCCCTGCCTGTTCCATGAATCAGCGCTGTCAACCACAAGTCCGGCATCGGCCAGGCCGCTCTCCAGGGCTTTTGATACACCGATGGGGGAGTGGGTATAGATCTGGACGATGTCTTCCGGATAGAGGGTCGAATAACTCCTGTATGCGGACAGGAACGCAGGGCTGAATGCGGCCATGCGGAAAATATTAAGAGTATATCCGGAGCGCTCCACAAGCTGGGACAGGTCACTTTTAAGCTGGGATATCTCCTGAATAAGGTCTTTGCCCCTCTCTACCAGAAGTTCCCCGCACTTTGTGAGCTCCACCGACTGGTTTGAGCGGTTCAGGAGTTTGACTCCGAGGCTCTCTTCGAGATATACCACGCTTTTGCTGACGGTAGAGGTGCTCAGAAACAGCTTGTTGGCCGCTTTTGTAAAACTCTTCTGATCTGCGACGATCAGGAATCTCTCCAAATATAATGTATCCATACGGGAGACCGTCCTTTTCAGTAACTGATGCAGGCCTGGAACCGATGCGCTGACTCCGTATAAATGCAGCCGCACACCGGGCAACCATTATATCACACATACTTAGGCAGTACAATATCATAATACTGCGGAGCATCGGGGGCGGCTGGGTACGGCTGAAATGGACAACCGAACGTGAAGCTGTTAATAGTTACAACTCACAACGACAAAATTTGTTGAGATTTAACTTTTTCCTTTTGACGAAAGCATGTTCGCAAATTTGCAATTCACAAAAAGGGTATAGTTTGTTAAAATAGCATATACTTTATGCCCCATAGGACCACTTTAGCTATCAATATCACGATAACGGATCGCTATCACCATGTTTTCCGTATATCAATGAAGAGATATCAAAGATATCAAAGTGGGCCCGGACCCCGGTGGCAGACGGATCCGGTATCCGGAGCCGGGGAAGGGCGTGGCACCTGCTACCGCAGAAATCGGGGCGGGGAACCAATAATCCAATCCATAATCCCGTATTTGACCGGTCTACCGGGTCTTGGAAGATACGAGCAGACGAAAGACAGGGGAGACGGTAAAATAATCAGCGAATACTTTTTTATGGGAGGATATTGATGGGAGGCCTGCGATGAAGTAACACAGTATTCCAGGACGTCCGCTGTCAGGTTGTGCCAGACGCTCATGCTGGAGAAATGGCCGTAAGCGCGCCGACCAACGGAGCGGACAAAGCGTTCGAACAATTATCTCAGCGCGACGTCGGAGGAATGCTCCGGCAACCCGTACCGCAAAATGCGGCGTACGCATTTCAGGCGATATGCGGTCACGGGAAAGCGTATGCCGCGAAAAAATCCAGAAGCAAGGAGAGTTGTATATGCTGAAATACACCATCAAGCGTATAATCTTGATACCGTTTATGCTGCTGGTTATCGCGCTTCTGATCTTCCTTTTCCTCAGCCTGTCAAAGGCTGACGCGATAACCCAGATGCTTCCGACACAGTACACGCCGGAAGATTACTACAATCTGCAGCATGAACTCGGACTCGACAAACCGGTAGTCGTACAGTACCTCAACTGGGTGTGGGGTATCATCTCAAAGGGCGATTTCGGAATGTCATATAAGACCAGGGGTCCGGTATGGACGGAGATCGGATACCGTATCCCCACCACGCTGAAATTTGCTATCGTAACAACGATCTGCACACTGCTGATAGGCGTCCCGCTGGGTGTTCTGTGCGCGGTAAAGCAGTACACCCTGGTGGATGATATCACAAACGTTATCTGTAAGATCGTCGGTTCAATACCGGGTTTCTGGCTGGCGCTGGTCTTGCTGCTGACGTTCTCCCTTAAACTCAAATGGCTGCCGACATACGGTCTGACGTCATTCAAGCACTGGATCTTGCCTGTCGTAACTTCGGTGCTGCCCGGTTCGGCCTACTACATGAGGCAGGTCCGCAGCTCCATGCTTGACTGTATCCGTAAGGACTATGTGCGTACCGCTCGAAGCAAGGGCGCAACGGAGCGTACTGTTATTTACCGTGACGCGCTTCGTAACGCACTCCTTCCGATGATAACCATCACCGGATCGGTATTTGCCCTCCAGATGGGCGGATCGGTCGTCATAGAGAACGTTTTCGCCCTTCCCGGAGTCGGCTCCAAGATAGTTGAGGCAATCAACTCCAAGGATATCCCGATGATAATGGCGTCATCCATGATGCTGGCTATTATCTGCTGCCTGATGATGCTTATCATCGACCTCTCCTATGCACTCGTAGACCCGAGGATCAAAGCGACGTTCGTGTCTGCCAAGAGAAGCAAAAAGACAGACAAAGAAAAAGAGAAGGAGGCGGCATAACAATGGCTAACGTTTCGGCAGCTGCAAATACTCCGACAAAAGCAAAAAAAGTAAAAAAGAACAGCCAGGGAGCAGAGGTATGGAGCCGCCTGAAAAACCGTAAACTGGCGATGATCGCTTTGGCTGGCATCCTGCTCGTATGTTTTATCGCTCTTATTTCCGACATCGTATACCCCTATCAAAAATGGGCCATTGAGCAGGTCGCTTCCAACAAACTGCTTCAGCCCTTCAAAGACGGGTCTCATTGGCTGGGCTGCGACCATCTGGGGCGCGATATGGCCGCCCGTATCTTCCACGGCAGCCGCGTGGCTCTCCTTATCGGTGTGGGGAGCACACTGATATCTCTGTTTATCGGATCCGTTCTGGCATGTATCTGCGCGCTTTACGGCGGACTTGCCGATATGATCATCATGCGTATCATGGACATACTCAGTTCCGTGCCTGGCATCATAATAAGCCTCGCCATCTGCTCCGGCCTCGGCAATGGCATCTGGCAGCTGATGACGGCAATAACTATTAGCGGCGTGTCTTACCATACGAGAATGATTCGAAGCTATTCCCTGTCCGTGGCTCAGATGGAATACGTCGAGTCCTCCACGGCTCTCGGAGGAACCCCGACCCATATCATGTTCAAGCACCTGTTCCCCAACATCATCAGTATCATCATCATTCAGTGCGCCGGCAACGTTTCCGGCAATATCCTGCAGGTTGCTACCCTCAGCTTCATAGGCCTCGGCATCAAGCCGCCCCGTCCCGAGTGGGGCTCCATGCTCAATGAAGGTCTTACTTACATGATGCGTTCCCCGTTCATGGTCTGGGTGCCCGGTATAGCTCTGGTGTTCACGTCGCTGATGATCAACACTTTCGGCGACTGCCTCAGAGACGCGTTTGACCCGCAGCTCAAGGGCAAAGCATAAGGAGGGAAAAAAATGGGTGAAACACTTCTTGAACTGAAAGACCTCAGCGTCAGATATACCACAGACGGCGTTATTTCCCGCGCTGTCAACCATGTCAATCTCAAGCTCGATAAGGGCGAGATCCTGGGACTCGTCGGAGAGACGGGCGCAGGCAAAACCACCACGGCTCTGAGCCTGCTGAAGCTGCTGCCTAAGTACACCTCCGAGGTGGATGGAGAGATACTCTTCGAGGGCAAGGATATTAACAAGATGGATGACAAGGAGATCCGCAATATCCGCGGCAGTAAGATCTCCATGATATTCCAGGACCCCATGACGAGCCTCAACCCCGTGTTCCGTGTGGGCGAGCAGATCGCGGACGTTATCAAGATCCATAATGAAGGCATCTCCCTGCATGAAGTCGAGGACCGCGTGGACAACATCCTCACCATGGTCGGTATTCCCCCGTCAAGGAAGAGAGAGTACCCCCACCAGTTCTCCGGCGGAATGAAGCAGAGGATCATGATAGCCATAGCCATAGCCTGTAACCCCGATCTTCTGTTGGCCGACGAGCCCACCACGGCTCTGGACGTTACTATCCAGGCCCAGGTCATCAAGATGATGAGGAACCTGCAGAAGGAGCTTAAGTCCTCTGTTATCCTTATCACCCACGACCTAGGAATAGTTGCAAACTTCTGCGATAAGGTCGCCATAATGTACGCCGGAGAGATTATCGAATACGGCACTCTGGAGGAACTGTTCGACAAGAGCAAGCCTCACCATCCCTACACCGAGGGCCTGTTCGGTTCCATACCGAACATTCAGGAGAAGACCAGCCGACTCAAACCTATCTTTGGTCTTACCCCGAACCCGGCGGAGCTGCCTGAGGGCTGCCATTTCCATCCGCGCTGTGAGAAGTGCATGGAGGTCTGTAAGTCCGGCGAGGTTCCGACGTACCGTAACGGCGATTACAGGTGCCAGTGTCATCTGTTTGCTGGAAAGGAGGCTGCAGTATGAGCGAGACTCCGCTGCTTGAAACAATCCATCTTAAAAAGTACTTCGATACTCCCGCAGGACCGCTGCACGCGGTGGACGACGTCAACATCAAGCTGTATAAGGGTAAAACTCTCGGCGTCGTCGGTGAGTCAGGATGCGGAAAGTCCACCCTGGGACGTACCGTACTGAAACTCCTTGAGTCTACAGACGGTCAGATAATCTACAACGGCGAGGACATCACGTTCAAAAAGAAGAAAGAGATGCTCCCCCTGCGCCGTCAGATGCAGATCATCTTCCAGGACCCGTTCTCTTCACTCGACCCGAAGATGACGGTGGCCGACATCATAGAGGAGCCCCTCAAGATCCACAAGCTTTTCAAGACCAAGGAAGAGCGTCAGGCCAGAGTCGTGGAACTCATGTCGCTGGTCGGACTGGACGAGAGGTACGTTAACACTTACCCCCACGAGTTGGACGGTGGACGCCGCCAGAGGATCGGCGTCGCCAGGGCTTTGGCCCTGAATCCTGAGTTCATCGTCTGCGATGAGCCGGTATCCGCTCTGGACGTTTCCATTCAGGCTCAGATACTGAACCTGATGATGGACCTTAAGGATCAGCTTGGCCTTACATACATCTTTATTACCCACGACCTCTCCGTCGTCAAGCACATCTCCGACGACATCATGGTCCTCTATCTGGGCAAGATGGCTGAGATGGCGCCCTCGGACATGCTGTTCGACAACCCGCTGCATCCTTATACGAAGGCCCTTCTTACAGCCATTCCTATCCCTGACATCTCCTATAAGGGCAAAGAGGCAGAGGTCATGAAGGGTGAGGTCACCTCCCCCATCAATCCTCCTCCCGGATGCCGTTTCGCGGCACGCTGCCCCTTCGCGAAAGAGGAGTGCCGTTCGGTAACTCCGGAATTCAGAGAGGTCGAGCCCAACCACTTTGTGGCCTGCCACATAGTGAAGTAAGGGCCGGGATCCGGATAACAAGGCATTACGAATCGATTAAAAGGGCAGCTGCGGCTGCCCTTTTAATTTTCCTGTCATGTATGATATGCAGCGCCCGGACGATCGTGCCGGGAAGTTCATGTATGCGAAAGACACAGATGGCAGGCTGTATGGACGAGGCGTAAGACATATGCTCACCGCAGACAGCATTATAATAATGATATAATAAATAACCGGAGGTCGCTCAGAAGTGTGAGCGACCTCCGGTTATAAATATTTATGAGAGCTGAATATCGTACGCCGCGGGATCAGCCGCCGGCACGGGGTTCATCGGAAGTACCTCCCGATATCCCTGGCGGCCTGGAAACCCGCTGAAGTGGCAGCCTGGATATTGTTGGGGACAAGGCAGTCGCCGATCTGATGGAACTCGCCCGCGCACTCTCCCAGAGCGGCCGCCTCCTGCCGGAGAGGCTTCATCCCGGTGGCGTATATAACAGTATCTGCCCGGAACAGGCGCTGTTCCCCGTCTTTTTCGCCTGCGACGCCGTCTTTTTCTATTTTCAGGGCCTTTGTTGAAAGCTCTATGGCCACTTTTCTCCTGCGGAGTTCATAGAAAAGCCCGCGGCCGTGGAGGAAGTTCTCGCCGAAATTAAGTTCCGGCAGCATCTCAAGAACGGTGACGTCCTTTCCGTTCATGTCCAGATATAGGGCCAGTTCAGAACCTACAAGACCGCCTCCGAGAATGACGACCTTATTTCCTACTTTGTCGATGTTCATATACGCTTCCTCAGCGCTCATGACGTTTTCTCCGCCAATACCGGGAATGGGGGGAACGCTCTGCACAGCGCCTATGGCGGCGATGATCACGTCAGCACCGATGGAACTGGCGTATTCCGGAGTGACCTCTGTGTTGAGCCTGACGTCTACTCCCGTCCGTGCGAGCTCCCTCTCCTGATACGCTATGTGGTCCTTGAGCCTGGATTTGAACGGGACCTTTTCCTCACAGAGCAGAACTCCGCCCAGCCTGTCGCTCTTTTCACAGAGGATCACCTGATGGCCGCGCTCCGCGGCGGTGATAGCGGCCTGCATCCCGCCCATTCCACCGCCTGCCACGAGGACCTTTTTGGGCACGGGTTTTTCATTGTCGTAGAGAATCTCTGTTTCATTGCTGGTGACCGGGTTTATGGCGCATGAGAAGAAACCGTGGTTTATCAGGGTGGAGAAACAGCTCAGACACCGCATGCATTTTCTGATATCTTCGTCACGCCCCTCCCTGGCTTTCCTGGGAAAGAACGGGTCGCATATGTATTCCCTCGCTCCCTCGACTATGTCCGCCTGCCCGGAAGCGATTATCTCCTCCATCATGGCCGGTTCTACAAGGGCGCCCACAGTTGCCACGGGGGTGGAAACGTGCTTTTTGATGGCAGCGGCGTATTTTACGTTGCATCCCTCCTCCAGGAACATGGTAGGATGGGTTATATAGAAAGATTCGTCGTCCTCGTGACTTCCGGTAGAGACGTGGATAATATCTACTTTGCCGTCCAGGGCTTTGGCAATTTTTATGCCCTCCTGAATATCATAGCCAGTTTCGGTGCACTCCGTTCCGCTCATGCGGAACTCCACGGGAAAGTCCCGGCCGCACTGCTTCTTGATCTCGGCAACTATCGCCAGAGGGAGGCGCATCCTGTTTTCAAAGCTTCCGCCCCACTCATCCTTCCTCTTGTTTACCTCAGGGGAGAGGAACTGGGATATCAGCCAGCCGTGGCCGCCGTGGACCAGGACCATGCCAAATCCGCTCTGCTTCAGCATGAGGGCGGCGCTGCCGAAGGCTTTGATGGTACGCTCAATGATCTCAGGGGGCATTTCTTTTGCTTCATAGCCGTAGCGGGTCATCATGTCAACACTGGAGTATGCCACACCCTCACGGTCACGGGACATTTTCGCGGAGGCGCCGGGGTGCTGGAGCTCCATGACGGCCACGGCCCCGTGCCTGTATATGCTTCTGGCGAGGGCGCTGAAATGAGGCTTGCCCATTGGGTCGTCAAGGTGCGTGTGGAAATAATTGCTCTGGCCGAATTTACTGTCAACTATGCCCTCGCCCACGCAAACGGATGCGCAGCCGCCCATGGCTTTCAATTCGTACAGGGTGCATATATCCGGGGTGGGAAAACCTTCGTACGTCATGTTCTGGGGGCCGGTTGGAGAGGCGAACAGTCTGTTGCGGAAAAACGTGTTTCCAATGGTGATCGGTTCAAACAGATGCGGATATTTCATTCCTTTTCGGGTCGCGCCCTTTCTCCTTTCCTGTTTTTGATTGATTGTTTGATCATGATATTGATCCGGGCCGGTGTCCGGTGCTGACGACAATTTTATTTATATGTATTTATAATAGCATTTTTTCCAGTAATACACAATAACAGACTGAAATACAGATACATAAGACTGCGAGAGATCAAACAATAAATTACAATAAAATTTATATAAATAGCTTGACAAATTATATTGCTGTGCTATTATATGATGGCGGTACAGAAAAGAGAGAAGATTACCGCGGTCATCGAATGCCGTAAAGGAGGCATGGCTGAAATATGAAAAGGACACTGTACAGCCTGATGCTGAACGACGATGTGGTTCGGGAAATAGACAGGCAGGCGCACAGGATAGGGACCAACCGGTCAAACCTGGTCAATCAGATACTTGCCGAGTACGTCTCTGTTATGACGCCGGAAAAGCGGATCAATGATATTTTCGGGGCTATCGAAGAACTGCTGAGGCCGGACAGGGACATAGTACCTTTTTTTGTGCCAAATCAGCAGACGATGTCCCTGAAAAGCAGTCTGGAGTACAAATACAGGCCCACCGTTAAATACGAGGTCCAGATATACAGCGGCGATGGCTTGGCTATGGGTGAACTGTCGGTGATCTACAGGACACAGTCTTCCGCACTGATAACGGCGCTGACAGAGTTCTTCAGGCTTATAAAACAGATAGAGTCGCGCAGGCTGGCACCCCTGATGAAAGGAGCGGTAATTAAATACGCGCTGTACGAAGGACGGTTTGTGCGCAGCATACAGATGAACAGGGACAGGAATTATACCAGTGACGATATAGCCCAGGCGATATCCGGGTATATCAAGTTTTTTGATACCATGCTGAAGGGATTCCTCAGCGGCAGGTATTCCCCGGAAGATGTGGACGCAAGGTATGAGGAGTATCTGGCGGGAGGAAACATCCTGCTTTGAGCCCGGGCACTGTAAGCGGATGACCCTTTCGCGTCCGTCCGGCTGTGAAGCCGCGTTTGCGGTGACCGCCGGAGGGACCAATAATTCAGGCCTATTGCGCCGGAGAGAATACGGTGAACGATATGAACATTCAGAAATATACACAGAAGACTGTTGAAGCCCTCAATACCGCCCAGGAGATGGCCAGGGAAAATCAGAACGCGTATCTGATGCCTGAACATCTGCTGTACGCCCTCATCGATCAGGACGGGGGACTGATCGGGTCCCTGCTCAGCAAACAGGGGATAAACTGTGACGGTATCCTGTCCAGACTGGACACAGTGATCGACAGTTTCCCGAAAGTTTCGGGCAACAGCATTGAGCAGAGCAGCCTGTATCTTGACAGGACTACTGATAAAATAATGCAGTATGCCGAAAAGGCGGCGGCAAAACAAGGCGACGAGTACGTCTCGGTTGAACTGGTAATGCTTGGAATATTCAACTGCCAGACGCCGTCCATCAGAGAGATATTCAACCAATATGGAGTCAACAAGGACGCTTTCCTCAAACAACTGGAAACGGTGAAGAGATCAAAGGTCACCACAGATACCCCGGAGAGCACTTACGACGCCCTGACCAAGTACGGCACTGACCTCGTGGAAAAGGCGAAAAGTCAGGAACTTGATCCCGTTATAGGCAGGGACGCCGAGATCAGGAACGTTATCAGGATCCTTTCAAGAAAAACAAAAAACAACCCCGTACTCATAGGTGAGCCCGGCGTGGGAAAAACGGCCATCGCCGAGGGGCTTGCGCAGAGGATAAAAACCGGAGACGTGCCGGAGGGCCTTAAGGACAAAACGATATTCTCCCTGGATATGGGCGCTCTGATAGCGGGGGCCAAATACAGGGGGGAGTTTGAGGAGAGACTGAAAGCAGTCCTTGAGGAAGTCAGGCAGAGCGAGGGAAGGATAATCCTTTTTATAGATGAGCTCCACACCATCGTGGGGGCGGGGAAGACCGAGGGATCTATGGACGCGGGCAACCTGCTTAAACCCATGCTTGCCCGGGGGGAACTTCACTGCATCGGTGCCACCACACTGGACGAATATCGCAAATATATAGAAAAAGATGCGGCTCTGGAGCGCCGTTTCCAGCCGGTGATGGTGGACGAGCCCACCGTTGAGGACACCATCTCCATACTCAGGGGCCTGAAAGAGCGCTACGAGATATTTCACGGCGTCCGTATACACGACAGCGCCCTGGTGGCGGCCGCCACTTTGGGCAACAGATATATCACGGACCGTTTCCTGCCGGATAAAGCCATAGACCTTGTCGACGAGGCCTGTGCCATGGTAAGGACGGAGATAGATTCCATGCCGGCGGAGATGGACGACATTCGCAGGAAGGTAATGCAGCTTGAGATAGAGGAGATGGCGTTGAAGAAGGAGAGCGATACGCTGTCCAGGGAGAGGCTTGAGCGGCTTACAAAGGAACTGGCGGAACTGAAAGAGACCTTCAACGAGATGAAAACCAGATGGGAGGTCGAAAAATCCGCCGTCGAGGACGTCAAAAAGATCAAGGCGGAGATCGAAAAGACCAACGGGGACATAGAAGCGGCACAGAGGAACTATGAGTACGAAAAAGCCGCAAGGCTCAAGTACTCGGTGCTGCCTGAACTGGAAAAGAAGCTGCACGAAGCCGAAGAGGCCAGCGAAAAGAAAGCCAAAGGGGGGGGCATGGTCCACGACACGGTCACCCAGGAGGAGATAGCCGGCATCGTGGCGCGCTGGACAGGCATTCCCGTGTCGAAACTTATGGAGGGGGAACGCGAGAAACTGCTGAGGCTCGAGGACGTGCTGCATGAGCGCGTGGTCGGACAGGATGAGGCGGTGACCAAGGTGTCGGAGGCGATACTTCGCTCCAGGGCCGGTATAAGCGACCCCAACAGGCCTATCGGCTCGTTTATGTTCCTGGGTCCCACTGGCGTAGGCAAGACGGAACTTGCCAAAGCGTTGGCCCAAAGCCTTTTTGACGGCGAGCAGAATATGGTAAGAATAGATATGAGCGAGTATATGGAGAAATTCTCCGTATCTAGACTGGTGGGGGCTCCTCCGGGATATGTCGGCTACGATGAAGGCGGGCAGCTAACGGAAGCGGTGCGGCGCAAACCGTACAGTGTGGTGCTCTTCGATGAGATCGAAAAAGCCCACCCGGATGTTTTCAATATCCTGCTCCAGGTGCTGGATGACGGACGTATCACCGACAGCCAGGGGCGCACTGTGGATTTCAAAAACACGATAATCATCCTCACCAGCAACCTTGGCTCTTCTTATCTGCTGGAAGGTATCAACAGCAACGGTGAGATATCGCAGCAGGCAAAGGATATGGTGATGGAGGAACTACGCCGCAATTTCCGCCCCGAATTCCTGAACAGGCTTGATGAGATCGTATTTTACAGCCCTCTTACGAAGGAGAACCTGATAAAGATCGTGGATATCCAGACGAAGATCCTGGAGGACAGGCTGGCTGAGAAGACCCTGAAGCTTGAAATGACCCCCGAAGCCCGGGAGATCGTTATTGAAAAATCTTACGACCCCGTATACGGGGCGAGGCCTGTAAAGAGGTATCTGCAGAACCATGTCCAGACGCTCATTGCCCGCACACTGCTCAGCAATGATATCTCCGAAGGATCTACCCTGGTGGTGTCGGCTGAGGACGGCGCCCTGACCTGTAAAGTCAGGCCGGCGAAATAACAGCGATTCTCCCGGCGGTGAAGCTCGCTTTCACTGCCGGGAGAACTCTGTATCTGGGCAGTAAGAGTCCGCCGAAGCCGGGAAATCCTCAAGCGTTGTCAGCCCGGGCGTACGGAATACAATGGTAATTGACGCGATAGTCTGCTGATGCTATAATACTGTGGCGTCATATTTGCGTGAATCGAGAGGACTTTTGCATGTGGGTCAGTGACAAATGGCAGGATTATGAACTCCTTGACTGTTCGGACGGCGAACGCCTTGAACGGTGGGGGAAGTACTACCTTATAAGGCCGGACCCGCAGGCGGTATGGAGCACTTCCCGCCGGGACCGGCACTGGGACAGACCGGATGCCAGGTATACCCGGTCCGCTACCGGAGGGGGGAGCTGGAACCGGAACACCCTTCCCGAAATGTGGACTCTCCGGTACGGCAGCCTGCGATTCAATGTCAAACCGATGAATTTTAAACACACGGGCCTGTTCCCCGAACAGGCGGCAAATTGGGATTTCATGTCCGAAAAGATCCGGTCGTCGCGCAGGCAGGTAAACGTACTGAACCTTTTCGCGTATACCGGTGCCGCGTCATGCGCCTGCGCCGCAGCGGGTGCGTCGGTGTGCCACGTGGACGCGGCGAAGGGCATGGTATCCTGGGCGCGGGACAACGCGAAACTCAACGGCCTTGGGGAAGCGCCCATACGCTGGATAGTTGACGATGTGGTGCGTTTTGTGGAGCGGGAAGCCCGTAGGGGAAGAAAATACGACGCCGTGGTGATGGACCCTCCATCATATGGCAGAGGCCCTTCCGGAGAGGTGTGGAAGATCGAGCAATCCCTCTGGCAGTTGGTCTGTTCGTGTATGGACGTGCTCGGCGACGACCCCTTGTTTTTTATAATCAACTCATATTCGACCGGCCTTGCCCCATCGGCGCTCAGGTATGTGCTGCACAGCGCCATGGCAGCAAAGTACGGGGGAAAGACCGAGGCGGAAGAACTGGGGCTGCCGGTCAGTGCTTCGGGGCTTTCACTGCCCTGCGGGGCGTGCGGAAGATGGACGAAATAACGGGAGCGGGCCTGATGGAAGAAGCAATAATAGAAACCAGGGAACTGCGGCATTCCTTCTCCGCAGGAGAGAGTGAACCTACAATAGAAGTGCTTCATGGCGTGGATCTGAAAATAAACCGCGGCAGTTTCGTGGCGATAATCGGCCACAATGGTTCCGGCAAGTCGACGCTTGCAAAACACTTTAACGCTATCTATCTGCCAGACGTCGGGAAAGTCTGGGTTTCCGGTATAGACACCAGTGACGAGAGCCGCACTCTGGAGATCAGGAAAACGGTAGGCATGGTGTTCCAGAACCCGGACAATCAGATCGTAGCCAATGTTGTCGAGGAGGACGTAGCGTTTGCGCCGGAGAATCTCGGCGTAAAAAGCGAGGAGATCAGGCGGCGGGTGGACGACGCGCTCAACGTGGTGGAGATGTACCACATGCGTACGCATTCCCCTCATCTTCTGTCCGGGGGCCAGAAGCAGCGAATAGCCATAGCCGGGGTGATAGCAATGCAGCCGGATTGTATTGTTCTGGACGAGCCCACGGCCATGCTGGACCCGTATGGCAGGAAAGAGATCATAAAGACCGTATACACCCTTAACAGGCAGTTTGGGATCACTGTGGTCCTTATAACCCACCATATGAATGAAGTTACCGGGGCGGACCGTGTGATCGTGATGGACAAGGGCAGCGTATTTCTGGACGGGACCCCCAGCGAGATATTCTCCCACGTGGAGGAACTGCGAGGCGTAAACCTGGACGTCCCGGCCCCGGTGGCGCTTATGTACGAACTTCGCAGGGCGGGCGTTGACGTGCCGCTGGACGCTCTGGAACCGGAGCGCTGCGCGGAAGTTCTGGCAGCATTGATGAAAAACGTAAAAACCGACGGTACTCGGCCGGAAGGAGAACACATTGAGTCCGATCATTGAAACGCAGAAACTCACACATATTTACAGCAAAGGGACCCCTTTTGAACACCTGGCCCTGGACGGCGTGGATTTTTCGGTGGACCCCGGGGAGTTTGTTGCGGTGATCGGGCAGACAGGATCGGGAAAGTCTACACTCATACAGCATCTTAACGGACTTCTCCAGCCGGATTCCGGAAAAGTCCTGTTCAACGGACAGGATATATGGAGTTCAAAAGCATTCAACAACAGCATACGTTTTAAAGTCGGCCTCGTTTTCCAGTATCCGGAGTATCAGCTCTTTGAAGAGACGGTATTTAAAGATATTTCTTTCGGCCCCAGAAATATGGGGCTCAGCCCTTCGGAGATCGAGGAGAGAGTGTACGAGGCGGCCGGTTTTGTGGGTCTTACCGAGGACCAGCTGGCAAAATCCCCGTTTGACCTCTCTGGCGGCGGCAAAAGAAGGGCCGCTATAGCCGGGGTAATAGCCATGCGGCCCGAGGTGCTTATTCTGGACGAACCCACCGCGGGGCTGGACCCCATGGGGAGCCGGAACCTTATGGAGAACATAAGGGCGTATCACCGTGAAAACAATGCGGCGGTCATCCTGGTCACTCACAATATGGAGGAGGCCGCCAGACAGGCGAACAGGCTGACCGTACTTTCAGGCGGGAAAATAGTGATGGACGGGACGCCTGAAAAGGTGTTTGACAACATGGAAGCTCTTGAGAAAATGAGGCTGGATACTCCGGAGATAACACAGGTGTTCTCATGCCTCAGACGCATGGGGTTTGACGTCCCGCAGTCGGTATATACGGTGGAACAGGCAAAGAGCGTGCTCCTTGACGGAAAGTGGGGGCTCGGTAATGCTTAAAGACATAACGCTGGGACAGTATTTTCCCGGGGATACTGCCATACACCGTCTGGATCCAAGAGTGAAGATCGTCCTTACGGTGGAGTACATTGTTTTGCTGTTCCTTGCAAAATGGTTCTTTTCGTACGGGCTGATACTTCTGTTCCTCGTATGTTCGGCGATCACGGCGCATATAGGGGCAAAGACTCTTATGAGCGGGTTCAAGCCGCTGATAATAATAATCATTGTTACCGCGGTGCTGAACATCCTGTATACCCCGGGCGAACCCCTTGTGAGCTTTTGGAAGATCAGTATTACTAAAGAAGGCATCAGCACCGCGTTTTTTATGGTGCTCAGGATCCTGCTCCTTGTGTGCGGAACCTTTCTCCTGACATATACAACTTCACCCATCAGGCTGACTGACGGCATGGAGTCGCTGCTGAAACCCCTGAAAAAGATAAAGGTGCCGGTGCATGAACTGGCCATGATGATGAGCATAGCCCTCAGGTTCATACCCACACTTATCGAGGAGACGGACAAGATAATCTCCGCCCAGAAAGCAAGGGGGGCGGATTTCACAAGCGGAAACATTATCCGCAGGGCCAAGGCGCTGGTGCCCATACTTGTGCCCCTTTTTGTAAGCGCATTCCGCAGGGCGGATGAACTGGCCACGGCAATGGAGTGCCGCTGCTACAACAACGGGGAGAACAGGACGAAACTGAACGTTCTGGTTGTAAAACGGGCCGACTACGCGGCTATCGCGGTGGGAGTGGTCCTTCTGGCCGGAACACTGATATTCAGACACTATGGACTGTGACCATATAGCCATAAAACTCAGGTATATCGGTACCGCTTACCATGGGTGGCAGAGACAGAAAAACGCGGTTACCGTTCAGCAGATCGTGGAGCGGGCGGTGAGCGGAGCCCTGGGTTCTGAAGTTAAGGTAACAGGGTGCGGGCGTACCGACGCCGGAGTGCACGCAAAGGAATACGCGGCTAATTTCTCCGCAAAATGTTCGATACCCTGCGAAAAACTGCCACTTGCCCTGAACGCCAGACTTCCGGATGACGTGGCGGTTTTGGACGCCTGCCGTGTCAGCGAGGGGTTTCATTCCGTATTTTCGTGCGTACGTAAGGAGTATACGTATATCATCTACAATTCACGCCTCAGGGACCCGTTTTACGTGAACAGGGCCTGCTTTATACCCGAAAAGCTGGATATCGGGCTTATGAGACAGGCGGCGGCCGGTATGACCGGGACACACGATTTCGCTGCGCTCAGATCAGTGGGGACAAATGTAAAAACGACTGTCAGGACAGTTTATGGCTTTGACATTCAGCGCAGCGGTGATATAATAAAACTTCGAATAAGTGCTAACGGCTTCTTATATAATATGGCGAGAGCCATGGCGGGAACAGCCGTTTATGCCGGACACGGGAAGATCGGCCCGGGGGAGATAGAAGACATCCTCCGTTCCGGAAACAGATGTCTTGCCGGTCCGACGATGCCCGCCGACGGGCTTTATATGACGAGGGCAGAGTATGAAGAGGAACCTGTCAGGAGTATGATGGATGGACGAGGATAACAGCACGGTGTTGACGCCCGCGCAGACGGGGGACGTTCAGCCCCCGGAGGAGGGCTCTGCTATTTCCGTCAGGAACAGACCTTTCATTATCATCACCATTTTTCTCGCTCTTCTTGCCGTGGTCGTGCTCATCGCGGCTGTGGCGTCGAATTCCGAAAAGAGCGGACAGAACAGAATGGACGACGCCAGGGACCTGGCGGATTTCATTAATTATGAGGCCCAGGCGGGCAGAGTGTTCGGTATGGCGTCGGGAAGGATAGTGACGGCGTCATGTGTGGAGACCGCAGCCTATGACAGTAAAGGAAGGGTCTCGTACCAGGAACCTTTTGAAGCCCAGACCCCCGCTCTGGACTGCAGTGGGGGAATGGCGGTGGCTTATGATTCGGGAGGTACTTCCCTCAGAGTGTTCAGCGTCAGAAAGACCGTCGCGGAGTATACCAGTACGGAAAAGATCATAAGCGCGTGCGTCAACGAAAACGGATGGAGCGCTGTATGTACCCTGGAGGAAGGCTATAAAGGTTCCGTGACTGTGCTGAACAACAGGGCTGAAGCTGTGTATAAATGGTCCAGCGCCGGGGGTTACGTGTTTACGGCTGCCCTGTCTCCGGATAACCGGAACCTGGCTGTGGTCACACTCCATCAGGATGGGGATGAGTTTTACAGCGCAGTCAATTTGTTCAGCCTGAGTTCTGAGGAACAGCAGGGATCATATAAACTTGATAACAGTATCGCACTTGCTGTAAAATATGGCAGGAACGGCATTATAACATGCCTCGCGGAAGACAGAGCGGTCATACTCAACTCAGCGGGGGAGGAGCAGGGAGTATATAAATACGCAGGCCGCACCCTTAACTGCTTCAGCCTGGAGGCGGAGAACTATTTTGTGCTGTCTCTGAGCCGGACATATACCGACACTTATTCCGAGATCGTGGCCGTGGACTTCGCGGGCAGGGAGCTCGGCAGAGCGAACGTTATGGGCACGGTCCGATCCCTGTCAGCGGGGAGAGATACGGTGGCGGTCCTTCTCAACGACAGCATGGCGATGTTTACTTCATTAATGGAGGAGAACGGCGGGCTCACGTCACTGAGCGGGGCGAAAAACGTTTTCCTTGATCCGGACGAAAACGCGATAATATTGGGTCATATAAGCGCGAAGCTGTATGAGCGCTGATACGTGATCCCGGCGATGCCAGCATATCCATATTGTGGGAAAGGATTTACACGATGAATATTATCCTTACAGCGGGAATCGGGGCCATTATTAGTATTCTGGCGATTTTCTTCCTCGTTTATATGGCGGTGAAGGGATGGCACAACGGAATCGTGCATTCCCTTGTGGGAATAATCGTATTCGTTGCCGCCGTAATAATTGCCAATAAAGCGGCTGCTGCGTACTCTCCGCAGTTCACAAAGGCGATAGAGCCCATGATAACCGGAATCGTCGATGATGCGTCGCTCAAAGCCATCGGAGAGAAAGCGCGTACCGAAAAAGACGAAAACGGAGAGACCGTTGAGCTCCCCATCGAGGTCCCCCGTGAGTATGACGGCACGGTGAGATCCGCCTGCGTGCTCTCGTTTAAGGAAATGGGTTTTGATTCACAGCTTTCCGAACGGTTTGCCGGGGAGATCGCAAGAACGAATACCGAAGTGGACGCCCAGATGCGTGAACAGATCACAGTAAAGACAGCGGCAGTTATATCTTATGCGCTTGTGTTCCTGGTACTGTGCGCTGTCATACTCATCGCGGCCGGGGCTATGATGAACCTGTTTAACCTTATCATCCACTTCCCGGAGTTCGATATAGTCAGCAGGATAGGCGGAGCCGCGGTATCGGTAATGATCGGATTCCTGGCACTTTACGGAGTGTGTTGGATCCTGCGCTTCTGCGGCGCATTTCTGCCGGAGAGTATTTTTAAGGACTCTTCCGTGCTGGCATTCTTTTTCAAGGACAATCCGCTTCAGAGGATGACTCTGTATTGATTTTTAAACAGAATATCTCAGAGGGCATGCCCGGGACCGGAGCACCGCCGCAGGGGGCCCGCACGTGACAGACACCGGCTGCGCGTTTTACGAGAGGCCGCATGCGGACTGTCCACAACGCGCGCGGGGTGAAACCACGGAGCGGGCGCGTCATTGTATCAATTGCAAAGTTTAAGGAGAAAAAATGCGTCCTACATTATGTTCGCGGTGTAAGAAAAACATCGCAGTTGTATTCATTACCAAAATCGAAAACGGGAATACCGTAAACGAGGGGCTTTGCCTCAAGTGCGCCAAAGAACTGGGGATAAAGCCAGTAAACGATATGATGCAGAAGATGGGCCTGTCCGACGAGGACCTGGACGGCATCTCTACCGACATGATGGAGGCGTTCAGGGGTATGGAAGACCCCAACGCCCTCGCTGAAATGAGCGGCGGGGATGAAGATGAAGACGAGGGGAAAACGGCGACGTTCCCGTTCCTCAGCAAACTTTTCGGCGGAGCTGAGCAGGCCCAGCAGCAGGGTCAGGAGGAACACCCCGGAAAAAAGGCCGAACAGCGCCAGCATAAAAGGAAATTTCTCAACACCTACTGCATTTCCCTGACAGACAAGGCAAAGGAAGGCAAACTGGATCATATAGTCGGCAGGGAGAAGGAGATAGAGAGAGTAGTCCAGATACTTAACCGCCGACAGAAGAACAATCCCTGCCTGATAGGGGAACCGGGAGTCGGCAAGACCGCTATTGCCGAGGGGCTCGCCCAGCGGATCGTCGAAGGCCAGGTGCCGTATAAGCTCCTCAGCAAGGAAGTACACCTGCTGGACCTGACGTCCCTGGTGGCGGGCACTCAGTTCAGGGGACAGTTTGAGAGCCGGATGAAGGGCCTCATCCAGGAGATAACAAAACTGGGAAATATCATTCTGGTTATAGACGAGGTACATACGATCGTCGGCGCTGGAGACGCTGAAGGGTCCATGAACGCGGCGAATATCCTCAAGCCCGCTCTTTCCCGTGGGGAGATACAGGTCATAGGAGCGACAACTCTCACCGAGTACCGCAAACATATAGAGAAAGATTCGGCCCTGGAGCGCAGGTTCCAGCCGGTGATCGTAAACGAACCCAATATCGAGGAGTCCATCGAGATACTCAAGGGCATAGCGCACTATTATGAGGAGTATCACGAGGTAAAGATTCCGGAAAACATAGTAAAACAGGCTGTTATTCTTTCCGAGAGGTATATCACCGACAGGTTCCTCCCGGATAAAGCCATAGACCTGCTTGATGAGGCTTGTTCCGACCTCAATCTCCGAGACGAGAACATAACTCAGGCCGCAAAACTCCGTAAGGAACTCGACGATATCCAAAAGGAACGAGAGCTGCTCATGTCCGATGAGCAGGTGGAGTCCTACGAAAGGCTGGCATATCTGCGAAGTGAGGAACTGAAGGCGCAGGCGAAACTGGATGAACTCAGCAGCCTGTCCCGGCCGGAGATAACAATGGATCACCTGGCTCGTGTAATAGAGCTATGGACAAAAATACCTGCCAGTACCATCGCAGTACAGGAGTACCAAAGGCTGGCAGAGATGGAAGAACGCCTGAAGAAACGCATCGTCGGTCAGGACGAGGCCGTAGCCGCGGTGTCTGCCGCCATACGGCGCAAGAGGGTGGGGATATCACCGAAACGCAGACCAGTCTCTTTCATATTTGTTGGCCCGACCGGCGTGGGAAAGACCGAGTTGGTAAAATGCGTTGCCGACGATATGTTCCATTCTGTGGAGAGCCTGATCAGGCTGGATATGTCGGAATATATGGAAGCGTACAGCGTATCAAAGATAATCGGTTCGCCCCCCGGCTATATAGGGTATGACGAAGCCGGGCAGCTCACGGAGAAGATACGCAGAAGGCCTTATTCCGTTATTCTTTTTGACGAGATAGAGAAAGCGCATCCGGACGTGATGAACATCCTGCTTCAGGTACTGGACGACGGCATCATTACCGACGCCCAGGGCAGGCATATCAATTTTGAGAATACGATCATAATCATGACATCCAACGCCGGCAGCGAAAACAATTCCGTTACCCTCGGTTTTGACCGCACAGCCAACGAACAGAGCAAGGAGAAGGCTATGAAAGCCCTCCAGAGCTTCCTGAGGCCTGAATTCATAAACCGCGTGGACGAAGTGATAACGTTCAACCACCTCACGGAAGAAAACTTCAGAGACATCTCCGGGATAATGCTGGAGGAACTTCGGCAGTCCATGGCGGAACAGGCGCTCACCCTTACCTGGGACGAAAGCCTGCTGGATTACCTTACAGAGAAATCATACTCCGTAAAATACGGGGCCAGAAACCTGCGGCGGCTTATCCAGAAGGAAATTGAAGATGAGGTCGCTTCCATGATAGTACGCAGATATGAGGAGGCCATAACCCACATAAAACTTTCCGTTAAGGACGGGAAGCTGGATATATTGGCCATGTGATGTTTTGGAGGGAAAAAGATGAGTGGAGAATGTACGCACGACTGTTCGTCGTGCAAGGAGGAATGCGCCGACAGAAGCGCGCCTCAGAAAGAGAAGATCCATCAAGGCAGCAGCGTTAAGAAAGTGATCGCTGTTCTCAGCGGCAAAGGAGGGGTCGGGAAGTCCTTGGTAACGTCTCTTCTGGCGGTATCCGCCGCCAGGAAGGGATACAAAACCGGCATAATGGATCTCGATATAACCGGGCCGTCTATCCCAAAAGCTTTCGGGATCACGCAAAAGGCCGGGGCATCCCAGGACGGGATACTTCCGGTAAGCAGTGCGGGCGGAATAAAAGTCATGTCCATAAACCTGCTTCTCAACAGCGAAACAGACCCAGTGATATGGCGCGGACCGATAATAGCCGGAGTTGCCAAGCAGTTCTGGACGGACGTGGCATGGGGAGATCTGGACTACATGTTCATTGACATGCCTCCCGGGACCGGGGACGTGGCTTTGACCGCGTTCCAGAGCCTGCCTCTTGATGGGGTGGTAATCGTGACGTCGCCGCAAAGCCTCGTATCCATGGTGGTGGAGAAAGCAGTCAATATGGCGAGCATGATGTCCGTGCCTGTACTGGGTATGGTGGAGAATATGAGTTACGTCATTTGCCCGGACTGCGGAAAGAAAATAGAGATATTCGGCAAGAGCAATGCCCACGAGACAGCCAGCCGACATGGATTAAGTATGCTCGGGACGATCCCGATGCAGCCGGAGTTGTCCGAGGCCTGCGACAGGGGCGCTATCGAGTACTTCAAGGGCGGATGGCTTGATGAACTGTCCGCTTCACTGGAGAAACTGTGACGATACTCGGCGTCGACCCGGGAATAGCCACCGTGGGATTCGGCGTGATAAACGCGGACAGGAATGAACTCAGGGCGGTAAAATACGGGGCGATAACCACGGCACCCGGCAGACCGCTGGCAGACCGCCTCGTGGAGATAGAGCGCGACGTGCTGGAACTGCTGGAGAGATTCAAACCGGACGCGGTGAGCGTGGAGGAACTGTTCTTCAATACCAACGTGACGACCGGGATAAACGTAGCCCACGGCAGGGGGGTAATACTTCTGGCGGCGGCTAAAAGCCAGGTGCCGCTTTTCGAGTATACGCCTCTGCAGGTAAAGCAGGCTGTTGTGGGTTACGGCAGGGCAGAAAAAAAGCAGGTCATGGATATGACAAGGAGGATACTCAGGCTGCAGAGCGTGCCAAAACCGGACGACGCCGCCGACGCGCTCGCTGTGGCAATATGCCACGCCAGGGCGAGCACATCTCTTTTGAAGGACTATATGTGATGTATTACTATGTTTCCGGTACTGTAGAGCATGTAGAACCGTATCTGGCAGTCATAGACTGCTCCGGAGTCGGGTACGCCGTGAAGACCAGCGCCGTTACGCTGGGCAGCATCAAAAAAGGGGAAAAGGCCAGACTTTATACCCATCTGCACGTCCGGGAAGACGTGCTGGAACTCTACGGGTTTTCAACACAGGGAGAACTCAACTTATTCCGTCAGCTCATTTCTATATCGGGGGTGGGACCAAAGGCCGCACTCTCGATACTTTCAGCGTCAACTACCCAAACGTTGGTGATGAGCGTCGTTACCGGGGACGAGAAGGCGCTCACAGCCGCACCGGGCATAGGTAAGAAGCTGGCACAGCGCATCATACTGGAGCTGAAAGGCAAACTGGAAAAAGATCAAACCCTGGACGTTTCAGCCGCGGTACCATATGTTTCCGAAGACCCAGGGGCACTGAACACGGTGCAGGAGGCGACAGCCGCGCTCTCTGTGCTGGGGTACAGTTCGTCTGAGATAAGCGCTGCCATGAAGGGGCTGGATATAAAAAACATGACCCTTGAGCAGATAATAAAAGAAGCGCTTAAAAACACGCTGAGGCAATAAGCATATCCGCTTCGGAGAAAGGGGGGACAGCCGCGAATGGGGATCGATTATACCGATGAGATGGAGAACACTCCGATAATCACCGGTTCGTTTCTTCAGGAGGACGCAGCCGAAAAAAGCCTGAGGCCCAGGTTCCTTTCTGATTATATAGGGCAGGAGAAAGTAAAAAACAACCTTGCCGTATATATAGAAGCAGCGAAAAAACGCGCTGAGCCTCTTGACCACGTGCTTCTATACGGCCCGCCGGGGCTTGGGAAAACGACACTGGCGGGAATAATCGCAAATGAAATGGGCGGTAATCTCCGCATAACCTCAGGTCCTGCCATAGAGAAAGCAGGAGATCTCGCGGCCCTTCTCACGAACCTTTCCATGGGCGATATACTTTTTGTGGATGAGATCCACAGGCTTAACCGCAGTATTGAGGAAATATTGTACCCCGCTATGGAGGACTATGCCCTGGACATCATCATAGGCAAGGGACCCTCGGCAAATTCAATACGTATCGACCTGCAGGGTTTCACACTTATTGGGGCGACGACCAGGGCGGGGCAACTGTCGGCCCCCCTGAGGGAGCGTTTCGGCGTTACGCTGAAGCTCGACCTGTACTCTCCGGAGCATCTTCAGCAGATAGTTGTACGCAGCGCCAGAATAATGGAAGTGGAAATAGACCCCGAAGGGGCAATGGAGATAGCCTCACGTTCAAGGGGTACTCCCAGGATCGCAAACCGGCTGCTCAGAAGGGTGCGTGATTACGCCCAGGTGTGCGCGTCCGGGGTTATAACCCGTAAAGTGGCCGATGAAGCCCTGCGAATGCTGGATATAGACGAGATAGGGCTGGACGCGACAGACAGGAACATGCTCATGAGCATTATAAGGAACTATGGCGGGGGGCCGGTGGGAATAGACACTCTTGCGGCCACTGTCGGGGAGGAAGCCGTTACACTGGAGGATGTCTATGAACCGTATTTGCTTCAGCTCGGATATTTGTCCAGAACGCCGAGGGGCAGATGTGTGACGAGACTCGCATATGAGCATCTGGGGCTGGAAGCCGATTACCAGGGTCAGATCAGTATCCCTCTCGACGGCTGAAGGGGCACAGATGGTAAAAAGATTGTTAGTATTTGTAAAAAACAGACAATAATTTACGCCTAAATAAAGATATTTTAAATAAAACTTGACACGCAAGGTCCTTTTCATATATATTACACAAGGAGGGACGGATTTGGCTGAAGAGAATGGGCTCCCGGGAACTGCTTCGGACGAGGAACTCATCGTGTTGGCCTGTTCAGGCTCAATAGAAGCCGAGGAGGTCCTTCTAAAGAGGTACTACCGGATGGTCCGTGCATGTGCCAGACCGTACTTCCTTGCGGGCGGAGATTCGGAAGACCTCATTCAGGAAGGAATGCTGGGGCTCCTTAATGCCGTGCGGGACTACCGCGCGGACAGGAATACCGCATTCAGGACTTATGCGCAAATCTGTATCAAGCGCAGGCTTATTTCTGCGATCAGATCCGACGCAAGATATAAAAACCTACCCCTTAACAAAGCAGTTTCTTATCATCCTTTCTCTTTTGACTGTGAGGACAGTATCCCGCAGCAGAGTGTACCGGATCCGGAAGAAGTGCTCATAGGGCAGGAGCAGGCTGATGAGCGCACCGCACAATTAAAAAAAGAGCTGTCCGGGCTTGAAGAAAAAGTATTGGAACTCTATCTGGACGGCTACTCATGCTCTGAGATCGCGCATTCCCTTGGCAGGGAGATAAAAGCAGTGGACAACGCGATCCAGAGGGTGCGCCGCAAGGCCCTGCGGCTTTTCAATACGGCGACAACGGCTTGAGCCGTTCGCAAATATGTGCCCCCTGTGCAGCACTGTGCGCACAAAGAATACGGTTTAACCGCAACGGGCAATCATTTTTCAAAGAGAGGGAAAATCATGTACGAAGACAAAACTTTGATCTGCAAAGAGTGCGGCCAGGAGTTCATTTTCTCCGCTGGCGAGCAGGAGTTCTATGCCGAGAGAGGCTTCCAGAATGAGCCTCAGCGCTGCAAGCCCTGTAGAGATGCCCGTAAAAACGCCGCCAAAGCTCCCCGTGAGTACTTCACGGCGGTATGCGCCGCTTGCGGCGGCGAGGCGAAGGTTCCGTTCGAGCCCAAGTCTGACAGGCCCGTTTATTGCAGCGACTGCTTTGCCCGCATGAGGCAGCAGAGAGACTGATCATATAGCGTGCTTTCCAAGCCCATCCGTGAATACAGCGGGTGGGCTTGATGCATTTAAGGGGAGCTTGACGGTATGGCTCCGGGAACGGCGTTCTACCTTTATTGTCTACACTGTGTTCCGCGTTATTTCACAGAGGTTATCGCATGAGAAAGCTTATGCTCACGGCCGCCGCGTTCTGTGCCGCGGTGTTTTTGGCCGCGTATGTCATCCCGTACAGCGCGCTCTTCCCCACGGCTGCGGCCGCGGCTGCAGCGGGCGTTCTGTGCCTCATTATGCGGAGAAAGAAGGCTCTCTGCATGGTACTGGCCGCGGTTCTGGGACTGGTATGGTTTTCTTTATTCTATTCAATACGGTACAGACCGGCCGAAGAACTTGCCGGATGCCAAACACAGATCACCGCGCGCGCCGTGAGATTCAGCAGCGAGACAAAATACGGCAGCCAGGTCAGGGTAAAACTCACCGGTGACGGCTTTCCCGGCCTGACAGCGATCCTGTGGCTGAATGACAGGAACGCAGAAATATCCCCGGGAGACGTTCTTACGCTGGAGGCGGAACTGGAGATGCCGTCTTCGGGGGGGCTGGATGATTATTATCCGGGCATAGGAGTGTTCCTTTTCGCGTATCAGAGAGGTGAGATCTCGGCGGAAAGATCCGGGTTCCGGCTAAGATACGCTCACGTCTACCTTGCCGAGTGGGCAGGGCGTATGGCAGAAAAGCTTTACAGCCAGGAAAACTCGGCAGTCATGAAAGCGTTGCTGCTGGGCGACAAACGGGAGCTTAACAAGGACCAGTCGTTCAGGTATATGCTCCAACGAAGCGGACTGTCCCACCTGGTGGCAGTATCGGGCATGCACGTTTCATTCCTGATGGCCATGTTGTTCCTGATCATACCGGACAAGCGGGCGGCATATCTGGCGGGTATCCCGGTAATAATGGTGTTCATGGGGATGACCGGTTTTTCGCCGGGTGTTGTTCGGGCAGGGATTATGCAGATATTCGTGATCATTGCCTACGTGGCCAAAAGGGAGGAGGATTCTCTCACCTCACTTGCTTTCGCAATGGCTGTCCTCCTGGCGGTCAATCCGTTTTCGGCAAAAAGCATCTCCCTGCAGATGTCTTTTGCCTCAACTGTAGGCCTGGTCCTGTTTTCGCAAAGACTCAGGGACAGGCTGACGTCAGTCCGCTGGATATCGGCAGCCGTCTCCCGGAAGAGCGGCAGAAGCAGGCTCCTGAGATCGGCGGTGAATTTTATCGTTTCCGCTGTGAGTGCCACCATGTGCGCCATGGTGTTTACCGTACCTCTCAGCGCCGTATGGTTTGGAAGCGTTTCGCTGGCGGCACCGCTGTCCAACCTGCTGGTTTTGTGGGCGGCGTCCGCCGTGTTCGGGCTGGGAATGCTGAGCCTGCCCCTGGGGGCGATATGGCTGCCTCTGGGGAAAGCAGCCGCATGGCCGGCGTCAGCAGGTATATGGTATTTCAGGTCTGTAGTGAAAAAAATCGGCTCCTTCGGGCTGTCTTCTTTGGAGACCGGGAGCGGTTATATAAGGTTTTGGCTTATTGCCACTTATATATTGCTCATAATTTGGTTTATAATAAAAGACAAGGAGAAGAAACTGTATCTTCCCATGGAACTTAGCGGGATACTTCTGGCGGTTTGCCTGCTCCTGTCGTGGACAGATGAGCCGGGGGGCACGGTGTCGGTTCTTGACGTGGGGCAGGGGTCCTGCACAGTGATCACCACACAGTCGGCTGCCGTCGTAGTAGACTGCGGCGGCAGCGGCGTTACAAACGCCGGAGCGGCGGCGTCGGCTTACCTGCGTTCGCTGGGGCATGAGCGGGTGGACATGCTGGTGTTTACACACTGTCACACGGATCACGCCAACGGGACGCAGGTGCTGTGCTCACAGCTTGACGTGAGCTGTATGGCGGTACCCCCGCAGATCGATGGGGTAGATGTGACCCGGTTTGCCCAGCCGGATACGAAAACGATAACGGTCAGCGAACCTGTCGGGGTCCGTGCGGGCGATCTTACGATAGAGCTGATCCCTCCTCTCGGGACCGGGAGCAATGAGGACGGCCTGGGAGTTATTTGCAGTTATGGGAGTTTTGACACCGTTATTACCGGGGACATGGGCTCGGAAAACGAGAGAAAACTGACTGAGTTCTGTGATCTCCCTGACGCGGAACTTCTTGTGGTAGGACATCACGGCTCCAGAAATTCTACGTGTGAGCCGTTCCTTCGTACGATCAAACCGGAGATAGCCGTTATATCTGTGGGAATAGACAACGGATACGGGCACCCTTCTTCTGAAGTCCTGGAAAGACTGGAAAATGAGAACTGCACCGTTTTGCGCACGGACTTCAACGGTACAGTTACGGTAAAAGCATCTGGAGAATAAACACTATGGCGGGAAAAACCGATACTTCCGGCTACGAGACGCTTCGAAGCCGGATAAAAAACAAGAACCTGGCCGGAACCTACGTTTTCTACGGCGAAGAGGCATATCTTCGCGAGAGGACTATCGAGGAGATGCGGCAGATGGCGGTGCCTCTTTCCGCCGAGAGCTTCAATCTGAATCTTTTCGATTCCTCCGTCAGTCCGGAGGACCTGGCACAGGCGGTCAACAGCCTTCCAATGCTTTGCGAGTACAGGGTCGTTATCGTCAGGGACGTGGACCTGTATAAACTGCAGGAAGGGCTGCAGAGGAGCTTTATCTCCATATTGGAGGACATTCCGGAATACTGCGTCCTTATCTTCGTATATGACGCGCTCCCATATAAGACCGACGCCCGCAAAAAGATCCACGGGGTCCTGAAAAAACATGCGCTTACTGTGGAGTTCGCCCTTAACGACGCTGCCAGACTCGTGCCGTGGATAAAAAGGCATTTTAAAAGCGAGGGCCTTGAAATAGGCACTCAGGACGCCCAGTATCTTATCTTCATGGTTGGCCGGCAGATGACAGGTCTCCTTGGGGAGATCGGAAAACTGTCCGCATATTCAACAGGGGGGGTCATCACCAAAGATGATATCGACAAGGTGGTAGTCCCCGGGATCGAGGCCGAGACGTTCAGCCTTGTACGGTACATCTGCAGGGGGGAGCACGGAAAGGCTTTCGAACTGCTTGGACAGCTGTTTGAGCAGCATACAGACGCGGCAGCGATCCTTGGGGCTATCGGATGGCAGCTGAGGAGAATCTACACGGCCTGTCTCGTCAGGCGTGGCGGCGGAGGAATTCAAAAATTTATGCAGGTGTGTCCCGGTATGTATTCCAGTTCAGCCAAGATGACGATGCAGCTGGCTTCGGCCGTTTCGGTGGACTGGTGCCGCAGCGCCTTGAAAGCCTGCACCGAAACTGACCTGGACTCAAAAACAGGCGGGGGCGGGAACGAGGAACTGTTCGAGTTGCTGGTGCTTAAGCTGATACAGGAGAAAGTCGCCCATGCTGAAGATTAAGCAGGCCATTATTGTTGAAGGACGGTATGACAAGAGCGCACTTGCGGGATATATTGAAGGCGTTATCGTTCAGACGAACGGGTTCCAGATATTCTCTGACCGGAATAAGCTGAGCATGATAAGGAGACTTGCTGAAACGTGCGGGATAGTAATACTTACCGACAGTGACGCTTCGGGATTCCTCATCAGGAACCGCTTGAAAAGCATGATACCGTCCGGACAGGTGCTGAATGCATATATACCCGACATATACGGCAAGGAAACCAGAAAAGATTCCCCCTCAGCGGAGGGGAAGCTCGGAGTGGAAGCAATGGATGAGGAAACTCTCGTTGCCGCTTTGAAGAATGCCGGGGCTGATTTCCACGATCAAAAAGAAAAAAGCAAGCCCGGACAGGTCACAAAAGCCGAGCTTTACGCCGACGGCCTGTGCGGCTCGGCGGGCAGCGCCGCCAGGAGAGCCGCCCTGTTGAAAAAGCTGTCGCTGCCGGAGCATATGAGTACAAACGCCCTGACGGATTATATAAATCTGATGTATACGTATGAAGAGTATAAACAGCTTGTTAATGGGCTGTAAAAGTGATAAAATCTATAATCAGCACCGATTGCCCGCAGCATAATATGCGGACAGCGGCATGACCCGGAAGCAGACCTGCATAAACAGCATATACTCACGTACGTTTTCAGGACAGAAAGGATTTGTATGCGATGAAGTGCCCATACTGTGCATATTCCGAGAGCAAAGTCGTAGATTCAAGACCCGCTGATGAGGGGGAGAGCATCAGGAGGAGAAGAGAATGCCTCTCCTGCGGCAGAAGATTCACAACATATGAAAATGTTGAGAGCCTGCCGCTTGTAGTAATAAAGAAAGACGGTCGCAGAGAAAGCTTCGACAGGAACAAGGTGCTCAACGGTATGCTCAAAGCCTGTGAAAAAAGGCCTATCTCCCTGTCTGATCTGGACAAGTGTGTAGACGAGATCGAGATGTCTATCCAGAATATGCTCAAAAGGGAGATAAGCGCTGTGGAGATCGGGGAGCTGGTTATGAGCCACCTTCGCGAGCTTGACGAGGTGGCATACGTAAGGTTCGCTTCGGTTTACAGGCAGTTCAAGGATATCAACAGCTTTATGAACGAACTGACAAAACTCCTGGGAGAGAAGATAAACTGATTTTTTGTCTTCGGTCGGGGCGGCAGGTATCAGATTTGCATATAGTCGGCAACGGCACGTGCGGCCTATATTCTGCCAGCCGGGGCATCGGCCTGCGTCAGGGAGAGACCGTCTCCCCCGCGGTTCAAAACAGGGTTCACATGGGCGCCGCAGGAACAAATCCGCCGTATTCATATTTCCCGGCGCAGGTGTTTGTGTGCGGAATACAATTTATACACATAGAAAAGGGAGAGAAAAATGCTGCAGGATATCATTCTGATTCTGGATCTGGGAGCGGACAATAATACCCAGATCGCTCGTGAGATAAGGGAATTCGGCGTATACACGGAGATATATCCCCACGATATCAGCGCCGATCAGATAAGGTCGATACCCAATATAAAGGGAATCATCCTGAACGGCGGAAAGAACCGCGTCGTCAACGGCAAAGCAATAGACGTCAGCAACTTTGTTTATACCTGCGGCGTACCTGTACTTGCAGTGGACCATGCCACGGATAAGGCGGGGTGTGTTCTTACTGCATGGGCTGATGATAAAGAACACAGGATACAGGAACTCAAGGACTTTGTGCTGGGAAACTGCGGAGCTAAAGAGAACTGGAGCGCCGCAAACTTCGTGGCCGATCAGATAGAGCTTATCAAAGAACAGGTCGGAGACGGGAAAGTGATACTTGCCCTCTCCGGGGGCGTGGACTCATCCGTTGTTGGTGCGCTCCTCACAAGGGCTATAGGCGACCGCCTGGTATGCGTGCACGTGAACCACGGCTTGCTGAGAATGGGAGAGTCTGAGCAGGTGGTCAGGGCGTTCAGGGATGAGCTCGGCGCGAACCTGGTATACGTGGACGCCAGTGACCGATTCCTCAATAAGCTGGCGGGCGTGGAAGATCCGGAGAAAAAGAGAAAGATCATCGGGGAAGAATTCATAAGGGTGTTTGAGGAGGAAGCCGCAAAGCATGACGGCATAGAATTCCTTGCCCAAGGGACCATTTACCCGGATATCATTGAAAGCGGTACCAGAACGGTAAAGGCGGTAAAATCCCACCATAATGTGGGAGGGCTTCCTTCCCAGCTCGGTCTCAAACTGCTGGAGCCTCTCAAAATGCTGTTTAAGGACGAGGTACGCCAGTGCGGCAGAGAGCTTGGACTTCCGTCCGCCATGGTGGACAGGCAGCCGTTCCCAGGGCCGGGACTGGGAGTACGTTGCACCGGCGCCATAACCCGTGACCGTTTGGAAGCGGTAAGGCATTCCGACGCGATTTTACGCGAGGAGTTCACCAAAGCAGGTCTTTCAAACAAAGTGTGGCAGTATTTCACGATCGTTCCACCGGTACGTTCCACCGGAGTGAGGGACGGCGTGCGGAGCTTTGAATATCCTGTGGTAGTTCGTGCCGTGAACACCGTGGACGCCATGACGGCAACGGTGGAGGAACTTCCCTGGACGCTTATGCATACCCTGGCGGAACGTATTCCAAATGAGGTGCCGGGGGTAAACAGGGTCCTGTATGATCTTACACCAAAGCCGGTCGGAACAATCGAGTGGGAATAACTGACAAAACCCGCAAAGCCTTGAAAACACTGGGTTTTTGAAGCGGAAACGGGGCATTTGATAGCAAATTGATAGCAGATACCAAAACCGGATTTACTTTGCTCACTCCTGTATAGCGGGTGGTTTGCG
>JAFWGE010000007.1 GCA_017512485.1 Oscillospiraceae bacterium
CACAGGCGACGGCCTGAGTTATACGTGGTACGTAAAGGACCCGGGGGCCAACAGGTTCTCCAAGAGCAGTACGGCCACCAAGACCTACTCTGTGAACCTCACCGCCGCCAGGAGCGGCAGGCAGCTGTACTGCGTAGTCAGCGACGTGCACGGCAGCAGCTTCACCACGAACACCGTGACGTTGAGGATCGGCGATGAGCTTGAGCTAGTCTCCCAGCCGGTGGACTACTACGGCCCGGCGGGCTCCAGGGCATCCGCCACAGTGGAGGCAAAAGGCGACGGCCTGACTTACACGTGGTACGTGAAAGACCCCGGGGCAAAAAGGTTCTCCGTTAGCAGCACGGCCACCAAGACCTACTCGGTGAACCTCACCGCCGCCAGGAACGGCAGACAGCTGTACTGCGTGGTCTTCGACGCCTACGGCAATGCCGTAACTACGGTAACCGTTTCATTGAACATAGGATAAAGGAAACGACACACAGGGTATAACAGTGGGCAGGCAGATCGCGAACCATGATCTGCCTGCCCACATTATGCCGGCAAGTTCGAAAAGAAACCGCCGCGTGTTCACGCGGCGGTTTCTTTTCGTAAAGTATCAATCGAACAGCAGAATGGGCTTGATGACCTTTCCACTGTGGGAGTCTTCAAAAGCCTGTTTGATGTCCTCGAAGGGGTAGAACTTCACCAGCTTGTCCACGGGCAGCCTGCCCTCAGAGAAGTACTTGACCAGCTCGGGGATGAAGACCTGCGGGTTGGAGCCGCCCTCGGTGAGTCCACAGAGGGTGCGGCTGGGGTTCATCAGCATGGCTTCCATCTGGATGTTGATGGACGCGTCGCCGGTAACACTGACCACGCAGGCCGTGCCCTCGGTGCCCAGGCAATCTATAGCCTGGAGGGTGAGGGCAGGGATGCCGGAGCATTCCACGCTGTAGTTGGCGCCTCCGCCGGTTATCTCACGGATGCGTTCCACGGTGTTCTCAGTCTTGCCGTTTACGACGTCGGTAGCTCCAAGCTCTTTGGCCATCTCAAGCCTGGAAGGTACTACGTCTACGGCTATTATTTTGCCGCAGCCGACAATAGCGGCACCCATGATGGCGGCCATGCCCACTCCTCCACAGCCGAATATGGCGATGGTGCTGCCGGCCTCGGGTTTCAGCCTGTTGAGTACGGCTCCCGCACCTGTCTGCACTCCGCAGCCCAGGGAGCACAAAGGCCTCAGGTCAACGGTGGGATCCACCTTAACGGCATTTCTGTCGTTGAGCACGGCATAGGTGGCAAATCCGGCCTGGGAGAAGAATGAGGAAACTTCCACGCCGTCCTGGCTGAGACGTTTGGTACCGTCTTTCAGAACGCCGTTGAAGAACAGGTCGTTGCGGATCTCGCAGGCGTAGGGGTGACCCTCAAGGCACTTGGGGCACTCGCCGCAGGAGGGGAAGGTCATAATAACGTGGTCGCCGGGGGCAAGGGAAGTTACACCTGGGCCGACTTTCTCCACTATGCCCACGCCCTCGTGTCCCATAACTGCGGGGAGGGTAACAGGTATAAACTGTTCGATGGCGGCCGTATCGGTGTGGCAGACGCCGCAAGCCACCAGTTTGACCATTACCTCGTTCTCGCGGGGATCAGCCAGCTGTACGGTCTCGATGGAGATCTCTCCCTTTTTATGAGTTATCGCTGCTTTGATATCCATAGGGCAAAACTCCTTTCTAATTCTGCACGGATACCGCCGTGCCGGAAGAGATGGATATATACCGATTGGAAAATGTTATGTAAACTAAAGGCCGTCAGTCCAGATCGAACATACAGCAGCTGGTGTAGGCCAGGGTGTTCTTGCCATAGTAATACTTTATGCCGTTGTCCTCGCATACCTGGCTGACCAGCAGCCCGTTGGCCTCCATGGGGGATGTGGCTATATCCGGGAAACGGCAGGGAGCGTCGGGATAAGTGCAGCTTTCGCAGTGGGAGCAGTCTCCGGCACTGACAGGGAGGATCTTGGGGAAGAGGGGGCGGATCTTCTTGACGAAGA
Source organism: Oscillospiraceae bacterium (assembly GCA_017512485.1). Taxonomy (GTDB): domain Bacteria; phylum Bacillota; class Clostridia; order Oscillospirales; family Oscillospiraceae; genus JAAYAR01. The sequence goes on from JAFWGE010000007.1 coordinate 2,027, forward strand.
CCTTGAAGCTTTCGGCGTGGTTCTTCATCAGGTCTCCCATTGTCTCAAAGTCGAACTCGTCCTCCAGTTCGCCCATGGTCTGTACTATGACGCCGTTTTTGTACGCGCGGATGCGGGCCTCGCACTCCTCCAGGGTACCGCAGCCGGGAGGACACACCCACTTTTTGTCGTAGGCGTGGCACTTGTCGGCGGCACACATGTCCCGCACTTCGGGGAAGAATTTCAGCTTTTCTACGTTGAGCTCGGCGGCGGCGGTAAAGCCGCACTCTTTGGCTATGTCTATTATCTGGTTGATGTCGGGCATTTGTGTTCCTCCGTAAAAACTATGTTAACTTCGTCGCCGAAGCGGCGTTCGTTTGCGGTTGTTATACCCCTGCTCTGAGGGCGGCAATAGCGGCAGCCCTGTTTTCCGCACCGAATACGGCGCTCCCGGCCACAAGGACGTCCGCGCCCGCTTCAGTGCATGCCCGGGCGGTCCTGGCGTTGACACCGCCGTCTACTTCCACCATGAGTTCCAGTCCACGGCGCTCGGCTTCAGCCCGCACGGCCTTGACTTTGTCCAGAGTGTGGGGAATGAGGCTCTGCCCGCCAAAGCCGGGCTCCACCGTCATTATAAGCACCATATCCACACGATCAAGCCAGGGGAAAACGGCTTCCGCCCTGGTGTCGGGCTTTATGGAAATCCCCGCCAGGGCTCCGTGGGAACGTATGGTATCCAGGGAACGGGAAATATCTGCCGCAGTCTCGCTCTCCAGATGGACCGTGACCATGTGGGCCCCGGCGTCAGCAAACTGACCGACGTAACGGTGGGGGTTGGTTATCATGAGATGAACGTCCAGGGGGAGTTCCGTAGCCTTCCTGAGGCTTTTTACCACGGGGATGCCAACGGTAATGTTGGGCACGAATACACCGTCCATTACGTCCACGTGTGCCCAGTCGGCTCCGGCTGCAGATACTGCGGCGAGTTCCCTGCCGAGATCAGCAAAATCCGCGGAAAGGATAGAAGGTGCGATCCTGATCACGTTTTCCGCCTCCACATACTTCTTCTGTTTATAACTTATACCAACTCGGCCAAAATGTCAACGGCAGAGGGCCGATATCGCGAGGCTGTAAAGCCGTATGTTCCGAACGCTCCGAACCGACCGGCAATGAACGAGACAGAAAGGGCGGCCCGGTCTGACAGATTGACAAACCGCGGCGGTGGTATATATTATTGATTAGATCCCATGTGTCTGAGGAACCGGTATCGCGCCGGGTATCATGTGCTAGACAGGTGAGAATACATGAAGAAAACGTTTTCCTTTATCCTGACGATACTGTTGGCATCCGCGGCGCTGCTGCCTGCTGCGAAGGCTGCTCCAGCCACCGGGGCCGGGTATACGGTGACGGGGTACGCCGTCCCGGTGGAATCGGGGAGGGGGAGGGCAGCGCTCTGCGCCGGGACCGAAGCCCATGCGCAGGAGGAGGCTTTGGAACTTATCCTTGCCATGAAGGAGAAGTACCCGGAGGGCATGAAGTGGGACAACAGTGATTACTACGCCTGGAACGGCGGATATTACTCCGGGGGATATGGCTGCGCAGGGTTTGCCCTTCTGCTCAGTGACGCGGCTTTCGGCGACCTGCCGTGCAGGATAAAATATGAATTTTCCTACGAAAGTCTCCGTACCGGGGACATACTGCGCGTTAACAACGACTCTCACAGCGTCGTAATACTGGAGGTATACGCCGACAGCGTAAAAATCGCGGAGGGAAACTACAATCGTTCGATACACTGGGGCAGAATACTCTCCAAAGGATCCGTCATGGCGGCCGATTACGTTATTACACGATATCCACCGGTGATATGCACGCAGGGCGAGTTCACAGCTGAGATAGACGTGGACAGCGCGACTATCGTGGGTTGGAGCGGCGAGTCGTCAAATTACGACCCGGCGGAAGTGACCATTCCGGACACGGTGGGAGGGTATCCTGTCCGGGCGGTGGGAGACGAAGTGTTCGCTCGAAAGTACCTCAGGTCCGTACACTTTCCCGAGGGCCTGGAGGAGATAGGGGCGTACGCGTTTTACGGATGCAGCCTTGCCGAAGCAGCATTTCCGGAGGGATTGAAGCGGATAGGGTACAGCGCATTTTTCGGCAGCGGCCTCACCGGGGAGGTGTTTATACCGGCCTCTGTGGTGATTATTGACACTTATGCCTTTTCCTACTGCCGCAGCATCACGGCTTTCAGTGTCAGCGAAGACAGCATGGCATACTGCTCCGTGGACGGGGCGTTGCTGGAAAAGGACTGCAAAACACTGCTGAATTATCCTTTAAACAGCGAGGCGGAAGAGTACGCGGCACCGTATACCGTGGAGCTGCTCTACTGCACGTCTTTTGCACAGGCGAAAAACCTTAAACGGGTATACATATATTCCCCAGAAGTCCGCGCTATGACATACACTTTCGCCTACGACAACTTTGAGCTATGGTGCAGAAAAGGGACACAGCTGTATAAACAGTTGGAGGATGGCAGACTGGATACCGACGTGACGCTGTATGCCCTGGCCTCATGGCAGACAGAGGCTGGGAAGGAAAGGATAACGGTGACCATAACCGACGACTTCAGTTACGGGTACAGCTTTCTCGCCGCGTATTCAGAGAGCGGGCGCCTGCTGGGTACGGCGGAGTTGAGCGGAAGGGAGACCTGTACGGCGGAACTCCCGGGAACTTCCCTGACAGCGGAGATACGGCTGTTCAAGATGGATGAGGAATGCTGCCCGGCCAGGGTAACTGAACAGATATGGACAAGGGGCGGGTGAACCACAGCTTTCACTGTGCCGACCCCATTGATTCATTTTTCTTATAACGGGCTGTCAATACCGCATAAATACAGTGTTGACAGCCCGGGTACTCAAGGATTATCCTTTTGTTATAAGGAATCAAAACAAAACTGAATAACACTTCGGCTTTTGTGGCAAATGCGCGACCCGGTCCGTACGACTGGATCGGACACGCATTCTTGTTCTTTGCTGAACAAGGGAATCGGGTGAAAGTCCCGTACACGGGCCAGACCCTGCGGTCTGGTTTGTAGCTGTGAAGACGAAGTGCCGGCCTCTGCATGGTCATTTGACCGTGTACCGCGAAAGCGGGTCATTGAAGCCCTGTAACGGGGCAGAGAGAAGGCGGGTCCGGTGCGCTGACGCCCCATATACGGCGTCTGGACGTTGCAGTCAGAAGACCTACAAAACCCTGGACGACACATCAAGTATGTGTCTGTGTCTGTTTACACAAAAGCAGTGGTGACGAACCGCTGCTTTTTATATTATAGGCGGGTAAAACAAGATGTATCTGTTGCGATAAGACCCGGAAGGCGGGGCGTCGATGTACGCCTGCCGTACGAAAGGAGTATAGAGTAAAAATGTATCTGCACGACCTGAACGACGCGCAAAAGGCACTGACGATGGACCTTATGCTGCATATGCTGCCTGAAGACCGGAGGGGCAGCCCGGACGGTCAATCCCGAATCCGTTGGTACTGCAGCGAAATGGGGATCGTTCCAAGATTCGCCCCGCTTTTAGACGAGGATACCGCTCTGAAGCAGCTCACGCAGATCAGCAGTACCATCACTCTGAGGAAAGTGTTCATAGAACTGGCTATCCTGGCTATGTCATGTACCGAATATGAAAAGCTTGAACAGAAGTTTACCGACAAATATGCTGTCCTAACCGGGCTTCAGAGGAGCGTGTTCGATGAAGTCCTCCATCTGTTGGAGGAGATATCTTACGCGTGTCAACGGTTGGGCGAGCTGGTGAACATACCTGGTTGAGCGCAGGGAGTCATCAATCTTATTTTCTATTTTCGTTTTATTTTATTTAGTTTATAAGGAGGTCAAAACATGAGTATAACAAGAGCATTTGACGTCAGGCTTAAGGTGTTGCCGCTGATTTCTGTCGCGGAGCATCTGTACTACTACGAAGGCCCATGCCGGTTTGGCAGCGGCGACGCGTTGGAGCCCGGTTACGATGCACTGGCAAACGCGCAAAAGCAGAGGATGTTCCTTGATAATCTCAGGAAAAGTGCGGGGGAGAACATCGATATCATGGATCCCGTTGTCATGCGCCGTACGGATGAGTGGGACGACCACGAGAGCGAGTGGGAAGCCATTACCGACGCTGTGAACCGCTGTGATGTGGTGGTGGGTTCCGCCGCCATCGCCAGTGACGACCGCTTAGTGGAGTTCGCCACGAGGTTCAGCAAACCCCTTATAGTATCGCCTGACTCATTTGCCAGTAATATCGGCGTACCGGCCGCGATCCGCGCTCTTACGGGTGAGCACGAGGTATATTCCGTATGGCGCTGGGATCAGCTGGGTCCGATGTTGGCAACCCTGCGTGCACGCAAGGTAATGCGTTCCACCCGTGTGCTGCTGGCTACCCGCTTCGGCAGCCCCATTTCCCAGAGCAGCCTGGATACTTTCAACAGCTATGAGCGGATCACCGCTAAACTGGGAGTCCAGTTCCGTTTCGTCAACATCCACGAACTGTTGGATCAGATGAGTCCCGCCGCGGCGGAGGGCAACCACACCACGCCGGGACGCCAGACTCTGGACCTCACCGACGCTGATATGGCAGAAGCCGAGAAACTGGCCGACGAACTGCTGGCCGGGGCCGCATATGTCGATATCGACCGTGGGTACCTGCTCAGATCCCTCTACGCTTATATCACGGTGCGCAAGCAAATGGATTTCAAAGACTGCTGCGGTTTCACCGTGCCCTGTCCGGACGTCTGTTCCACCCGCAGACTTAACGAAATGAAATTCACATTCTGTCTGACCCATTCCCTCAATTTGGAGAAAGGCATCCCTTCCGCCTGTGAATTTGATGTGAACGGCGTCGTTTCCATGCAGGCGCTGATGGCGGTCTCTGGCAAATGCCCGTTCCTCGGCAACACGGAACCGCTGACGTGGGGACCCAACGGCGAACCCTACGTTCTGGGCAGCGACCCTCAGCAGGCCGAGATACTGCGCCGGAGGCTGGGTGACGACCGGAGCAATGTATACTTTATGCAGCACTCCATCGCCCATCGCCGAATCAGGGATCCGAAGAAAGATTCTGACTACGCCATGCAGCATTTCGCCCACGACCAGGGTTTCGGAGCCACCATGCGATACAACTTCGATGACGACCAAGGGAATATTATGACCCTATGCCGTTTTTCACCCAACGCCGAGAAGCTGATGATCGCCCAGGCCGAGGTCATCTCCGGCGACGGTTACCGTGTTCCGAATTGCTCAGAGGTCGTCTACTTCCGCGTGCGCAACGTGGACGAGTTCTTCAACGCCCAGACCAACGTGGGCCTCCACATGGTCATGGTCTACGGGGATTACAAACAGCAGCTCATCGACCTGGCAAAGAGCATGGGAGTGGAACCGCTGGTAATATCCTACTGATGGACGGACGCGAGAAGATCAGGGCACTGCTCCTCGCATCCCGTACAGCCGCGGCGCTCCACATCGAAGCGATCAATACCGCTCCGGAACTGACGTATGAGCTGGTGCACAGGGAGATCACGGAGTATATCAAGGCAAAGTTCCATCTGGAGGACGCTGATTGCGTAACGGACAATTTCCGGGAACTGGCGGGTATCAGCCTGGCCAAGAGTATGCAGGTATCACCGGAGCTGGTGAAGGAGTTCGACCTGGCCAGGAGCTGCGACGGCGTAACTTCCCAGACCGCGAAAATGGTACTGTTGTTCCTTGCCCTCCAGCGGGATCTTAAAATCACTTTCGACCCTTTTTCCACTGCCGAAACGGAAACCCTTTCCGACATCAGCGTGCTTGTGTGGGAACAACTGCAGAAGCGAATATGAATACTGCCGAAAAAACATAAAAAGAGGAGAAAAGAAACATGATCAAAAAAGCCTGCGATATCGAACTGAAGGTCCGTCCGGTCCTGCTGGGAATGGAGCACCGCTATTTCTACGAGGGACCATGTCGTTTTGGAAAGGGTGAGGCGCTGGAGGTCGGCTATGATAAGCTGGGCAACGAGCAGCTCTTTGATGCATTTCTGACAAGCCTGCAGGCCTGTCTGCCCGCCGGAGTAAAACTGCTGGAACCCGTACGCTGCGGACGCACGGATAACTGGGAAAACAAAGAAGCAGTCTGGGAGGACCTACGCGTCGGCATGCAGGACGCGGACGCTGCGTTCTTCTTCTCCAACATAGCTGTAGACGATATCGACGTTGAGTTTGCCGAGCGCTTCAAAGACGTACCTATGTTCATCAGCCCCAGCAGTTCCTTCTCTCCGACCTCGATCTTTGCCGCAGTTAAGGCGAAGAACCCTGACCGTGAGATATATATTCCCATCAACTGGACGGAAGCCGGCGAGATCCTTGCCGCACTGCGTGCCCGCAAAATTATACGCAGTACGAACATCCTGCTGGCGAGCCGCTTCAATTCCGACTCCTCCTATTCCAGCGTAGACACTTTTTCCAATCACGACGCGGTGACAGCAAAGCTGGGAGTGCACTTCCGCTATATCAATGCCCATGAACTGCTGGACGATATGTATCCTGCCGCGCCTGAAGGGAACCATACCACCCCGGGACGCAAGACCTGGAATATTACGCCGGAGGAGCTGGCCGAGGCCGAGCGGATCGCCGACGAGATGATAGGCGGCGCAGAGGAAGTGGAAGTGGACCGTCAGTACGTCATCAACTCTGTAAAGGCCTGGCTGCTCGTACGCAAGATGATGGACGAGAAGGACTGCAACGGCTTTACGATACCCTGCCCGGATGTGTGTTCTACCCGCAGGCTCAATGAGATGAGATTTACTTTTTGTCTGGCACACTCGCTGAATATGGAGAGCGGCATCCCTTCATCATGCGAGTTCGACGCCAACGCCGTACTGAGCCAACAGGCGCTTATAGCCGTCTCAAACCGACGCCCCTACATGGGAAACACCAGCCCCGTACCCTATGAGAATGGCGACTTTATCCGTATCTTCGGACTCAGTGAGGGCCGGCTGGCTAAACTGAAGGCGGAAGATCCTGAAAATCTTTACTTCATGCAGCACTCGGTGCCAAACCGCTGCTTCCGTGACCCAAATAAGAAGGGCAAATATGCTCTTCGCCACTTCGCGTACGAACAGAAGTGGGGCGCAGTGCTCAGATATGACTTCGAGCAGGATGCGGGCCAGACTGTGACGGTATGCCGCTTCTCGCCGGACGGGGGTAAGCTCTTTGTCGGCAGGGGCACCATAATCGGCGGAGATGCATACGACCTCAATAACTGCAACGGCCTTGTCATCTTCCGCGTGAAGGACCAGACGGACTTCTGGAACAAACAGAAATGGTGCGGCGACCACTGCGCGCTGGTTTACGGCGATTATACCAAAGAGTTGGCCCGACTTGCAGAAGTCTTCGGGATAGAGCTCCTGGCCTCCATTTGAGCGACGTGTCGGATGAACGCTCCGTCCGGGAACTGCTTCTGCGCTCCCGGACGGAATCCCGGAGGCAGATCGAAAGTGTCTTTGCGGCGCAGCCGCTGCGTTTCAAAACGCTCTGCAGCTGTATCCGGAACTATATCCTGGCACGGTTTCTGCTTACACAGGAAGAGTGTGAGGGCGTTGACTTCCAGCGTCTGGCGGACCTTAGCCTGTCAAAGACCATGAAGATCTCTCCGGAACAGGTCAGGGAATTTGATACAGCCCGGAGCTGTGCCGGGGCGACATCGGCAATGGTGAAAAAAACGCTGCTGTACATGTCACTGCAAAAGGAGCTGAACATCGAACTTGACGCGCCAAAAACTCCTAAGGTGCACAGTTTTGAAGAGTTTGCCCAGCTCGTCTGGGACGCGATGCTGAAGACGGAATTCTGGCCGACGCGGATGGACTGTAAAGAGGCTCATTCCCTGTAACGGTACAGATTGATATGTATGTCGTACGTGTGCCGGGAAACAGATTCGATGCAGGTCTCAGACGGAGGGGGCGTTAGCGGCGTCTGCGAGGGGGAGGGGAACTTTACGTATGAGAAAAGACCTTTCTGTTTTTGATATAGAAACGGTCCGCCGGGACTTTCCCATCCTGTCCCGGAGCGTACACGGGAGAAAGCTTGCATATCTGGACAATGGGGCGACCACGTTCGTGCCCGAGAGGGTACTTGCGGCGGTGGAGGAGCAGTACCGCAGTTTTCAGGCCAATGTCCATCGGGGCGTGCATTATTTGAGTGAACAGTCCACTGAACGTGTGGAGCGGGTACGCTTTGAGACCGCCGGGTTCATCAACGCGAACAGCCCGGAGGAGATAGTTTTCACATCCGGTACAACAGGGAGTATCAATCTTGCGGCCCGTGCTTTCTCGGACGGCATTTTGCAGCAGGGCGACCGCGTGATAACAACGCAGATGGAGCACCATTCAAACCTGGTTCCGTGGCAGGAGGCATGCCGCCGCAGTGGAGCGGAGCTCGACATAGTACATATGACGGATGAGGGCGAACTGGACCTGAATGAACTGTCCCGCCTGCTGGAGAAAAGACCGAAGCTTTTTGCCGTTGCTTGGGTCTCCAACGTACTTGGCACGGTCAACCCGCTGGAGAGGATCATCCCCATTGCCCACGCCGCGGGCTGTCCTGTTCTTGTGGACGCGGCCCAGGCCATGCGCCACGGCTGCGTGGACGTCCAGGCGCTGGACTGTGATTTCCTGTGTTTCTCCGGCCATAAGATCATGGGACCGACAGGCGTAGGTGTGCTCTATGGCAGGCGGGAATGGCTGGAACGGCTGACACCCGCATCTTTCGGAGGAGGCATGATAGACGAGGTGGATACAAAGAAATCTACCTTTGCGGAGATCCCCTTCAAATTCGAAGCGGGGACGCCGAATATAGCAGGCATCATCGGCCTTGGCGCAGCCCTGCGTTATCTGAAGGATTTGGGGTTGCCGGAAATATATGCCCGAGAGGCGGAACTGCTGACATATGTAGGCAGGATGCTGGGGGAGCGCGGCGATTTGGACGTCCTCGGATCCCCGGCGGAGCGGGCAGGAGCCATAAGTTTTAACGTTCGTGGGCTTTCCTGTTACGACGCGGCTAAACTGCTTGATCAGCTGGGAGTCGCTGTACGCAGCGGGCACCATTGCGCGCAGCCTCTGCTTAAGCGTTTTTCCTTGACAGGCGCGGTGCGGGTGACGCCGGCATTTTACAACACGAGAGAGGAGATCGACGCGCTGTGCAGCGGCCTGGATCGGATAGCGGCGTTGTTGGACAACAAGAGATGAGCGGGATAGACGCGGCGCAAGAGGCGCTGATCGATGAGTTTCAGGAGCTCGGCGACGGTTTCGAACAGTATGCATATCTTATCGAACTGGCCGCCATGCTCCCAATAATGGCGCCGGAGGAGAAAACTGATGGACGGCTGGTCAGGGGCTGCCATTCCCGTGTGTGGCTTGACATGCGTGCGCAGGACGGGCGCTTTTATGCCATGGCGGACAGTGACACTTTAATCATAAAGGGTGTGCTGTACCTGCTTAAAAAGCTGTTTGACGGCCGTCCCCTGGCAGAGGTGGCCGCAGCGGAGGTGCGGTTTCTGGAGAAGACCGAAATATCTGCTACTTTCGGACCGGACCGTCAAAAAGGTATAGGTTACGTTATAAGGGCAATGCAGAGCTTCGCCGCGGAGAACTCAGTCGAGAAGCCGTAACGGATTGGTCTTCGACAAAAAACATACAAAAAAGAGGTCAGAATGCCTTGTTCAGGCTTCTGACCTCTATTTTGACCTGTTCTGCAACAGAACTTTAAATAAATCTGTACGGGACCTGCCAGGGCATGCATACCGCCCTTGGAACGGTGGAGGGAGACGCCGTTCCGGGAGATCCATTTCTGTTTCGGACCGGCCCCAGTGTGGGATCAGCCGTCTTTTCTAAGATTCTCGTCTATATCCTCAACGGGGACGCGGGGTACATCTTCGAAGGGATCGCCGGCTCCGCTGACCTTATCCAGAATCTCAGTGCCCAACGGTTCCATCTTCTCCTCAACCTCTTTAACTGTGTCCTTTTTGCAGCACCTGTTCTTCTTGCAGGCCATTTCCATTCTCCTTTCAGTATACTCGCTGAGTATACTAACATTTTGCATAGTATAACACGCCGGGGTCTCATCGTCAATGATCGGTTCCCGGAGGTAATATCAATCAACTGTAGGTTTGTCAATGATGTGTTACACATCAGGGAAAGCGGAAAGGACCTGTTTAGGAGAGCGCCAGTTGAGGGGACGCATAGGGAAGTCGTTGTATTTGTACTGCCATACGGCGAGCTGCTTGCGGAAGTCGTCAAAGGAATAGAACTTGTGAGAAGCGTAGAAGTATTCATTGTCCTTGCGATGGCTGCGCTCGACCTTGCCGTTATGGCGAGGTGTGTAGACCCTGATGAGCTTGTGCCGGATCCCCAGCTCGTCGAGCGTTTTCTGAAAGAGCGTCGGACGCTCCGCTTTGGAG